>CAWIAM010000010.1:0-45556 GCA_963834215.1 uncultured Acidobacteriota bacterium | reverse complement strand
ATCTGGTCCTGTCGATTGGCCAAGTTGTCCCGCACGAAGTGGCCGGCATGGCCAACTACAATAAAAATATTCTGATCGGTACCGGCGGTCCAGACAGCATCAATCGCAGCCACTATCTGGGCGCCGTATACGGCATGGAACGCATGATGGGGCGCGCGGATAATCCGGTACGCCGCGTGCTGAATTACGCCGCCGCTCATTTTCTAAATCATCTGCCGATCGTTTACGTCCTCACGGTCGTGGGACGCAATGCTTCCGGCGCGACGGTAACCCGCGGACTTTTTATCGGCGATGATATCGAGTGTTTCAACGCCGCGGCCGAATTGAGCCTGCGCGTGAATTTCACGATGATGCCCGAACCGATCAAAAAAGCCGTCGTCTATCTCGACCCCGCCGAATATCACAGCACCTGGCTCGGCAACAAAGCGATCTACCGCACCCGCATGGCCATGGCGGACGGCGGAGAACTACTCATCCTCGCTCCAGGCGTGCGCACCTTCGGCGAAGATCCGCGCATTGATAAATTAATCCGCAACTACGGCTATCACGGCACCGCAGCGGCGCTAGCGATGGTGCGCGCCAACTCGGACCTCGCCGCCGACCTGGGTGCCGCGGCGCACCTGATTCACGGCTCATCCGAAGGCCGCTTCCGGATCGTCTGGTCTCCGGGACATTTGACGCGGGAGGAAATACAAGATGTGGGCTTCGGGTACGCTGACCTCAACCACATGTTGAAACGCTACGTTCCGGCAAGGCTAAATCAAGGTTGGAACAACGTGGCCGGCGAGGATTTTTATTTCATCGAAAATCCCGGCCTGGGACTCTGGGCGTCTCAAGACCGGTTTTAGGTGAGCGCCAGCTTTCCCTCGCGACTCGTCAGCACACCGGCGGCGCCGTAGACCCGCGCACGACAAATTCCGGCTCGATTGCGATTTCCGGCACGTATTTCGATCGCCCTTCGATGCGGTCCAGCAAAGTGCGCGCCGCGATCTCGCCCATCTTTTGCAGGGGCTGCCGCACGGTGGTGAGTGGCGGACTGATGAACGCCACGCTTTGAATGTCGTCGAAGCCCACCACCGAAACATCCTTCGGAACGCGCAGCCCCGCTTCCTGAAGCGCGAAGATCGAACCAATCGCCGAAATGTCGTTGTACGCAAACAATGCTGTGAAGGGCTGCTTGCGCGCCAGCAGTTGCTTCGCAAACGGATAGCCCAGGTTCGGCGTAGGATCATCTCCCTCGAGTTGCACGATCAATTCGGACCGCATGCAAATTCCTAATCGCCCCGCCACTTCACAGATCGCGCTCCAGCGATCCTCGGAGTCCACGCTGGCCGTCGAGCCTTTCATGAACGCGATCTTCTGATGCCCCTGTTCCACTAAGTGCGTCAGCGCCAGCGACGCGGCGTGGTGGTGATCCAGCACAATATTCGTCACGCGATTGATGTTGCGATGGCCCGCCACGGCCACGGTGGGCAGCGCCGGCTCTTCCGTCAGGAAAGTGTCCACCGTGATGAACCCTTCCACACCGCGCTGTCGCAGCATTTGCGAATAGGTCGCGAGCAATCTCTTGTCGTGCCGGTGCGCGACCGTAAGAAAGAAAAAATTCTGTTCGCGCAAATAACGTTCGATGCCGCTGATTACCAGGGAACCGTACGCGTCGCCGATCTCTTCCAGGATCACTCCGATCGTGTAGGTGCGCTTCACCCGCAAAGTGCGCGCAAAAAAATTCGGCCGGTAGTTGAGCTCGCGCGCCGCGGCCAGGATGCGATTTTTCGTGCGCTGCGGAACGGAGCGCGAAGCCGAAGAATTATTGAGCACAGCTGAAACCGTGCTGGCGGTTAGCCCCACGTGCTCCGCGACGGACCGCAGGGTTGCAGCATTCTTGTCAGCGCGCTGGGCTCGCGATTTCGGCGATTTCATTGGCATTTTTCGTTGCTGAGTTTGCGTTTGCTGTGGTGGTAGCGACTGATTCTCTCCGCATCTGGGCCGGGATTGTATCGCAGAGGAGGTGCCATGATACAAAAATTTCCAGAATCTGCAAATTTCCTTTAAGAATATCGTTATTTTTAACTTGACAAAGATTCGCCGGAGGAGCTAAATGTCCGCCAGCAAGGGGTGGTGTTGTAAAACTGGCCGTAAGGCCAGTAGAACAACGATATTCTTTAGCAACTGCCAATGGGGTGCGATTGCCGGTATAAAGTGCGCTTTTGCGTAACGCCTGGGTTCCCTTGGATTCTGGCCATTCGCTCGCGGTCTGCCTCTGCCAGGGCCGCGAGCGCGAAAAGCGTTTAGCACCATAGGATTACCGGGCAATCGTGGCTTGAGGTCTCGTCTGGAAAAGACGTCTACTAACTCGGAAAAAAACCCGTCTCGGACGATGGGTTCGACATTCTAGCTTGGGAGGAACTCCATGAAGAGTTTCGTTCGCTGGGCACTCGCCGTTTGTCTGCTGCTGGTCATCTCCACGCCGGCATTTCCTCAAAGTAGAAACACCGGTGAAATCCGCGGCACCGTCACCGACACTTCGGGCGCGGTAGTCGCCGGCGCCACCGTCACCATCAGTAACATTGATACGGGCGAAACGAAAGATTTCACTACGAACAAAGACGGAATCTACGACACCGTTTCTACGCCCGCCGGAAACTACAACGTCATAGTCACCGCCAAGGGCTTCAAGAAGTTTGTGCGCGGACCGTTCACCCTGAACGTAGACGTCATAACCGAGGACGCCGCCCTGGAAGTAGGTGCTATTTCGGAAACGGTCACCGTGGAAGCCAATGGCGTGCCGCTACTTGAAACCGAAACTGGCTACCAAGGCAAAATATTTGAAAAGCAAACCATACAGAACTTGCCGCAGATAGGGGCTGGAATCACCGGTAACGACTGGGCCAATTTCAACGTTCTGCTCCCGGGAGCAGCCGGCTCTTCCACAGCACCTGGCTCGGAGGGCAGCGGTTCTTACAATGCCGGAGATGCGATCTCAATTAATGGCAACCTGCCCAACTATGCCAACTACCTGCAAGACGGAGGTGTAGTTCAGTTGCCCGTCAGCAACAATGTGGACAACACGTTGTTTGAATCCATATCTGAGGTTCAGGTCACCACTTCCTCGTTCTCTGCGGAGTACGGGATCGGCGGCGCTGTATTCAATCAGATCACCAAGAGCGGAACCAACAGCATTCACGGATCTGCATACGAATACTGGCAAAACACTGCCTTGAACGCCGCACCGTATTTCGGAATTCCGAATAGCAGCGGTGGCGTTACTCCTCAACAGGCAGGCTATTTGCGGTACGACGAGTATGGCGGCTCTATCGGTGGACCGATTATCAAGAATAAATTCTTCTTCTTCTTTAATGTCGATAAAATCTACAACAACGGCGCGGCAAGCGCTACCCTAGGTTCGACTCCGACATTAGCTGAAATAGGCATGGGAACAGCCCATCCGGGCGCCTTCGATTTTAGCGCGCCGGGTCTCCCGACCCTCTACGACCCACTGAGTTGTTCGACGCCCGGTTGTACGCGAACGTCCTTCGCCGCCGAGAATACTGGGTCGCTCGCTGGCGTGAACGCGATTCCTGCTGATCGCATCGATCCCGTAGCGCAAAAGATTCTGGGTTTCTACCCGGCGCCTAACGCCGGTGCCCCGGGTGCCCTTAACAATAATTTCTCGACGATTCTTCCAACTCCCAACCCGAATCTCAGATTCTTTGGGCGCCTCGACTACGATATTTCCGAGAAGAACCGCGTGAGTTTCTCGATCAGCCAGAAGAACAACCCCGGGGTCAATAAGTACGGGCCGTTCGCTTGTCCAATCAATTGCTTCTCTGGGGACATAGACGGCTACAACGCACAGGTCACCGAAACGTGGACGATTACCCCGACGTTGGTGAACGAATTCCGCATGGCCTACACCAAGCAAGGCAATTGGTTTGTGCCAGACACCATCGGGTTCAATGCGGCAACAACTCTGGGCCTGCAATATTCGAAGGCAGACGTTTTCCCCCAAATAAATATCGGTGGTGCCGGCCTCTGTTGCTCGGGGTTGGCCCCCGGTACGAACGCGATATACATTGAAAACCTTTACGATCCATCGGATACATTGACGATGGTCAAAGGGCGGCACATTCTGCATTTCGGCGTCGAAGTGCTGATGGGCCAGGGAAATACTACGCCCTGGGGCAATGTTACGTCCGGCAACTTCACCTTCACCGGGAACTACACCGCGCAAAATGGCGTTACACCGGGCACGACGGGCGCTGGCCTCGCGGACTTTATTCTGGGCGATGTCCAAAGCTGGGCAGCGACCAACCAGGGTGTCTCATACGCTCGGCTAAAGAGCCCGCAACTCTTCGTTCAAGATGACTTCAAGGTTAAACCGAACTTCACGTTGAATCTTGGCTTACGCTACGTGGCGACGACCGGGTTCACCGAGATCAACAACAGCCTAGGTGGGTTCGACCCAGATATTCCGCTTGTGTGCAGCGTAGATGTAAATGGGACTCCTTGTGGATCCTTGAACGGGCAATTGGGCTCTCTGTGGTTCGCTCCGCAAGATAACCGAACCTCCTTACAGAAGCCGATTTACAACATTTTCCTGCCGCGCATCGGTTTTGCCTGGTCTTTCATGCACGACACGGTTCTCCGAGGCGGCTTTGGAATGTACTCGTATAACTTCAGTCAGGACGACTACGGCAACGGTATCGGCTTTGGAGCCCTCAATACGAGCACCGGCAATGCCTCCGACGTGAATCACGGAACCGGCCCCAGTCCGCTAATCTCCTTGTCCTCGTCCGAAGCAACCGCTAACTCGGTTCTAAATTACGTTCAAGGTTCGCCGAACGCTAAGAACGTTTCTCAATACCTGAATGTCACCTCCCCGTCGAACCAGACCTACGTCCCATACAGGGTCCCGGTGGGTCGAATCAATGAATGGCAGGTAAGCGTCGAACACCAGTTTGCGCGTGATTTTCTGGCGTCCATTTCTTATGTGGGTAGCCACGGATCAATCTGCAATTCAACACGGACGTGAACCAAATAACCAGCGCGGCCGGGATCGCCGCAAGTTCGGCTAATCTTGGAGCCGTTCAGGCGGATCGTCCCTTCCCGGCTTGGGGAACGCTTAGCGGCTACAACTACAACGCCAAATCAAATTACAACTCGATGCAGCTGCAGCTCACCAAGCGCTACCGCAGCGGGTTGCTTTTCAGCTTCAATTACGTGTGGTCCCATTTCTTGGACGACCAGGACTCCGGCGGGTGGGGCAGCCGCGGGGGAACCCAATATTGGCAGATCGGGAACGACCCTTCTGCGAACTACGGGAATTCGAACTTCGACATTCCCAACGCGTTTAAGGGATACGCTTCATACGAGTTGCCATTCGGCCAGGGCAAGCAGTTCCTGAGCGACAAGGGAACGATCGTGAACGAACTCGCGGGCGGATGGCGAATTGCCGGAACATTCGTCAAGCAGAGCGGAACTCCATTCACGGTGGTCGCCAATACTAACGCAAACTCGACGATTACCGGTTGCAGCGTCGGGGGCACCGCAACCGGAGGCGACGTGAATAACGGCTGTAACTGGTATCTCAATGTTGTAGGCAAGCCGGGATCGGGCAGTTGCAGCCCCACGGCCGACGGCGGGAACGGCGGCTCGGGACAGACTGGAACGACAAATTGCTGGTTTAACACCAGTGCTTATACTACTCCGCCCGCGCCGACGAAAGCGGACCCCACCGAATTGTTCGAATTCGGCAACGAGGGTAGGAACTCGCTGAGGGGACCGGGGCTGACCGTGTTCAATGTGTCCCTGGCGAAGGGCTTCAGCTTTACGGAACGCGTGAAGTTGGAGCTGCGCGCCGATTTCGTCAACGCTCTTAATCATCCGAGCTTCAACATTCCGGGCCAGGTCCTCGGAGCGAGCAATTTCGGCGAAATAAACAACGCAACCCCTGGGCAACGGTGTTGCCGTAGCCCCCCGCAGCGGCCAGCTTAGCGCGCGCATTAGCTTCTAAAGAGACGGCCCATTCAGTGAGAGGGGACGGCCTTCACCCCACCGTCCTCTCTTCTGCCTGCCGGTCCAACGAAGTTCTGATTCACCACTCGTCCGCCGTACAATCGTGACATGTGGACAAAAAAGCTCGTGCTCTTGTTGTGGACGGTTTTGTTTGTTGCGTTGCTGCCGTGCTTCTCCCAATCGTCGCCCACGCGCCAGCAGCAGATTGCGTCGCACGCGCGCCAGGCTGCCGAGTATTTGAAGGAAGGCAAGCCCGATCTGGCAGTGCCCGAATTTCGGGCGATCGTTGCTCTCGATCCGGAGAACGTGGACGCCCGCGGCAATCTCGGCGTCCTGCTCTATTTTCAGGGCGCATATTCAGACGCGATTCCGGAGCTGCGCGCCGCACTGAAAATGCGGCCGACGCTCTGGAAGATTCAAGCTCTGCTCGGCATCGCTGAAAAACGCACGGGCGACGTTGCTGCCGCCCGCGAGGACTTGGAAAAAGCGTTTCCCAATGTGCAGGACGAGAAAGTCCGAATAGACACGGGCATGGAACTCATCGAAATCTATTCCGGAACGGGCGATCTGGATAAAGCCGCGGCCACCGTCAACGTCCTGCGCAAGCTGGCACCCACGAACGAGGCCGTTCTCTACACCGCCTACCGCGTTTATTCCGATCTCACGGCCGAATCGCTGCTCAGCTTGTCCGTCGTCGCTCCCAATTCCGCGCGCATGCATCAGGCGCTCGGACACGAACTCGCCAAACGCGGCAAGACCGAAGAAGCCATCCAGAATTACCGCGAAGCCCTCAAGCTCGATCCGCAACTTCCCGGTATCCATTTCGAAGTCGCCGAAATGCTCAGCACCCTGGCGACTCCTGACAGCCTGGCCGAGGCGGAACGCGAATACAAAGCAGCGCTCGACGCCAACCCCGAGGACGAGCAATCAGAATGCCGCCTCGGCGATATCGCGCTGCGCCGCAATGACGTGAAAGAAGCCTACAACCGCTACTCGCGAGCCGTCCAACTCCAACCCGGCGATCCCGACGCCAACATCGGCCTGGCCAAGGTTCTGATGACCATGGACCAGCCGCAAAAAGCCCTGCCTCTTCTCGAACACGCTATTCAGCTCGATCCCACCAGCGCCGCGGCTCACTTCCGCTTGAGCACCGTATACCGCGAACTCGGCCGACCCGAAGATGCCAAGCGCGAACTGGACGAATATCAAAAATACAAAGGGATGAAAGAGAAGCTCGAGCAAATTTACCGCGAGATGCGCCCGGATCAGATCGAAGAAGAAAGCAACAGCGCCAGCCCTCCGAAACAATAGTCAGCTGGCGGTCGCAGAAAGCAGCACGGACCTCCAAAGCCGGTATCGCGACGGCGCATTGTCTCGGGCAAATCTTCGCAGTTTGCGAAAAAGTAAGACGAGTGTCGTCCCGAGCGCAGCGAGGGATCTGCTTTTCGCTCAAAGCGCCGGCGTCTCGTTGGCTCTTAGCCTTTGACTTGGATCGCGCGCCGCGAATCACAGGAAGTCGGTTTAGAGAACATCGCGATGATGAAAACGCTTATCCTCACTGCAGCGCTGTTGTCGTCGACGTTTGCGCTCTCCGCGCAAACCTCCTATTACCCGTCCCGCCTCGACGATCCTAAAGCAATCTACCTGACGCCCGAAAATTTCCAAGTGAAAGCCGACGGCAGCGCCGACGATTCCGCCGCCCTCCAGCAAGCCATCAACAAAGTCCAGGAGACCACGAACCAGGGAATTCTCTTCATCCCGGCCGGACGCTACCGCCTCACCACCACAATCTACGTCTGGCCCGGAATCCGGCTGATCGGCTACGGCGCCGAGCGTCCCACGTTCGTACTCGGCGCAAACACGCCGGGATTTCAGCAAGGTCCAACCTACATGATATTTTTCGCCGGCAAACGGCCGCAGGGCGAAGCTCCGCCGCCCGACGCCAGCCCCGGCACGTTCTATTCCGCCATCAGCAATATTGATATCGAGATTCAGGATGGCAATCCAGGCGCCGTAGGAGTCCGCGCGCACTACGCACAGCACTGTTTTCTCGCGCACATGGATTTCCGCATCGGTTCCGGCCTCGCCGGCATCAAGGACGGCGGCAACGTCGCGCAAGATGTCCATTTCCACGGCGGCCAATACGGCATCTGGACGCGCAAACCCTCGCCCGGCTGGCAATTCACCATCATTGACGCCACTTTCGAAGGCCAGCGCGAAGCCGCGATCCGCGAGCATGAGGCGGGCCTCACCCTCATCCGTCCGCAATTTAAAAATGTCCCCACCGCGGTTGCGATTGACCCGCACTACTCCGACGAGCTGTGGATCAAAGACGCCAGAATGGAAAACATTTCCGGCCCCGCTGTAATCATCAGCAACGAGTACAACGCGCACAACGAAATCAATATGGACAACGTTGTCTGCAGCCATGTTCCCGTCTTTGCGCAATATCGCGAAAGCGGGAAGGAAGTCGCAGGCCCCGCGGAAATGTACGGAGTGAAAACCTTTTCGCACGGCCTGCACTACAACGATCTCGGCGCCACAGGCGCAATTCAGGACGTTTACGAAACCGCCGCGTTGAACCAATTGCCGGAGCCGGTCAAATCCGACATCCTGCCGCTTCCGCCGATGGATACCTGGGTCAACATCCGCGCGCTCGGCGCGCGCGCCGACGGCATCGCCGACGACACCGACGCGCTTCGCAAAGCCATCGCCGAGCACCGCACAATCTATTTCCCGTCCGGCCAATATCGCGTCACGGACACCATCACGCTAAATCCAGACACAGTCCTCATCGGCTTGCAACCCAGCGTCACCAGAATTATCCTCGCCGACGGCACCCCGGCGTTTCAAGGCGTCGGCAGTCCCAAGCCACTTCTTGAAACTCCGAGGGACGGAACGAACGTCGTCACCGGCATCGGCCTGTACACCAACGGCATCAATCCGCGCGCCGTCGCTGCGAAATGGATGGCCGGCACAAATTCTATGATGAACGACGTGCGCTTCCTCGGCGGCCACGGCACGGTCGACCCAAACGATACGGCCGCGGAAGCTTCGAACAATTGGAAGCTGATTTACAACAACACGCACACGGCCGATCCCGATATAAAGCGCCGCTGGGACGGTCAATATCCCAGCCTGTGGATCACCAATGGCGGTGGCGGCACATTCCTCGGCCTGTGGACGCCCAGCACGTTCGCGCAAGCCGGTCTGTACATTTCAAATACGTCTACCCCAGGCCGCGTGTACGAACTTTCCAGCGAGCATCATGTCCGCAATGAAGTCGTGCTGCAAAACGCCTCCAACTGGCAAATCTACGCGCTGCAGACGGAAGAAGAGCGCGGCGAAGGCGGCTTCGCGCTGCCCCTGGATATCCGCGATTCCAGCAATATCACTTTTGCGAACCTGCACATGTATCGGGTCGTCAGCATGTACCAGCCTTTTCCATACGCGATCAAGGTCACCAATTCCAAAAATATAAATTTTCGCAACGTCCATTGCTACAGCGATAGCAAAGCGTCCTTCGACAATGTGCTTCACGACGAAACCCACAATTTTGATTTGCGCCAACGCGAACTCGCCTGGCTCACAATTTCCGGCAACGCGCCGCAAGCGCAGCCGGCGCAAACCTCCGCGGTTGTCGCCGATGGCGCACAGGTAGAAAGACTCACAACCGGCTTCTTCAATATCTCCGGCGGTGCCGTAGATAGCTCCGGCAACCTCTATTTCGTGGACGCGCACAAGCAAACGATCTACCGCTGGTCCACCGCAACGCGTCAGTTGTCCGTGGTTCGCGATAATCCCCTCGACCCCGTGCAACTCTTCTTCGATAAGTCCGGCGACCTGATGGTGATCTCTTGCGCAGGCGACGGCACGGTCTACAGCTTCAAGCCGGATGCACAGGACGACGACGTCACGCTGCTGAAAGCTCAGCCCGCTGCGCCGCGTCCTGGAATGACGCCCATCCTCCCCGTCGGTATTTGGCGAAATGAAAACGATTTTCTCGAAGCCGGTCCGCAGAAGAAGCCCTACCAATACATATCGCCTGACGGCACTACGTTCCTCCCAGCAGGGAACGATTTCGTAAGTGGCGAGCTGTATTACGGCACAAAACTGAACGACTTGCTGCGCGCTTTCGGGATGGGCGCTGCCGTCGAAGGCCAGCCGTTCTACGTTTCCAACGAGTCCGAAGAAAAAACTTACGTCACCAAGATCGCGGATGACGGCACGATCGCCGATCCGAAGCTCTTCGTCGAACAGGGCGGGGAAAGCCTGGCGACGGACGACCACGGCAACGTCTACATCGCTGCCGGCCAAGTGTTCGTCTACAACCCGGCCGGAAATCTGATCGCGACAATTGACGTCCCGGAGCGCCCCTCGCAAATACTATTCGGCGGCGCCGACCACAGCACGCTGTTCATTCTCGCGCGCAGCTCCCTCTACGCAGTCCACACGCGTTTCAAAGGCCGCTGACACGAGATGCCTGCGCAAATGAAATTTTGGTCTAACAGCTTGTTGAGAAACTTTGAGGCTTCGTGGGTCGCGGCTTGAGAATCTCGCGGGAAGAAAAAACTGCGCGGGTGTCATCCCGAGCGCAGCGAGGGATCTGCTTTTCGCTGAAACGCTTTGGATAAGGCGGATTCTTCGGGGAAGGATCGCCGTCGGAATGGCGGCGACATAACGGCCGCAAGAACGCGGGGCTCTGAAGTTCCTACAAATCGGTTATTCGACAAGCTGCTAAAGGAGACAACGGTGACGAACGCACCCACTCGACGCGATTTTCTAGGAATTTCATCAATAGCCCTGGCAGCAGGAATCGCTCCCAAAGAACTCGCCGCATCACTAACCAAATCCGGCCACGAGACCCCCACCCTCGCCGCCGGCTCGGAAATTTCCGTCTGGGTCACATCCGGCGAAGACCGCTTCGCCGCCGCTCCGCATATCACCTGGGGATCCGCGCCGGCAACCAGCAGCGCGGATGAAATCATTCTGAACCCGAGTACCAAATACCAGGAAATTCTCGGCTTCGGCGGCGCATTCACAGACGCCACCTGCTACATGTTCAACCAACTCGGGGCTCCAGCGCGCGATCAGTTGTTCCACGAGATGTTCCATCCGTCTGAGATGGGTCTCAACGTTCACCGCACCTGCATCGGCTCGAGCGACTACTCCACGAAAGTTTATAGCTTCGATGACGGCGACGCCGATCCCAGCCTCGCTCGATTCTCGATTGACCACGACCGTCAGTACATCCTTCCCATCCTGCGCCAGGCACGCCAGGTGAATCCCGATCTATTCCTCTTCTCCTCTCCATGGAGTCCCCCGGGCTGGATGAAATTAAACAACTCGATGCTCGGCGGTTGTATGCGCAATTCCTATTTTGACGTTTACGCGCAATACATCCTGAAGTTTCTGCAGGGTTACGCAGCCGAAGGCGTTCCCATCCAAGCGGTCACATCGCAGAATGAAGTGGACACGGATCAGGACGGCCACATGCCCGCCTGCAGTTGGCCGCAGGAGTATGAAATTCATTTCGTGAGCGACCATCTGGGGCCTCTCCTGGAAAGGAGCGGTACGCCGACAAAAATCTGGATCCTCGACCACAATTACAATTTGTGGGGGCGCGTCGTGTGCTCGCTCGAGGACGAAAGGCTGCGCCAGTATTGCAACTCAGTAGCCTGGCACGGCTATGTCGGTACTGCTGACATGATGAGCAGGGTTCAAGACGCTTATCCGGAATTACACATGCATTGGACCGAAGGCGGCCCGGACTATAAAGACCCCCACTATTCGAACGATTGGTGCAAGTGGGGCGGCACTTTCGCCGATATCCTGCGCAATTGGTGTCGCTCCATCACCTCATGGAACCTGGCGCTCGATGAGAAAGGCCGCCCCAACGTTGGCCCGTTCTCCTGCGGCGGCGTAGTAACCATCAATTCGCAGACCAAGGAAATCTCGAAGAGCGGACAATACTGGGCGTTCGCACATTATTCGCGGCTCATCCGCCGTGGCGCGCGCCGTTTCGATTCGCAAAGCGCATCCAAAGATGTGCAGCACGTAGCAGTAGAAAATCCAGATGGTGGACAGGTCCTCGTAGCCACAAATCCCGGTCCAGCCCGTACAATCGAACTGCGCATGGCAAACATGTCCGCCATGGTGCCGCTAAAAGCCGATTCGCTGACCACGCTGCTCTGGAAGTAACAGCATCGGCCTTAGTAGCGCCGGCTCGTCCTGAGAGCCTGCCTGGAGCAGGTTCGGCGCTCATTTCGCCGGCCGTAGCTTCTGACTTTGCAGCGGCGGCCTTCAGGCCGGCGCCTTTGAATCTGCGATTCCAAGAATTTGGAGGGGCGGGACTTCAGTCCGGCCGTAAGCGTATTGCAATGCGTCGGGCTTTTAGCCCCTGAAGCCGCGCTTGTCATTCTTGGCATAATATTCCGAGAACCGACGGCGATTAACGTCGATGCGTCACGCACGAATCTCAAATCCAGGTGCTACGAAATGCTGGAATTCGCCAAAATAATCTGCTTCGCCACTCTCATAATGTTCGCCCTCGCCATCCTTCCCAGCTCTGCAGCGGCACAAAACGAAATTAAAATTGAAAGCGGCATCGTCTCCGGCACCCTGAATTCTGACGGCACCGTCCGCATGTTCAAAGGCATCCCCTTCGCCTCCCCGCCCGTCGGCGCACTCCGCTGGAAACCTCCGCAACCGCCGCCGAGCTGGCAGGGAATTCGTCCCGCAGATAAATTCGGCCCCGCCTGTATGCAAACCGACGTGTTCGGCGACATCTATTTCCGCGACAGTCAACCCAGCGAAGACTGTCCGAACCTCAGCATCTGGATTCCCGCGCACTCCGCGCAAGCGAAGCTTCCGGTAATCGTCTGGTTCTACGGCGGCGGTTTCGTCGCCGGCAGCAATTCCGAACCTCGCTACGACGGCGAGAATCTCGCCAAGAAAGGCGTCATTATCGTCAGCCCCAATTATCGCCTCGGCGTCTTCGGATTTTTCTCGCACCCCGAGCTGGCGAAGGAATCCGAGCACCACGCCTCCGGCAATTACGGCCTACTGGATCAGGTCGCCGCGTTGCACTGGGTGCTCCGCAATATCTCCGAATTCGGCGGAGACCCGCACAACATCACCATTGCCGGTGAATCCGCAGGCTCTCTCTCGGTGAGCGCGCTGATGGCCTCGCCGCTCTCGAAAGACCTCTTTCAAAAAGCTATCGGCGAAAGCGGCGCTTTCTTTCCCAGCAGACCGACCGTCGGCATGCAGCTGAAGCCGGTCGCCGAAACCGAAAAGTTCGGAGTGAAATTCGCCGAATCACTCGGAGCAAACTCTCTGACTGAATTGCGCGCCAAACCCGCCAATGACTTGCTGCAAGCTGCGGCGCAACACAACAAGGGCTTCGACTTTCATCCAAATATTGACGGCTACTTCCTGACCACCGACGTGCGCACCATTTACGAAAAAGGCGCGCAGAGCCACGTTCCGCTGCTGGCTGGCTGGAATGCGGACGAAAACAAAATGTCCGTCCTCCTCGCTCCGCAAAGACCCACGGCGAAAAGTTTTGCGGAAGGAGTCCAAGCCCGCTTCGGCGACCAGGCCACCGCGTTTCTGAAACTCTATCCGGCCTCGACCGACCAGGAAGCCTTGCTTTCGGCCGAAGCTTTAGCGGGTGACGACTTCATCGCCTTCTCCACCTGGAAATGGACCGACATCCAGGCCAAAACAGGCGATGCGCCCGTGTACCAATACCGCTTCGAGCAGATTCCAGCGGTGAAACCCGGCAAGATGATCGGATTGCTCCCGGCCAGCGAAGCAGGTGCGAGGCACGCTGGCGAAATCGAATACGTTTTCGAGACGTTGAAATCGGAGGAAGGAGTGCCGTGGACCGCAGCCGACTTTAAAGTTTCCGAAGAGATGGCATCCTACTGGACGAATTTCGCAAAGACCGGCAATCCCAATGGCGACGACTTGCCGAAATGGCCGCCATACGCAAGCCAAGACGGCTACCAGGTGATGCACCTGATCGGCGAAGGGCAGGGCAGCCATGCCGCGGCAGGCACCCAGCAGCGAGCCCGCTACAAATTTCTCGACGCGCATTCTGACAAATAAACTGCAGCACATTGGACTGATATCGGCATCACCACTAAATCGCCATTTTTCTTTTGACGGAATCGCGTTTCGCGTCTCTAATACACATCGAGTCGTCGCCGGCTTGTCCACCATCGCCAAAGAGTAGGGAGGTCCACCAATGAGACAATCGCGCCGACTCAAACGCGCGTGTTCCATGCCGCTGCTGATCGCGCTCGCGCTGCTCCTGGTCCATGGAGACAGCTCGGCCACCACCGCGCCCAGCCAATCCCCATCGTCCGCGCAATCCGCCGCGCCTCCCCAGCAACTCACTCCCGAAACGCAAGCCTGGCTGCGCTCCACCATTCAAACCGGAAATCTCGCGGACCTGCGCTGGCCCGACTTCAGCGATTACACCAAGCTCCTCCAGGAATTTTACGGATCGTACGGTTACGCGCTCCCGTGGGTGCGCGGCATGCAACCGACCCCGCAAGCGCAGCAGATCATTGCAGTGCTCTTTCAAGCAGATCAAAAGGGATTAAACGCAGAAGATTATGACGCCTTGCGCTGGGCCGATCGCCTCGCGAAACTCCGGCCCGCCACGCCGCAGCCTTCCGAAGCGGACGCGGCGCGATTTGACCTCGCTCTCACCGTTTGCATCATGCGTTACATCTCGGACCTGCACATCGGCAAAGTAAATCCCAAGCATTTCGAGTTTGGCTTCGATATCCAGGCCAAGAAATACGATCTGCCGCAATTTCTGAAAGAAGATGTCGTGGACGCTGCGAATGTTGCGAACATCCTCGTGCAAGTCGAACCGCCCTATCCGGGTTATCGCCGCACCATCCAGGCCCTGGATACCTACCTCGATCTCGCCAAAAAATATGACGGCAAACCGCTTCCCGCCGTCGCGAAAACTGTCGCGCCAGGCGATTCCTACGCCGGCGTGCCCCAATTGGCCGTTCTGCTGCGGCTGTTGGGAGATTTGCCCGCAAGCGCCAACGTTCCTCCTGACAGCATCATTTATCAAGCGCCGCTTGTTGACGCCGTTAAGAGTTTTCAGAATCGCCACGGCCGCAATCCCGACGGGCGCATTGGCGCGCAAACTCTAGCCGACCTCAACGTCCCGCTAGCCACGCGCGTGCGTCAGATGCAGCTGACTCTCGAACGCTGGCGCTGGCTGCCTCTTTCCTACAATGCCGCGCCGATCGTGGTGAATATTCCCGAATTCCGCATGCGTGCCTACGATGAAAGTTTCCGTATCGGGGTGACCATGAACGTCGTCGTCGGCAAGGCCTTTGATCACAGCACGCCCGTGTTTGAGGACTCGATGGCTTACGTTGTCTTCCGGCCCTATTGGAACGTTCCGTACTCCATCGCGAAATCCGAAATGTTTTCGAAAATCGCTCGCGATCCGAATTATCTGACGACAAGGGGTTTTGAAGTGGTGAACAGCCGCCAGGAACCGGTTACCGCGGGCCCGGTTACGAACGACGTCCTCGAGCAGCTCCGCGCCGGGAAACTTTTCGTTCGGCAACTGCCCGGTCCGAAGAACTCGCTAGGCTTGGTGAAGTTCATCTTCCCGAACGACTACAACGTATACATGCACGATTCGCCCGAGCAGCAATTGTTCTCGCGCTCGCGCCGCGATTTCAGTCACGGCTGCATTCGCTTGGAACGCCCGGCAGACCTCGCCGTCTGGGTGCTGCGCAATAATCCTGGTTGGAGCGCGGAGAAGGTCCGCGCTGCCATGACCGGCGGCACCAACAACCAGCAAGTGAATCTGACGCGCCCGGTGCCGGTCCTAATCGTCTACGCCACGGTGATTGTAGGGGCTGATGGAACAGTCCACTTCTACGACGACATCTACGGCCACGACGCCGCCCTGGAGAAAGTGCTCGACAAAGGCTATCCCTATCCCGGCTAGCGTACAGAATTTCAATTTGTGCATCGCCCTGCAGAGCGATGCACCTTGAGGTCCGATCGTATCGGGCCGAAGGGTAGTGGCGCACTTCATGCGCGATCCATGTTGGGGCAACAAACGACGGCGGGCAAAACTGAAAATCGTTACCGCTTCTAATCTCCGCTCATCAAATCAACAGGGCACTCAAAACACCACTGGCGCACGCGGCCAGTATCCACGTGGATGAAATCAGAATGAGGATAATAACCGACGCCCCCGCGTCGCAGCGCCAAAGCCGCCTCGCGCAATTTCAACGTGTTAATCCCAGGCATGCGCAGGTCAATCGCCTCCGCCTGTATGTGCAGACTGTGTTTTGCAACGCCGGTAGTATGCGCGCGCAGAGATTCATTGGTCGTAGGCGTGCGGTACCCGCAAACGATCTCTATCTCGCCGCCCGGATGCCCCACCGCCGCCGTAAGGTCTGAAAGAATGTCGTACAAATGTGGATCGAAATGCCGCACGTCACCGGTAACGTGGTCGCGCAAAAAATAATCCAGCTTCGCTAAAGCCGCGGGAAGGTACTCGTCGCCCCGCCGGTAGACAATATCAATCCGCTCGGCGGTGTGCGTATTGTAAAGCACCAAACGATGCTCCAAGCCCTGCCGCCCCACAGCTGTCCCAGCGGAAGCGGAAACCTCCAGCGATGGCGCAGACCCAGTCCCAGCTCCAACCGATTGCGCCGAGGCAACCGCCTGCAACTTCGGCAGCAGCGCGCCAGACGCAAATAGCAGCACCGCTCCGGCTATAACAAGATTTCTCGACATCGTTTTCACACCAACCATTCGATTCATCCTAATAAAATGTTAGCACAACCCATCGTTTCCGCCGAACCGAGGGAAGCTAAATAGTCACGATTTCTCGTGGTCGTCAAAAGGTCACGAGCCGGACCAGGTTCGTTCTTCGTCGAACATGTCTTTCAAGTAAGATATTTGCATCCTCGGCTAAGAATCGTGGTGCAATGCAATTCACTCAAGGCTAAGACGGGAAGGGCATGACCAAGCCACGCAACAAGCGAACACAAGACTTCGTGGTGAGCCTCGATTGGGAAACGATTCGAAAGATCAAGAAAATCGCTCGCCAGCGTTCGACGTCCGTCGGCGCTCTCCTGGCTCGTCAAATGGAGCTCCTAGCAACCGAGGACGCGGTCTACGAAGGCGCCAAACGACAGGCGTTGACGCTGCTCGACCAGGGCTTTCACCTGGGCGGCGCAATTCGAGTCAGGCGACACGAAGCGCATGACAGGTAACAATCGCGTAGGCGCGAGCGCGTTTCTTTCGCATCTAAGATTTACCTTCCCGCTGTAAAACAACCTCCCACGCCAGCCTCAATCCCGCGAATTGCATAATCACGCGCTCTCGGTGTAAGTTATCGTCCGCTCAGCAGCCCAGTCTGAAAGTCCCGCCTAAGAGGAGGCCCGTCGTGCGAAGCCTGTTGTATTGGACCGTAGTAATTGCCCTTGCGGCTGTAGCGCCCTCATCGTACGGTCAGGATCCAAGATCCGAAATTCTCAAGCGTCTCAATTCCGAATTCACCCGCACCAAGCTAACCACCGACCGCACCGACATCGTCACCGCCGGCTCCGTTCTCGTCCTCCACAAGGATGGCCTGGTCATGGCCGCCGTCGAGGCCATCGCTCCGCCCCCTAACACCTACAAGAACGGCACGATCTCCATGGGTTTCGGCGCCAATATGGCTTGGGGCATGGAACTCGGGCCCGCTAATCAACAGCCCGCCAGCCTCGCGCAGCGCAAATTCGTAGCCGGCGAGAAATTCTGGGTCACCGAATTTCTAGTGAAACAGGATGGCGTCTATCTGGTGTTCGTAAGCGATCCCTATAACGACGTCCGTTACTATGGCCAGCTGAAATTTCCGTTCCCGAAAAATGGCACCCCCAACGCAGACGAAGTGATGAAGTCCATCGAGGAAGTAGTCACAGTAGACGCGCCAGCCGATCAGCCAGCCGCAGATAACTCCGCGCCACCGGCCCAGCAGCCGAACAACCCCCAGCCCGGCCGCGGCCCCCGCCGCAGCCCCGCAGACCATCGGGCTGGGACAGACGACGGATCAGGTGGTCGCCATCCTGGGCCAACCACAAAAAATTGTGAACCTGGGCGCCAAGCAAATGTACTTCTACCCAGACATGAAAGTAATCTTCACCAACGGCAAAGTCTCAGACGTTAAATGCAGAGGTCGCGATCTCGCGCCTTCGGTCATCGATTCATTAAGCGCCTTACCGGAAAACGACTCGTTCCACCGTCTCTTCATGAGAAGCAGCACTGCGCGATATGGACGCCTTCCCCGGGCAAGACCTCCGTATAATGGCGGAGGCTGTACTGGAGTTTCGCGTAAGAAGATAGCAGCAACCTCCTTTAAGACACGTTGCTTCGCGATATTGGATGAGGTCCATGCCAAGCGCGTGACGGTGCTTATCACCGAAGTACGGCAAGTCGGTGGCGAAGCTCGTCCCAGCGAACGCCGAACCGAGGCGAGATCTACAATTTCCTTGCGGGCAAGGGCGAGGTCACGGGACGACATTGTTGGACCTACGGTCTCCACAGAAGATATGGGATGGTCTGGATGTGATTTTCGCGGCTCAGTAGCCAATTGTTCGGCTGACGGCTCGCTCAGCATCGCTCGACCGGTTCACCAATCACCACTCACTAATCACCAATCACGCAGGTTTCCAAAGTGATTTACAGCCACGAAAGTCAAAAAAAGTGGCGCGCCCGGAGAGGTTCGAACTCCCGACCTTGTGCTCCGGAGGCACACGCTCTATCCATCTGAGCTACGGGCGCGTGGTCTGCATCGCGCGGAATTTCCCGGACAACCAGCGAAGTGGCGATTACCGCTCGCAGCGAACATCCGTCGAGCGAGCCCCAGTACCGCCATTTTACCTTGCTTGACGCGCACTAGCAAAAGCAATCCCGAAACAGAAAAAAGTGACCGCTACCGGCACAATCAAGCAGCAGCAGCGCGCTCAGTTTCCCCGCGCCAGATTCCTCACCTGCTTTGCAAGCTTCTCGATCTGCTCCGCCTTTTGCATCATCGGCAACGACAACACGTTCGCCGAATCCGTTTTCTCCACTTCCTTCTTCAAATCGCTCGCCAAGTCATAAAGCTTTTCCACGTCATCGTGAATCTGCTGATTATTCGCCTTCAGGATCTTCCCTTCATCAATCTTGGGCCCATTGTCGGGGAAGGGTGGTTCGTTCGGATTGCCGTGCAGCGGTGGCATCGGATTTTGCGGATTCTGCTGGCCCGCCGATTGCGCGAATGCGCGAATCCCCAGCAGCGCCAGCGGCGCTGCCGCGCCCACTCCCCCACCTGCATCATGAAAGTTCGCTTTTTCAAGTCCATGGTACGTGCTCCCATTCACAGCTTGCGGCCCGGCGCTTTGTTTCCTCGGCGCTTGGTACCACACCCTCGGTGGTATAATTCCGCTCGCTTTATCTTATGACTGATTCCTTCTCACGGTGGCTGGAAATTGTAGGGAAGGCCGGGCTGCGGCTGGGCGTCATCCTCGTCTTCGCCCTCTTCCTCGCGCGGCTGCTCAAGGCTTTCACTACTCGCCTGGTGCAAATCTCCAAAGCCCAATCGCGCGCCGGACAAATGCGCGAGCAGCAAACTCGCACCATGGCCGGCCTGCTCTACAGCATCGGCACCACCATCATCGCGATCATCGCCATATTGATGGGCTTCGAGGTGCTGAATTTCGACATCGCCCCCGCGCTCGCCACCGCCGGTCTGGCCAGCGTCGCGATCGCTTTCGGCGCGCAAAGCCTGCTGAAAGACTTCATCAACGGTTTCTTCATTGTTTTCGAAGACCAATACGTCGTCGGCGATCTGATCCAGGTGAATTCCGAAATCGGCCGCGTCGAACACCTCACGCTGCGCCGCACTGTGCTTCGCAATCCCGCCGGCGCAATGGTGACCATTCCCAATAGCCTTGTAGGACAAGTCGCCAACCTCAGCCGCGATTGGTCGCAGGCTTTTGTGGACGTCACCGTGCCCGCCGACGAAATGGTAGGCCGCGCGCTCGCCACTCTCGAAAAAATCGCAGGCGATTTTCGCAATGATGCCGATTGGTCGGCGGCCATCGTTGACGGACCGCGCGTGCTCGGCGTCGAATCCCTCTCGTTAGATGGCACGGTGATCCGCCTGCAAGTCCGCACCATCCTGAATCGCAAAGATGACGTCGCGCGCGAGCTGCGCCGCCGCATCAAAATGGGCTTCGAACAGTCCCGCATCCCGCTCAGCCACACGCACAAAGTCACGCTGCAAGGCGAATTGCCGCAACCTGCAGAACCCCAATAAATTCGGCCAACTCGCTCCGCCCGGCCGGGAGGTGCCATGAGAGAAGTCACGCACGAGCAGGTAAACCTGATGCTGCGCCTCTACGACATTCGGCGCGAGCCGCGCTTGCGCGAAGCGCGCGACTGGTTCATTCGCGAGTTCGCGCCGGCATCGGGCGAGGACGTCCAGAAACTCGCGCCTCCCAATTCGCAGGAAAACGCATTCATGCGCATGGTTCTGGGCTACTGGGATATGGTCGCGAACATCGTCAATCGCGGCCTGATAGAAGAAGAATTCTTCTTCGAAAACACCAACGAGCAATGGGTCGCCTGGGAACGGGCGAAGCCGGCGATTCTCGCCTGGCGAGAGAGTCTCCATAATCCCACCCTGTTCGCGTCGCTCGAAGAACACTGCAAGCGGCTCGACGCTTGGCGCGAAAAACGCGCGCCAGGCAGTTCCCAGACCATGCTGCAAATGCTCGCGCAGAGCCCGCAAGCCCCGAAAAAGGCCTGATCTTCAGGCTTTTCCCACGCTCGCCTACGCATCCTTTGCCAGCAGCAATATCCCCGTGCCTCACTGGAATTTTGCTAGGCGTCACTCCAAACTTGTGTTAATTTCCTGCCCGATCCCGCAAGCCTCATCCAAAGGAATTTTAGCGACCTGGACAACTTCGGCCTGTGGCGAAGCGCCGCCGAACTGACCGGGGAGGGAATGTGCCAATGAACTCCCGCCATCCGTTTTTCTCTGTCCTCGCAATCCTGATCTGCCTTCCCCTCGTGATTCCCGCGGACGTCGCCGCGCAAGTAACCCAGCCGCAGCACGCCGGCAAGATCACCGCGGTGTTGCCAATCGTCAATTTGATTCGCGGGCCGCAACAGAGCCCGGCTTCGACTTCCGAGGAAGTCTTTTGGGGCGACGTACTCAATACCGGACATCTCGCCCGCGCCCGCGTCGCGCTCGACGACGGATCGGTCCTGAGCGTCGGCTCGGATACCAATCTCGCCATCACCCAGCATGACGCAACCAATCAGCAGACCGATCTCGATCTGAACTACGGCCGCGTGCGCGCCCGCGCTGCAGCACTCGTAAAGCCCAATGCGCACTTTCGAGTCCGCACTCCCGTGGGCGTCGCCGGAGTGGTCGGCACGGAGATCGCTGTTATCTTTGATCCCACCCCCGGCACAATGCAGGTGGTCTGTCTGGAAGGAACCTGCCAGATCTGCGACCTTGCCGGGAATTGCGTCACCCTGAAAGGCGGTCAGCAGTCATCCGTCCACAGTAATCAGGCGCCTTCGCAGCCCTCCCCGGCCACGCCCATGAACGTTACAGACGCCGTAAATTCCACGAATGCCACTGGAGCGACAGGGCTCGGCGGCAGTATTGGTGCGGCGGGAGTCACGGCGATCGGAGTAGGTGCTGCCGCTGCGGCAGCCGTCGCCACGGTAGTGGTGCGCTCGGTGAGCAAGACGCCCACGTGCCCCGCGCCAACAGCAGCTGAAGCGGCGCACGTAGTGCCCGAAGCAAGCTGCGCAGCCCGCAGCAAAGCCGCCATAGGCAGAGCCCCAGGCCAACGCCCCTAAATTCAAATTTGACGCTGCTCTTGCGATGACCGCCGAAGATGTCAGTGCGTCTGCATTGTGAGAGAACGGATCGAAGCCAGACGCTCATCCACGTCCGCCGCTTCTTTCGTGCGTCCCAGCGTCCGTAGAGTCTGCGCTTCTTTGTCCAGAGTCCCGGCAACTTGCGGGCTGTTCGGGCCGAACTGTTTTTCCAGCACGGTGATCAACTGGCGCTCGCAAGGCTCCAGTTTCTCCGGCTTCGCTCGCCGCCTTCGCTATGTATACTCTCCGCAACTGAAGCATTGTTGAATTTTTCTTCTTGACAAGGTCACGCCTCTGGTAATAGATCGTCGATGCCTTACCTCCGGTGAGTCCGGAACGTTGCAAAGGAGAAAGCGAGATGTTTCGGGGGCTGCTGACCCGACCATTCAATCACGGAGATGACCATGATGGCCAAAACTGTAATCGTACTGATGTGGGCAGCGAATCTGGCAGTGGGGGCCTATATCCTCGCGAAGCATTTTGCCGCTTTCGGGGAACCGGCGCTCCCATTGTTCATTGTTGGCTTGGCTGGAATCACCGTCTTTGCTATCTCCCTCTGGCAGCGCGTCGCTAGCGGCGAAATCTCTCCTCGCGCTGGCGGCGATCTGGCGATCCGTAGCCTGTTGAGTAGCTGTTTTGTTATGGTGGCAATCGGCTGGGTCCTCAAGGGCTAGCTAGAGGGTTAAATGCGAATCACGCTCAGAAAGTGGTCAGACATGCCGCTTCGAGGAAAGATTAGCATGACGATAGTGGCTGTCTGCCTCACTTTGGTTGCGCTGTTGCGAGTGTTTCATCATCACTAGGTCGGGGGCACGGGGGCGGTCGTTGCCTAGCGGCCGGTCCCGTTTTTATTCTGTGGTAGGATCGATCCCCTCGGTTTTATTGGGGGATTTGTTGGAGGCGCGGGTGGGAATCGAACCCACGTATAAAGGTTTTGCAGACCTCTCCCTTACCACTTGGGTACCGCGCCTCGGTCATACAGTATAACGAAACTCGTCCGCACTTTCAGCCTGTTCGAAGAGGGACATTTGTGTAAATCTCACTCGCGCTATGGAATCTGTGTCGCGACCCGGGAGTCTTCGTAGGTCGTCGCTTTAGCGACGACAAAAAAGCTCGCAAGATCAGACCGGCTTCAGCCGCTGAAGTACCGGCGTTGCGGTCTGCGATATCCCTCTTCAGCGCCGCCGCGGGGCCGCATCAGCGGACACTTCACGCTTCGCACGGCACCGCGGCATTGCGAATCGCGCCCGCAACGCGTAGATCCGCGATCGTGGGATATCCATTCACTGCCATGAACAAGTCGGCCTCGGCCAGAATACATCGCAGCACGTGCCGAACGCCTGCGGCACCATCCAGCGCAAGTCCATAAACATAAGGCCGGCCGATGCCGACAGCGGTCGCTCCCAGCGCCAACGCCTTGATCACGTCCGTGCCCGAATGCACACCCGAATCGAAAAGCACAGGCGTCCGAGGCGATGACTCAGCGACTGCCTCGACCACGGCGGGCAGCAAATCGATCGCCGCGATGCCCGCCATTCGCCTGACGCCCACCGTGATTGGAACAGTAAATGGCGTCCGCCCCGTTATCGATCGCGCGCCGCGCATCGTCGGGATGGCAGATCCCTTTCAAGATCAGTGGCAGCTTCGTCAAAGACCGCAGCCAGGCCATGTCATCCCACGTAAGCACCTTGCCAAACGTCGCCGCCCACTGGCGAATCGCCGCCGGCAAATCTTGCTCGGGTGGCTTCGCAAGCATCGCGCGGAACACAGGGTCCGAAAAGTAATTCATCAACACATGCCCGCGCAGCTGCGGGAAGTTGGCGGAATTCAGATCTCGTGGACGCCAGCCCGTCAGCCACGTATCGAGCGTTACGACGATGCCTTTGTACCCGGCGGCTTCGGCGCGGTGGACCAAGCTCTCGGCGAGCGCCTTGTCTTTCGGCGTATAGAGCTGAAAAAATCCAGGCGTGTCGCTGAGTGTCGCGGCCACCGTCTCGAGCGGATCGTTCGATAGCGTCGAAGCCACGAACGGCACTCCGGTGGCCACCGACGCCTGAGCCGCTGCCAGATCGCCATGTCCGTCCTGCGTGCAGATGCCGAGTACGCCCACCGGACTCATGAACAGTGGCGTCGGAAACCTTATTCCGAAAAGTTCGATCGAGAGGTCGCGGCTCGAGCAATCCACCAGCATGCGCGGCACGATCCCCCAGCGGCGAAAAGCGAGAACGTTGTGCTGCTGCGTCCACTCGTCTCCGCAGCCGCCCTGGACGTAGCTCAATACCGAAGGCGGCAAAGCGCTCGCCGCTCGTTCCTCCAGTCGCGCGAAATCCACCGGCAAGCGCGGCAGCGCGCCCTGCAAGCCGCCGCCGTAAATCTCATTCTGATAATCGCCATAATGCGGCATTTGAGTCCTTAGGTCGTTGACTGATCGTACAAAGATGAAGAATGATGCGCCCAAGCTGCCGACGGCAGTCCGCAGCTTTGACGGCGCGCGCGAATCGAAACCTCGCTGCCCATACCGCCAAGCCGCGAGACCAATTCTCGCAGCTGCCTTTAGCGTATGTGCAGTTCGTACGGCATGCGCGCTTGCACCGGCTCCATCTGGCTCACGATGTGCCGCAGATGGATTCCAGCGATGCCGATTCGCTCATGTTGTTGTCTTTTTCGCGTTCCAGCAATTGCTCGAAGAACGATTTTTCCACCGGGTAGCGCACGATGTGCACGGACTCGCTGGCGGGAATGCCGGAAAGCTGCTTGGCGACTTCGATCGCCCGGTCGAGCCCGCCGAGTTCGTCAACCAGCCCCAATTCCTTGGCCTGCGAGCCGGACCACACGCGGCCCTTGGCAACTTTGTCCACGGCTTCGACAGGCATCTTGCGGCCTGCGGCTACTCCCTTGGTGAAATCCGCATACGTTTCATTCAGCGATTTCTCGATGTAGGCGCGCTGCGCGGGCGAAAAATTCTGCTGATCGGAAAAGAGCGTCGCGTTGTCGCTGGTCGCCACGTAATCCGTGCTGATTCCCAGCAAATTGTAGAGCCCTGAAATATTCAGCTTGCCGATGAGGACGCCGATCGAGCCGGTGATGGTGTCGGGATCGGCGACGATCTTGCGCGCCGGCGCAGCAATCCAGTAGCCGCCCGAAGCCGCGACATCAGACATCGACACAACGACGGGTTTCGCGTAATTCGCCAGTTCCACCTCGCGGCGAATCACTTCGCTGCCCACCACCGAGCCGCCGCCGGAATCGACGCGCAGCACAATCGCCTTGATCGCGGAATCCTGGCGCGCTTCGCGAATATCGGACGCCACGGAATCGCCGCCCATCACGAAACCGCCGCCCGGCGTGGTGCTGGAATCGCCAGATACGATCAAGCCCGTCGCATGCACCACTGCGATCTCGCTGCCGCCCTCGTTCTTGACGAAAGGACGATAGCGATTCAATGAGATAGGATTCCACCCTCTATCCTCTTTTTTGAAATAACTCTGCACCTGGTCCCAGTAACCGAGGCGATCCACGATCTTATTCGCCACCGCGTCCTTCGAAGAAAAAGGCCCCTGGTTCAAGAGCGCTTCGAATTGCGGCGCCGTCATCCCCCGCGCGCTCGAGGCATCGTTCAAATATTGCTCGTAAATGCTATGCAGCAGGCCTTCGACTTCCTCCTTGTGCGCGGGCGTAAATTTCTTCTCGGTAAATGTGTTGCCGGCCGTCTTGTATTCCGCGATGTGATAAAACTCCGGCACGATTTTCAGTTTGTCGAGCGTTCCGCGCAGGAAAAGCGCTTGCGCGATCATCCCGCGGATGCTCACCGGCGCGGTAGGCACCAGCCAGACCTGCTGGCAGGCGCTGGCCAGATAATATTCGGGGTTGCCGATGCCGTCGTAACCGAGATAGCAGATGCTGGTCTTGCCGCTCTTGCGAAAGCGCAGCAAATGCGCCCGAATCTCTTCGAGTTTGCCCCAGCCCGTTTCCAGCGGAGCGATGCGCACCACCAGGCCGGTGATGCGCGAATCGTTCGCGGCGGAATCAATCGCGTCCACGTAATCGTGCAGCACCGGCACGGTCGATTCCGCTGAACGCGCTGAAGATATCCGGAGCACGCTGCTCGTCAATTTGCCCCGTGAGGTCTATCACCAGAACCCCGCGCGACGGCAACCGCAAATGCCCCGGCTTCGAAGCCACCATTACCAGCACCACAAAAAACACCACCAGAATGATGATGACAATCGCACGCCGCTTGCCCCAAGTCATTTTCGTTCACCTCGTTGTGGATTCTTGCGCGGGGAACCGAGAATCACCAAGCTAACACCGTGCCGACCGAAAACTCCACTTTGGCGACGTCCCCGGGTTGCGGGACGTCCAACTCAATGTCGTTCTTCTTCGTAGCACTCGCGTGCACGAAAACTCGACCCGAAGTTGCGCCTGATTATCGGGAATTACGCTGTAGAGTGGAAGCTTATGCCAGTAATGCTCACGGAAAATGCCGCCAGGCCTCAGGCCCGCGCCGTGCCAACCCAGCAGAAAGCGCGGCACAGCGCCAAGCCGCTCAAAATATCCGCAGCGATTATCGCCACAGTAATTCTGATCGCGTACGTAGCCGCGGGCCTGCGCTACGCTTCGTACTCCCCGCATCGCTCCGACGCGTATCTCTGGTGCGTCTATCACGTTCACTCGAATTTGTCGGATGGCTTGCAATCGCCCGAAGAAATCGCACGGCAAGCGCGCGCCGCGGGAGTCAGCCTCGTGCTTCTCACCGACCACGGCAGGCCGAATGTAGCTTCCTCCATGTTTCGCGGGACCATTGATGGCGTGACGATCGTCGGCGGCTCCGAAGCGACCCTGCCCGACGGGCACTTCACATTTTTCGGCGCGCGCCAGACGCCTGGATTTCGCGTCTCCTCGTTCCCGCCCGAAGCGATGCAAGACGCCCGCAGCTGGGGCGCTTTTCCGGTCCTCGCCTATCCCGACGACCGCCGCTACGGCTGGCACTACTGGAATGCGGACCTCCGCCCCGGCGGCATCGAAATCCTGAATTTATTCACCGTTCTCCGCCGCACGTCGTGGGTCCAGCGCCTGCAACTCGCGCTCTACTATCCCTTCTCGCACTACTATTTTCTGAAGACCATCTCATTTCCCTCGGAGTCCATTACGCACTGGGACGATTTCCTGCAGCACAATCGCACCTGGGGTTTCGTAGCTTCGGATGCTCACGGCGGCTTTCACATCACAAAATTGCTCGCGATAAAAGTGCCCTCGTATGCCGACACGTTCTCCTTCGTGGCGATGGGAATAGACAAGCGTTACAGCAGCGATCCCGAAGCCGCAATCCGCAAGGGAGATTTCTTCAATTGCATCCGCGGCGCCGCCGAACCGGAACACTTCGAATTTTCAGCCCGAAGCGGCGCGCAATATTTCCCGACGGGCAGCGATGCACCCGCCAACTCGGACCTGCACGTAGCGGCTGCCGCCAAAAACGAGGCAATCCGGCTAGTCCTCAAGAAAAACGGCGCCGAAATCAGCGAAGCCGACTGCCGATCACCTCGATCTCCAGAACGCCTCCGCCGGAGTCTATCGCGTCGAAGCCTACCTCCTGCATCATCCGCTCCTGCGCGCCGACGTTCCCTGGATCATCTCCAATCCCATTTTCGTCGGCGTCTCCCGCGAATCCGCGCGGCCCGCCGCCACCCAAACCACTCATGCGGTGCTGCCCAAACGCGCCGAAGCCTACAAACGCTAGCGCCGCCAGCCATCTTCCGCGGCCCCCATCAAGCGCTGCTCTCTGCTATAATCTTGCCTTCGAACAATGGATTTCGACCACCTAACCACCTTTCTCGAGATAGCCAAATTAGGCAGTTTTTCACGCGCGGGACAAAAACTCTTCCGGTCGCAACCCGCGGTCAGCGCTCAAATCCGCCAGCTCGAACAAGAATACGGCCAGAAACTTTTCGATCGGGTCGGCAAGACGGTGCGATTGACCGCCGCTGGCGAAGCGCTGATCGTCTACGCCAACCGCCTGTTGACTCTGAAAGAGGAATCGCTCCGTGCCGTCACCGATCTATCTAGCTCGCCGCGCGGCACGCTGCAGATCGGCGCCAATGAAGCAACCTGCCTTTACGTCCTTCCGGATTTATTTGCGGCGTATCACCGGCAATACCCGGCGGTGCAGATCAGCATTTACAGAAATTTCAGCAGAAAAGTGATCGAGAAAATCGAAGACGGTTCGGTGGACGTCGGCATCGTCACCTTGCCGGTAAAATCTCCCAGCCTCAAAATCCATTCCATCTTCCGCGATCGGCTCATGCTGATGGTCAGCGCCAATAATCCGCTGGCGCGCATGAAAGCCGTCACGCTCAGCGAAGTCGCGGATCAGCCGCAGATCCTGCCGAAAACAGGCTACACGCGTCAATTACTCGACAAGCTCTTCCGGCCGCATCGCACGAAACTGCGCGTCACCATGGAACTCGCCAGCGTCGGCATGATCAAGCGCTTCGTCGCCGCGGGCCTGGGCGTTTCGATCATCAGCGAAAGTTTCGCAAAAGAAGAAGTGCGCTCTGGTGAAGCCAAACTCATCGCCATTTCCGACGCGCTGCTCACGCGCGAACTAGGCTTGGTCTACCGTCGCGACCGGACGTTGCCCCGCGCGGCAGCCGCTTTCGTCACGCTTCTCCGCCAGCAGATTACGCAGACCGACGGTGGCCATCACCCCGTGAAACACTAGAGTCTCGCGTCGTCTCGTGCGCGTGCGATATTCCGCAGTCCTATCACGCTGAATCTGGACTGCGCGCGCGTCGTCACACGCAAGCATTTCGCGCGTGCGCCTCTGCGCTTATAAGCATCCAATATCACATAGCGCGCGTACTATATACGGCGAAGCCTCGCGCCCACGGAGAAGGGAAATGTTGATCAAGAAAGCCCCCGACTTGACCTATAAGGACGTCACGCCGAAGGGCCTCTACATGGGCCGTCGCAATTTCCTTTTCGGAATCGCCGCCACCTATGGTGCCGTGGTCGGCTACAAAAAATTGACGCGCCTGTTGGCGGGGCCCGCCACTGGCTCGACGCCCGTGAAGCTGCCCGGCGTAGCCAAGTGGCCCTACAGCACCACGGAAAACGAAACTCCGCTGCAAGACGTCACGCATTACAACAATTTCTACGAATTTGGCACCGGAAAGTCCGACCCTGCGGACAATTCCAAGAACTTCATCACCACGCCGTGGACTGTTTCCGTCGAAGGGGAAGTAGCCAAGCGCCGCAAGTTCACCATGGACGAGATCATGAAGCTCGCTCCGCTGGAAGAGCGCATCTACCGCCACCGCTGCGTCGAAGCTTGGTCCATCGTCGTGCCGTGGATCGGATTTCCCTTCAGCACGATCGCGAAGTTGGTCGAGCCGACGCCCAAAGCCAAGTTCGTCGCCTTCGAAAGCTATTACGCCATTAACCAGATGCCGGAAGGTCCCAGCGCGGGCATCGAACTTCCCTATGTCGAGGGGTTGCGCCTCGACGAAGCCATGAATCCGTTGACCCTGCTCACCGTCGGCATGTATGACGAGACTCTTCCGAATCAGGATGGCGCGCCGGTGCGCATGGTGACCCCGTGGAAATACGGGTTCAAGAGCATCAAATCAATCGTGCGCATCACTTTTGTGAAAGATCAGCCGCCCACCACCTGGAATATCGCCAATTCGCACGAATACGGCTTTTACTCGAATGTGAATCCCAACGTGGACCATCCTCGCTGGAGCCAGGCCACCGAGCGCCGCCTCGGGGAATTTCGCCGCCGCCCCACTTTGATGTTTAATGGCTACGGCGATCAGGTCGCCAGCATGTACGCCGGAATGGACCTGAAAAAATACTACTGACCGTGAGCCTCGCGTGAATTCCATCTTGACCAGCAAGTGGACCAAGGTGGTGGTGTTCCTGGTGTGCCTGATTCCGCTGGATGTGCTGCTGTGGCGTGCCTTTCACAATGGCCTCGCGGGCTTTCCAGACAACATGGACTTCGGGCCCAATCCCATCGAATTCATTACGCACGCGACCGGGGATTGGACCATCCGCTTTTTGGTCATCACCTTGGCGATTACTCCGCTGCGCAAGATTTTGCGCCTGCCCCAACTGATTCGTTTTCGCCGCATGCTCGGCCTCTTCGCATTTTTTTACGCGTTCCTGCATTTCAGCACCTGGATCGGCCTCGACCACTTTTTCGCCTGGTCCGAAATGTGGAAAGACGTGCTGAAGCGGCGCTTCATCACCGCCGGCTTCTCGGCTTTCGTGCTGATGATTCCGCTCGCGATCACTTCCACTGCCGGCATGATCCGCCGGCTGGGCGGCAAGCGCTGGCAGATCTTCTGCATCGCGCCATTTACGCGAGCGCGATCCTCGGCGTCATTCATTATTACTGGTTGGTGAAATCCGATGAGCGCAAGCCGCTTCTGTATGCTTTTCTAGTTGGCATCTTGCTGGCATATCGTCTAGGCGCATGGCTCTATGGGCGCGGGCGAAGCGCGACAGCAAGTACCGTGCATCGAACCGAGCCTTCCACGGCGGAAGGCGCGTAGGCGTGCGCTGCGTCTCTGCCGTTCGATGCCTCGATCCGCGACTTTCGTTAGTGCAACCGTAGGGGCGGGGCTAGAGCCCCCTGCACGTCACCACTCCGCTGCGTGCCGGTTCTCTGAATTTCCATGCTCATTCGCAAGAAACAGCTCGATTTCTCAGGCTTTCATCCCGATACAAGGCGGATTGGAGCCGTCAGGCACTGTCCCCAACCTGCACCTGCGCACAGGTGTTTCGTAACGGTATCGTTCGGGTACACTTAACGCAGTTGAATTGCTCTGGGATGTGGCCGCTGATGCGCATTTCTGAAGCCATTGCTCTCGCGCCATTAGACCATTTGCACGGTTTCCGGGCTCTGAGACTTGTTACGTGGAGTGCTTCCTCCGTGAAGAAGCTAAAGTGTGCGTTCTCCGTCGTCCTGTTGGCGTGTCTATGCGTCTCCGTCGTCTCCGGCTGTGGATACTCCGGCACGCCGCCTACCCCGAAGCCGGTCCCCAACGCTCCGGCGATCACCCAGCAGCCCGCAAGTGCGACGGTTACGGTCGGGCAGGCAGCCAGTTTTTCGGTCGCGGCCACCGGCACCGACCCATTGAATTATCAGTGGTATATGAATGGAGCCGCAGTCGGCAGTGATTCGAGCAGCTTCACAATTGGGCAAGCCGCAGCAGGCCAAACCGGAGCCCAGATTTACGTCAACGTTTCAAACTCCGTCGGCGCCACGAAAAGCAACACCGTCTCGCTGACCGTAAATGCAGCCGCGACCGCGCCAACGATCTCGCAGCAACCTGCAAGCGTAACCGTCACGGCGGGACAGACCGCGACTTTCTCGGTCACCGCTGCCGGCACCGCCCCTCTCACGTATCAGTGGTTCATGAACGGCGCCGCAGCCGGAACAAATTCCAGCACGTTTTCGATTTCGCAGACCACCACCACGCAAACCGATGCGCACATATACGTGAAAGTCAGCAATTCCGCGGGCAGCGCCACGAGCAACACCGTCGTTCTCACCGTAAATCCGGCTTCGCCTACAGCTCCTTCGATCAGCAAGCAGCCCGGCAATGTGACTGTCACTGCCGGCCAGACTGCCACATTTACCGTAACGGCTACCGGCACGGCGCCGCTCACCTATCAATGGTTCCTCAACGGAAGTGCCGCCGGAACGAATTCAAATTCGTACTCGATCCCGCAAACGACGACTACGCAAAGTGGCGCTCACATTTACGTGACAGTGACGAATACTGCCGGGACAGCCACCAGCAACACGGTCACCTTGACCGTGAACGCAGTACAAACCAGCGGCGTCAACGTGCTGACTTACCATAACGATGTCGCGCGCACAGGCCAGAATCTGAACGAGACCGCGCTCACTCCGGCCAATCTGAATTCCACTAACTTTGGCAAAGTGGGCAATCTTTCGGTGGATGCGGGAGTTGATGCAGAGCCTCTCTACGTATCGAATCTCACGATCGCGGGCAGCAGTCACAATGTGGTTTTCGTCGTCACCGAGAATGATTCCGCTTATGCCTTCGATGCGGACACCTTCGCACAGCTCTGGCAGGTTTCTGTCCTGGGCGCGAACGAAACGGCCAGCGATAACCGCGGTTGCGGCCAGGTTTCGCCCATTATCGGAATTACTTCCACGCCCGTGATCGATTTGCAAGCCGGCGCGCACGGCGAGATCTTTCTAGTTGCGATGTCGAAGGATAATAGCGGGAATTATCACCAGCGCTTGCATGCCCTCGACCTTACTACCGGCGCCGAGGAGTCAGGCAGCCCTGTTTCGGTGCAGGCCACTTTTCCCAATACCGGCGGCACCACTACCTTTGATCCCAAACAATATAAGGAGCGCGCCGCGGTCTTGCTGCTCAATGGCGTGATTTACACCACCTGGGCTTCGCACTGCGATGATGGCCCGTACACCGGCTGGATCATGGGCTACAACGAAACGACTCTGTCGCAGACCGGCGTCCTGGACGTCACTCCGAACGGCGGTGATGGAGCCATCTGGATGGCTGGCGACGGCCCCGCGGCCGATTCTTCCGGCAACATTTATTTTCTAGACGCGAATGGAACGTTCGACGACACGCTCGATAGCAACGGATTTCCCGAGCATGGCGATTTCGGCAACGCCTTCGTCAAAATTTCCACCACGGACGGCAATCTCAGCGTCGCCGATTATTTCACGATGTACAACACCGATTCGGAATCAAACTCTGATGAAGATCTGGGCTCCGGTGGAGAAATGCTCCTGCCCGACTTACAGGACAACCAGGCCAACACCTGGCATCTGGGTGTCGGCGCTGGCAAGGACGGCCACATTTATGTCGTCAACCGCGATCTGATGGGCAAATTCAATACCAGCAACGACAGCGCGATTTATCAGGAGATCGACTCGAACGGATTGAATGGCGGCGTCTGGTCCATGCCCGCGTATTTCAATAACACCGTGTATTACGCCGCTGTCAGCGACGTGCTGAGAGCGTTTTCAATTTCAAACGCGAAATTGGTCACACCCGCCGGCTCGCAAAGTTCCGCCACCTATCCGTATCCGGGCGGCACTCCGAGCATTTCCGCGAACGGCATAACGAACGGGATCGTCTGGGTCATACAAAATAACGGCGGAGGCGTCCTGCGCGCGTACGACGCCACGAATCTCACCACGGAGCTATACGACAGCAACCAAGCCGCGAACAGCCGCGACCACTTCTCCGACAATAAGTTCATCACGCCCATGATTGCCAACGGCAAAGTCTACATCGGCACTCCCAACAGCGTAGTCGTCTTCGGATTACTCCAGTAGCACAACGCTGGCCTTGATCTTCGCAGCGGCATCTGGGAGTGCGAGAGCTTGTTTATCCTGAGGAACGAAGGGCTCTCCCTTTTTCGCAGCGAAGCTTGCTTCGCGGAGTCGCGTCGCAAACAATAACTCCAGCACGTTTGCAAACACAAAACAGCCTCTGAATTTGCGCACCACACCACAGCGCGATTCACGCCGAGGTACGACAGCGTCGGACAGAAGGGTAATCCCAACCTTCAAATCTTGCAAAAAAAGTGAAGCGGATGTCATCCCGAGCGCAGCGAGGGATCTGCTTTTTTCGCTCTAACCCAAGCAAAACAGCCTCGGGCCAAATCCGCCCTCGGAACCACAATCGAACCCTTCCACCCTTCCGTAAGCCGCCGCACGTATCTCACTCCTCGTCCGGGTGCACCCCCAACCGATCGTTCATCTCCCCCGCCGCCAGCGGACGAATACACAAATCCGTCCCGCTCTCGCTGCACTGATACACCTGATACGCCGGCAAGTCCCCCGGCTGCACTTCATAAGTTCCGTCCTCGGTATCCGACGTTCGCTCGTAACTAAACATTGCGTAAGGGTTTCCCGGCGTAGTACGCACCCGAAATTGCTTGCACGCGGGTTCGTAATTGCCATAACTAAAGCAATGCCCGATGCACGCTTGATCCAGCATGTGTTGAATCAAGATGCGCGACCCGAGGAACGGCTTGATGGTGCCAAGCACCCGCTGGTTCGGCGGCAGAGTGCGGACCAGCCGCTCAACCTGCGCCTCCATCCGATCGATTTTCCCCGCGTCCTGATACAAGAAGCCGAAAAACACCGCCGCGATTGCACCGCACGCGGCCAAATGCCACTTGCGCGGACGCATCGCGCCAAGCAGGCAGCACAGCAAGGCCGCGGATACCGACGTGAGCCGCTCCGTCAGCAACGCCAGCGCAGACGGCACACTCGGAAAGCGTATGCCATCCGGCAACAGAACTACGCCAAGGCACACAATGATGTAAAGCTGCAGCGGAACCGCGTAGTCTTCCAGCCGAAATTGCCCCCAAGGACGGCTGAAAAAATCCGCGCCGAGCGCGACAAATATAAAAACGAGCAGTGCGAATTCGGGGACCGCGTACCGCGAACCAAAAAGCAGCAGCTGGTCCGTACCATTAAAGTAATAAATCGGTCCGGTCCGCGCCTCCACGATATCGAAGTGCCAAAAATAATAATGCGCGGCAAAAAGAGCCACGCCACCAGCTGCCAGCAAGAAAATCTGATAACGCCGCGGAATCCCTTCCGCAGTCACAACGTACGCTGAGCCGGCTACGAGCCACGCAAATCCCAGCGGATGCGCCAGAATGATGAACGGTGCCAGCACGACCGGCACAACCCAATCCCACCGTTTCCCGCGCCAAAAAATCGCCATACCAAAAAACGCCAGCCCGAGCGAAATGTAAAAATTCATGAATCCCATGTGGAACGTGTAGCCGTACGTGAACATGCCGATGCACGGGCAGAAATACCACGGAGCGCGCCGCGTAGCCGCGCACACCAGCGCAAACATGCCCCAGAAAAAAATCAGAACGGCCGCCGAAACCGCGATTTTCACCGCCACCTGCAGCGAGAAAATCCTCCCCAGTCCATCCAGCCAATAATCGAACAGCACATTATTCCACCGCCACGCCAGCCACAGCCCCGGCGCCTGCCCGCGCTCCACAAGCTGCGCAAGCCACGCGTTGTACAAGTGGCTGCCCAAGTCTCCCGCCACGATCATGCGATGCCAGAAGCACGGCGCCAGCACGGCGACGGAAACAAACAGAAATTTCCATAAATTGGCGCGCACAAATGCGAAAGATTGCGCAAGCGCAGGCGCAAGAGAGGAAAGTTGCGCCGATGTTCGTTCCTCATCACTGCGACGAAGTTGATCCAGGTGATCGAGCGTGCCAGTGCCAAGGCGCTGCGTCCACAACGGAAAGTTAAGCGTGTCGAGTCTCTTCATTCGCTCGTGCAAACATATCACGAGAACATTCGCGCTTCAGTCCGCAAATGAGACCTGCACCACGCGCATAGCGCGCGCTCGATTTCGTCAGCCATTCTGCTGCAGCGCACCCTAACGGTGGTATAAGTGTCTCGGCAGCGCATCCGTGCGCGCGAGGAAGTAGCGAGAAATCACGACGCACGAAGCAGGAGGCAAGCAATGAGCGATCCCCCAGCAGTAAAAGTGTCGGACGTTGCAAAGAAAGCGGTGGGCTGGTCCATCGCAGTGAGCATCATCATGATCATAGCGGGCTTGTTGGCGATTGCCATGCCGTTCGAAGCCGGTATCGCCGCAAATATCTTCGTCGGCTGGATGCTGGTCTTCGCCGGCCTCGCGCATTTCGTCTTCGCGTGGTTCACCAGGCGTACCGGCAGCGTGCTGCTGAAAGTTCTGCTCGGCATCCTGTATCTTTGCGTAGCGTTTTACCTGCTCGACCACCCCTTGCGCGGCCTCGCCACCCTCACTCTAGCCCTGGCGTTCTATTTACTAATTGAAGGCATCGTCGAAATCGTCCTCTATTTCCAGCACCGCCCCGCCGGCGGCTCAGGCTGGTTCCTACTCGACGGCATCATCACCCTCATCCTCGGCGTGATGATCTGGCGACTGTGGCCCTCGAGCACCGAATGGGTGCTCGGCACCATCGTAGGCATCAGCGTCTTCTTCAGCGGCGTCACGCGCCTGATGATTTCGCTAGCCGCGCGCCGCGTCGTAACAAAAATCGCGTAATCGCAAACAGAAAGCTCGCACGCGGCCGCGCGCTGAAGCAAACCTCAACCTCAGATTAATTTTGTGAAGTGGAAATACGGAATAACGGAATCGCGGAACCGCTACGCGTCGTGCTCGTCGTCCTTCTTAGGCGCGTAGGGATACTTCGGAGGTTTCTGCATGTGCGAAGTCCTGTAAGCTTCCAGCTCCGCATCGGTCAGATGGAAGTGCGTCTTTTCAGGGTGGTTCTCGGTAGCCGCCAGCTCCACGTGCAAACGATGCGAGCAAATATCCGGCGCATCCTGAAAACGCACGCGCCGCGTGTTGAACGCCTCGTTCGGAATCGTCAAAGTATATTCGCGCGGCTCGGTAGCGGTTTCGCGCACCGTAAAAGTATATTCGCGGCCTTGCGACTTCGCCTCGAAGCCGACGAATTGCACGATCACGTTGTTGTGGGTGGTCATTTTCCTGCGGGAACCACGCCAGCGCCAACTCCGGCGCCAGCCGCCACCGCGGCAGCAGCAGTGGCCTTCTTCGTACGCCGCGCGCGCTTGCGCTTGGGGGGAGTGCCTTCGGCAATCTCCACCACCATAATGCTGGTGACGAACTTCTTCATCCCATGCAAATCGAAATCTATGGAAGTGCGGTCGTTATCGGATTCGGTGATGACGCCCAAACCGTATTGGAAGTGCTTGATGTACTGCCCTTCGGGGAGTGCTTTCAACGGGGCTCCTATGCTTTCGGTTGCCTGAGCGAAAAAAAAGGGGCGAACCGGGGTTAACCGGCTCGCCCTTTACGACTAGAGGCTAGTGACGTTCGCTGCCTGCAGGCCCTTGGGGCCGCGGGTTACTTCGAACTCAACCGCCTGGCCTTCGTTCAGCGACTTGTAACCTTCCGCCTGAATAGCCGAAAAGTGTACAAATACATCCTCGCCGGACTGGCGCTGGATGAATCCAAATCCCTTGCTGGCATTGAACCACTTCACTGTTCCTTGTTCTCTCACTGATTTACTTCCTTCTTTTTTTAAGCTATTTGTTTGCTTCTCGACCGCCTCCAGCCGTAAAGCAAAAGAGGCCACAAGTGTGAACTTGCAGCCCCTTCATCGAATCTAAAGGTGTTACAAGAGCAACAAACGCAGCCCAACCATAGCATGCTTCGTTGCCGGCACCTAGTGAATTCGGAGTTGCAGGTGAGGCGCGGGTGGCGATCGGCGAGTAGTGATTGGTGAACTGCGTTCCATAACTCATAGTCCGTGACTCGCGAATTGCCGCTCCGCGAGCTCGTCGGGAACGCATTTTTGTGTCGATTAGAACGGTCGAAAAGTGCGTTTTTGTTGGGTTTTTGGTGATTTCTAATATCTGCCATTGTCGATTAGAAATTGCAGGGATGGCGCGCGACGCGTGGTGAGTGAGAGTGAAGTTGCGCGCCAGAACCGTAAAAAAATGACGATTAGAAACGGTGCCGAGTGTTTGTTTTCTACGAGATATAGCGTTTTCTAATCGCGAGGTGTGACGATTAGAACGGCAGTGACGAATGAAGGCCGGCGCGGCGTTTTGATTGTGACGATTCGAAATGCTGGGATGCGTGATTCTGGAAGTGGCAATTTGTTGGCGATTGATTTGGGGTGCGGGCGTTTGTTTTGTAGGAGATATAGCGGATTCTAATCGGCGGGGTTTGCGATTGATTTTGCGCGGTGATCGGCGGTGATTGTCGATTAGAGCAGGGATGTAACATTGTAGTTGGGATGTTACATGAGGTTTTGGGGCGGCCAGTTGGAGAGTGGCGCGACAACTGAGGGGCGCGGGGCGGTTTTTGGATAGAGTTTTCCCTGGGGGTGGGAGTGGTCTGCCCGTCGCCGTTGTGGCGGAGTGCATGTGTCGTCCTCAGTGGGCTGGAAAAGTGGCCCGAGTCTATTTTATCATGTTTACCGAGTTATTACTAGGGCTCAGAGCATCGGTTAACTAGCGTAATGGTATTATTCGGCGTCGTCAGGCATGATGAGGCGATCGCCCAGCCACACTCGATAGTGTCGGAGACACAGTTTGCGCTGTCAGGCAACCCGCGAATGGACTCTGAAAAGATAAGAATCGGCCGGGAGCGCTTGATACGTGTATTCGAGTACCTGCAGGCGCTAAACCAACACCGCAATCCTGTAACAAATCAAATAAGCGAACAGTTATGGCATCTTTGGCTTCGCGACCTGCCAGATCACCCCGCAGTTCTCAGAGGGCAACGGTCGGATGTACAGAACGACCCAGACGGGACTGTGCCCGAGGGTGCTTCAAATAAAGCATCCGTTGAGAGCTACGTATTAAAGGTTCGCCGTCCAAAATTAACCAGGGCTCCGGAACCGCCAAGCACCTTGGGCGCTTGGCTTGATGCCGGTTGGGAAGATCCGTTCAAGGAAGCGGCTCACGCGCAGAGCCGTAATGAAGGGACCAGTAGAGGCGAAACTTTGGTTTCGCGATTTGAAGACGTTGCGGATCGCGTCGAGGTTTTCCGGGAGTGGAAGTTTCTTCGCGATGAATGGGCAGCAAATGAACGGCCGGCACGCCAGGCCATGAAGGTATTCGAAGCGTTTTATGGTCTCTTTGGTCGAGTTGAACGCGAGGCGGAGAAAGTCGAGTTGGTGGCCGGCAGCGGCGTTCTCAGTTGGCGTCGACCGGAGGGCGGTGTCTTTCACCCTATCCTACTGCAACGCTTACAGCTCACTTTCGATCCCTCCGGCCCCGAATTCACCGTTATCGAGACAGAGACTCCACCGGAACTTTATACGGCCCTGTTTCAATCGATGCCAGACGTCGACGGACGAGCTATTGCACGTTGCCGATTGGAACTTGAACAGGGTGCGTATAGCCCGCTTGGCGGCCAGGATACCGCCGGATACCTGCGTCGGGTAGCGGCCCAATTATCGGCCTCAGGCGAATTCGTCGAGGAAGAAATTCTTCAAGGTGAAAAGGATTACCCGAGGATTAGCCACGACCCAGTGCTTTTCCTCCGTGCAAGATCGCTCGGATTCGCAGCGGCGATCGATGGCGTGATCGAAGACTTGCGGGAACGGGATGACTTGCCATGGCCCCTATTAAACATCGTCGGGATTGAAACTGCGATTAACGAAGCCTCGGATTCAGATTTGTCTCCGAGTCTTTCGTGGGAAGAGCCCGAAGATGTACTGCTCAGCAAGCCCGCGAATCCCGAGCAAATTCGGATAGCGCAGGGAATTGACCAAAGCGGTGGCGTGCTGGTTCAGGGACCGCCGGGCACTGGTAAGACCCATACCGTGGCAAATTTGATCGGGCACCTACTCGCGCAAGGAAAAAGCGTGCTGGTAACTAGCCATACCACCAAAGCCCTCCGAATGGTTCGTACGCACGTTGTTCCAGAGCTCCAGCCCTTATGCGTGAGCGTGCTTGAGAACGATTTAGAGGGACGAAAACAGCTGGAAGGTGCGGTGGGTTCTATCGCTGAGCGATTATCTCGCGCGGACTGTCGCGCCATCGATGCAGAGGCCGCTTCGCTGGCTGATCTTCGCCGTCACTTGACCGAAAAACTTCGCTCGGCATGCCAGAGTCTCATTGAAGCACGCGCTGACGAATACCGCGACGTCGTATTCGGCGGAAAGTCGTGGTCACCTTCGGAGGCTGCCCGCAAGGTAGCTGAAGAAGCGAAGAGCGCTGATTGGATCCCCGCGCCGATGACCTTGGGGGTTGCGCTACCGCTCTCGCAGGCGGAGCTTGTGGCGCTCTATCGAACAAACTCGACGATAACGCGCGAGGACGAGTACGAGCTTTCCGGAATTTTGCCTTCGCTTGACAAACTTACCAGCCCGCGGGAATTCGAACAGCTCGTTCGTGAAAAAACATTCCTTCAAGGGCAGGATCTTAATGTCGGCGATAATCTCTGGACTTCGGGACCGCCTCTGGGCTCGCCTGATCAGATCGAACGATTGTTGGAGCGCTTGCAGGAAGCAATTAAACCGATCTCAGGTAAGGAACCATGGAAGCTGGAAGTCATTTCGGCCGGTCGGATTGGAATACCAAACCGCGAAGCTTGGGAACAGCTTTTGAGCATGATCGACCGTCTCCAGCGAATGTCTGGTAATTATCAGGCCGCGTTGCTGCAATACGGTCCAAGACTTGGCAAAGGCATTTCCTTTGACGAACAAGTTCACCTCTCGGAAGAGATCACTGCACACTTGACGAGAGGTGGGAGTCTTGGATTCTTCACCCTTCTTCGTCGAAAGGATTGGAAAAACTTCATCGCAGCCTCTCAAGTTGCTACGGGTTTACCCCGAACGCCTGAGCATTTTAATACGCTCGGAAAGCAAGCGCGCCTCTCGGCTTCTCGCGAAGAAATCGCAGGCCGTTGGGATCGGCAAATGGCTCCCTTGGGCGCCCCGAATTCAAGCCAGCTGGGTGAAGAAATCGAACGGACGCTTCCGCAGTTCTCGGACTCGATCAGGAAATGTCTGGAATGGCAATCGAGTGTTTGGGAGGCCGCCTTAAAGGAACTTAGGAGTTTGGGTTTCCTTTGGGACAAACTTTGGGCCGACGAGCCGATTTCGGTGGGACGGCACGGTGATTTGCTGCGTCTGCATCATGCGGTGTCCATCACACTGCCCCCTATTCTAGCCTCGCGTGCGAATGCCCTTCGATTACTTCAAATCGATGAACAATTGTCCAAGCTGCAAGAGAAATTAAACGTGGCGCGAGGCAGCGTTTCAGAGGTCGCGGTAGTCACGATGTTTCGGGCCGCAGTCAGCGAGCTTGACGCCGACGGGTACGCCGCGGCCTTTGCCCGGCTTGTTGAACTGGAACATAAGAGAGACGAGTTGAAGATTCGGCGAGACTCGTTAACTAAATTGGAGGATGCGGCTCCAGCATGGGCGGCGGCAATACGCGACCGCGTAGGCGTTCATGGCCACCGAGATTTACCGGGGGACGCCGTAGGCGCTTGGCAATTCCAACAACTGCGTCTCGAACTCGAAAGGCGAGGAGCAGTTTCGCTGGAAGACCTTCAAATCGGGATCGAGAGCATTAAGGAGAGGCTTCGCAACGTCACAGTCGATCTGATTGACCGTCTTTCTTGGGGTTTTCAGGCCCGGCGAACGTCTCTCCAGCAGCAACAAGCGCTTATCGGATGGTTGGATATCTGGCGCGCGATAGGGGCAGGACATGGCATTCGGGTTCCGAGATTGAGAGCCGAGGCGGCGCGACAAATGAGTGTATGCCGAGGCGCGGTACCCGTGTGGATTATGCCGCTTTCCAGAGTGGTTGATAACTTCGACCCGCGAAAAACAAGATTCGATGTTGTGATCATAGATGAAGCTAGCCAGAGCGATGTGATGGCTCTCGTCGCCTGCTACCTGGGTCGTCGTATCGTTGTGGTCGGAGATCACGAGCAGGTTAGCCCGTCTGCCGTCGGGCAAGAACTTGGCGTGATCCAAAACCTGATCGATACGCACCTCCAGGGGATTCCGAACGGTCAGCTCTACGATGGAAAAAGATCCATTTATGATCTTGCTCGACAATCGTTCGGGCAAACGATCTGCCTCGTAGAACATTTTCGTTGTGTGCCAGAGATAATTCAATTTAGTAACGACCTCTCGTACCAGGGGCGAATCAAGCCTTTGCGAGATTCAAGTAAGGTAAAGTTACAACCGTTCGTCTATGCGCATCGTGTTCTATCCGCGGGAAGACAGGGGAAAATAAATCGCGAAGAGGCCGATGCCGTCGCGTCTCTGGTTGTCGCGGCTATCGAACAACCCGAATATCGAACCAATGAATTTGGGGCACCTGTAAGTTTCGGTGCGGTATCTCTGCTAGGCGAAGAGCAAGCAATAGAGATAGAGACGCAACTACGTGCTCACCTATCCCCTGCTGAATACGATCGAAGGCGCATCCTCTGTGGAACGGCTGCGCAGTTTCAAGGTGACGAGCGGGATGTAGTATTTCTCTCAATTGTTGATGTGCCAGGTACGGGTCCACTGCCGCTCCGTGAACAAGAGATGTATAAGCAACGGTTCAACGTCGGAGCAAGCCGCGCTCGGGACCAAATGTGGGTGGTTCACTCGCTCAGCCATCAATCTGATTTGAAGTCCGGAGATCTTAGAAGGAGGCTGATAGAGCACGCCTTAGATCCGACTGCCTTGATGCGAGCTCTTGAAGAGAAAGCTAAACGGGCAGAATCCGAATTTGAACGGCTCGTAATGCGGCGTCTGCTTGCCGCTGGATATCGAGTCACACCACAGTGGAAGGTCGGAGCTTACCGCATTGATCTTGTGGTTGAAGGAAGCAACAAGCGCCTCGCCATAGAATGCGACGGTGATCGCTATCATCCGATCGAAAAGTTAGCCGAGGATATGGAGCGGCAGGCGATCCTCGAGAGGCTGGGTTGGAGATTTGTGCGAATCCGAGGGTCGGAGTTCTTTCGCGACCCTGACCGGTCAATGAAGCGAGTTTTCCAGAGACTTGAATCGCTTGAGATTGCCCCCGACGGCTTACCTTCTGATGAGGGTCCCCAGACCTCCACGGAAATCGTCGATAGGATTCATCGGCGAGCTCAAGAATTGTGCAAGAGCTGGCAGCAGGTTCAGCAGGATTTCGACTCCGTTAGCATCCAAATTTGAAGCTAGAGACAGGCCAGAGCTCTCAAATCCACCCCAAAAACGCGGAGGAGCGGAGAGACACGGGGGCGGGCGTCCGAGCATGAAGAGAGATCCCTCGCTGCGGTCGGGATGACAGGTCAAAGAAAGAGCACAGAGCCTTCGATACCGCCGCTAGGAGTCCCGCCTGCAGCTGGCAGGTTTTCAGGCCGGGCACGGCATGCCGTGCCCCTACGAACTGCCCAGGGCACAGCTATGAGTGGCTGTGCCATGCTCGCTCAGGACTCGTTCTTGCGACTCCACAATTCGAGGAATAGCGCTACTGTGGCTGGGGAGTGGCCTGCGTAGTGGTTGTTGGCGTAGGCGTAGACTTTTTTGCCGCGGTGGGTGGTGGTGTAGCAGTAGTCTACCCAGTTGGAGAGGGCGGCGCGGCGGTCAATGATGGTTTTGTCCCAGGTTTTGGTTTGTTCTTCTATGAGTTTGCGATCGCCTAGCCATCTTATGTAGGTGAAGTCGGCGGTGACGGGGTCGAGTTTTTTGGTGACTTCCTGGATGGTGGGCATCCAGGCCTGGTCAATTACTGCTAGCGCTACTTGATGCTGGCGCAGAAGATCGGTGAATTGTTGGTCCAGCCAGCTTTTATTTCTGATTTCCACGGCGAATTGAAAATCCTTGGGAAGTTTTTCGAGGAAGGGGCGCAGGCGCGTTTGGAATTCGGCGCCGGTTTTGAATTTCGTGCGATTGAAATACGGGAACTGCAGGAGCAGCGGGCCGAGTTTGTCACCGAGATGTTCGGCGGCGGCGAGGAAGCCGGAGATTTCGGCGGCGCAGTCGTCGAGGCATTTTTCGTGAGTGATGACTTGCGGGACTTTCAGCGCGAAGACGAAGTGCGCGGGAGTTTTCTGCTCCCAGCCTTTGACGGTGGAGACGGCGGGAGTGCGGTAGAAGGTGGAGTCCACTTCGACGGTGTCGAATTTGGTGGAGTAGTAGGTGAGGAAGTCGCGAGGTTGCATGTTGGCGGGGTAGAAGGAGCCTTCCCAGCCTGCGGCGGTGAAGGCGGAGGTGCCGACGCGGATGGGGGCGCTGGATGGCATGGGCGAGAGAGTAGCGGGAGAGAGGCAAAGAGGCAACCCTTCGAGCCGCCAATCGGGAGATTGGCGTTCCCAGGCGAAGCAACTGCGCCCACCTGAAGGTGGCCGCTACAAATTCAACGGCGACTGTAGGGCGCGGCCGGTGCTCAATGTCGCTATGATTTTTGGTAGCGCTTTCTCGCATCATCTTGCATTTCACATAGTTTGTGTCCGAAGCGACCGATATTCGGACAGTTGCGGCGCTTGGTCAATATTCGAGTCATGTGATTCTGTCCCGGTCCATTGTAGAAACAAACCGCGGAGCGAACAGCTCGTCACTCTCCTTGAATCGGGAGGGCTGGTGGCAGCGCGGATGCACGTCAGTCCGGTTGATAGGCACCACTGCATCGCCCGGAGTCTCATTGCTCGGGAAGGGCAGCCACACGTTTGTACCGCAGTGTCGGTTCGGGGCGGTCACCCCGCTGCCCCGAACCGTTTTTAATGCATGTCCGCAGTCGTGTTTACTGCGCGATGCTTTAGCGCGCAGTGCTCACCGTTACCCTCTTCAGTCCTTGTGGGAATTTGGCTGTGCCCGTGGTGATACTTCGCGACGATGCCCAGACCGCGGCGAAGTTCTTCTTGTTGCGCAATCAAATTTATTTCAACCGAGGAGACAGTTATGAAGCGACGCTACTTTTGGATCATGTTGAGCGTTGTGCTGCTCACTTGTGGTTCGGCTGCCGCTCAAAAAATTAGCACTTTCGATGCTCCGGGCGCGGGCACTGGCGCGGGGCAAGGCACTCTTTCGCAGGGGATCAGCGACCTGGGAATCACGTACGGGTATTACATTGATGGAAGCGGCGTAGCTCACGGCTTCTTGCGATTGCCGGGTGGCGAGTTCGCCACTTTTGACGCGCCGGGCGCGGGTACCGCTGCGGGTCAAGGGACTTTCGCGTTCAGCTTGAATCCGGAGGGCGCGCTCGCGGGATATTACATTGATGGGAATGGCGTTCTTCACGGCTACGTGCGAACTTTGCGGGGCGCGATCACGACTTTCGACGCTCCGGGCGCGGTACGAGTTCCGGCGAGGGCACGTACGGGCTCAACATTAATCCAGAGGGAACTGTCGCGGGATATGATTTTGACGCTGGCAACGTGGCTCACGCTTACCTGCGCCATCGCGACGGTTCGTTCACCGTAATTAATGTTCCGGGCGCGGGTACTGGCGCCGGCCAAGGCACCGGAACTTCCAGCGGGATTGCGCTGAACGTCGAGGGCGCGCTCGCGGGAGCTTACATTGACTCGGCAAACACGCTGCACGGGTACCTGCGCGCTCCGGACGGGAAAATCACGAAGATTGACGCGCCAGGTGCGGGGCTCGGTCCTGGACCAGGCACCGATACGGACGGCGTGAATGCGTTGGGGGTTGTGCCTGGACTGTATGTGGATTCGAGCGGAGTGAGTCACGGATTTGTGCGCGCTGCAGACGGCAACATCGCTGAATTCAATGTTACCGCTGCGGGTACCGGCGCAGGGCAAGGCACGGTGCCGGAAGGTCTCATCTCGAGGGCGCGATTACTGGGAGCTTCGTTGACGGGAATGGCGCGGCTCACGGATTCCTGCGGAATCTAAACGCGGCGATCAGTACGTTCGACGCTCCTGGCGCGGGCACCGGCGCCAGCCAAGGAACCTTTCCGCTGCTCAACAATATAGAAGGGGCGATCTCCGGATACGATGTTGACGGCAACGGCGTGTCTCACGGTTTTGTGCGCACACCGTAGCGGACGGCGAAACGCTAACCAGCGCATTTGTTCTCGAAGGAGCGGCGGGAGCTGCCCCTTTAAAACCAGCGCATTCAATCGGGG
>CAWIAM010000009.1:0-23972 GCA_963834215.1 uncultured Acidobacteriota bacterium | reverse complement strand
GCGATTGTCCCGAGACAGTCAGCGGAACGGACTTGTCCGGGTTCGAGATGAACATACCGTCGAATTCGGGATGAAGTCTTTCTCCAATCCCGAGTAGTGGTAAGAGCCGATCGTTCGTCGCCGCAAGATGCCCCCAGAGATAGATCAGCCGGTTTTTTCCTGGAGCAACTTCTTGGTTGAGTTCTGCCGGCGACAGGTCCCCAAACAATTTCTCGGCTCGTTCCACGTTGAATTTCCATCCGCGGAGTGCGGAGTCGATGAGCGACTTTTCTGTAGTCATCCTTCACCTTCCTTTCGTTTGGATGAATCGCGTGTCCTCAGCCGCGCTTCTCCTGCCCTTTGGTTAGACCTGGGCTCTGCCGCCGTCAACGAAGAGTTCGATACCTGTGACGAAACTGGAGTCATCCGAAGCGAGAAACAACGCAACCTTGGCGACTTCTTCGGGTTGCCCCATGCGTCCCATCGGGATGGTGGACACAATCCGCGAAATCACATCTGGAGATTGCCGACTCACGAGCGGCGTATTTATCGGACCGGGACTCACAACGTTGGAACGGATATGACGGTCTTTCAGATCTGTGGTCCAGGTTCGCACGAAAGAGCGGATGGCAGCCTTACTTGCGGCGTAGACGCCGAAGGAGGCAGTGCCCTTAACGCTCGCGACAGAGCCGTTGAGAATGATCGAGCCGCCGTCATTCAGTAGCGGCAAGGCCTTTTGCACCGTGAACAAGGCTCCCCTCACATTGATGTTAAATAGCTTGTCGAAATGCTCTGCGGTGACGGCGCCAAAGGGAACAAATTCGCCAACGCCGGCATTGGCGAAAACAATATCGATTCTTCCCTTCACCTTAGAGACGGTTTCGTAGAGACGATCAAGATCAGCCAGCTTGGCAACGTCCCCCTGAACGCCAGTAACGTTGGCGCCGATTGCCTTCACGGCCTCGTCGAGTTCCTTCTGGCGGCGGCCCGTGATGAAGACATAGGCGCCTTCGTTGACGAAAAGTTTTGCCGTAGCCAACCCAATCCCTTCTGTCCCGCCGGTAATGACGGCGGTTTTGCCTTCGAGCTTTTTGGTCATTGTCTTTCTCTCGCGCCATTCAGGAAAAAGAGCATCGTGACGGGCTTCGTGCCTTTATTTCGCCATGCGTGGCGCGTGCCGTTTTGCACGACCACATCGCCGCGCTTCAAATGCACAGTCTCGGCGTCGTCCAGCTCGAGCCAAATCTCTCCGTCGTAGACAACCGAGTAGTCGACCGTGTTTGTTTTGTGCATCCCGGGATCTTCTTTTTCGAAGTGATCGGCTAATCCTCGCAGACGAACTAACGCTTCTTCTTGTGCGGCGTCAGAATCGAAGGACGGATCCGCGAAGACTGAACCCGGCGGAAAGGTCACGAAATGCAGACTCGTGCCCCCGGGCCCCGGAACGACGGAGTCGGGATAGCTGTCAAACCTTTGCTCCTTGCTGAGATCTGGGGTGGCCGGGTTGACCCAGATGAGCATGTGCTCGTAGCCGGGAACAGTCTTGAACACATAGGCTGGCATGGATTCGTCACTTTGAACGACGGACTTCCCGTTTGCATTTCCCGTGACGATACGACGGTAAGTACTCGGTTTCTTACGGCGCGTGGATAGCTCTCTTTTCGCGGTGGCCGTTCCATTCATGACTAGATCTCTCCATCGGTAATTTTCAGAGCTGCTTCCAGAAATTCTGGCCTGCAAACGGGCGCAACGAGTGCCGCTGCGCTTAAGCGGCGGAAGCCTTCCCGTGATACGCAGGCACAAATACATCCTGCACAAATGTTTCAAACGAAGTCGGAGTGCTGTTCCTCCGGCGAACGCGGCTCCTGCGCAGCGAGAACTCCTGTGTTGATGGCCTGGAACATCTCGATGTACACCGCGGCTTTCTTCGGCGAAAAACCCATTTGTATCAACCCTTGCGCCAACTGGTCATAAGTAAGCTGCTCGTAACGCAGATCCGGTTTGCCAATACCGCGCGCAATCACCGCGGTAACTTCCGTCATGGACAGATCCCGCTCGCCAAGCAGCTCCCGCGTTTCTTTGCCGGAAAAATCCAGGGCCAAGAGGCGCTCCGCAGCGTAGTTGCCGACGTCGGGCGTCGCGATCATGGGAATCTTCAGGTCGGGCAGCAGCGCATGTCCGAAAATTCCCATCCCCTGGATCATGCCGATCGCCGCCAAATTGTTCTCCATGAAATAGGCGGCGCGCAGGTGCAGAACGTTCAAATCGCCGATCGCGTTCAGCTTTTGCTCCGCGGAATGAAGCCCCGTGACTGGCCCCGTGCCCTCCGGGACATGCGCGCCATAGCTGCTTAAATACAACGCGTAGCGCAGGCCGGACTCTTTCGCGACTTTCGCGAACGCATCGCTCTGTCGCTCCTGGTCCTCCCGGGAGGTTATCGGCGGCAGCACTAAGTAGGCCGCGCGCGCGCCGCTGAAGGCTTTGGCGAGCGCAGTTGAATCGCTCATGTCGGCCGTGAACGCTTCCGCGCCGTTGCGCACAAAACGTCGCAGCCGCCCCGCGTCGCGCCCCACGACGCGGACGTTCTTACCCTTCGCCAGGAGCGAATTGGCGATGATCGAGCCGGTGTTCCCGGTCGCTCCCAAAATCACATACTTGTCATCCGCTTCGAGGGTCGCCTTGTCTTTGAAGCTGTTCATCTCGCTGCTCCTTTGTCTATGTAAACGACTTGGCGCTGAAACCCACGCCGAATTCATCAACTCCCTACAGCTCGGATACTTGCACCTCGGCATGTGATGATAATATGCACATATTGGCGCAAAAAAATCACTACCCCGCCCGAGGGATCTCGCCAACTACATCGGCCAGGGTTATTCCGTCGAGAGTATTCTCAAAGCTGTCCTGCGCTTTTTTCAGGACCGACGACATGCATCCCTTAATGTTGCGACTGACCGGACATTTCTTTTCCACTGGGTAGCTATGAATCGCGAATGTTGGAGGCGCCGCGCTGGCGCGATAAATGTCCAAAAGCGTTATTTGTTTAGGCGAACGAGCTGAGCGTGCTCGCGCCGTTCTTACCGCGCGTTGTGATGATCAGGCCGGCCTTGGAGAGTTTCGAGAGAGATTTCCTGACGAAGGTGGGGTCCGCATTCACGCTTTCAGCGAGGGTTGCCGAAGGGATTTCCTTGCCGTGAAAAAAAGCAAGGGCTGCCATGACGTGCGCTGCAACCGTGAATTGAACGCTGGTCGCGGACATCGAATCTCCTTCCCCGATATGTGATGGCTATCGGCACAGTTAGGATACAAGTTTTTTTGACGGTGGAAGCGGTTGGGGCGTCGTTGGGCATGGTTCAGCGGCACGGGGCGCGATCAAATGCAGCAGAACTCGCTAGAACCGTGGTGGCTGGCCCGCTGTGCGACATCCACCGGAAAGCTCACTTGACCAGGCCGTGTCGCGGTGGTCTCCCTCGTTGGGCTAGTCGCCGACAGACACCAGCCTTCCGACGCCCGCCGCGTGGGGCGCTGGAGAGATGTCGACCATATTGTGGCTGCTGATTAATGGTGTAAAGGATCAAGCATCAGCCGCGGCAGCATAAACTAAGGCGAGCCGGCGACACGGAAGTGGAGAGCGGCGTGCCCTCCATGCGCAGCCTTAGCGGCTTCTCCTCACTCCACGGGCCGCGATTACACCGTCGCGGGCTAGGCAGCCTCTGCAGGTTGATGTCCTTCCGGCGGGGTCTCGTAGCAGATTAACTGCACGCCCACTCCCAGCGCTCCGTTTGGCATGTTTGACACGACGCGGGCGACTCGGCCGAGGCCAGAGTAAACGAGCGCACCCAGGAATTGCAGGAACAAGTGAACGAGAGAGAGCGGGCGGAGGACGCGCTGTACGAGGAACGCCGCGTGATGCGCGCGCTGATAGACAACGTGCCGGACTTCATGTACGTGAAGGACGTGAACAGCCGGTACGTCGTCGTCAATGCGTCTCTGGCACGTGCACTCGGGGCGAAGAGCCCGGCGGAGGCGCTGCAAAAGACCGTCTTCGATTTCTACCCAAAGGAGCTTGCCGACCACTATTTCAAGGACGATCAAGAAGTAGTTCGCACGAAGCAAGCCCTGTTCAACCGGGAAGAGGAATGCCGGAACGAGAAGGGAGACAAAATCTTCCTGCTGACGACGAAGGTGCCGCTGATCGGCAGCAACGGCGAGCCAACCGGCATCGCCGGCATCGGCCGCGACATCACGGAACGCCATGAGGCGGCACGCGAAACGGAGAGGGCCAGGGAGGCAGCTAGCCGTGCCAAGAGTGAATTCCTTGCCAACATGAGCCATGAGATTCGCACGCCGCTGAACGGAGTCATAGGGATGACTGACCTCGCGCTGGACACGGAACTCACGTCGGAGCAGCGCGACTACCTCGAGACCGTCAAGATGTCGTCAGATTCCCTGCTCACGGTGATCAACGACATTCTTGACTTCTCCAAGATCGAGGCCGGGAAAATCGATCTGGAAACGGCGGATTTCAACGTGCGCGACTGTCTGGAGGCCGCTCTCAAAACGCTCGCGCTGCGCGGCGATGAGAAGGGACTGGAGCTTCTTTGTGAGATCGCGCCCGAAGTGCCGGATCTCGTGCAGGGCGATACCAGCCGGCTTCGCCAGATCCTGATCAACCTGGTGGGTAATGCCATCAAGTTTACGGACGAAGGTGAAGTGGCCGTAAGGGTTCGGCTGGAAGCCGAAGATGGCGATAGTCGCATCCTGCGCTTCACGGTGTCGGATACTGGGATCGGAATCCCTTCAGAAGCACAAATCGATATTCGATCCTTTCTCTCAGGCGGACAGTTCCACGACCCGCAAATATGGAGGGACTGGACTGGGACTGACGATCTCGACGCGCCTGGTAACCATGATGGGCGGCAAGATCTGGCTCGAAAGCCAAATGGGAAAAGGTGCGCAATTCCACTTTACGGTGCGGTTCAAAAGCTCCGAGAAAAAAGCACACGTGGGGACGATTGCGCCGCCGGAGGTTCTGCGGGGCGTCAAAGTGCTGGTGGTTGACGACAATCCCACGAACCGGCGAATCCTCGAGGGCATGCTCAAACGCTGGGAGATGAAATCGAAGTGCGTTGAAAGCGGAGAGGATGCGCTTGCAGAGTTGTCTGCAGGCCGCGAATCCGCTGCGCCGTACGGATTGATTCTCACCGACATGCATATGCCCGGCATGGATGGCTTCGCGCTCATCGAGCAAATCCGGCAGAGGCCCGAGCTAGCTACGGCAACCATCATGATGCTCACTTCGGCCGGTCACCGCGGCGAAGGGAACCGGTGCAAGGAACTGGGCGTCTCTGCGTATCTGTTGAAGCCAATCCGTCAGTCGGAACTGCGCGAGGCCATTGCGCGCGTCCTAGGCGCACACGAGCAAGCGGGCGCGATACCTCTGGTGACGCGTTATTCCCTGCAAGATGCGCGGGATCGCGCGGACGTCTTGCGCATCCTCCTCGCGGAAGACAACCTCGTGAATCAAAGGCTGGCCATCCGTCTGCTCGAGAAAAGAGGCCATCGCGTCTCAGTTGCAGCGAACGGTCGCGAGGCTCTCGCGGCACTTGAGAAAGCGAGTTACGACCTGGTGCTGATGGACGTACAGATGCCCGAAATGGACGGCATGGAGGCAACTGCCCGGATTCGCGAAAAAGAAAAGCTTACTGGCGGGCATCAACCCGTGGTCGCTTTAACGGCACATGCGATGAAGGGCGATCAGGAGCTCTGCCTCGCCGCCGGGATGGATGGGTATCTGACAAAACCGCTTCGCCAGCAGGAACTGGACGAACTTCTGGAAAACTACACGCGCAGAGCGGGTAGTGCAGCGGCAGTTCCAGTTCGCGTGGAAACTTGATCGTCTCCCACGATTTCTCACGACAACGAGATTCGCTGAGATTCGATTCGTTGCAAGCGCCAGCCGCCGAGAGGATTCTTGGCGCGATACGATGTTCTTCAGTTAGTCCGCGTCGACACTGTCTTTCTTGTCCGATTTACCGATGTCCGCCACGTTTTTCTACTCCCTTTGCATTGAAACGCGTAGCAAAATAGGATGGACGATTCACAAGGGAGACGCGCAATGAGGAAAGAAGTTTCCTCGCGAAGAGAGTTTCTAAAATTTGCAGGAGCCGCGACCAGCGTCGCGCTGTTGCCGGGCGCGACTGATTTCAGCCGAGCGGGATTTGCGCATCCGTCTCCCGGCCCAGCATCTCCGCAATCAGAATCACAATCCGCAGATTACACGCTGCGAATCGCCGCAGCGCCAGTCGAAATCGCCCCTAAGATTATCGTCTCTACGATCACTTACAATGGAGCCTTCCCGGGACCTCTATTGCGCTTCAAAGAAGGCCGTCCCGTGACGGTCGACGCACACAACGACACGGATACTCCCGAGCAATTGCACTGGCACGGACAGTTTGTTTCGACTGATGTGGATGGCGCAGCGGAGGAAGGAACACCTTTTATCCCGGCGCACGGAATGCGCCGGATCGCTTTCACGCCACGTCCCGCTGGTCTGCGTTTTTACCATTCGCATAACCGCGCGGGCGCCGATCTGCACGCGGGTCAGTACAGCGGACAAGTGGGCCCCGTGTACATCGAAGCACAGCGCGAGCCTGGAAGTTACGACCGCGAGGTTTTTCTGGTGTTGAAAGAGTTTGAGCCGACTTTCAGCCAGGGCGGCGATATGGCTCAGGATTTTCTGGCTCCCGCCACCCGAGTGAAAAACCTGGAAGACGCCGGCGAGTCCGCTATGAAGGCATCGCTGGCAAAGGGCATGCCGCATGGGTACGAGGTGGGCTACCGCTATTTCACAATCAATGGCCGCATGCTGGGGCACGGCGAGCCGGTGCGTGTGAAACAAGGCGAGCGAGTGCTGTTTCACATCCTGAATGGCAGCGCTACAGAGATTCGCAGCCTGGCTCTTCCCGGCCACACTTTCAAGGTGGTCGCGCTCGATGGCAACACAGTGCCCACGCCCGCCGAAGTTCCCGTACTGTGGCTCGGAACGGCGGAACGCATTTCGGCGATTGTGGAAATGAATCATCCCGGGGTGTGGACCATGGGCGACCTCGCGGATGACGATCGCAGCCATGGAATGGGTATCGTCGTGGAATATGCGGGAAGCAAAGGCAAGCCCGTGTGGACGGCTCCCAAACCCTTTCACTGGAATTACGCGCGCTTTGCGAAAGGCGGCGCGACTGCCGCTACGCCGGACGAAACGATTGAGATGACGTTTGCAAAGGACAATGCCGCCGAAGAAGGCTTCAGCCGGTGGACGATTAATGGCACGGCTTACCCGATGACCCAAGCCATGGTCCCCGCCACATTTCACTTGCACGAAGGCCGGCGTTACCGCCTGCGCATGCACAATGCCAGCGACGATATTCATCCGGTGCATCTACACCGGCACAGTTTCGAACTTACCAAAATCGCGGGAATTTCGATGGCGGGCGTGATGAAGGACGTCGTTATGGTAAACGGATATCAGGAAGTGGAAGTGGATTTCATGGCGAACAATCGCGGCATGACTCTCTTCCACTGCCATCAGCAACTGCACATGGATTTTGGATTTATGACGCTGTTCGATTACGTATGACGCGCGGGCCAAGCCCATGAGCCTTTTCGAGAAAATCATTCACACTGAGGCACCAACTGCGGTCGTTGCTATTCGCCTGCTGGTCGGCGGTGTGTTTTTCCTGGAAGGCATCAAGAAGTTTCTCTTCGTCGAACAGTGGGGCGCCGGGCGGTTTGCGCGAATCGGCATCCCGGCGCCGCAGATCATGGGGCCATTCGTCGGAGTCGTGGAAATCGTTTGCGCGCTCCTGATTCTCGCGGGGCTATTTACTCGCATCGCGTCGCTCCTCCTCGTGATTGACATCTCCGTGGCCATCGTCTCAACAAAAATTCCTCTTCTTTTGAAGAGCGGTTTTTGGCCGATGGAGGCTGAGACGCGCACGGACTTCTCGATGCTGATGGGCTTGGTGTTTCTGCTGCTCGTGGGCGCAGGAGCGTGGTCGCTCGACGGACGGCTTGCCTCGCGGAGAGGTAATGGCTGAAAGGCCAATGTCCCAAGATAGCCGAACGCGACCGGCATTCTTCGCGCCAGTCACTGCTCTGATCGAAGCGGAGTGACCACCCGATGAACGTTTTGCTTTTCGGCGCTACGGGGATGGTAGGACAAGGCGTCCTGCGCGAATGCCTGCTGGATCCCGGCGTGTCCTTGGTGCAGACCGTCGGGAGAAGCGCCACGGGCGCGCAGCACCCGAAGCTACGCGAGATCGAGCATGCGGATCTTTGGCATTACGATGCGATCGAAAGCAAGCTATCCGGCTCCGACGCCTGCTTCTTTTGCCTCGGAGTATCGTCCGCGGGCATGAAGGAAGCGGACTACGAACGCGTGACCTTCGGCATCACTACATCCGCCGCCGAAGTTTTGTGCCGGCTGAATCCAAAGATGACGTTCATATACGTATCGGGCGCGGGAACTGACAGCACAGAACATGGAAGAACCATGTGGGCGCGCGTGAAAGGTAAAACGGAAAACGCGCTGCTGCGCCTGCCTTTTGCGGCGGCGTACATGTTTCGCCCGGGAATCATCGAACCCGTCCACGGAGTCACATCAAAAACACCGGGTTACCGCTTCTTTTACGCAATTGCCGGACCCTTGCTGCCGCTGCTGCGGCGGGCGTTCCCGAAATTCATTTTGACGACGCAAGAGATTGGATTGGCGATGCTTTCCGTGACGCGGCAGAGCTACCCGAAGCACGTTCTGGAAGCCAAGGACATCCGCTCGATTGTCAGTCACAATTCCCTCGGAGCATCTCCCGGTGCGCAGTAAGCGCGCGGGCGAAATGCACAGGAGCTATGTATGGCGGTGATTATCGCGATGCTTCGCGCTGTGAATGTGGGCGGTCACAACAAGATCAAGATGGAGGATCTGCGCGGGCTCTGCAAAACCTTGAAACTGCGCGACGCGTGCACCTACGTGCAGAGCGGCAATCTGATTTTCAGAACCGAGGAGCGTGATCTCGAACTGTTGACCAAGCGGCTGCAGAACACCATCGAACGCAAGTTCGGCTTCCGTCCAGACGTCGTGCTGCGCACCGCCGCCGAAATGAGAGAGGTCATCGGGCGCAATCCCTTCGCCAAGCGGCGCGGCATCGAACCGAACAGGCTGCTGGTCACCTTTCTGGCGAGTGAACCTGACGCGGAAGCTCGCGAGAAGGCTGCCCGGGTCGAAACCGCTCCCGAGGAACTGCGTATGGAGCGGCGCGAAGTTTACATCTACTTTCCGAACGGCATGGCGCGCCCGAAAGTGTCCTGGGCGACGATTGAGAGGATCCTCAAAACCTCTGGAACCGGCAGAAACTGGAACAGTGTGACCAAAATGCTCGACATGGCTGAGGAGCTTGAAGCCTCCGAGTGAGCGCCTTAAGCTCTGGCAGGTGAGTGGACAATTGAAGTTGTCCTACCACCATACCACTGCCTTGCTGTATATTCTCTCGCGCTGCGCTGGGCGCGGCTATCGTCGCAAATCATAGACTCGGGAGCCAAGCATTATGTATCGCAAGACCATTCTGGCAATCGTAGGACTAGCCTCGCTTGCGGCTGCAATACTAGTTGCCGGAACTTTGCGAGGGCACGCAATCGTTCCCGGACCTTCGGGCTATCACTTGGTGAAGACTATTCCCATCGGCGGGGACGGCGGCTGGGATTATTGCATCGTGGATAGCGACGCCCGGCGCGTATACGTATCGCACGCGACGCACGTCGTCGTCTTGGATGCGGATACGGACGCCATCGTTGGCGATATTCCGGATACGCAGGGCGTTCACGGGATTGCGTTGGCTCCTGATTTGCGGCGCGGATTTGTGAGCAACGGCCGCGCGAACACGGTCACGATCTTCGATTTGAAAACTTTGAAGACGATTTCCAGTGTCAGCACAGGCGGGCAAAACCCGGACGCGATTTTCTATGACGCGGCATCCAAGCGCGTCTTTGCGTTCAATGGACGCACCGGCAACGTCACGGCAATCAACGGCGTGGATGGAAGCGTGGTCAGTATGATCCCGGTGGATGGCAAGCCTGAATTTGCGGTGGGCGCGGGAGATGGGCATGTGTTCTTCAACATCGAGGACAAATCCGAAATCGCTGAGATTGACGCGCAAAAACTGACGGTGGTGCATCGCTGGCCGCTGGCCCCTTGCAAGGAGCCTTCGGGTCTTGCCATGGACGCGAAACATGAGCGGCTTTTTGCGGTGTGCGATAACAACGTGATGGCCGTGGTAGATGCGAACACCGGGTAAAGTGATCGCCACTCCCAAAATCGGCGACGATCCAGATGCCGCTGGATTCGACCCCGAAATGCGATTGGCGTTCAGTTCGAACGGCGGCTCCGGGACTCTTACCGTGGTCCGCGAGGATTCACCTGAAAAATTCAGTGTGGTTGAAGACGTGCCCACGCAAAAATACGCTCGCACCATGGCCATTGACTTCAAGACTCACAACATTTTTCTTCCTGTCGCTGAGTTTGAGACGGTCACTCCTCCTGGGCAGCGGCGCCCGCCCATGAAACCGAATACCTTTGGAGTGCTGCTGGTCAGCAAGTAGACCCGCGCCGCGATCGCGGCACGGCAACCAAAATTTCCGCATTCGCCCGGAATTCAATTTCGGTTATAGTCGCGCGTGCGCGAATTTGCCGGTGTCCGCCGGCCATTTGCACCCGTTGCAATCTTGGCTCGCGAGTACGATCTTGCCGAACTATGTGCGACCGACGCGACCGAATTCCACCCTCAAGAACCTGATGCGCTCGATCACTGATTTGGATTTGACTGATTGTGCGCGACTAGGTTCCATACCTTGTTGCTTGCGGCGTGTTTTCGGTTCCAGACGGAAAGGAGCAATCGAAAATGAAGCGTATTGATGCCGTGATCAGGCCGTCGCAGCTGGAGGAGGTGAAACAGCGCGTCACTGGCCTGGGTGTGACGGGACTGACGGTTTCCGAGGTCCGGGGATTCGGCAGGCAGAAAGGCCACACGGAAACTTACCGCGGATCGGAATATACCGTGGATTTTTTGCCGAAGATTTTTGTCAGCATCGCGGTGGCGGAGGAGATGGTCGAGCCGGTGGTGGATGCCATCATTGAAGGCGCGCGCACGGGCGTGATCGGAGACGGCAAAATCTTTGTCTCTTCACTGGATGAGGTGATACGCATACGGACCGGAGAGCGAGGTCCAGGCGCCATCTGACGATTTGGGCCGAACCGCGAATGGAACGTAGCATTTACCCCACTCAGGGAGGAATTTCGTGATGCGAAGCGTATTTGTGGGACGCAGAAGAAAGTGGATGCTCGCGGCGATTGTCGCCCTCTTCTTCGCGCAGATTTTCCTTGGCTCGTCCGGCGTCGTGCTTGCGGATCAGTCGCCGCAACCGGATCCCGCCGGGACCGCTACTGGCAATCGCACGCTGGTTTTTGACGCCGCCGGCAATCCATTCGTGGTTCCCGAGCCGACGGACAAGAGCGCACCCGATTACGCGAAGAGCAAGCAGGACTTCGACAACTTTCAGGTGCAAGCCGCGAAAGAGCCGCTCGCGCTGAAGCTTGCGGACGATGTGGGTCACGTCCGGCTGGCCACGAACTTCTCCTGGACGCTGCTGACCGGTTACCTGGTGCTCTTCATGCAGGCCGGCTTCGCGCTGCTCACCTGCGGGCTGGTGCGTAAGAAGAACGCGGCGCACTTGATGATGCTGAATTTCGCGGCGTACGTTTTCGCATTCCTTGCGTATTACGCGGTCGGGTACGCGTTTCAATTCGGCGCGGTCGCCATCAACGCCGCTCCCACGAATTTGGGCGGCACACCAACCTTGAACCATTTCTTGATCGGCAGCGGACAATGGGGCTTTTTGGGCGGTAAAGGATTTTTTTTGACGGGTCCTGCGTATGACGCCGGCAGCAATTGCCTGACGCTCTTCGAAGTGGTTTTCATGGAAACCGCCGGATACATCATCGTCGGCGCGATTTGCGAGCGTATTACCTTCTGGGCGTTTCTGCTTTGCGAGTTATTTATCGGCGGCTTGCTTTATCCGATTTCCGGTTGCTGGGTCTGGGGCGGCGGATGGATGTCGCAGCTAGGGTCCACGATGCACATGGGCCACGGTTACGTGGATTTCGCGGGTTCAACCGTGGTGCATGCCGTCGGAGGCTTCTGCGCGATGGCACTCGCCGTGATTCTGGGGCCGCGGCTTGGGAAATATGGACCCGATGGGAAACCGCGCGCATTCCCTGCTTCCAATATCGTATTCGTAGTCACCGGTACGTTTGTGCTGCTGTTCGGCTGGATGGGTTTCAATCCCGGGTCCACGTTGGGCGCAACGGATCTGCGCATTTCGGTAGTTGCAGTGAATACCAACCTCGCTGCCGTGGCAGGCTCGGCGGCGGCGATGGTCTTGTGGTACTTCCTGTTCGGCAAGCCGGACATCACCATGGCTTGTAACGGTATGCTCGCGGGACTGGTGGCGATCACCGCGCCGTGCGCGTTCGTATCGCCGACTAGTTCGGTGGTGATCGGCGTCGTCGCCGGGATTCTCGTTTGTTTGGGAGTGCTCTTCAACGAACGGGTGTTGAAGATTGACGATCCGTGCGGAGCAATTTCTGTCCACGGTTATTGCGGTTGGTTTGGCGCGGTGTCGCTGGGAATTTTTGCGGACGGCACTTACGGTTCCGGCTGGAATGGCGTGGGCGTTGCGTCGTATCTTGGCAGAGCTGGCCAGGGCGTTACCGGATTGATCCACGGAGATTTTTCGCAGTTCTGGATGCAACTGGGAGGGGCGACGCTCCTGGCGGCATATTCTTTCGGCGCCACTTTTATCGTGTTCAAGGGCGTGAACGCGTGGCGTTCCATGCGCGTCTCGAAAGAAGTGGAGCTTACGGGCCTCGACGTGCCGGAATTCGGCATGCTCGCGTATCCTGAAGACGCCGTGGAAATGTTGACCGCCGGATCGCAAGCTCAGCAGCGAGGAGCGTAAATACTGACGCAGAGCGAACGAAAACGACTGATCAACAGTGATTAAAACCCATGCCGCCAACACCATCGCTCTCGACTGAATTGCGCGATTTTGCTGCGAAGGAATCCGCGCGCATCCAGGAGAGCTTTGTGGCCGCCGGCGATGGCCGCGGAGCCCTTCTGGGGCGCACCGCGCTTATCGAAACGATCGTCCAGCGTCTGTGGAGGCAACACGTATCACCGGAACTCGACGCCCCGGCGGGTTTCGCGGCAGTGGCGTTGGGCGGGTTCGGCCGGCGCTGGCTTTTTCCTTATTCCGATATTGACATGTTGTTTCTGCATGCCGGAAACGGCAGCGAAGCAAAGCTAAAGGACGCGATCCGCAGATTTTCACAAGACCTATGGGATTTGGGACTGAAGCTTAGCCCTGCGACGCGCACTCTGGCCGAATGCAGCCGCTTCGACACGGAAAATGCGGAGTTCGCGATTTCCCTGCTGGATTGCCGTTATCTTGCCGGAGACCGCGCTCTCTTTGCGCGCTTGCACGAAGATGCGATTCCGAAGCTGATCGCGCGCGACTCAGCGCAAATCGTCAAACGCCTGGCGGATCTTACGCGCACGCGCCACGGGAAATTCGGCAACACCGTATTTCATCTGGAACCCAATGTGAAAGACGGCCCCGGAGGCCTGCGCGATTACAACGTCGTGTACTGGCTTTCGCTTCTGACGGCGATCGACAAATATCACGTCTGGCCGCGTGAAGATGCCGTGCTTCCGGAGGCGATTCAGAAGCAGTTCGAGGCGGCCCTGAGCTCCCTGATGTCCGCGCGCTGTTTTCTGCATTTCCGCCACAAGCGCGACGACAATACGCTGACCTGGGAGGCGCAAGACGCCGCGGCTGCACATAAGGTCGGGATTGCGAACTCTGCCCCGGCGCCGCATTCGTCAAACGGGCCGGATTCGGAATCTCTCACCGCTTCGGATTGGATGCGCATTTATTTCAGCCATGCTCGCACCGTCCATCGGGTTTGCGTTCAAATGCTGGAAGAGATTCCCGCCGCGCGCCTTTCGCTGCATCATCAATTTCAGCAATTGCGCTCGCGCCTTTCGAACGCCGAATTTTCCGTTGAAGACGGGATGCTCACACTGCGCCAGCCCGCAGCGCTCAACGATCCGGAGTTGATCCTGCGCGTGTTTCGCTTTCTCGCTCGCCACGGCCTTACGCTTAATTCGAGTACCGAATATCAAATCGAACGCATGCTCGGCGCGTTCGCCGAGGCGCCGCCAAGAGGCGCGGAGTTGTGGCATCTTCTGCAGGAAATTCTGATGGCGCCGCACGCCGCCGATGCTTTGCGCGCGATGCATTCGTTGCGCCTGCTGACCATGCTATTCCCCGAATTTGCGGGAATTGACGCGCTGGTGGTGCGCGATTACTCGCACCGCTTCACGGTGGACGAGCACACGTTCGTCGCGATTGATAATCTGCACGCGCTGCGGCAATCGCAATCGAAATGGGACCAGCGTTACGCTGAACTTCTGGACGAAGTAGAACAGCCAGATCTGCTTTATCTCGCGTTGCTTTTGCATGATGTTGGCAAAGGCGCGAAATCCTCCGATCACGTGCGCGCCAGCGTGGAAATCGCCGAAGGCGCGATCGATCGCCTGGATCTGGACGAGCCCGATCGCGAAACGGTGCTGTTTCTAATCGAGCGCCACCTGGAATTGAGCGCAGCGCTCCGGCGCGACATTTTCGATCCGGAGACGGTCCGAGCGTTCGGCGAAAAAGTGGAAACTCCCGAGCGGCTGAAAATGCTTTGCCTGCTCACGTACGGCGACATCAAAGCGGTGAATCCCGAAGCGCTCACGCCATGGAAGGCGGAGAATATCTGGCAGCTATACATTGCCACGTCCAACCACCTGAATCGCAGCCTCGACGAGCGGTTGCACGTGGACGCGCACGATGAAGTGATGGCGCATTTGGGCACGCTCGCGCTTACGGTCGGAAGCCGGCTGGACAATTTTCTCGAAGGGCTTCCCCGCCGCTATCTTCTCACTCACGCGGCGGGCGACGTGCTCGCGCATCTGGAAATGGCGGCGCGCCTGGATAAAGATCGAGTACAAATCAACCTGCGACGCGGCCGTCACTGGTACGAGCTGACGCTGGTGACCAAGGACCGCGCGTTTTTATTTGCGAAAATGGCGGGCGTGCTCGCGGCGTGGGGCATGAACATCGTGAAGGCCGCCGCATTTTCGAATCAAGCTGGAACAGTTGTTGATACTTTTTATTTTACGGATCGCTTTCGCACGCTCGAACTGAATCTGCCGGAGTGGGAGCGCTTCCAAACGAGCATTCACGACGTGCTAGCGGGCAAAGCCGATCTCGATCGGATGTTGCGCGACCGGCTCCGCGCGGAGAAAAACAGGCCGCCGAAAATCAAAGTGGAAACGCGCGTGAAAATTGACGATACCTGCTCCGCGCAAAGCACGCTGGTGGAAATCGTCGCGCAAGACCAGCCTGGGCTGCTGCACCGGATCAGCTCCGTTTTTGCGCGCGAAAACTGCAACATCGAAATCGCCATCATTGAGACGGAAGGCGAGACCGCGATTGACGTTTTTTATCTCACCACCGGCGGTGCGAAGCTTTTGCTGGAGCATCAAGTGCGTCTACATGAAGCGCTGCTAACTGAATTCGCACCGCCGGCGACGTAGACAGTAATTCCTCGTCGTCTCCCTGATTAACTTCCAGCCTCTACCTTTGCAGCTCCGCTGGCCCCTTTGCTTTCTAGCTCCGCCCACCGTGCATACAGCTCATCCACCACCTTCTGCGCCGCTTCCATTTGTGCGTAAGCTTCATGCAGGCGCACAGCGTCACTGGCAATTTCTGGAGACTCCAGCAGGGCACGTTTGGCTTGCAGATCCTCTTCGGCCTTGGCGATGCGCTTTTCGAAGGATGCCGCTTCGCGGCTTTCCGCGCGTGAAAGCTGCTTCTTTCCTGCTGCCGGCTGAGCTAGATCGGCGCGCGCGATGGAACGCTCACGCGTTGCTCTTGCCGGTGCGGCCACCGCCGCGACGTTAGCTTGCTGCGAGCGCAACCATTCCTCCCACTGCGAATAGTCCGCAAAGCGCTCGGCTGCTCCGTGCCCGTCGAGGCCCAACACAATCGTCGAAACGCGGTCGAGCATATAGCGATCGTGCGTGACCAGCACCAGCGCTCCGCGATATTCCAGCAGGCTTTCTTCCAATATTTCGAGGGTGGGAATGTCGAGGTCGTTGGTGGGTTCGTCGAGCAGCAACACGTCCGCGGGCTGGAGCATGAGTTGCGCGATCAACACGCGGGCGCGTTCGCCGCCCGATAGCTTGCCCACCGGGCGATTCAAATCTTCGTTCGCGAATAAAAATCGCGCGGCCCAGGACGCGACGTGAATCACGCGATCCTGATAAATCACCGAATCGCTATCGGGAGCGAGAGCGCGCCGCAGGCTGACGTCCGGATCGAGCTGGCGATTCTGATCGAAGTAAACGATGCGCAGCGAATCCGCCTTTTGTATTTTTCCAGCCGTAGGCTCGATGTCGCCGCGCAAAAGGCGAAGTAAAGTAGTCTTGCCGCTGCCATTGGGACCCACCAGGCCCACGCGCATTCCGGCGGTGATAGCAAAATCAATGTTCTCGAACAGCGTGCGATCGCCGAGGGCTTGCGTGACGCCGTCGAGCCGTATCAACTGCTTCGTTTGCCGCTGCGACGCCGCAAAATCGATTCCGGCGGTGCCGGTGCGCGCCCGGGAGTTTAGTTCAGCGAGTTCGCCGATCATGCGATGCGCCTTATCGATGCGCGATTTCGATTTGGTGGTGCGCGCCTTCGGCCCGCGGCGCAGCCATTCGATTTCCGTGTGGACTAGATTGGCCAGCGCGTCCTGGCGCTTGCCCTGCGCATGAAGATACTCTTCCTTGGCTTCCAGAAACTTGCTGTAGTTTCCATTGACGCGCAGAAAACCGTCTTCATACGTGCGATTCAGCTCGACCATCTGGTGAGCGACGTTTTCGAGGAAATAGCGGTCGTGGCTCACGACGACATAGGCAAACGCAGCATTTTCGAGGATTGTTTCGAGCCATTGAATCCCGGCGAGATCGAGATGATTGGTAGGTTCATCGAGCAGCAGAATATCCGGCTGCTCCACCAATGCTTCCACAATCGCGAGGCGCTTGCGCCATCCGCCGGACAACGCCGAGGTCACAATTTCAGGATCTTCAAAACCGGCGCGATGAAGAGCTTCTTCGGTGCGATAGCCACGATCGGTTTCCGGCACGCCGGATTTCGCGAGCGGGGCTTCTATCACCGAGCGGACCGTCGCATTCGGATCAAACTCAGAGATCTGCGAGACGCAACTGAGCTTGGTGCCTTTGCGAACGGCCACGTCACCGCTATCGGGCTGCACCCGGCCGCTTAGAATTTCGAGCAGCGTGGATTTACCCGAGCCGTTCGGCCCGATCAGGCCGAGGCGTTCGCCCGGCGAAATCGTGAACGAAATATTCCTGAAAAGCGGCGCGATTCCGTATCGCTTGGACAAGCCTTGCGCATTGACAATCGGAGGCAAATTGAACAGTTTTCTCCTGAAATCAGTTTAACCGCTAAGAGGTCACATGGCCGGGGAAAATATTAGCCGGAAATTAGAACCAATCGCTGCGGTAAGCGAACCACCAGCTGAAGTAACCGATGGGAATCGTGGCAGCCAACGCCCACCAAAGGGGTAACGCCATATCCGCGAGCAGACCGAGGACAGTAAACGTAGTCCAGAATATCTTTTTCTGCATGCTCTTATTATAAAGCGCCGGCATCACGGTAGCGCTACGTGTGCGAAACCGTCATCGGAGCAGCTGCACGCGCGAACCGCGAACGGAAATGCACCGTGTTGAATTCCCTGCTCAAACCGCTGCGAGCGCCGCAAACCGCGCGCCGGATTCGTCCGCGTCCACGGCCACGCCGTCAACAAAAGTGACAGTCTTGCCCGAACTCGACGCCAAGCGATCGCCGGGAACCAGAACGCCGACGAGATTCAATGGATCCGCAGCGGCAATGGTTACGATTTCGCCTGCGCTCGATAGCTTACTCGTCGCGCGCAGAGACTCCACGGCGACGGGAAGCGCAAATTGCTCGCCGAGAAATCCGCTGACAAAACGCCCGCCGCGAATCTGACCCTGATCTTCCAGCCGGCGAAACGCGATGAGCAATTCGCGCCAGCGTGGAACGATCGTTTCGCGCGACACCATTTCCCGAAACACGACTCCGTATCTTCGCAACAGCATCCAGCAAGTGGATTCGACCACCCGCGAACGCTCGGCAGGCTCCCCCGCATACAGCAGTGACCAGCGTCCGGCGCTATGGCGCGGCCGCGCGTTGTGACCTTTGCCATGTCCCGCGCGGCGCTTGGGATCAATCAGCGCGCGAATGTTGTCGAAGCCGTCCGCGGTGATCATTCCCGCAGTCACGAGTTCCCACAGCGCGGTTTCTACTTCCGCTTTGATTTTTCCGGTGCCGCGCACGATGTCTGCAAAAAATGAAGCGCCGCGTTGGCGTAGGTGACCGAGCACGTCGCGCGCGGCCGAGCTTAATCCCGTGGTTTCGTCGCCGCCATTTGTAGAATGCTGCGAAATCATCCACTCAGAGTCTTCGCGGATGAAAAATGTGAGCGGAGCGGTGCTGGTTGGCACGACGCGGCGAATCCCGCCGCCGTTTTCTGCCAGCGTCGCCGGATGCGGAGAGACACGGCCCCAACCGACAGCACCGGTAAGACATAGCTGGTCGAGCACATTCGGATCGTAGTTCACAATCCGGCGCGCGAGAATCTGCTGCTCCCACGCATTGGCGGGCGCCTCAAACCCTTGCAATTGCTGCAACGCTTCCAGAGTGCCGCGCTCGCCCAGAAGTTTTGTCTCGGGCGTCAGGTGCTGCCAACGCAGTAGCCAACGCATGAACTGCGCCGCAGTCACGGGTTGAATCTGTTTGCGCAAAGAACCGAGCGTCAACCGATGAATCCGCGCGAGCAGGCGCCGGTCGCACCATTCGATGGCGCCGTGTGATGAGTCGGTGAATTGGCCGCGCAAAATGGTTCCGGCGGCTTCCTGTCGAAGGAAGCATTTTTCAACGTCGGACCGCGCAACCCCAAGAAAGGATGCCACTGCTTCCGCCGTGACAGGCCCGAGGTGCGCCATCCAACCCGTGATGCAAGCGTAGATCGCGTCCTCTCGCGACGGTTTCTGCGTTTCAATCTGAGCAAGCGTCGAATCGAACTGCGCGGCGGGAAACACAGCCACGAATGTCGCGGCTTTCTCCGCGGCGACCCAGTAGATGCGACCCTCGAATCGGGCACGCGCCGCTCGGCCTGCGGCAACCAGCTCAGCGAAATAATCCGACCATGCGGTAACGGGCCGCGGGATGATCCTCACGTTGCCGTCGGCTCCAGATTCAGGAATCGTGATCAGTTCCTGCATTACATCGTGCAATTCGTCGGCGTCGCGCACGTCCGGCCAAGCCTCTTCGCGCACTTCGGCGATCGCGGCCGGATCCAAGCGTCCGATTTCGGAGAGAACCGCTTCGGGCAACATGCGCCGCATTTCCACGGCACGCGCGCGGCGCTCTTCGAGAGGTGCGTCATCCAGGTACGCGTAGGGATTCGCGTTCAGAATCTCGTGCGAAAATTGCGACGGCACCGGTGTATCCACGGCAATGCAGCGAATCTTGCCGGACGCAATGTCTGCCAGGACGGTTTTCAGTCCGTCGACGTCCATCGCCTCCGTCAGCGCGTCTTTCATTGTTTCACGCGCGAGCGGATGATCGGGAATCGCGATGTCGCCAGAAATATTTTCCTGGCACGCCGCGGCTTCCGGAAACACGGCAGCCAACAAGTCGTCGGAGCGCATCCGCTGAATCTGTGGCGGGACTTTTTTGCCGCCCATGAAGCGCAGCAGGGCCAAGGCGCGTCCGGCGACCCAGCGCCAGCGCGTAGTGAAAATCGGAGAAGCCAGCACGGCTTGTTCGAGCAGCGGCTCCACGCTCTCGCCGTGCAAGAAATGAAAAACGTCGGCGAGAGGAAAACTGTGCTGATCGCTCAGAGAAATATTCAGGCCGTTGTCAGTGGCGGCGGCCTGCAGCTCGAAATTGAAAGAGCGGCAAAAGCGTTTGCGTAGCGCAAGGCCCCAAGCCTTATTGATGCGGCCGCCAAAAGGAGCGTGAATCACCAGCTGCATCCCGCCGCTTTCGTCGAAGAAGCGCTCAGCAACAACCGTTTCCTGCGTGGGCACCGCGCGCAGCACTGCCCGGCCCTGCACGATATATTCCACGGCTTGTTCGGCGCCGGGACGATCCATGCCACATTCGTCTTGCAGCCATTGAATCGCGGCGGCGGCTTGCGGCGAATTCATCAAACCGTCGGATGGTGCGGCGTTTTCAGTCAGCGAGCTGATTTTTTCCCGCACGTGCGCGACCTGCTGCGAAAGCTCCATCGTGCGCGAAGGCGCTTCGCCGCGCCAGAAAGGGACGTTGGGAGGCGCGCCCTTGGCGTCTTCGACAGAGACAGATCCCGATTGCACGCGGCGAATACGCCAGGAAGTGTTTCCCAGCAAAATAATGTCGCCGCGCAAGCTTTCGACCGCGAAGTCTTCGTCCACCGTGCCGACGACGGTGCCTTCAGGCTCCGCGACAACGGTGTAGAGCGCATTGTCCGGAATCGCGCCGCCGCTGGTGATCGCCGCCAAGCGGCTGCCGCGGCGTCCATGCAAACGATGATTCACCTGATCGCGATGCAGGTATGCGCCATAGCGGCCGCGCCGCGCCGCGATTCCATCGGAAAGCATCGCGATGATTTCGTCGAAATCTTTTCGCGCGAGATTGCGGTACGGATACGCGCGGCGAACGAGCGCGAATAAATCGTCTTCGAGCCAATCCTCGGCGGCACAGGCAGCCACTATCTGCTGAGCGAGAACGTCCAGCGGCGCTTCGGGAATTTCGATACGATCGAGTTCACCGTGCCGAATCGCGCGCACGAGCGCTCCGCATTCCAGCAACTCATCGCGCGTGGTAGAAAAAAAGCGGCACTTGGGGATCGCGCCCCGCCAGTGCCCCGCGCGTCCGGCGCGCTGCAAAGCGACCGCAATCGAACGCGGCGAGCCGATCTGGCAAACGAGGTCCACCGTGCCGATATCAATTCCAAGCTCCAGAGAGGCGGTGGCGACCAGCGCGCGGACTTCGCCGGCTTTGAGTTTCGATTCAACCGCGAGCCGCCGCAGGCGCGAAAGGCTGCCGTGATGCGACGCAACTGCGTCCTCGCCAAGAATCGCGCGCAGATGATGCGCCACGCGTTCGGCCAGACGCCGAGTGTTCACGAAGATAAGCGTGGATCGGTGCTGCTGCACCAACTCGGCAATTCGCTTGTAGATCTCTTCCCACATCTCGTTCGAAGCCACCGGCCCAAGCTCACTGGCCGGGGCTTCGATCGCCAGATCCAAGTGTCGGCGCTGCGCGACTTGCACGATTACCGGCGCGGGCCGCGCGCTGCCGGTAAGGAATTGGCCGATCAATTCGATTGGCTTCTGAGTCGCGGACAAACCGATCCGCGTGAGCGGCTGCTCGACGAGAGCTTCGAGGCGCTCTATAGAAAGAGCGAGATGCGAGCCGCGCTTGTCGTCGGCGACGGCGTGAATCTCGTCCACGATCAGCGTCTTCACTGTGCGCAGGTTTTCCCTGCTCTTCGCGGCGGTCAGCAGGATGTAAAGCGACTCGGGCGTCGTAACGAGAATATGCGGCGGGCGTTTCTGCATGGCGCGGCGTTCGTGCATCAGCGTGTCGCCGCTGCGCACTGCCGTGCGGATTTCGGGCATCAAATATCCGCGCTCGCGAGCCAGCTGCAAAATTTCGCCGAGCGGCGCGTCCAAATTCCGCTGGATATCGTTGCCGAGAGCTTTCAACGGCGAGACGTAGAGAACTTCGGTTTGATCCAGCAGATCGCCCGCGATGGCCTTGCGCACGAGCATGTCAATGCACGCAAGGAATGCGGCCAAAGTCTTGCCGGAGCCGGTCGGCGCGCAAATCAGCGTATCTTTCTGCGCCAGAATGTGCGGCCAACCCATTTCCTGCGGTTCCGTGGGCGTGCCGAACTTATTGATGAACCATTCGCGAACGAGCGGGTGCGCCCATTCCAGCGAATGCGATTCGGACGAGTTTGCGATGGCTACGGGGTCCACGCTTATGCTCCGGCGCAATACGTTCGGAAAATTAGGTGCGCGGAATGTCTCTAGGATAACACCGAGTGAAAAAAGAGGCGAATCGGCGGCAGGATGCGCCGCGTGGGGCGGCTTCAACCAACTGGGCTTTGTGAATCACCAGCAAAAAAAGAAAACCGGGAGGCATCCCCGCCTCCCGGTTTCAATTGCAATCGCTCTCACTTCCGAAATCCGCACCCAATCAGCGAGAGCGCTGATTTTTACTTCTCATTCTTACCGTTATGCTTGTCGTGGTTAATCTCTTTGCTCGTCTTGTTCTGCTCCTTGTTCACCTGCTTTTTTTCCTGAGAGGTCAACTTGCCGCCATTAGCTTCGCGGTCGGATTTGACCTGATGATTGATGTGCGCTTCCTGGTGTTCGACGTGGGCCGTTTCCCCCGCCGTCATTTTGCCGCTCTCGACGCCATTGCCAATCCGCTTCTGTTGATTTGCCGCGCGTTCACCCACATGGCTGACTGCCGGATTCGCGGGTCTGCCGTGATTCTCCGAGGCGAAGTTCGAGCGGTCCATGCTGGCCGAGTGTTCGTGGGACGTTTGTTCAGAAGTCGCCTGCACGTGCGACTCATTCATCGCCACGCGTTCTTGTGCCGTAGGCCGCGCCGCGATTCCGCCAGGACCGCCGTTAAAGCTGGTACGGTTCACCACAGTCGTGTTGACCACCGTTCGATTGACGAAAGTGTTGTGAACAACCTCGGTGTTTACATGGACCACTGCGGTGTTATACGCGAAATGTCCACCGCGCCACTCGCCGCCCACGAAGCCGACTCCGCCGAAACCAAATCCGTAGTTCACGCCGCCATAAAATCCAACGTGCGGTCCCCAGTAGCCGGCATGAAACCCATAAACGCCGCCGGCGAAGCCCCAGTACGGGGGTGTCCACAGCAGGCCCACGCGCGGCGGAGCTACCCACACGCCCGGCACCCAGTAATAACCGGCATCACCGTAAGCCCAATAGCCCGGGTTCCAAAGATAGCCTTCCGTCGGGCAAAGCGGTTGCTCGTAAACCGGCAATGCCGGCGGCGCCACGTGAACCGAAATTCCGACTGCGATCTGTGCGGAAGCAGGCGACGCAACTGCAAAGGATCCTGCTGCCAGGAAAATACCGAGAACGAGTGCTCGAACATAATTCTGCTTACGCATCGCAAATTCCTCCCTAGATTTGGTTCTCTGGGCCGGCAATTTTTTAGTTTTAAAGTAGCGCCCCAACTTCGGAATGCGCCAAATCCTTACCGTATCTAACACCGCTACTCGCGGAAGGTTTCTCACAAATTTTCGGAAGCCAGTGAAGGCTCGCCTTGGTTCACACAATTATACGAATGGGGAAAGAGCGTGAACTACGAGATGCAGCAGTACTCCCCGAGTCGGTAAACGCTAGCTAACGTTCATAATGCGAGGTCTATGCAGTGACAAAAATTGACTAGAACGGGATTTACACCAGCAGATTTTCGATTCGTATGGGAAGATCGCGTACGCGCACGCCGATGGCGTGATACGTTGCAGCGGCGAGCGCCGACGCCACGCCGGTGAGGCCAATTTCTCCCACCCCGCGCGCGCCGTATTCATTCAGCACCAGGTCCGGATACTTCAGAAAGATGCAATCCATCTCCGGGATGTCAGCGTTCACCGCGACGATATAATCCGCGAAATTATTGTTGATGGGATGGCCGTCGCGCGGGTCGTA
>CAWIAM010000008.1:0-30210 GCA_963834215.1 uncultured Acidobacteriota bacterium | reverse complement strand
GTCCCCGCGCGAGCTTCCTCCGCGGCACCCGTGACCATCACCGGACCGAATTCCGCCGCGCCGCAGCCGCCGAGCGCAGACTTATCCGTAGTTTCGGGCTCTCAAGTTCCTGCGAGCTCTCCCCCGAACGGAGCCTCCCATTAGCGCCGAACTTCGCGACGAGATACGTTCCGGCCACGCCAGGCCCGAACAAAAACTCGCCGTCTGCTCGGCCGGCATCCCGGTTGCCCGGAGGACCGCACCGAACTCCTTGCGATCCTGGCCTCCGATTCCGATCCGACAATCGCGGAACGCGCGCATGCTGCGATCTTGAACCAACCGATGGAATCATTTCTCGCCGTGCTGACTCGTCCGCGATGCGGACCCGCGCTTCTTCGAATTTTGCGCCGATAATCTGGGCGAACGTCCGCAGTGGCCGATGCGCTGGCCGCCAATGCATCTTGCCCAGCCGAATTCGTCACGCGCGTTTCCAGCAACTGACCAGCGCCGGAATCCAGACCTTGCTCGATAATCTCGACCGGCTCACTTCCTATCCGCCGCTCAGCTCAGCGCTGGCCTATTCGGAAGCCGCTACGCCGGAACAAAAAGAGCTTCTCGCGGAATTCGAAACCAACGCGGTGCTCAAAGATAGCGAAATCGAAGAAGCCGCGGCCGAGGCGGAACCCGACGTCAAGAAACGGAGAACCCTGCTGCAACGCCTCTCCCAGATGAATATCGTTCAGCGCATCCAGCTCGCCGTCAAAGGCGGCCGCGAGGAGCGCATGCTCTTGATCCGCGATACCAACAAGATCGTGCAGCGCGGCGTGCTGCAGTCGCCGCGGCTCACCGATACGGAGATCGAAAATTTCGCGGCCATGGCCAACCTTTCGCAGGAAATCCTCCGCAGCATCGCCATGACCGCATCTTCATGAAAAACTACGCAGTCGCGAGAAACCTCATCAACAATCCCAAGGCGCCGCTGGACGTCACGTTGCATCTTCTGCCCCGGCTGACGCCACCGATCTGAATCGCTCACCACGAACAAAAATATTCCGGAGACGCTGCGCTGTTCGGCGCAAAAACTCGTGCGCCAACGCAACGCCGCCCGGCCTCGAGCAGCGATTGCAGTCAGGATTTCTGTGATTCTAGCGGCTTCGGCGAGATTTAATTCGCGGCGGGATTTACGAGCGATGCTGCAATCTGCTTCTTGTACTCCTGGGCCTTTGCCAGAATTTCCTTCTCGTTCAACGTCAGCATCTGGCGGTCTTGCATCACGATCTTGCCGCCGATGATGACGGTTTTCACGTCGCTCGCTTTCAACGCATACACCAGTTGCGAATAGACGTTGTACATCGGCGTCGCGTGGGGCGCGGTAGTGTCCACCAGAATCAGATCGGCTTTCTTGCCCGCTTCCAGTGATCCAATCTGCTTTCTCGAGGTGCAGCGCGCGAGCGCCGGTGATCGTCGCCATCTCGACCACCTGCTCCGCGGGCAACGCGCGAGAATCCATCCTGTCAATCTTTTGCAGCTTCGCCGCAAGATCCATTTCCTCGAACAGGTCCAGATCGTTGTTGCTGGCCGCGCCATCGGTCGCGAGGCCGATCGCTTCGCCCGCCGCGAGCATCTCGACACGGGCATCACGCCCGCCGCTGTCTTCATATTGCTCGACGGATTGTGAATGCAACCCACGCCAAAATGCGCGAGCGTGGCGATATCCGCGTGGTCCACCCAGATGCAGTGCGCGCCGACGACGTCGGGCCCGAGCACGCCCGCGCGCGCGAGATACGCCACCGGCGTCAGCCCGTACTTGTTGCGGCTTTGCTCCAGCTCGAACGGCGCCTCGGCGATGTGAATCAAAATCGGCGCGTGATTGCGGCGCGCGAGCGCCGCCGCATCCTGCAAAGTCTTCTCCGAACACGTGTACATCGAATGGGGCGCCACCGCCGCGACGATCAGCGCATCGCCCTTCCAGTGATCGAGGTACTTTTGCGTGTATTCCAGCGCTTGCGGCACCGTTTTGTTGTCCGGCGCGGGAAAATCAATGATCGTCTCGCCCAGCACGCCGCGCATCCCCGCTTCCTTGGTTACGCGAGCGACGGCGTCTTCGAAGTAGTACATGTCCGCGTACGTGGTGATCCCGCCGCGCAGCATCTCCAATATCCCCAGGCGCGTGCCCCACGCTACAAAATCCTCGGTAACGTTGCGCGCCTCGGCCGGAAAAATATATTTGTGCAGCCAATCATCAAGTGACAAATCATCCGCAATCCCGCGAAAAAGGCTCATCGCGGCATGGGCGTGCCCGTTGATCAGCCCCGGCATCACAATCGCACCGTGCGCATCAATCGTTTTCCCGGCCTCGTACTTGCCTTCGATTTCGGCGCTCGTGCCGACCGCCACGATCGAATCGCCCACGACCGCCACAGCCCCGTCTTCGATCACGCGGCGCTGCGCATCCATCGTCACCACAGTCCCGCCGGTGACCAGCAGATCAGCTTTCTCTTTCGCGGTTGCCGGCGCTACCAGCTGAAGGCAAACGGCACCACAGATGAACACAGATAAACACAGATGAAACCAATTGATGGAAAAAGGGAAAGATGAGGTACAGGTTCGCAAAATTGGCTGTTTCAAATCACGATTCCTTTTCTGGACGTAGCTTCCGGGTGAGGGACATTAAAGACATCGGGATAGCGAAATTCTAATACCTCTCAACGTCTGGTGCTTCTCTTCCCTTTCCCGTTTTTTCTTTCCACTTCAACCTTTTGACGTTATCTGTGTTTATCTGTGGTGATTTTCGAAAACACTACAGAAAAGAAGAATCAAACGGGCGCGCAGCAATTTTCCCGCGGTCTCTTCCTCTACTTTGCCTTTTAAGTTCGCCAACACCACCGGCACGTCGCCGCAAAACTCCCAGATGATCTGGCGGCAAGCGCCGCATGGCGGAGTCAAGCGGTCCACGTCGGTGACCACCGCGATCGCATCGAACCCGCGCTCGCCTTCCGACACGGCTTTGAATATAGCCACGCGCTCCGCGCAACAGGTGAGGCCCAGCGTGGCATTTTCGACGTTGCAGCCCGTGTGGATGCGCCCGGAATTCGCGCGCACCGCCGCGCCCACGCGAAAATTCGAAAAAGGCGCGTAGGCGTTTTCGCGAGCCTGTTTGGCGGCCGTAATCAGTGCATCGTATTCGCTCACGTCAACCTTCGCTTTCTTCAGTCGTTGTCGCTTGCGATGCGCGGCAACACCGCTCGCAACAACGCGATGAACTGCCCCTTCACTCTCTCGCCGGTTTCTAGCACTTCCAAATGATTGATCGGCTGATCCAGAATGCCTGCCGCCATATTTGTCACGCAGGAAATTCCCAGCACGCGGATTCCCATGTGCCGCGCCACAATCACTTCCGGCACAGTGGACATGCCCACCAAATCGGCTCCAATCGTGCGCAAATAACGAATTTCCGCGGGCGTTTCGTAGCTCGGCCCGGAAAGCGCGGCGTAGACGCCTTCCGAAACCTCAATTCCCAAACGCTTTGCTTCTGCAAGCGCAGCTTCGCGATACGGCTTCCAATACGCCGTCGTCATATCCGAAAAACGCAGACCGAAGCGCTCGTCGTTCGGTCCAATCAGCGGATTGATGCCTTGCAAATTGATGTGATCGCGAATCACCACCAGCGCGCCCTGTTTGAACTCCAAGTTGATGCCGCCCGCCGCGTTCGTCAGAATCGCCGAACGAATTCCCATGCGCCCGAAAACACGCATCGGAAACACGACCTGCTGCGCAGTGTAGCCCTCGTAAAAATGTACGCGTCCCTGCATCGCCGCCATAACTACGTTACCCGCTTTGCCAATCACCAGCCGACCCGCATGTCCGATGGCGGTCGAGCGCGGAAATCCCGGAATCTTTTCGTACGGGATGCGCGTTGCATCCGTGAGTTCGTCAGCGAAAGCGCCCAACCCGGAACCCAGTACGAGCGCAATTTTCGGCCGCAACTTCGTCTTCGCCAGAATGAACTTCGCGGCACGCTCAGCCCGCGCAAATTCAGGATCACGAAAGCCAGATTTCGCGACGACGGAAGACTTCGAGCGAGCGGCGCTCATCGCAGCATGATCCCCACAATCGAAGCCGACATCAAATTTGCCATCGTTCCCGCCGCCATCGCGCGAATCCCCAGCCGCGCAAGATCGGCTTTCTTATTCGGTGCCAGCGCGCCAATCCCGCCAATCTGAATTCCGATCGAACTGAAATTCGCGAAGCCGCACAGCGCAAACGTCGCAATCGTAAACGAACGAGGATCCAACGTGTCTTTCATCGGCCCCAGTCTCTGGAACGCTACCAACTCGTTCGTCACCATGCGCAAACCCAAAAGATTACCGATCGTGTGGCAATCGTGCCAGGGAATGCCGATCACCCACGCAATGGGCGAAAAGAGCCAACCGAAAATCTGCTCGACACTCGAAGGAAACCAGCCGACGCCCAAGTGCGCCAGCCCGTTGTGGACCAGCCCGAATACGCCATCAACAAGGTAGATCAGCGCGATGAAGGTGATCAACATAGCGCCGACGTTCACTGCAAGATTCAGCCCATCAATCGTGCCGCGCGAAATCGCGCCCAGTGCATTTGTATCGCGCTCGAGCGGAGCCATCTCCACCCTGCCCGAAGTCACCGGCACTTCCGTCTCCGGCACCAGCATTTTCGACAGCAGAATCGTTCCGGGCGCGGTCATGATCACCGCCGCCAGCAAATGTTTAGCTTCGATGCCATAGGCGATGTACGCCGCCATGATTCCGCCGGAGACATGCGCCATGCCGCTCGTCATGATCGTCATCAATTCCGACTGCGTCACTTCCGGCAGAAACGGCCGGATAGTCAAGGGTGCTTCCGTCTGCCCCATGAAAATGCTGGCGGCTACGTTCAACGATTCCGCGCCGCTCGCGCCCATCAGCCCTGTCATCACTTTCGCGGCTTGTTTGATGATGAATTGCATCACTCCCAAGTAGTAGAGCAGCGCGAAAACGGCCGCGATAAAAATAATCGTCGGCAGAACCTGGAACGCCAGATAGAAACCCATCGGCGAACCCTTCTTGCCCAAATCGCCAAACACAAACTCCGATCCCTTGAACGCGAAATCCAGAACCCAATTCACGCCAGCGCCGGCTTTCTGAAAAACCAGCCGGCCGAATTCCCAACGCATCACCAGGAACGCGAAAACGATCTGCAGCCCCAGCCCCCACGCCACCGTCTTCCCGCGAATCGCGCGGCGATTCGTCGAAAAAATATAGGCGAGCGCCATCATCGTCATCATTCCCAGGACGCCTACCAGGCGATGCATGCGAAGGAGCCTCCTTTAACGACAATCCAGCTCTAAGCCATTTCTCCCGCACCGATGATCTTGCGCACCAGCGGCGCGGTCGGCCGCGCGTGGTCTCCAATTTCAAAGCTTTGCGAAAGCAATCCCATCGCGTGAACCAGCCGCGAATCCAGGTTGTAGTGCACGGTGCAGAGATTTTCGCCGGCCGTGACCGCGTCGCCGATTTTCTTTTCGAGCACCAGGCCCACGCTCGGGTCCACCGAATCTTCTTTTTTCTCTCGGCCGCCGCCCAGCAACATGCTCGCGACGCCCACGTTTTCGCAGTGAATCGCGGTGACGTAACCCGCGCGCGGTGCGTCCACTCGCGCCGTGTGCCGTGCGCGTGGCAAACGGCCCGGATCGTCCACGATCCGCGCATCGCCGCCTTGCAAGCGAACGACCTCGCGGAATGTATCACGCGCGCGCCCCGAATCAATCATTTCCGCCGCGAGCTCGCGCCCCTCCGCAACAGATTTCACGCTGCCACCCAACCGAAACATCCACGCCGAAAGCTCCAGGCACAATTCCCGCAAGTCCTCGGGACCTTTTCCATCTAAAATTTCAACGCATTCCTCCACTTCCAACGCATTTCCGACTTTGCGCCCGAGCGGCTGCTCCATGTCAGTGATCAGTGCGACCACTTTTTTCCCCATGCGCGTGCCGGTTTCCACCATCAGCGCGGCAAGATATTCGGCGTCTTCCTGCTTCTTCATGAACGCACCGTCGCCGGTCTTCACATCCAGCACCAGTGCATCAATTCCTTCCGCCATTTTCTTGCTCATGATCGAGCCGGTAATTAGGTAGGGGCTTTCGACGGTCGCCGTCACGTCGCGTAGCGCGTAGAGCTTTTTGTCCGCCGGCGCGATCTCCGGCGTTTGCCCGATCAGCGCGCAGCGGCACGATTCCAGCACGCGGCGAAACTCATCAAGCCGCAAATTCACGTTGAAGCCGGGAATGGATTCGAGCTTATCGAGCGTGCCGCCCGTGTGGCCGAGGCCGCGCCCGCTGATCATGGGCACGTAGAGTCCAGCAGCCGCAACGATCGGTGCAATCACCAGCGAAGTTTTGTCGCCGACGCCACCCGTCGAATGCTTATCCACTTTCGCAGCGGGCAAAGCGGACCAATCAAGCACCGAGCCCGAATGCAGCATCGCTTCGGTCAATGCCGCAAGCTCCGCTCGCGTCATCCCGCGCCACACCACGGCCATCAGAAATGCCGCGATTTGGTAGTCCGGAATGCGTTCGTGCGTCGTACCAGAAATGAGGAATTCGATTTCTTCGCGGGAAAGCTCCGCGGCATCGCGTTTCTTGCGAATAAGGTCAACGGCACGCATCTGAAAGGATGCGCCAAGCTAGCATCGCGTCAAGCAGGCGTCAATCATTCTGCGCCAAGCAAGTTAGAAAGTTTTCATCGAGCGGACGATGCAGCGAGTAGACGGACGAACGAACCAAGCGCCAGTTTCACAAGGGCGCGATTCGTGTGGAGTGCGGCGGCGAGCCGCCGCTTTTGCGCGAATTCGACACCGGCGAAAAAACGCTCTAGGCGAGGCGCGCCTCGCCAAGCTTGATCTTGTAGTGCTGATTACACCACGAAAGCGGCGGCACGCCGCCGCACTCCATATACGCAACGAGCGGCGCTGAATCCCAGCCCCTAAATCTTGCCAGCATTCGCCGCAACTTCCGCCATCATCGCTTGCATCTCGCCATGAATAAGCCCGTTGCTCACCAGCAAATCCGGACCGCCAGGACGATACGCCCCGCCGCGCAAATCGGTCACCTTGCCACCAGCCTCGGTAATCATCAAGATCCCCGCGGCCGTATCCCACGAATTCAACCCAAATTCCCAAAACGCATCGAACCTGCCGCACGCCACCGAACACAAATCCAAGGCCGCCGAGCCATCTCGCCGCACGCCATGCGAACGCAAAGTCAGTCGCCAATAGTAGTGAATGTTCAAATTAGCAGCGCGATTGTGCGTCGGGAAACCAGTGGAAACCAACGAGGTAGCCAGCTTCTCCATCTTCGAAACCCGAATCGGCTTCTCGTTCAGAAAAGCCCCGGCACCCCGCGCCGCGGAAAAAAGCTCATTGCTCACCGGATTGAAAACCACTCCCACCAGCGGCTGCCCATCTTCCAGCAGCGCGATTGAAACAGCGAAACACGGATAACCGTGCGCAAAATTCGTAGTGCCATCCAAAGGGTCCACGTGCCATTCGTAACGCGAAGCACCCGCCGCGCCGCCCGAGCCTTCTTCCGCCACAATCCGATGATCGGGAAATTCGCGCCGCAACCGTCCCACCACAATCGCTTCGGAGCGCTTGTCCGTCTCCGTCACCAAATCCACTTCGCCCTTGTACGAAATTTTCTGCGGTCGGCTGTGCTCGCTCAGCAGCACCGCCCCCGCTTCGCGCGCCGCCTCCAACGCCACTTCGAGAAATTTGTTCATGCGTTTATCGCGCCACTCCGGCGGTCAGATATTCCGTGCGAGATCGCACATTGTCTCCCGTATTCACTTTCACCGCTACATGCCGCGAACTCCCCGGCGGCGGCGTGGGATTGGGATAGTAGCTCAGCAAGTACTGCGTGCGCAGTTCCTGGTTGATGCGATCGAATATTGCGGTCAGTTCGTTGAGGTCCGTAGGATAGTACATGGCGCCGCCCGTGCTGTCCGTGATCGTCTCGATGGCGTGTTCGCCCGCCGTATTCCAGCCGCCATTCGATTTCATCGGCCGCACCACCACGGTGTAAAGCAACGTGTCCGAAGCGATCGCCGCCCGTCGCGTATCTTCGAATTTCGAAACGCTCGTGGTTTCGCCCGCGTCCGTGATGATCACCACGGCGCGCCGACGGTCCGCTCCCTGCCGCCGCACCGACTGCGAACCCAACACCACCGCATCGTAAAGCGAAGTCCCCATGTCTGCGCCGAGGTCCACGCGACGCACCGCGGCCTCCAGCACCTTCGTATCGTCCGAGAAATTGCTCAACTGGATCACGTCGCTGGTAAAAGAAAATACCGCCAGCCTATCCCCGGGGCGCACCACTTCGTCCACAAAATGCGCGGCGGCATCGCGCTCGATTTTCAATTCAATCGCCGCCGAGCCGCTGGTATCCACCATTAGCGCCAGATCGAGGGGGCGATTCGTCTGCGGCTCGAAGCGCACAATCTTCTGCTCCGCTCCCTCTTCGAAAACCTGAAACGCGCCCTGCGCCAGGCCGATCACCGGCTCGCCTTTGGCATCCGTGACGCTCGCCAGAATGCTCACCAGGTCCGTCTGGACGCGGATCGTCCCTTTTTGCCTTTGCTTGTCCTCCTGCGGCTTTCGGGCTGCTACCGCTTCGGCTAACCCGGCCATGCCAGCCAGCATGACGGCGCAAAGCACAACGATCGCTAGTTTCATCTAGGAGGTAGATTCATCCAAGCCGGAAATGGCTTTCTGGGGCAACGATTCGCCTTCGGCCCACACGGCGCCCTCTGCGAAGAATTCCTTCTTCCAGATAGGCACGGTGCGCTTCAGGGTGTCTATGGCGTAGCGGGAAGCGTCAAACGCAGCCGCCCGATGCGCCGAACTGACCGCGATCAGGACGCTCGTCTCGCCGATCTCCAGGCGGCCCAGGCGGTGCACGATGGCGATGCGGTGAACTGAAAATTTCTCGCGAATATCCGCGCCAATCGCGCGCATTTTCGCATACGCCATGGGCTCGTAGGCTTCGTATTCCAAATAAAGGGTCTGGCGGCCCTTGAAGTTGTTGCGGACGAACCCGTCGAACACCACCACCGCGCCATCTTCCGGCGCTTTCAAACCTTCGACCAGTTCGCGCGGCCGAATCGCTTCGCGCACCAGCAGAAAAATATCCTCGGCCACCGCAGCCTGCTGGCCTCCGCTTACCGGAGGCAAAAACGCCACTTCGTCCCCTGCCGCAAGCGGCGCGCGCCACTCTGCATATTCCTGGTTCAGCGATGCCGCCACCGAAGGCCGAAACTCGGCAAGCTTCGGAAAGCGCCGGCCATACCGCTCAAAGAGGTCTTCCACGCGGGCGCCTTCGGAAAGCTCAGCATCCTCCTGCGCAAGCCCCACGATTTCTTTCAGTTGGCCAAAGAAAAGCACGCGCACACGCATATTCTTCATTCTACCGCGCCGGCACACCCAAACGCGAAACTCGTTCCGCAGCCAATATCCATGCGATTACTTCGATTCCGCGAGCTTCGTAATCTCATCGAGCCGCGCGGAAGCGCGCAGCAAAGCCGCCGCCAGCGAAGCGCCCTCTTGCTGAAACACGACCGCATCGTCCCGGTCCAGCGCTTCATTCACTCCCGGCAACACTTCCGCCGCGTATCCCGCGTAACTTCCCGGCGCGTAAATAGTGTGCTTGTACCACGGGCGGCCAACCAGGCCCTCTGGCGCGAGCAGCGCCTGCTCGACCGACGCCAGCTCATGATTGATCTGGTCCTGCTTTGCGGCGTCGAACGAAGCGAAGTCCACGTGTTGCAGCGTGTGCGACGCGCGCGTCGCGGAAGCCGTCAAACGCCCGGACGCGTCCGAAATCGCTTGCAGCGAAGCGCTTTGCATTCCCAGTTGGCTGGCGCGCGAAACCAGGTCGTTCGTCACGCGCGAAATCGCCGCGGCATACGCCGCATAATCAAACGGCAACACATCGGCTTCGTCCAGACGCAATGCCATCGTGCCCAGCACCTTTGCCAAAGTCGCGTGATACTCGAACGTCGGGTCGCCAAATGATTTCATCCAGAAGAAATCATCGTAGAGCGAGTGGTACACGCCGTAGTCACCCACAAATCCCGTATCAATGGACGGAATTCCCGCGAAATCGAGAAACGGACAAAAGTCCGAGCCTGCTCCGAGCGCATCCACCGGAGCTTGCCCCGGATTTTCCAGCGTAGCCTGTGTGCGCGCGATGCCACTCAGCTGCTTTTCTCCGCGCTTGGCGTGTTCGAGCCATGCTTCGTACACGCTTCCCGTACCGTTCGGTCCCGGCACGGAACGCGCGGCGTCACGGATCACATCGTCCAGAGACGGCGTCGCGGACGCCGTGAAATTCGGCCCGGCAACCCCAACGTCAGTGTTGATATACACCACCGCCTTGGCTTGCAGCTCCGCGCGATTCGCTTCCACCCATTCCGTTGAACCGATCAGCCCCGGCTCTTCGCCATCCCATTCGCACATCACAATCGTGCGACGCGGCTTCCAGCCGGTTCGCGCCAGCGAGCCCAACGCGCGCGCCGTCTCCAGCATCGTCGCGGTGCCGCTTCCAGGGTCTACTGCGCCATACACCCACGCGTCGTGATGATTGCCCAGCACAACCCATTCGCTATCATCCGTCCCGCGCAGCTTCGCGATCACGTCGTAAATCGGACGCTGCTGGTAATCCATCACCAGCTTCATATGCGCCACTGCGCCACCGGGCCCAACGTGATACGTGAACGGCAGCGCCCCCTGCCAGCCCCGCGCTACGTGCGGGCCGTCGAGACTGCCCAGAATCACCGCGGCGTCTTGCGCGTTGATCGGCATGGTGGGAATGTGCGGCAAGCTCTTCGCATCAGCAGGCGCCAGGCGCTTCGCGTCCGGCGTTGCAGCCACTCCCGGCGTCAAAGGATCGCCTGGATAAATTTCCGTGTATTGCACCGAACCGCGCTGAATGCCGCTCATCGGACGCCACGGCCCCCGCGGAAACACATCGCCCTGAAAATACCCGTCATCCTGCGGATCAGAATAGAGAATTAGTCCTACAGCCTTGTGCTCTTCGGCGAGCTTGGTCTTGATCCCGCGATAGCAGCGGCCATAGCGTGCAATCGCAATCTTTCCCGCGACGCTGATGCCCATCGTTTCCAGCTCTTGATAGTCTTCTTGCGTTCCGTAATTCACGTAGATCACCGGGGCAGTCACGTCCGCCGAGGGCGCATAAATGTTGAAGGCCATAACAGCGTTCTTGTTGTACGTGTCCTGGTCAACTGGATACGGCTGCTCGGGCGTTCCGAGCGCAACCGGTTTTGGCGCCGTGAGTTCCAGTTTCACTTCGCGCGCCTGCGGAAGCCACACGCTGTAGCTCACGATGTCCGCGTCGAAACCATAGCTGCGGTACTGATCGCGCAGCCATTCAGCCAGGCGATGGCTCGCTTCGGTGCCTGCCAGGTGCGGCTCGCTGGTAATTCGCCGCAGGTTGCTTTCGGCATGCGCCGCATCCGGAATCGCCCGCAGCTTCTGCTCGCGCTCCTGCTCCGCTTGCACGTGCGCGGCTGCAAAGCCAGCGATGCCGTGATCTTCTTGCGCGCCAACCGAAATTGCCGACGGAAAAAGCAATGCGGCCGCCACCACAAGAGCCGCGCCGGTCCGATACATCGCATAAGTCATTCTCACCTCACTGCGAAACTGCGAATTCTATAACAGCGGGGCGCGCGCCGCATCTTTCACGGTTCGCGAACCTATGAGACACCTTGACGTGCTCTGACTTGCACCGTACGGTAGTTGAACAGTACAGCCCCATGTATCCGGCTCACGAGGGATTCTGATGAAAGTGCTGATTTCGGGAGGTTCGGGTCTGGTCGGATCAGCGCTCGCTAAATCGCTGCGCACCGATGGCCACTCCGTCTTTCATTTCGTGCGTCCAGGCGGCACACCGGCTCCCGGTGACGTGCGCTGGGATCCTTCCCGAGCCACCGTGGACGTCCCGGCCCTCGAGGGTTACGACGCCATCGTCCATTTGAGCGGGGCGAGTATTTCCGATGGACGCTGGACGGACAACCGCAAGAAAGAGCTTCGCAGCAGCCGCGTCGATTCCACGCGCGTTCTGGTGGATTCGCTCGAACGCCTGAAACAGCCGCCGCGCGTTTTTGTTTGTGCTTCGGCGATCGGCTACTACGGCAATCGCGGCGATGAATTACTTACCGAATCGAGCGGCTACGGCAACGATTTCCTCGCGATTGTCTGCCGCGCCTGGGAAGGCGAAGCCGCGCGCGCTGCCGCACGCGGCGTTCGCACGGTAATGGCGCGCTTCGGCGTGGTGCTGGCAACGCAAGGCGGCGCGCTGCCGCGCATGCTGACGCCATTCAAGCTGGGAGTCGGCGGACGCCTGGGCAGCGGCAAGCAGTGGATGTCTTGGATCGCTCTGGAAGATGTCGTGCAGATCCTGCGCACAGCAATCGCTGATGAAAAAATGCACGGACCGGTCAACGTCGTCGCACCCCAGCCCGTACAAAACGCAGAATTCACGCGCGTGATAGCCGACGTGCTGCATCGACCCGCGATTTTTCCTGCCCCGGCAATCGCGCTGCGTCTGGCCCTCGGCCAAATGGCCGACGCGCTGCTGCTCGCAAGCCAACGCGTCCAACCCGAAAAGCTACTCGCCAGCGGCTACAAATTCCGTCACGAATCGCTGCAATCCGGCGCTGCAAGCGATTCTGGCAAATCCATAGTTCATTGCCGCGGCCGCGACGTGCGGCGGCTTCGCGCGTCGCGATTCTTCCGGAGTCTTTACAGGTCCAGGCGATCGATCAGCGCTTGTATATTCGAATCGTCCACCGTCAACTCCGGCCGAGACGCCGCAAAGTCCGCAACATCATCGAGTGCCTGAAATAGTCGCATTTTCGCGATGGCGTATTCTTCGGTTCCGGTCAGCGCGCGGCCCGTTTGCTTCGTCCACTTCTCCAGCGCTTCCTGCACCACGAAGATGCGAATAGGAAACATCGTCTTACGGTCCGCCGAAACGTAGTAAACGAACTCGTTCCCGTGCGCGGCGTCGCGTTGCGCCGGGTGCGCATCCTGAAATTGATATTGATAAACGTAGCCGCTCGCTGCCGAATAGCTTTTGATTCGTCGCACGGTCTCGGGTTTCGCCATGGCGGCATTATTCGACTGCTGCGTGCCGCTGTCAATCTCGGCGTTCCGCTTCGCAGAATTGCCGACCAAGACCGCACTCCGCGCGCAAGGCGTCTCCCGATTTGGATTTAGTTGCTGCATCCGCGTGCCATTGCGGGACTCGACAGCATTCGTCTTTTCCGACGCTCCGCGCTCTTTCCGCGCCGCGGCCTTCGCGCCAAATCTCGCGCCCTTTGTAACTGCCTGCTCTAGCTGGCGTTGCTGAAAGACTTCGCGCAACCACTCTCGTGTAGCGCGGCTGCAACACTCTGAAGAATCCTGCTCCGCTATGGCACAGCGCGTGCCCTCATCACCAGCAGCTATGACAAGCTCCGGCGTGATCGCAGATACGCACACCGCACTTTCGTCCACTGCGCGGCGCAGTGCCGCGCAAGGCGTCACTCGGCATCGCATCGCGCTTAGCGGCGCGAGGACATCTCTTTTATTGGCGTTTCTGCTAGGCGGTTGTGGATACGCCGGCAGTCCGCCGAATCACAACGTAAGTGTAACGGTTCAACCGGCGACCGCGAACGTAGCGCTGGGCCAATCGCAGCAATTTCAAGCGAGCGTAACTGGCGCCTCGAACGGCGCGGTCTCCTGGAGAGTAAACGGCCTCGCCGAAGGTAATTCGACTTCGGGCACCGTGTCGCCCTCAGGTCTTTACACCGCGCCGGCAACGTTGCCCAACCCCGCGACCGTCACCGTCACCGCCGTCAGCCAGGCCGATCCGCAGGCAAGCGGATCCGCAGCAATAACGCTGTTGCAGAGCAGCATCGCAGTATCCGTCGCGCCGCCCAGCGCCAACGTGCCCACGGGAGGCGCGCAAGTTTTCACCGTTACCATTTCCGGCATCGCCTCTTCCGGCGTTACCTGGAGCGTCAACGGCATCGCGGGCGGCAACGCGACTCTCGGCACGATCGTCGCGAACAGCGCCAGCAGCGCAATCTATACTGCGCCCAGCTTGATTCCGTCCCCCGCTTCAGTGACCGTCGCGGCCACCAGCACAACGGATCCGACCAAATCAGGCAGCGCTGTCGTCACCATCACGTGCGCGAATCCGATATCTATCGCGCCCTCGACGGCCAGCGTCGCACTGAGCAGCGCGCAAACTTTCACGGCGTCATTCTGTGCCGCCAATAGCGCGACGATCGTCTGGGACGTGAACGGAATTCCGGGTGGCAACTCCGCAAGCGGCACGATCACCGCCACCAGTTCCACCACGGCGACCTATACCGCTCCCGCCGGCCTCCCAACGACAAATCCCGCGATCATTCATGCCACCGCCGGCGCGCTGGTTGCATCCGCAACCGTCACAATCGTAAGCAGCGTCACGGTAAGTGTCTCGCCCCCGTCAGCATCCGTCGCGACGGGTCAGCGCATCACTCTCACGCCGACAGTAGCCAACACGACGGATTCAACGGTCACGTGGACGGTAAACGGCATCGCCAACGGAAACGCCACCGCAGGCCAAATCTGCCAGCACGCTTCAAGTCCGTGCCAGCCGCCAGCAACTCCCAGCTCCGCTAGCATCGATTACCTGGCACCGGCCGCAGTGCCCGCGCCGAACCCCGTCACCGTAACCGCCATCAGCAGCGCCGACCCCTCGAAGGGCGCCTCCGCCACAATTTCCATCACGGGAACAGCCGGCCCCGTCGCCGTCACGATCTCGCCGAATTATGCGTTCGTCGTTCCGTCTAGTTGCGAGCCTTCGACGCAACAATTTTTCGCAACGGTCACAGGCTCGGCCAATACCAATGTCAACTGGACGCTGCAAAGCGGCGTAGCAGGCCAGGGTTGTTCCGGCACAGCGTGCGGCACGATCAGCGTTGGCGGCCTCTACAACGCGCCCACAGCAGCCCCGTCGCCGAACGCCGTCTCGGTGATCGCCACGAGCCAAGCAGACCCCACCAAATCCGCCACTGCGGCAATCGCCATCACCAGCGGCATCGTCATCAATCAAATCCTGCCATCCAGCGTCTTGTCCGGAGCGGTCGAAAGCTTTCCGCTAGCCGTGCACGGCTTGAATTTCGTCGCCGGCAGCGGCGGCGCCGCTTCCACCATCCTGCTCAACGGCACGCCCCGCGGCACCAGCTGCCCCACCAGCTCGGCGTGCGCCACGGCGCTGAATCCCTCGGACGTGCAAACCGCCGCAACTCTCACCGTGCAAGTGCAAAATCCCGGGCCGAGCGGCACGCTCTCAAACCCAGTTCCATTCGTAATCATTCCATTCGACTCGTCGGTCGCCGCGCTCGCGCTCTCCACCGCGCAGCCATCGGCCGCCTCCATCGTGATCACCGTGCCCGAGCCAACCACCGCAGCCGCGTCCGCACCGATCAACGTAGACACCATCGGCCTTCTCACCGGCGGCGATAATTGCGGCATTCAAGGCTCGCCGCTCACGATCGCGCGGCCCGCGTCCGGCACTTCGACCGTCAGCCTCTGCATCCACGGCAACGGGCTCGATCCCACATTCACGTATTCCTTCAGCGGCGCAGGCGGCGCGCCCGCGGGCAGCGATCTCCCCGTCACAGCCTCCGCCATCAACGGGCTTTTTCCCAACACGATCGAACTCGACCTGCAGCTCAGCAGCACAACTCTTCCCGGCGTCCGCACGCTTTTCATCACCACTCTGAACAACGACCGCGGGACGGCCACCGGAATGCTCGAGGTGAAATGAAATGCGAACGCACAAACCAGCGCGATTCACAGCATCGGCAGTGGCAGCAGCTGCGATCGCAGTTGTGGGTGCCACAGCGCTCTTCACTGCCACGCTGTGCCAAGCCACCACGCTCGAGCGCTTGTCGCTCGCCAAAATGGCGCAAACCGCCCCGCTCATCGTCCGCGCCCGTTGCCTCGCAAATTCCACGGCCTGGGACGCCGGCGAAATCTGGACCTTCACGAGTTTCGCCATCGAAGAAACCTGGAAGGGCGTGCCACCGGGCGCGGCGGCGCAACTAACCGTCCGCCTCCTGGGCGGTTCGGTGGGCGACCTCACTTCCACCGTCTCCGGAGTTCCGCGTTTCCATCCCGGCGAACAAGTGATCTTGTTCCTCGAACCCACCCCGCGCGGCGATTTCTCGATCGTCAGCTGGGTGCAAGGAACGTTTCGCATTCACCGCGACGCGCGCACTGGCGATGAAATCGTAGTGCAAGACACCGCAGCCTTCGACGCGTTCAATCCCGCGACGCATCGCTTCGAATCCGCCGCCGTCCGCAATCTTTCCGTCGCGGCCTTCAGCGCCCAGGTGAAATTCGCGCTTGCCTCGACGACAGGTGAAAAAAAATGAAGAAAGCTTGCGCCGCGCTTGTGATCCTCATAATTTCGCCGTCGTCAATTTCCGAAGCCGGTTCAGTTCCCTACGCGGTTGACTCCACGATCCCGCAATCCGGCGGATGCCCGCAACCCAACCGCTGGAATCTTTCGCTCAGCTCACCGCTCAATCGCCGCTGGAGCACCGCGCTCCCCACGCTGCTCTCGCCGACGATCCTCACCATCGCGCAGCAAAATTCCCCCGCGCAGGCCGCCGAAATCCAGCAGACCATTTCCGATTCCTTCGCGGTATGGGCCAGCGTCGCCGGCACCACCTTCAATTCCAACAACTATCCCGGCCTGCTCGCGCCAATCACGCAAGTCTCCGCCGCGAATTCCTGCACCGACGACACCGATAACAATGTGGACGGCTTGAACACCATCTGCTTCAACCAATCCAGCATCGGCTTCACCAGCGGAGTCCTGGCCTTCACCCGCACTATCACTGCCAATGCCCCCGGCGCCACCGTCGGCTCCTCCGCTCCCGCCGCGTTCGCAGGACAAATCCTCGACGCCGACACTCTTTTTCGCAATGACGGCCAGGCCACCTTCGCGACGCCCGGCGCGCTCGCGACTCCGCAGGGCCAGGGCGCCTACGATCTGGAATCGCTGCTCATCCACGAGTTCGGCCACTGGCTCGGCCTCGATCATTCCGCCGTAATCCGCGCCATGATGTTCCCCTTCGCGCCGCCTCCCGGACAATTTCTCGGCGACCGCCCCATCTTCACGGTCCCGGACGCTCCCCTCGCCGACGACGATCGCACCGGCATCCGCGCGCAATATCCCGACCCGAACGACACTCTCAACGTTGGCGCGATTCGCGGCCGCGTGCTTCCCGCGAATCCCTTCGCGCTCGCCATCTTCCCCTCGCCCTCCACAGGCGCATCCGTCACCGGCATCGTGGGCGCGCACGTCGTCGCCGTGGACGCGGACACCGGCAGCGTGATCGCCGGGACGCTCGCCGGCTGGAGCTGCGATCCCGCAAGTCCGCCCACGCATTTCGATGGCTCGTTCGACATCGAGCGCTTGCCCATAGGCCACAATTACAATCTCTACGCCGAGCCGCTGGTAGGCCTCGCGCTCCCCAGCGATTTCAGCGACGCGCTAGCAGACCTCTGCTCCGCCACAGCCGCGCCCACATGCCAAACGCCCGCCGCGAACACAAATTTCAACGTCCGCATCCTGCCCGCGACGCAATGATCCGCAAAAAAAGCTCCACAAAAGAAAAGCGGCTCCCAAACGTCGGGAGCCGCCTAGCGTCTTGCGGGGGTAGTGAAAGCTTCTACTGGGTCGGCAGAATCTCCTGCGAGAACCCGATCGTATTCACCGACCGCAACGACGGAGTTCGCGGCGGCAGACAAGCCGGCGCCAGTGAGAAGTTGGTGTCAAACGTGTAATCGCGAGGGCTGGGCGGATTGTAAACGCCGGTTCCCTTGTACGTCCCAATCCCCTGCCGGTTGTAATAGAAGCTCACCATCGAGCCTCGGTAGTGGCAAACCACGCCCCAGTTTTCGAGGAAGCGCAGGAAGTTGTGCACGCCGCCGTCCGTGCCGAAGTCCTGCGCCTGGCCGGCAACGGACGGGAACGGAATGCCCTTGCCGGAAATGATCGCGGCGCGGTACGCCGTTGGCTGTCGCCGCTCGGTTGTTTACGTTGTATGGGAAAGGCGAAAGAGTTCACGTCGTTCCAGTTGTTGGATAAGAACGTCACGGCGTCGCCTTCGATTGCCGCCGCCACGCTCACGCCGCCCCACGTTCCATCGTCCACCGGCGCGTTGTAATCGCCTTGGATATAAACCGGGTTTTCCGAAACGATCGTCAGTCCATCCGTTCCGCTGCACGACGTCGCCGATCGTCAACGAAGCGCCGTCCACGATTTTCAGCGCGCGGCGGAAAAACACGGGAGGATTTTCCCGCGCTTCCTGCGCGTTGCCGTAAGTAACGTCCGGACGGTTCGAGTTGGCCACGGCGCAGAGCGAGTTGGCGAAGAGTCCGCCGGAATAGGTTGTCGCTCCGACTTTGTAGGTGGCGCCTATCAAGTTTCCAAGTATCGGGCTCGCGTCGTTCCACATGTGGGTATTGCTCGGCGTCATGTTGGCGCTGGTCAGAGTTTACAGGATGTAGGTCAGCCGGGATGATCAGGCACTGGAGCTACTTCGGTTCCGCCATACGTGCGAAAGACTCCGTCTCCTTCCAGGTCTTCTCCGGCGTCGAGCACGCCGTTGGGGCACCCGTTATTCGGATCGCTCGGGTTCACAAAGTCGTTAAATCCGTAAGACCCGGTTTTCACGTTCGGGGCGGAGGTTGTGTCCGCATGTTCTCCGCGGCGGTCCGAGAAATAAATGGTGTAGCCGGTATTGTTGTCGAGCCCCAGCCCACCCTGATTTGCGGTGAACCAGTTCACCAGGTTCTTCGCGTCCAGCTCGACGTAATACATCACGCCTTGCGCCGTAATTGGCGCCGTGTTGCTGCTGGCGCGATTGATTCCTTCGCGCGTGTCGAACAGCGCATTCGGCCAATAGTCGGTCGCAGGGCTTCCGGCGACGGGCGTCCCGCATGGACTTCCGTGCAGTCCCGGTGGATGGGTTATCTCGCACACGCGCGAAGCGGATTATCGCGCCGGCGCTCGGATCCGTGCAAGCGATCGTCCCGACGCCTCCGCCGCTCGGACCTTGCGCGGCAACCTCCGCCGCCGGACAGAGCCGGCAGAGTTGCGGGGCGACGGGACAGCTGCGCTATACGTCGGATTGATGTTCCGGCCCGATGAGTCCCAAGTTCAGTATCGTCATGCGTGTAGTCAACCCAGGCGCCGCCGGGCAATCGTCTGATATTCGATCTTGATGCACCCGGTGATGGTCGGATATCCGTTCATCATCCAGTATCCCGGTTCGACTGGTCGAGTTGCTGGGAATGTACGTCGCCCCGCTCCCGACACAGGAAGCGGGTACGTGCCGGTATACCAAGCTGGCAGCGCGACGTCACACCGATGGGGCGATGTCGCTACTTCGCGAGCGTAGCCAGATCGGTAGGATCGTCGTTGCGGTTACGGTGTCTAGCAACGTCATGTCAGCAGTCATGGCAAGCACCCGCCGAACCGGGCACGGTCGTCGGGGTTGGATAGTCGTCAATCAGGATTCGCAATGTGGCCTGGGAAAATAGAATCTGGCTGAATGTGGCCGGCGCCGACTCCAATTCGCCAGGCACCGGGCGGCGAACCAGTGAAATCGGCGTGGTAATTCCACCCAATGCGGTCGAAGTGAGGCTCAGAACCGGCACGCCGTTCTCAAGTTGGCCCTTGTAAGCCGGCACAACCGTCCCGGTCCATTCGGGATTGTTCAGGGTGGTGCTGACGTTGCCATAGACGCTATTGCCAGTGACGCTGCCTTCGGTGAATGCCAACTGCCGCCACGAAGCGTTCGTATAGGGCGCGGCTCCAGGCTCGTTGGCCATCGTAGGATCGGGCGAGAGAGCGATGGAGACGTCACCGCCGTATGTGCCCCGCGGAAGTTCCCGCGAAGCCGTTCTCCAGATTCGTGCGGATCACCTGGCCCACTACCGTTACCTTTCACCCATGAAAGTGGACCTCATTCGGAGCGAGCCACAGATTCCCGTTGGTGTGAGTACGCCCGCCAAAACCAAACGAAGGGCCGTTGAAGAACGACAAATCCGAATCCGAATAAATGCCGAACTGAAATACGGGAATGGCTACAGCCTGCACTTGCCGGGTCAGCTTCACTTCCGCGCCCGTCGCAGCATTCTGCGCGGCCACCGTCAGCGTGAAAGGCGTGATCAAACCTTGCATCCCCGCGTACGGGCTGGGCGGCAAAATCGTGGCGTTGGTTGTACACCGGATTGCAAAGGCGTCCGGAGTAATCTGATTTAGGTCGAAAGACGCCGCCAGATTCACGTACGTTATGCCGGTGAGACCAGTAGGGGGAGTGGCGGTGATGGTCGCGATGTTCGCGGCGGTGAGCGAACCCGACGTGGCAAACTGTTGGCCACGTCGGTCGTCATTTTTTCCATGCCGGCTTCGGCGCCGTAAAACGCGACCTCGCGGCTCGGGTTGTTTCCGCCCAGCCGCTGGTCCGTCATCACCATCCAGCACATTCCGCACGACGATGGCGGATATCAGAATCAAAACCAGCAGAGAGGTTATCAGTGCGACGCCCTTTTCTCTTTGCGTTCTCACAGCGCATCTCCTTGGAAATCTCATATGAAATCCGGTGTCTCGATTCCTGCAACGTCTACGGAGCCGTGGACGACGAAGACGTATTGAACTGGTTCGTGAACGAGAGGCTGCGAATGCTCACCTGCGTGCTCAAATTATTGCGCAAGAACTGTCGGCGTATTCGTCTGCCGTGTAGTATTTGTCGGACCTGCCAGCCAGAAACACGTTGACCGCGCGAATCTGCGTCGGGCGTGTCCGGCAGAATCGGCTGTCGAGCGTTCCCCGGACCGTCGTGAAGGGGTGATTCCGTAGGTGCCCGCCGGATCGGTCGAGCTGTCGATGTCGTAGCTGAACGCCAGATTTTCGATATCGTCCGCGATCGTCTGCGGCGGGTTCACCGGCGCGGCTGCAGGATAACCCGGATAATTTACCTGGCGGATCAGTTGCGGGTCCTGGGGATTGGTCGACGTCAATGTAATAAGTCACCATCCATACCCGCGTGATCGTCGTGGGCGGAAAATTCCCGGTGTGGTAGCCAGCGTCGCTACCGTTCCATTCGCTATCCCGTTTGATTCAGGCCCGCGGGATCGCCGGCGGCGAAATTGATCGTCTGTCCGGCGACACTGGTCACGTATTCAAGCGCCGTGCCGTTCTGGTTGTGGAACATAATCAAGTTGCCCGTGGTAATCGGGTTCGTGCGCTCCAGGCATTGTGAAACAGCCGGGCGGCCAGTGTGACGGATGCGCCGGTAGGGGATTGATCGTCCTGCACAAACCGGAGCTGATGGCGCAGCCTGGACGACCGGATAGCTGTAGAGATAGTATTCCTTGCCGGTGAATCCTGCAGCACGTTGTCCGCGTAAAGAATTTGATGATGTCGGTCTGTATTCCGGTCAGCACCGCGTTGGTTGTGGGATTGATGGATGTCGCGAACTGCCCGGCTTTCCAGCCCGGAGTGATCGCCGGCAGCGTGATGTAGGTGTTGGGAAATATCGTGCCGGTGCCGGGGCGATTGATTGCCGAGGCGACTGTGTACGGCAGCTCGATCCCGCCCTGCGGAATTCCTTCGCCCGCCTGCGTCAGGTCCCGGACCATGAAATGCATTCCTGCGCGCAGATTCTCCTGCGTATTCGCCTCGTAAGCCACCGCCGTGGTCGCGTGCTCCGCTTGCATCAGCGCGCCGATGGCGGTGGCTACCACGGTGACCACGATCGCCATCGAGACCAGCAATTCAAGCAGTGAAAATCCCTTTTGCCGCTTCATTCCTTGCTCCTGGCAGCTCTAGAATGCCGAAACGTAGGTCGTCAGCGTGTACGGGCGCTTGAAACGGCCCGTGGTGTAGTTCACCGTGATCACGACCTGGTTCAGGCTGTTGGTGTAGCCCGGCACGGCGAAATCGCGATTGTGCGCGTGAAGTTTCCCAGCGCCAACTCGTATACGTCGTCGGCTGTGCCCAAGTTTCTCGTCCGGTCCGGGATAGACGATGTACGCCGGGGCTGTCCCGCATCCGCAACCGTACCCACCAGCCCGTCCGGCCCCGGGCTGCAGCAGCGGTTGCGGCCCGACGAGGAAGAGTCCGGCGGGGTTCCCCGCGGTGTTATTGGAGAGCTGCGCGAACGTCGCGTTATTCGTATATTTCGCGGTATAGATTGCTTCCGCCGCTTCTTCCGCCTTCTGCTGCGCGATGAAATCGTCTTGCGAGCCCTGCATGATAGGCCAGCGAGTCCGCCAGCATCGCCGCCAACCCCAGCACGCCCACGCCGAGGATCACCAGCGCGACCATCGTCTCTATCAGCGTGAAGCCTTGCCGCCTTGCGTCTGCCGTTTTCTTGCTTCCCGCATTGTTCCGATCTCCTTCAGAACCTGCATCCAGTCCTGTCCCGGATCTTCCAGCCGTGTACGCGTCCCGTGCCGCCCAGAACTGTAACTCGCTCGGCCGTCGTGATTTGTCCTGCGATGCCCAGGAACACCGTCCCGTTGATCGGTTGAAATGTCGTTCCGTCCACCAAGCTCACCGTCGCTTTGGAACAACATCCCGCCCACCGGGCCCGCCAGCCACGCCCTCGAATATGATCGCGAGCCGCATTCGCCGCTGCCGTCCGGCGTGTCTGGCACGCCGGAGAAACTAGATAACTGGCCGGATTTTGAATCGGCAACGTGCTCAATCACCGTTCACGGCGCCTGCGCCCGCCGTCAAGTCGTTTCGCTGAGTACCACGCACGATATCCGGTTGTGCATCGCGACCACGTGGAAAAGTGACTTGCACGTAGCGCCGGTTCGTGATCGCGTACTCTCGCGCTTGCCGCAATTGCTGATTCACCTGCCGCATCGCCGTGTCGCAATGCGCGTCTTGCAGCGCAGGCTTCAGCGATGTCATCGCCATCGCGCGATATGACCAGAATCAGCGTGACCACGACGCATAGTTCGACCATCGAAAATCCGCGCTCGTCGGTTCTCGCGCGTGCCGCCCTCTGTTCTTCAGCTCCAACTCTTTCACGCTTACACCCTCGAATCGCCCTTGCATGGCGGGCGAGCCTCGTATTCCTGCACATGTAATGCACTTGGCACGCCACGGGCAGTCGGCCGCTAATCATCAGCGATTGAATGATTTACAGAGACTTACAAAAAATGTCGGCTTTCAGATTGGAGCCGGGCGGGGTAATAACGTTACCGATTTGGCGGCGGGCTACCGCAGCACAGAGTGGATGTTAACTTGAAGATTAACCGAAGCTAAGCCCAGCGGAACAGCCAGAAAGACGACGACGCAACGGCGCCCTACCGCTTCGACCGCGATCTCGCGGCGCGCGTCAGCTCCCGCACCACGCGCTCCAGCTCCGCGGCAAGCTCCTTCGGACCCTTGCGCCGCAAAATCTTTGCCACTTCGCGGTAATACCACAAAGTTCCCTGCTTCCCGCCCTTGAACCGCTTCCACAACGCGTCGCGATGCGTGCGCAAATCCTCCAGCGTCTCGCGCGCGTTGTACAACTTATCCGCCGCCGAAACCAAACGCACGGACGAATCCGCGCGTCGCAAATGCCGCAGATATTCTGTCTTGCGCTCCAGCCAGGGAGGTTTCGGCTCGACGTCCGAATCCGTGCAGCCTGCAACAATGCGCGCCACACGCGCGCCGAATTTCCGTTGAATCTCGCGCAGTCGCGGCTTCCCGCCTTGATCCTCCACCGCGTCGTGCAACAGCGCCGCGATGGCTTCATCTTCATCGCCGCCGTGCGTCAGCACAATGGACGTCACGCCCAGCAGATGCCCAATATAAGGACGCGTGGTGCCCTTGCGGAATTGCCGGGCGTGCACGCGCGCCGCATAAACCAGCGCGCGCTGGAAACGCGCGGTCAGCGGAAGAGCACCCGCCATCAGTTGCGTTCGCGCAGCTTGCTCAGCAAGCGCAGAATCTCGAAGTACAGCCAGATCAGCGTCACCATCAGTCCGAACGCCGCGTACCACTCCATATATTTCGGCACTCCCGCCCTCACCGCGTTTTCGATGAAATCAAAATCCAGCACCAGGTTCAACGCCGCGATCACCACTACGAACGCGCTGAATGCGATCCCGATCGTTCCGCTGCCGTTGATCACCGCAAAATGCACGCCGAAAAATCCCAGCACCATGGACACGATATAAAAAAGCGCGATCCCGCCCGTCGCCGCCACCACTCCCAGCTTAAATTTCTGTGTCACGGGAATCAGCCCCGAGCGATACGCCAGCAGCAGAACCACCAGCGTCCCAAACGTCAGGCTCACCGCCTGAATCGCAATCCCGTGGTAGCGCATTTCGAACATCGCCGATACGCCGCCGAGCACCAATCCTTCCAGCAGCGCGTAAATCGGAGCCGTTACCGGCGCCCAGGTCTTCTTGAAAATCGTCACCAGCGCGAAAATAAATCCGCCGATTCCGCCAATCGCCGCGAGCCCCATCACCGATTCGGGATTCCGCGATTCCATAAAAATATTCCACGTCCAGATCGCCGTGGCCATCACGCAGATCAACAAGAATCCCGTCTTGTTGACCGTACCCTTCAGCGTCATCGCTTCGCCCACGGCGACGCCTTCGCCCTGAAACGCCTTGGGGTTCAACGCCGGGTTCGAAGTCCTCATCAAATCCGCCACCGTAATTCTCCTTTGTGCACCGCGCGCGTTTCTGTGCGCGCACACCTTTGCGCTTATGGCCGCCGTATGTTCGCACCCAGCTTACTTGAATTTGCCGAAAGCTTGAAGTCGCGAGCGGCCCCCGCGGAAGCTCGTCATACTGCAAGACAACTAACAATGCCGTAGCGCCATCAGCACCGCATCAAGCGAATACGAGTTGTATTCGCGCGCAGCCAGCAGCACCGCGTAAATCACCGCATATAGAAGCTGGATCGCGACGATATTCCAATCAGAGCGCAGCGCGGTGCCAAACACCAGCGCAGCCATCGCCGCCGAACCAACCAGCAGCGCCTCCTGCGTCCACAACCCCAGTAGGACCAGCAACCCGACGGTAGTCTCCACAAAAACCAATCCCAGTCCAAACGGCCGCACCAATATCGCAGGCAGCGGCGTATCGGCGAACATCTTTACCAGCCCGTCGGCAAATTCCTGCAGATGCGGCAAACGCACCAGTCCATGCATCAAAATGCTTAAGCCGAAAATGAAGCGCAAAACCAGGTAACCAAGTTTCCTATCGAGGATTGCCGAGGATCGCGGCGGTGCTGAGGGATTCGGATCCATGCGACGTAAATCTTTGGTAGCGCTAACGGGAATCGAACCCGTATTTCAGCCTTGAAAGGGCCGCGTGCTAACCGTTGCACCATAGCGCCACAGGGGAGTTTCGTGCGTCGGAGTAACAATAATGCATGTGACTTTGGGATCGGGCCGCCGCTCACTGATTGTACTACGACTTGCGGGCGTTCCGCATAGGACCAGCTATCCGTTGCGCTGATTCCTGTGGCGCCTAGTCGTGCATCGGACACAATCACGCCCCATGCTGTTTGTGAAAATTGCGTAATCCTGCCAATATGTCGCCACGTTTTCAGGAGGTCTGCGATGCGCTCCAGCAAGTTGGCCACAATGCTCCTGCTCCTCGTCTTCACCGTGCAGCCTTCGTTCTCCTACCAGGCAGCTGACCCCGCTGACGCCTCGACCAAGGGCCGCGTTGAGAGTGGCTCCAAAGTCTATGTAGCCCCGATGGAGGGAGGATTCGACATTGCCCTCGTCGCGGCGATCGTCAAGAAACAGGTGCCAATCGTCGTAGTCTCCGACAAGTCCAAGGCGGATTATGAAATCTCAGGAATCTCACAGTCCGATAAGGCGGGATGGGCCAAGATGCTTTTCCTGGGGACCGACGCTTCGAACGAGCAGGCCAGCATCAAGGTGGTAAGCCTGAAAACGGGAGAGGTCGTCTTCGGTTACAACGTCAAGAAGGAGAATTCCGCTCGCGGAAAACAAAGCGCCGCCGAGGCGTGCGCCAAACACCTGAAGGAAAACATCACCGGTAAGTGACCACACCACGGGTCGCCCTTAACTCAATCTGCGTGGAGGCAAAAATGTCGGCAAAGCGAATTGGTTTTTGCGGGTTCATGTGCATCATAATGCTTGCGGTCGTGGCTCCTTGTAGGGCTCAACAATCAAAATCAATTCCGGCCGGGTCGAAGGTCTTCCTCGAGCCTATGGACGGTTTCGAGACCTACTTGAAAGCCGCGATGGCCAAGAAGAAAGTTCCTCTGCAGGTCGTCGAAGATAAGGCCCAAGCCGAATACATCATTACGGGACATTCCGAAAGTCAAAAGGCGAGCACCGCGAAAAAGGTGATCATGGGCAACTGGCACTCCAACGAAGACGCGAGCATCAGCGTTTCCGATGTCAAGACCGGTGAGGTCGTGTTCGCGTACGAAGCTCACAAAGATAGCTCGGCGCACGGCCAACAGAGCACCGCGGAAGCTTGCGCCAAGCACTTGAAGGATCAGACCGTCGCTGCGAATCCCTGAGGACGGAATTTCTGAAAGCTTTCCGGTTCAACCCGCATTTCAAATCGGTTCCCGATAAGTTCTATCGGGCGCCGGTTTTTCATTTTCTTTTTTTCCGATGTCCGCCGTTTCAGTGCCATCCTTCGCGCTCGCGCAAAGCCGTGATATGCGCCACGTGATGCCGCCCATGCCACGCATAAAGCGCCAGCTGCTCATCGAGCGACATCGGCTTCTCCCACTCCGGATGGCGAAACTTGCGCGCCCACTCCGCCGGTCCCAGCGACCGCAGCAACAGCACCCAGCGCTTGTGCAGATTCTCCAGCAGCGCCAGCGAAGGCTCGATCGCCGAAGATTTCGCGTCAGCCAACTCCGCCCACTTCGCTTCCGCGTACGGTTTGATCATCGGCTCGTCTTCCGTAAGCCCCAGCTTGAAACGCACGTACGCGTTCATGTGGCTGTCTGGAACGTGATGCACTACTTGCCGCACCGTCCAACCGCCCGGGCGATAAGGCGCGTCCAGCTGCTGCTCGTTCAAGCCCTTCACTGCCGCACGCACCTTCGCCGGCGTCTCTTCGATCACCGCGATGTATTCAGCCCGCTGTTCGTCCGTAAGCGCTCCCGGACGATGAAACTTCCCGATCGGATACCGCAGATCCGTTTCCATCGCGCACGCTCCTCAACTGACAATTTTAAGTGTCGCGGATTAGGATAGAGCAAGCCGGTCCGAATACACGGATTGGATGCGACGAACCAAAAACAGATTCGAGAGTCAATTTGGACTACAGGTGCGACGGACGACGAAAGGGCCGCGTTTAACCTTGGTTATCCAGATATTCCTCGTGCCACGCCATCTGGATCGCCTCCAGCTTCCCTTCATTCGAAAGCTTCGGGTCGCCCACAAATCCAGGAAGCGCCGTCACATATTTCAGCAGATCCGTAAACCGCACCGTCAAGGGGTCCACGCCAGGATGCGTTTCCGCCAGCTCGATGCCAATTTCTTCCGGGCTATCCCAATCAAAAGTGTTCGGCATTCCGTCTCCATGTCTGTTATTTCTCATCCCGCTTGCCCTGAGTGCCGTTGCGAACGGGAGCGCAGCGAGGGATCTCTCTTCGGTTTCGTGCGACGCGGCGCGATCCTTCCACGCGCAATTTAGTGCTCCGCTTCCTTCGCGTAATTCTTATTCCACTCCGGAATCTCGACCACAATATCCTTCGTCCCATCCGGCACGCACTGGCAACCCAGCCGCGACTTCGGCGTCACGCCCGGCGCTTCATCCAATTGATCCAGCTCCGCGTCCGTCGCTTCATTGCACGAATCCAGACCCTCGTGCACGATCACGTGGCACGTCGAACACGCGCACACCCCTCCGCACGCATGATCCAGCCCCTTATGAAAGCCCTGCGAAATATCCAGAAGGCTGCCCGGCAATCCATCGTGCCCGTAAGGCACCTTGTCCGGGTCAATTTCCACCGGCTGCCCATCTTTCACAAACGTGACCTTATACTTCTTCGTCGCGGGCGTGAACTTTGTCTCTTCAATATATGGATTCTTACCGCCCATTCCTTCTCACTCCTCTGGCCGCTCCATTCCTCGCGCCATCAAACCTTCTCAACGTAACGCGTGTTGTCATCCCGTTTACCCTGAGTGCCAGCGAGGCCTGCCTGCCGCAGGCAGGGATCTGCTTTCCCGCTGCCCACCTCGCCGCCTACAGGTCGTCGAGCCGCTTCCCCTCAAACGCCGTCTGCAGCGCGCTATTCATCAAAACTTCCGCCAAGTGTTCCGTCGCCTTGTTCAGCTCATCGATCCGGCTGCGAATCAATTTGTAATCCGTCCCCAACATCGCCGACCGCAACTTCGCGTCCGACTCCATAATCGCCTTACGCTCTTCCGCCGAAATCTCCCGTGCGCGCGATTCCGCGAGCGCTTTCACCGTCGCCGCCAGGATCGTCTCCGCCTCGGTCCGCGCTTCAATCAGCTGACGATCCGCGAAATCCTGCTCCGCATACTCAATGGACTCCTCCAGCATGCGTTCGATGTCCGTATCCGAAATCCCGTAACTCGGCTGCACCTCCACGGTATGCTGCTCGCCCGTGCGCATGTCGCGCGCCGCCACCTGCAGTATCCCGTTCGCGTCAATCAGGAATTTCACTTCGATGCGCGCCAGTCCCGCCGGACCCGGCGGCGTCTTCAACTGAAACCGTGCGAGCGACCGGCAATCCTTCGCCAGCTCGCGCTCGCCTTGCAGCACGTGAACGTCAATCGCGGTCTGATTCTCGACGCCCGTGGTAAAAAGCTCCTGCGCGCTCGCCGGAATCGTCGAATTCCGCGGAATAATTTTCGCCACCACGCCGCCCATGGTCTCGATGCCGAGTGAAAGCGGCGTCACGTCCAGCAAGCAGCATCGTCTTCACGCCAGTCTCGAGAATGTCCGCCTGCACCGCCGCGCCCAGCGCCACCACTTCGTCCGGGTCCAACTCGCAATGCGGCGCGCGCTCGAAATAATCGCCCACCGTCTTGCGCACCAGCGGAATGCGCGTCGAGCCGCCCACCAACACCACTTCATCGATCTGCTTTCACCGCGAGCTTGGCATCGGCCATCGCCAATTTCACCGGCGCCATCGTGCGCGCCACGATCGGCCGTATCAATTCGTCGAATTCCGCGCGCCGGATTTCGCGCACGTACATTCCCCGGCCGTCCAGCGGAAAATGAATCGCGGTCTTATCGGTAGTGGAAAGCTCGTGCTTCGCGCGGATCAGGCTCTTACGCAGCGTTTGAATTGCTTCGCCGCGCGCATCGAGCTCCACTCCGAATTTCGCCTGAATTTCCCGCCGCGCCAGGTCCAGCAGCGCGTTATCAATATCGTCGCCGCCCAGATGCGTATCGCCGTTGGTCGCCAGCACCTGGTAAATATCGCCTTCCGTGGTGCTGATCAATTTCAGAATCGAAATATCGAACGTCCCACCGCCAAAATCGTACACCGCCACGTGCCCGCGCTTCTGTTTGTGCAAGCCGTAAGCGAGCGCTGCCGCCGTCGGCTCGTTCACCAGCCGCAAAACTTCCAGTCCGGCGAGCCGCCCCGCATCCTTCGTCGCCTGCCGCTGCGCATCATTGAAATACGCCGGCACGGTGATCACCGCCCGGTCCACCGGTTCGCCAAAATATTTTTCCGCCCACGATTTCAGTTCGCGCAGGATGTACGCGGAAATTTCGGGAGGAGTGAACGTCCTGCTCGCCCAGGCGCACGCGAATCACGTTGTCGCCGTCGGGATCGATTCGGAAAGGAAAAATCTTCAGCTCGCTCTGGACGTCCGCCACTCCCCGGCCCATCAATCGCTTCACCGAATAAATCGTCCGTTCGGGCTGCGTCAACAAACGCTGTCGCGCCGCATCGCCGACGATAATCTTCCCGTCGCTGATCCACGCTCACGACCGAAGGACACAGCGTCGAGCCGCCTGGTCCCGGAATGCACTTCGGCGCCCCCGTCTGCGCATCCATGTACGCAATCAGACTGAACGTCGTCCCCAAATCAATTCCGACTACGCGCCCCATCGTCTCCTCATCGCTTGCCTGGACTTTGACTTTGT
>CAWIAM010000007.1:0-13700 GCA_963834215.1 uncultured Acidobacteriota bacterium | reverse complement strand
CTGACCGCCATCGGTGTTGCTGCGAGATCGATGGCGCACTGAAGTGCGCCGCTACAAAGCCCTGTCCTTCAGCATAAATCTATGTCTCTTTACGATACGACCCCTAACCGCTTTCCGACGCGCTCGATGGTCTCCGCGGCGCGTTCCAGATCCGCACGCTTATGCGTTGCTGTAACGATCGTCCGCAAACGCGCTTTGCCTTCCGGAACCGTCGGAAACCCGATGGCCCCCGCGAATACGCCCTCATCGAACAATTCGTGCGAAAACTGAAACGCCTTCGCGGCGTCGCCCACCATGATCGGCGTGATCGGCGTTTCGCTCTTGCCGGTATTGAATCCCAGCTTCTTCAGTCGGCGCTTGAAGAATTTCGTATTCGACCACAGTTTCTTGATCAGTTTGTCGCCGCTCTCGGAATCCAGCAATTCAAACGCGGCCTGGCACGTCGCCGTCACTGACGGCGGCTCCGACGTGGAAAAAAGGAACGGCCGCGCGCGATGGTGCAGGAAATCAATCAGATCGCGCGAGCCGCAAACATAGCCACCCACCGAACCAATCGCCTTGCTCAGTGTGCCCACCTGAATATCCACGCGCCCGTGGCAATTCAGATGATCAATTGTCCCGCGGCCGCGGCTGCCCAGCACGCCGGATGCGTGCGCGTCGTCCACCATCATGATGCAGCCATATTTTTCGGCCAGATCGCAAAGCGCCGGAAGATTCGCGATGTCGCCATCCATCGAGAAAACGCCATCGCTGATCAGCAGCTTTTTGCCGTTCCAGTCCTTGGTTTCCTGCAGCACGCGCTCGCAATCGGCGGTGTCCTTGTGTTTGAACACCTTGATCGTGGCGCGCGAAAGCCGGCAGCCGTCAATAATCGAAGCGTGATTCAATTCGTCGGAGATCACCAGTCGTCCTTGCCCAAAATCGCGGACACCGTGCCGGCATTCGCCGTGAATCCCGATTGGAAGACGACGCAAGCCTCCACTTTTTTGAAACGCGCGATCTGCTCCTCCAGCTCCATGTGCATCTTCATGGTGCCGGCAATCGTGCGCACCGCGCCGGAGCCGACGCCGAATTTTCGCGTCGCGTCAATCGCCGCGCGGCGCAGCTTCGGATGCGTCGTCAGCCCCAGATAATTGTTGGAGCTGAGGTTGATCACTTCTTTGCCGTCGAAATTGGCGATGGGTTTCTGCTCGCCTTCCAGAACTTTCAGTTTGAAGTAGAGATGCTTGGCTTTAAGGTCTTCTAGTGCGTCGTGCAGGTATTGCAGTTGCGGACGAATTGTTTGTGGCGCGGTAGATGCCATGAGTCCTCCGAAGATTTAATTATGAGGGTTGGGGGCGAAACCCCATTGTAGAACAGCAGGCGGGCAATAGTGCAAGTAAGAGCAATATTTTCGCGGTTCTTCAGCTTCAAATGCATCGGGTCTTGCGGGTATAGCAGCAACCCCGGGTGTATCATGCTCGGCATGAAGTGGAAGGCTGACCGAGCAACGATATTCGCAGCTTTTGCCGCTGTCGCTGCCGGTTACGGTCGGATCGTGTTCGCTCACGATCTCGTACTAGGCGGTGCGCTGATCGGTCTTGGAATCATCATCGCCGTGCGAGCGTTCCTCTATTTCCGGAAGCCAGATGCGTAAAAGTCCGCACGAGAAGAGAAGTCAAACTGAGCCACGACCCAATTTTTCACGCGAACCGCAGGGTACGGCGCAGCCGCTTAACAATTATTTCGGCGAGCCGTTCGGGTAGAACAAGACCTTGCCTGCCTGCCCTGATTCCAGCAGCGAGAATGCGTCGCTGAATTTTTCGAGCGGTAGACGCTCGTGGAAGAGCGGCTCAAGATTGAGCCGGTGATGCTTCAGAAGTTCCGTCATCTGCACCCAGGTTTCAAACATCTTGCGCCCGTAAATTCCCTGCACGGTCGCGCCCTTGAAAATCACATCGTTCACCAAGTCAAACGTCACCGGATCCTTCGGAATCCCGAGCAATGAAGCGCGCCCGCCCTGCCGGAGCATTTCAAATCCTTGATGGATCGCCGCGGGATGGCCGCTCATTTCCAGCAACACGTCCGCGCCCGCGCCTTCCGTGGCTTCGCGCACGCGCGCCACGATGTCGTCTTGTGCGGGGTCCAGCGCTTCATCCGCGCCCATTTTTTTTGCCAGCTCCCGGCGGTGCGGATTCACTTCCGTCGCGAAAATCATGGCCGCGCCACACGCCCGCGCCACATTGATCGCCATCAGCCCGATCGGCCCCGCGCCGGTGACCACCACGTTCTGCGCGGCGATTTCACCGGCCAGCACGGTGTGCACAGCATTCCCCAGCGGATCCAGAATCGCGGCGTAATGTTCGGGAATCGCCGGGTCAATTTTCCAGATATTGCGGATCGGAATCAGGACGTATTCGGCAAAGCACCCGTCCGCGTCGATCCCCAGAATTTTTACATTCTGGCAAACGTGCGCTTGCCCCATGCGACACGGCCGGCAATGGCCGCAATTCACGTGCATCTCGGCGCTGACGAAATCGCCGGGCTTCACCGACGTGACTTCCGAACCGATTTTTTCCACATAACCGCAGAATTCGTGGCCGAACGTCATCGGTGGGCGGATGCGCGACGCGGACCAGCGATCCCATCCGTAGATGTGCAGGTCCGTCCCGCAAATCGAGGCCGCGCGCACGCGGACGAGAACCTGCGTGGGACCTGGAGTGGGAATGGGAACGGATTCGAGTTGCGCTCCCCGCTCCGGGCGCATTTTGCGCAAAGCCTGCATCGTGGATGTCGGCATCGTATACAGACGGCAAGCTAGCAGGCCGTCAAATCTGCAAGTTTAGCACACGGCTCGGGCAAGCAAAAATCGGCAGCGCGGAGACGTTCCTTCCGCTACAATCGCGGCGGCCATCGCACGCCATACACAGGAGGAAGTTTGAGTTTTTCACAGCGCCTCGAAGAAATTCGCTCCGGGTTCGAGCCGGCCTTTTGGGTGGCCAATGTCAGCGAGCTTTTCGAACGCCTTTCGTATTACGCAGCGTTTGCCTCGCTCGCGCGTTACCTGCACGAGACGCTGAATTTTCCCGTCGAGCAGGCCGGCAGCCTCACCGGACTTTTCGGCGGCTTGGTTTGGTTTCTCGCAGCCTTCGGCGGCACGCTCGCCGATCGCCTCGGATTCCGCCGCTCGCTTTCGCTGGCCTACCTGATTTTGAGCTGTTCCTACTTTTTGCTGGGCTCATTGGGATCGTCGTGGCTCGCGCCCGTGCGCGCAGCGGTGCCGCTGGTTGCGCTAGTAACCGTAGTGCTGATGCTGCCGGCTCTGGGGGTCGCGCTGGTGAAGCCGTGCGTGGTTGGCACCACGGCGCGCGCCTCGAAAGAAAACGTCCGCTCAATCGGCTATTCGATCTACTACACACTGGTGAATATCGGCGGCGCAGCCGGGCCGTACATGGCTTCCTACGTGCACCAGCACATGCAGGTAGAGAACGTTTTTCGCGCGGCGGCCCTGAGTGTCTTTGCCATGTTTTTTGCGGTGCTGCTTTTTTTCCGAGAGCCGCGCCGCTCGAATGAAGTGCAAGCCGCGAGCCTGGGAGCCGCGGCCCGCAATTTTCTCACGGTACTGAGCAATCCGAAATTCATGCTGTTCCTGCTGATTTTTTCCGGCTATTGGATCGTTTACTGGCAGGAATTCATCATTCTTCCGCTGTACGTCCATAATTACATCAACCCGCACACCGATACGGAGCTGATGTTGATCACGGGGCCGCTAGTGGTGATCTCGCTGCAGATGGTGGTGAGTTTTCTGACGCAGAAGATCCCCGCCTTTGGTGCAGTCAATATCGGCACTCTCATTTCGGCGCTGGCGTGGATCATCTTGATCGTCCATCCCACGGTCCCCATGGTAATCATGACGCTGGTGGTTGTCTCGCTCGGCGAAATCACCCAATCGCCGCGCTACTACGAATATATTTCGCGGCTCGCGCCTCCCGGGCAGCAGGGCACTTACATGGGGTTCGCATTTCTGCCCATTGGCATCGGCTCGCTGATTGGCGGCGCGTTCGGTGGCTGGCTAATCCATCACTTCGGCGAAGAAATGCACCAACCGCAGCGCATCTGGTGGGCGGTAACAGGCGTGGGCGTGGCGACCGCGCTGCTGCTGTGGATTTACGATCGTGTCTTAAAGCCAGGACAAAGCACCGCGCAATAAGCTTAATTCACCATCCGCCGCAGATTTTCCACCGCCTGACGCGCCAGCGCATACCGCGGTTCAATCCGCAGCGATTCCTTGAAGCATTCCCCCGCCCGCGTAAGCATGCCCTTCGCCGCATAAGCCCGGCCCAAATTGAAATGCGGAAAGTGCCGCGGCTCGTAACGCGGCGCAGCAATCGCGCGTTCCAGCCAAGGAATGGCTTCGTCGAATCTACCGAGCTGGATTAAATACGAACCGATGTCGTTGTAGGGATTGCCAAAATCCGGATCCACTTCAATCGCTCGCTTGCATTCCGCGATCGCGTCGTCAATCTTCCCCTGAAAATGATAAGTCCAGCCAAGGAACGTGTGCGCCTCCGCAGTAGGGAAAATCTCAGAGAACTTTTGTAGAGCGCCGCCGCGCGGTCGTAATCGCCCTCCATCTGCGTACGGTAAGCTTCGCGGAGCAGTTCCCAGGCCTGTTCTTGCCGATCCGATGTCATCTGTCACCGGGCGTATTTCCGCCACGCGCTATTTTAACGCGGCACGACACACTCTGCGGCGCAGCTTTTCGAGCAGCACCTCGAGCCGCTTCGAATATTCCACCGGATACGCAGCAGTGCGATTGATCTGGCGCAACGGACGCGACAGACGCCCGAGCCCTGCAAGGCACCGAAGCCGCGAATCCGCCACAGCTTCTGGCGGCGTCGTGCGCCGTCCCCCGCGCATCACTTCCCGCAACATCTGCTCGCCGCCATCGCCCGATTCGCCATCGAGCGCTATCTTGTCGTGCCGGTATTCGCTCGAAGGCGCGGAGTAGCGGAAAACCTGTTTGCGTCCGGGATAGGTAACCTTCGCCGCGCTCAGTTTTGCGGCTTCGCGAATGATACCGCCGCGCTCCACTTCCACAAGCTTATAAACCAGGTTCAAGTGCGGAGCGTCGCCGGGCGTCGCGAGCGCCGTGCCCACGCCAAACGCGTCAATAGCCGCATGTTTCGCCAGCAACGACGCGATGCGCGTCTCATCCAGATCACCCGACGCAAAAATTTTCACGTCCTGCCATCCCGCGCAGTCGAGTTCGCGCCGCACCCACTGGCTGTCCTTCGCCAGGTTGCCGCTATCGAGCCGCACGCCCGCGGGCTTGCGATTCATCGCGATAATTTTCTTCACCGCGTTGCGCACGTCGTAAGTATCGAGCAGCAGCACGGCATGCTCGGGAAACGCGTCGAGGAATTTCGCGAACGCCTCCATCTCATCTTCATGCGCCATCACCCACGAATGCGCTTGGGTGCCGTAAGTCTCCATGCCAAATTGCTGCCCGGCCAACACGTTGGACGTGCCCTGGCAACCGCCGATTGCCGCCGCGCGCGCCGCGAGCAAACTCGCCTGGCTGCCGTGCGCGCGCCGCGCGCCGAATTCCACCACCTGCCGGCCTTTTGCCGCGGTCACCACGCGTGCAGCTTTGCTCGCGATCATCGTCTGGTAACTGAGTGTCGCAAGCAGGTACGTCTCCATGATCTGCCCTTCGATGATCGGCGCCGTAACGCGCAGCATCGGCTCGCCAGGAAATACCAGCGAACCTTCCGGCATCGCCCACACGTCGCCGGTGAAGCGAAACGTCGCCAGGTAATCGAAAAATTCGCTGCGAATATTCCGGAATACCGGATGCCGCCGCAGAAAATCAATTTCTTTCGTGGTAAAGTGCACGTTCTCGAGGAACTCCAGCGCCTGCTCGAGTCCGGCGGCAACCAGATAATTGCGGTGCGGAGGTAGATGACGGACGAAGAGCTCAAACGTGGCGCGCGCATCGAAGCGGGTTTGCAGGTAACCCGCCGCCATCGTCAGTTCGTATAGATCGGTTAGTAGTCCGGAATGTTCTGGCATTTTATTTTTCGGGATTTTGCTGCGGGTCTTAGCCGCGATCGCGGCGCAACGTCAAGCCGCCATCCACCACCAGCGCTTGCCCGGTGATGTGATTATCCGGCTCCAGGAAAAATCGTACGGCGCGCGCCACGTCTTCCGGACGCCCAAATCGCGCAATCGCGCCGCTCGCAATGTGCCGGTCATATTTTCCGGATTGCACGCTGGCTGTGGCCATCCCGGCCACGGTCGCGCCCGGCGCCACCACGTTTACTCGCACATGATTCCATTGCTGCGCAAGAATCTTCGCTGCGTGCGCCAAAGCCGCTTTTGGCGCGGCATAATTCAAGCTCGAGGGGAACGCGGCCAGCGCCTGCATCGTCGCCAGCAGAACGATACTGCCGCCGCTTGCGCTTCTCTCCATGAACTCGCCGATTTCCTTCGCTAGCAATATCGGACCCGCGTAATTGGATTCCATCGAGTCGAGCAGAGTTTCACGATTCAGGTCTGCAAACGCGACGCGCGCGGCGTCGCCGGGGAAGATGGCGGCTCCAGCCAGCGGCGCACCGGTATTCCCGGCCGCCATCAGATACGCGCCGCGCACTTCAGGCGCGGCAATATCGCCTGCGACCAGGGTAATCGCATCACCAAAATTTGCTTCCATTGACCGGCGCAATGCCTCAGCCCGCTCGCGATCGGCGCGATAACCAACCACCAACCGAGCGCCCTCGCGAGCCAAGAGGGCGACGGTAGCCGCTCCCAGGCCGCCACTCCCTCCCGCCACAATCACCGTCTTGCCGGCCAGCGCGCGCTCCGGAAACTCGTACCGAAACTGCCGGTACGCCGCGGCCTGAACTTCATCCCAATACTGCGACGCCATCTGTTCCTCGAACACCACGTCAAATATGTGTTTTCACCAGCAAAACAGGGGATATTCTGAACATTGCGGGAAGGCTGAAAAGACAAAACCCCCAAGCCTCCGTTCCATCCTTCAGAGCGGGCATGCCTGGGGGTTAGTCTCCAATCTCTGCGCCGAACGGACTACTTCAGGACGGCGTCTTTGAACGCTTTCGCTGCGCGCAAACGTACCACGGTCTTGGCCTTGATCTTGATGGCTTCGCCTGTAGCCGGATTGCGGCCCATGCGCGCCTTTCGGTGCGCCTTCACGGCGCGGCCGATGCCCGGAATCACGAACTTGCCCGAGCTCTTCGCTTCTTTCACAGCCAGCTTGAACAATTCGTCGAAGAAAGCCACGGTCTGTTTCTTGGAGATCGGCTTCTCCGGGGTGCTTACTTTATCGGTGATGTACGCAATAATCTTGGACTTGCTCAGCGGATTTGCCATCGAGTTACGTTTTCCTCCTCAGATTAAAATGCTTTTTGGCCCCGGGGTTCGGGATGCCTTCGGGACTATAGCTACAGTGCCGCGCGAACGCAAGGGAAACCTTCAAAAAAGCCCGATAAAACGGGCTTTTCCACCGCCCTCCCATTTTGGGCAGAAATTTTACTGCGCGGCGAGTTGTTCGTAAAATAGCGCCACGGACTTGATGCCGCCGAAATAATTTTCCAGCGCAATGTGTTCGTCGGGCGCGTGTGCGTTTTCATCCGGTAATCCGAAGCCCAGCAGCACGCACGGAACCTTAAAAGTATCGTGCATCTGCGTCACGAAGGGAATCGAGCCGCCTTCGCGGATGAAAACCGCTTTCTTCCCGAAGCCGGACTCCAGCGCGTGAATTGCTTTCTGAAATATTGGATCCGAGTACGGCGCCACCCACGGCTTGCCCGTGCTCAGCACCTCGAATTTGCAGGTTACCGACTTCGGCAACAATTTGCGGATGTGCCGCTCGACGAGCTTTGCGATTTTCGCGGGGTCCTGATCCGGTACCAGGCGCGTCGAAAGCTTTGCATACGCCTTCGACGGAATCACTGTCTTCGCGCCTTCGCCCAAATAGCCGCCCCAGATTCCGTTAAGCTCAAGCGTCGGACGAATCCACAGACGTTCGACGATCGTAAATCCTTTTTCGCCGTCCAGCGCGGGCGCCCCGACCGTCTTGCGAAATTCCTTTTCCTTCCAGGGCAGGGCATTCAACGCTTTGCGCTCTTGCCGCGAAACCGTCGCCACGTCATCGTAAAATCCCGGAACCGTGACGCGAAAATTCTTGTCGTGCAGCCTCGCGATCATTTCTGCAAGAATCGTGATCGGATTCGGCACCGCGCCGCCAAACACGCCGGAATGCAAATCCTGCGCCGGCCCGGTGATTTCCACCTGGTAGTAATTCAACCCGCGCAATCCGTAGGTAATCGAAGGCACGCCCTTCGCCAACATCGAAGTGTCGGAAACCACCAGCGCATCAGCTTTCAATCGCTCGCGATTGCGTTGTACGAAATCCCATAGGCTCACGCTGCCGACTTCTTCTTCGCCCTCGATCATCACTTTTACGTTCAAAGGCAGCCTGCCGCTCTGGCTCTTCAGCGCTTCCAGCGCCTTGATGTGGATGTGCACTTGCCCCTTGTCGTCGGCCGTGCCGCGCCCGAATAGTTTGCCATCACGCACGGTGGGCTCAAATGCCGGAGTGGTCCACAAATCGAGCGGTTCGGCCGGCTGCACATCGTAGTGTCCGTAGAAAAGAATCGTCGGCTTGCCGGGGGCGTGCAGCGACTCCCCGTAAACCAGTGGATGCATTTTTGTCGGCGAGATTTCGACGTTTTCCAAACCCGCCGCTCGCAATTTCTCCGCAACCCAATGTGCCGCGCGTTCGATATCCGGTTTGTGCTCGCTTTTTGTGCTGACGCTCGGTATGCGCAGAAATTCTTTCAGCTCGTTCAGGTGTTCTTCCCGCTTTGCTTCTATGGATTCGATAAGATTCATTCCGTGCTCCGCCAGGAATTTACATTTTCGGGCCGGTAAAAATGCCGCTTGGTGCGCAAGACTTTGGAACCCTACCACGAACCGGTTAGCGATTCTACGGAACCTTGTGCATTTTCAGCAAACTTTCCGCGACTGTGTTTTTAGACACTTTCAAAACTCGGATGGTTGACTCGCGTTCGTGCCCGTTGCACGATACGAGGTGGCCATGATCGAATCACAAACCAGCGCGCAACGCCGCAGTTCCCGCGTTTTCACGCGCATTCCCGTCCGCGCCACCGGCAAGAATACGGACGGCCGCAAATTCCGCGAGAACAGCCAGACGATCGTGATCAACGCGCACGGCGGCCTGCTCTACTTGCACGAATCGCTGGAACTGGGCGCGCAAGTAGTCCTCATCAATCCCGTCACCGAAGAGGAGCAGGAATGCCGGGTCGTTTATCTAGGCGACATGTCTGAGAAAGGGACGCGGGTCGGCGTCGAATTCCTCTCGCCCAGCCCTCATTTCTGGGGTGTCGAGTTCGCGCCGCAGGACTGGCCCGCGCGGCCAGCCGCCCACCCATCGCACTAGCATTAATTCCAAGGATTTAGACGTTCCCTTTCGGCACAGCGTTGTACATTCCCTCGCAGATTACTCATACCACGGCAGTAATCCGGTTTCCGGAAAGTTGCGCTGTTCCGCGATGCGGCGAGCGTCCAGAAATGACTGCGGGTCATCGTCGATGCGTTTCCTGCCCACGCGGATTACTCGTAAGGAAAGGGACTGAGTGGAGAACGCAATCCGTCAAACCCACAATAAAGCCGGTCGGCCAGTTTGTAGCCCCGCACCGCAGGCGACTCGCCGGAATATCAGCGGGCAACTTTTTCACTTTTGCTGTTCGTTCAGCAGCGGAATTAATTCGCGGGCAGGGGATCGTCGTACTTCGTGAGGTCTACATCTTTCCACTTGCCGTCCATGATTTCTTGGCGAATTTGCGCGGCGGTCTTGCCTTGCTGCGATTCAGTGTAGGTGAAGATGGCTTCCTTCTTGCACAGCACGCAGTGCGCGCCGTGATAATCCCTGAAGCAATCGAGCAGGCTCTTGTGTCCCACTTCTTTGTCGCAGCGGCAATAGCAAGGCTGCTGGTAAAGGACGTCCTTTTCCTTGGCGGCTAGCGTGTAAACATTCCGCGTCTCGGCGTCCAGGAATTGTTTTGGGTCAAGCGTTTCGGGTAATGGCCCCTTAGGAGCTTCCGCGTGATACGCGGGAATGTCGGTCTTGGCTTTTGCCGCAGTTCCGCTCGCTTGAGCGTGGTCATGAACTTTTGCTGGCTCCGCTGCGGGAGTGGACGAATCTTGGGCGCGGGCGGACCCAGCGCCGAGTGCGGCGATCGCAAATCCCAAAATTGCGCTAACGACCAGAAGTCTGCGGACCATAGGATTTCTCCATCACCGGGCACATCGCACCACTATCTCCGGATTCTGCGGCTCACCGAAATCTTACCACTTCCAGCCTAGCGGCGGCCCTCTGATTCGCGTTCAGCACCGGTGAGCCACCGTGCCTCCCGATGCCTGGTCAAACTTCTGTTCTTTCGACGAGTCTTACCTTATGGTAAGATATAGCAATGAAACGCCGAGCGAGCCGAACCACCACGTTTACCACCACTGTCAGTTCAAAGGGCCAAATGGTTCTTCCGGTCCCGGTTCGCGAACGCCTCGGCCTTAAGACGGGGACGCATTTGAACGTAATCCTGGCTGAAGACGAAAATGGGGACAACGCCGATACGATCATCCTTCAGCCGCTCACTCCCCGATTGATTCGCGAACTGCGCGGCTCGGTGAAATGCGCCGGCGCGGCGCTCGACTACCTGCAAGAGGAACGAAAGCGCGACCGCGAGCGAGGACGATGAGACGCTATGTCCTCGACGCGAATGCGGTTCTGATATATTTCGGCGATCGCAGCGGCGCCAAGCGCGTGCAAGGCCTTTTGCAGGAGTCCCTGCGTCAGCGCTCGCCCCTGCTGATGTCCGCGGTCAATTGGGGCGAAGTGATTTACTCCGTATGGAAACGAGGCGGCGAAAGCGAAGCACGCACCGTAGAGAAAAATGCCGCGAGGCTTCCGCTGTCGATTTTGCCTGCGGATCGTGAACGCGCCACGGAAGCAGCCGCGGTGAAAGCCCGCCACGACCTTGGTTACGCCGATAGCTTCGCCGCCGCTCTCGCTCTCGAGTATTCGGCAACTCTGGTCACTGCCGACCCGGAATTTGCCAAGCTCGGCAAGCGCCTCGCGGTGCTGGCGCTTCCGCGCCACAGTAGCCGCGGTTAGAGTTCCCTGCGTGATGTATCGCGTTCCAACTGGCGCGCAGTCCGCACGCCGTCAGTGTGCTCCGCCGGGCCCGTGAGTCTCGAATTTTCGCGTGAAGAAAACCAGCGGCGCGCCAATCAGGCAAGCGCAGCCCAGCAGCCAGAAACAATCCAGGAATCCCAGGAATGCAGCCTGCTGCCCCACGATTTGCGCTATTTGTGCCTTCGCGTGCAGGGTGGCGTCAGCCGGCGAAAAACCGTGGGCCGCGAAATAACGAGTCATCGCGCCGAACACCTGTCGGTAGCGCGCGTGCGTCGGATTTGCGTATTCCGCCAGAATGGACTGATGAAACTGCGTTCTTCGCGCCAGCACGGTAGTCACAAACGCAATGCCCACGCTCCCGCCTTGATTCCGCGACAGATTCGTAAGACTCGACGCCTTATTGTTCTTGTCTTTCGGCAAGAATGAATACGCCAGCTGGCTCACTGGAACAAATAGCGGCGCAATTCCCAGCCCTTGCAGAGCGCGCGCCAGCACCATGTGTTGGTAATCGGTGCCGAGATCGAAGCTCGCGTAGTGCCACATGGCCATGGCAAAAATTATGTATCCGATGAAAATCAACGGTTTGACGCCGAGCTTCGGCAGAATTCTTACGATCAGCGGCGCCAGCGCCACGATCACGAGCGCGCCTGGTCCCAGCGCCAGCCCCGCGTCCGTCGCCGTGTAACCGTAAAGGCTCTGCAGCATCTGCGGAATCAGCACCGTCGAGCCAAAAAGTGCGAAGCCAAATAGGAAATAATAGAAATTGGCGATGGCGAAGTTGCGGTCGGCCAGCAGGCGAATCTCTACCACCGGATCCGGATGCCGCCACTCCCAGAAAATCGCCACCAGCAGCGCGAGCACCGCCACGGAAAAGAAGCACACGATGAAGCGGCTTTCGAACCAGTCGTCCTGCTGCCCGCGGTCGAGCACCACTTCCAAACACGCAAATCCCAGCGCCACCAGAAAAATTCCCAGCCCATCAATGCGTAACTTGCCGCCTGCCCGCGCTGCTTCCACCTCGCGCTTGAATTCAGGAGGATCTGAAACCACGCGGCTGGTCAGGATTAAAGACACGATCCCGATCGGAATGTTGATGAAAAAAATCCAACGCCAGCTCCACTGGTCCGTAATCCATCCGCCGAGTGGCGGCCCGATCGCCGGCGCCGTGACGATTGCCATGCTGTAGAGCGCGAAAGCCGCGGCGCGCTTGTGCGCCGGAAACGTGTCCACCAGAATCGCCTGCTCCACCGGAGCGAGCCCGCCGCCCCCCACGCCCTGCATCACGCGAAAGAAAATCAGCAGCCCGAGCGACGGCGCCAGCCCGCACAGCAGGGAACTCACCGTGAACAGCAGCACGCAGAGCATGTAATAGCGTTTGCGTCCAAACACCCGGCTCAACCACGCGGAAAGAGGCAGCACCACCGCATTGGAGACCAAATAGCTCGTCAGCACCCAAGTGCTCTCGTCATAACTGACCGCCAAGCCGCCCGCAATGTGCGGCAATGCGACGTTCGCGATGGCGGTATCGAGCAGCTCCATGAACGTCGCAAGCGTGACCGTGGCGGCAATAGTCCACCGATTGATGGCCGGCCGGTCGGCCGCAGTTCGGGGGATGGTGACGGCAGTCGTGATCGCGCTCATAAAGGTGGTCCAGGCCTTTTTTTGATGCTAAAAAATACAACGGTCTCATAAATATACGCTATAATGTCTATTGAGACCAGTTGGTCGCAAGGCCGTCCGGCAGGGGCATCCACATGCGCAAAGGGGGAGCAAACCAGGCAGGAAATCATTCGCAAGGCCGCGCCGATCTTCAATCAGCGCGGTTATGAGGGTGTTACGCTGTCCGAATTGATGCAGGCGACCGGCCTTGAAAAGGGCGGCATTTACCGCCATTTCGACAGCAAGCAGCAGTTCGCCTCCGAGGCTTTTGACTATGCCTGGAGCAAGGCTGTGGAAGCGCGCCTTGGAAGGTACGCAGGAAATCTGCGAACTCGGTGGACCGCTTGCAGCAGATCGTGCGGAATTTTCGGGATCGCCGAACCGGTCTGGTGCCTGGTGGGTGCCCGCTGTTGAACACGGCAATTGATTCCGACGACGGAAATCTTCCGCTGCGAAACCAGGCCCGCCGCGCGCTGGATAAATGGCTAGACCGTCTTGCCACGATCGCTAGCAAAGGCCAAAAGCGAGGCGAAGTCCGTCGCCGGTGTGGACCCAGCAAAACTAGCCACGCTCATCGTCAGCACGCTCGAAGGAAGCCTGATGCTCAGCCGCCTGCAGCGCACCGACGAACCCCTGGATGTGGCCTGTCGTTACCTGGACAATTATCTCGAGGCAGAAGTTCGCGCGCCAAAATCCGCAAACCGGCCAGGGAAGTCGTAAGCAACGAGCTGGCGCGGTCGTCGAGCAGCCCTGCGTGCGTTCTTAGTGTTGGGAGTTTTCCAGCAACTCCTTCAGATATTGCTGCCAAACCGCCGCCCAG
>CAWIAM010000006.1:0-140204 GCA_963834215.1 uncultured Acidobacteriota bacterium | reverse complement strand
CAAACTTTTCCTGGAGCCGGAGTTTTTCTTGCCGTTCAGCCCGCCCCATTGAGCAGGATTGTTCTCGCCTTTGGTTCCGTGAGCACGTGACGCTGCAAATAATCGCGTAGCGCTCTTGGTTTTCTCTACTACCGCGCGAAGAGCACCTCGCCCGACTTCACGCTTTTGCGAAAACGCGCCTCCGATAGAGCACTAACGTTAACCAGGAGTTTGGGCAACGGTCATGGTCGCAAAGATTGCTTGGACCTCATCCTTGAGGGATTTTTCCCAAGACTCGTCGGCGTTTTTTTCCAGTCTCGCGAGATTGTCATCCTGTGACACACCAAAAAGAGTGCGGTTCTCTTGCGGAACCATGAGCACGGCGATATAGCTATCACGGTATTGGGCTTTCGAACCAAGGGGGGCCGACTTATTCAGCGACCCTCCTTTCATCGAGTACACTCGAAGCGAGCCTTCGCCGAACTGGGTGTTTACCTTGGCCTCCTCGACGAAGTCAAAGGCCACTCCAACTTGGTGCTTGCGAGAAACGGCGGCAATTTTTGCCAGAGCATCGAGGTCAACGGTCGTCCTGCCCATCTCGACAATTCCGCCCTGTACGTTTGGTCCGCTATCGGCATGGTGAACGTGACCATTTCGTGGTTACCCTTCTCGGATTCGTAGAGAACGTCCCAGCCTGGGCAGCTGAAAGCCGAGGGATTACAATTAGGCAAGACAATTGTGAAAGTGTGGTTTGGGCTCGTGTAAATCTGGCCCGCGGAAATTCTACGGGTCCCGCCGAAAGAGGGAGCAGGGGGCGCTGGATACGCAGCGATTGCGGCGGCACTCCCGAGGAGAACCACCGAGAGCGACAGGAGCAGACCGATTTTCGCGTTCATATCCCCTCCTCGTCGCGGGCGAATTCACCTCTACGGAGCTTTAAGAATCTTCGCGACGAGGCAAGCCAACTGCATCCCAGGGCCCGCAGCCCGAGGTCAGGACGATTTTTTAGCGCTGATAAGCCCACTTCGTCCGCAGGAGCGCCACGAGGTTGGGGCGACCGGCGGGTTCTAAATTGAGTACGTCGTCTGCATCGCGGTCATTACCGTAACCGCGGGGTGACTGAAGCCAAGGAACAAAACGAATGTCGTTTCCGCTGACAGTCGAGCATCCGGGACCGCCCGGACCGGCAGGGCAGCCCCAATAATTTTCGGTCGCATCGATACTGCCAGTGCACACCGTGGCTTTGTCAAACGCGCAAACGTCGGCGACACCAATTTTGCTGCCACCCAGGTCATTGAGATGGATGTCGACTTCGGCCGGAGTGTTTACGGCAATATCCACATCTTCGTCACGAATTACGTTATACGAAATCACGGTGCCGTAAACGGGCGAGGCACCACCTCCGCTGTTGATGTTGATTCCCACGCTGCCGGGTGTGGCCGTATCTGCTGTGTCGGCCAGGTTTTTCGCAATGAAGTTACCAATAATAATGTTCCCATCCATGTTATCTGCGGGCAGCCCAAAGGCCGGACCCACGTGTGTGTGCAGGCTGACGCCCCCAAGCCCGTTGCCTATCAGCTTATTCTGTATGACCAAATTGCCGGCGACGCGACCGGGACCATTGCCGTCGGAAAAAAGACCCACTCCGGAGCCTCCGACTTGCACGCCATTGCCAGTCGAGGTGTTCTCGGCGACGGTGTTGTGGTCAACGCCAAAATGAGGAGCAAAAGGGGGAGAAACGTGTCCCGTTGGTGGATGGGATGCAAGAACGATGCCGCATTCCAGCGGATTGTCTTGAAATGTGTTGCCGAGAACAAGATTGTCGTAACTCTCCGCGGTCTCGTCGCTAATAAGGAGCCCATCGGCGTTGCCGGATACGAAATTGTCCGAGACAGTCGAATGGCTAGTACCTATTAAATGAATTGCGCCACCGCAGTCACCGCTTTCATCGTTCTCATAAATGCCGTTGCCTGGCTGGTCGGGGCAACCCATGGTGGCACCGGTGAATTCCAATCCTGGAGACGTGTCGTTGTTATTGACGTGATTCTCACGGACGGCGACGTTCGAGGCGCTCACAACCAAAATGCCTTCGAACATCGCGTTCTCCACGGTGAATCCTGCAATGGTGACATTGGTGAGGCCGGGATTGTCGAATCCGTCGACAAAGAAGCCATGGGCCTTGCCCGCGGCATCGACGACGGTCGCTTTGGCGTCAGCACCGATTATGGAAAGTGGAATGCCAATGGTCACGTACTCTTTGTAAGTACCAGGGGCAACCTTAATCAGGTCGTTGGCAGAGGCATTGTTGACGGCCAACTGTATTTTTGAATAACACGGGTAGGAACCAGCGGGATTCACGCAGAAGGTCTTAGCCGCGACAGTCTGCGAAAATACCGCGAACAGAACGGCGCAACAAGGAATCAGCCATGGGCGAAATCTAATTGCATACATGGACATTCTCCTTTTTTAGATGCGCAGCCGCTCGGAAGCATCGGAGTCGATGACCTAGAGAGTGGAACCCACTTCAAAAATGTCTGCCGAGGGACTGTGCCGCTTTAGGGGCCTATTCGACCGGAAGCACCTTTTTGGATTGCCGGTTGACGCATGCTACATCTCTCTTTCGCTCTAGGCAACGAAATTTCCACGAGCCAGCCCGCAAAATCAGCGGTGTTCCACCCGCACGTTCACCCGGAATTCCGCGGCCAGCTAACCCAAACCATGATGTCCGAAAATCGCTGCATCATAATTCGCGCGTCTAGCCCCCGGTTACCGGGTTTATCGAGAGTTGAGTCACGCAGAAGAGGTTGCATTAAAACGTCTGCGAACCAAGTCCTCTTTGTCGAAGAATTTTCGCCATTTAGGCGTGTCTGGTGGAAGGAAAGTCGGCGAAAGTAAACCACCTTGGCGAAACCACTCGAACGCAGCAGGCCCGACATAGCCCGAGAGAGTGGCGGCGGGGTTCTTGTAGAAGGCCTTGCGGACATGGCGAGTAATTTCCTCATACCAACGCGAGAAATCTTCACTTTTGTTCTCGAACACACCGTAAATCCTGCCTTGGGTAAGCGAAGGTCTACCGCACCACCGTCCCCAGAATGAAGTTCCAAATTCCAGAACAGGTTGAGCAGGCACATCGATGCGGTAGTAGCCTCGCGCTGTGGCACCGGAAATCCGTATCCTCTGGAGTTCCGGCAGTAATTCTTGGTTCCAAAGAATGAGGCGGTCGTTTCCGTTAGTGGGCACGGTTGACAGCGGCTCAGCAGTCGCAGAATCGAGGTCACTTCGGTTCACCACGACGACGGGGTGGCGACTCTTGATGTGGGTAATCAATTCCTCGACGTCTTTCGGGAGCACAGTAAGAAGGATTTGGCGGCGCATCTAATCCGCTCCGTAATTCGGACTCTATGCGTTTTCGGGGACGACTTCAAATGATTCTCGAATGCGACATCCCAGACCGGAGCGCCAACTCCTGTCTATTTGCGTAATCGCACAAATGCACTGGTGGTTCGGAAGGGGTAATTCCTCACAGTTCACAAACCGCTGATTCCATTGATGTGGAACTGGCTCTCTGCGGTGGTCCGTAGACTACAGGTTGTTGACCGCCTGATTGGCAATATTGAAATCGGACGGGCAAGACGCTCGACGACGGCGAAAACCGCGTAACCAAAGTCCGCGGCGCCTGCATCTGCGGGAACAATTCGACGGCTTTGCTGTAGAAACTCGATAGAGAAGTACGAATTATGGCTTGGCATGGGCGCGCGGTGGCGTTGCCGCCGCTTTGAGGTCTGGAATCATAAGGTATGATTTGAACTGCTCGCGTTGAAATTTTGTGCCTTTGTGCAGCGTCTCAAGCTCGTCCAGCAATGAGTTCAGTGCCGGCTCAAGTTCTGTCCCGAGTTCAGTCGCCTCAGCATTCAAAAAGAAATGAAACAGACTGTGAAATTCCTTCAGCGCTGCTTCGACTTTAGGCCATTCCTTCCGGAGATTATATCTGGCGCCGAAAAACCTAATTGGGCTGTCGGCGTGGAAACCCGCCTGATTTCGAAAGTCCCTTAGTATCTGCCAAGCGGGTTCCATTCGTTTCCAGGCCCCTAGAGTCTTGGTGGCGTGTTTTGGGAACACTTCGCACCATAGGTCAATTGCGTCCATTCCGTTCTTATCAATGAAAAGAGCGAACCAACTCACAGCGACGGTCCTAAGCGAATCGGCAGTAAACTTCGGTGGGCGGAACGCTAGAAATCCGACGAGGGGAGCTAGTCCGTGCGGAACCGTCGTCTTGGCGGCAACCATCTCAGCAGGGCCCATCAGATTCGCCCGCAGACAGTTATAGAGGGCGAGAATGTCCAGGAACTCAATCGCCTTAACTCGAAAAACAGCGTATTTCCGCAAGGCACGTTGTCGTGCGGCACCAGCCGAATCGTTCACCACGCTCGCCTCCTTCAGTGCCTCTATACGTAAACGAATTTGCACTATCAGCGCTAAGCATCTCCAAGCCTACCTTCCGATTCAACAACCGGAAAAACCCTTATCTTTTCCGCGATACCATAATCAAATTGATAGAATCCCCGAATCTCGAATACAAAACTCTCACAGCAAATAACCAGAATGCGGCGTAGGAGAACGAAACAAACTCGACCTAGCGGTATGTAGCTTGTTTCGGATTTCTTTCTGTCTCATCATTGAAATTGTGACATCTAAGGCCTTGGCCAGTAATATTCCCGCCTGGCAGAGTGCGGATTGTGATTGCATTGCAAAAGGGCTGTTCATATAGTCCAGTTTCGTCTTTGAACACAACTAAACCTACTGCATATAGGACCGCCTTTCTATCTATTAACTGTTTCATTTCCTTTTCAGTAAGAACTCCATAGATAGTAAAGGATGTTGTCGCCTGAGGCTCCAAAGTAATCGGGTCACGTGTCAGAGGACCATCACTTTTGAGGCTTTCCTCCGTCTTAGAAATTGCATCGGCTTCTGATTTCTGGCTAGTATCCGGCTCGGGAATCAAGCGCCCATCCGCTCCGTACAGCTTCGCTGGCTGTAAATTATTTCTTACGTTAACATCCGCCTGACCAACGGCATCAAACACCGGCGAGAAGCCACTAACATGAGGGACAATCCAACTAATCGTTATATGGTCATGATCACTACTGTCCGGTTAAAGGTTGAACAGAATCAGTTGGTTGGCATCCTCGAGGAAATTTGCCTTCAAATCGAATGTCTGAAGTGCCTGCAGAATGGGCGTTTTCTCGAAAAGGGTTACGCTCAAAACCTGTAGAATTTGATACAGGGTGGCATCCAGCTCTAAGCGTTTTCTGGCGATGGCAACCAACACGTAAGCCGACACGGCGATCCAGATCTGGGTCTTCACCGCGTTCTCGCTGGTGCCGTAGAACGCTTTAATTCTGAGGTGTTGCTTGATCCATTTAAAGAACAACTCCACGGCCCACCTCGACTTGTAAATTTGCGTGATGGTATGTGCGGGAAGCATGAAGTTGTTGGTCAGGAACTTGAACCGTTTCTGAGTCTCCCCATCTCGATAGCTGATGCGGCGCAGCGCATCCGGGTAAACGGAAGCCGATCCAAAGCTCGTCAGGATGACCGTATGATCGGAACGAACGCCGGTGCTCTTATCCACCTTGTGTGAGTAGCGGCGTTGCAGCAATACATTGGATTTGCTACGCACTACGAAAAAGGCTGAGCTGAGCGTAAACACGAAGAGACGTTCAAAATCGACATAGCCGCGATCCATGACGTAGAACGCGCCGGCCTCGGGCATGAGCTCATCAAGAATCTTCACGTCGTGCACTTTACCGTCGGTAATGCGGATAAACGTGGGGATATTGCCATGCAGGTCTAACAAGGTGTGCATCTTGACCGCTGCTTTGTACTTTCGGAATCTCGCCCACGGGAACAAGGACAGGCACAGGTCGATGGTTGTGGAGTCCAACGCATACAAGCTCTGGTCCAAATCGATACCGATGGGATCGTTCGCATAGAGCGGGCGAGCGAGGGCGATCAAGATCTGCGCAAAGTCGGCGTAGATGCGCCAGTCGCGTGATTCGTTCGCATCGGCCAACGTCGAGCGTGCCACCTTGCCGCGGAACCCCATGTGGTAGAGTTTGCCCCTGACAGAACGCAGGCAGGCTTCGATGTCGCGAAGACTTTCTCGGTAGGTTAACTGAGCGAACGCCATCGCCAGATACTGATCCCAGCAGGACAGATTTTTCAGATAGCGACCACCACCGTAGCGGGCTACGCACTTTTGAAACTCTTGGTGGGGAAGGAACTCGAGCAGTTGGGAGAACACGGTGCGTCCAGTATTCATCCCACATTGTCACTGCGCCCGAAGAGTCCGCCAAGCCCCGCATTTAACGCCTTTGCACTTCAAATCGTTTTTAATCCAAAACGCAGCTATCGCGCTGACTCGACAATACTTGCACGCCCATCGCGCCGGTTTCTCCGGACAGTAGTGGGTCATGATATTTAAGAAGAAACTCCTTCCTATCAGACGCATTGCTTTTTCGGGTTACCAGCACACATGGGATAAGACACAGCACCGAAAATAATACGAACATTCCATAAAGCCGCGGCCAGTAAAAGGGGATGCGTTTTATTGGATGAGTTACGTACGCGTGTCCCCCAGACGGCGCAAGGATTGGTGACTCGTAATTAGTCTCTGATTCTCTCGTTTCTTGCTCTATTTCCTTATGTACTTCTCTCGTGGCGTTGAAGAAATGATGAATTAAAATCAAGCATAAAGCCCAAACGGCTGGCGCAACATAATCCCAATGCTGACCGAGAATTCCCTTAACTGCAAACCAAAGAATCGTCGTTGCGATGATAAGCAGGTCAAGTTTGTTTTCCCGCCACACCTTTAGAGAATTCCTTATAAACATTGCAGATTGCCTAGTAAGAAGAGACTTGTGCATTTGGTCAGACATTGTGGCCGTATCTTAGCAGCGCCCTGCGATTTGAACAAAAGTTCGCAACTGGTGTCGGTAGCAAACCCGCGAACCTCGACGTTCTTATCACCGAGACCGGAACTGGCTGGCTGCCGATTGCGGTCGAGAGCAAGTTCACAGAGCCATTCCAGACTGCCGAACGTCATTGTCTAAAGCCCTCGTACTTTTACAAGTCCAACACTTGGGACGAATTGGCGGTTTGCCGACGCATCGCGGAAAGACTTACCGCAGGAGAACTCTTCAAGTGCCTCAAGGCTGCACAACTGCTAAAGCACACACTTGCACTCACGCGGAAGTTCGGGAAGAGGCAATTTATCCTGCTTTACCTGTGGTATGACGTGCACGGCAGCGAAGCTGCGAAGCAGCACTGCAGCGAAGTACAGGAGTTCGGCAATTTGTTAGGCAACGATGTGATGTTTCGCAGTGATACCTACCAGAATGTCTTTGAGCGCTTGTCCCCATTAACGTCCGGTTCGCCATACGAAATGTACTTGCGGTCGCGCTACTTCAACTAGGCTTACAACACCTGTCACAGTATCTCTGCTAGGTTCATTCTGAGCTAAGAAATACTGCCAGGCCAAGGAAAACGGCTTTCGAAATGAGCACGACCGGCATCCTCAACTAAAGGTTATTTTTTCTTCGCTGCCCACCTACGCTTTTGTGCTATCGAGATTCGTTTGCGGCCTGCCGCCGATATCCTTCCGCGACCCATTCGTTTGGCACCACGCTTCGCGCCTTTCTCGAACGCATCAATCAGATGTTCGATTTTCGCCAGCTCAGTCATTAATGAGTGATGCCTTTTGCGAAGTGCCTTTTCAAACTTAGTTACGAAGTCCACTTTTTCTCCTTGGTTTGGTTCCGACCTAGCCGAGATGCTAACCTGACCTACACGACAAAGCAAAAATACTTCATGCAGCCAAGACTGCGACTGCAAGAATTTCGGTCCCGCGCGTTCTAACGGGGAGCGCAGTGCACGCTGAAAAAGGAGACAGTAAATGCAAATGACTGACGCCGATTACAACGGTCTGCTGGTCCGCGTGACAAGACTCGAAAGACAAAACCGATTCTGGAAAATTGCGGGGCTCTCAATGCTTCTAGTCGCAGTGTTTTCGCTTGCGGCCAACGTGACGGCGCAGCAAGTTGACCCTAATGCTCCGAAACCGATGGTTGAACGCCTTTTAAAGCAGCCGCCGAGTTCGACCGTGGAAGCTCAGGCCTTTATACTCAAGGACTCGACAGGCATTATGCGGGGAAAGATGACAGTCGATGGTGACCGCCATCCGCTGCTTGAGTTCTACGACTTGGACGGGAACGTAGAATGGTCAACTGACGCCCGTGCGATTCCCGCAAAGTGACGTCAGTTCCGGTTCTGGAAGACGTAGCGACCTGCTGCGAAACTAGGATTCGGCAGCCCCGTCAAGCGTTGCTCTGAAATGCAACGACCGCAAGATGGATTGACGGTCAGGGGAGTTCTCCTGAAACGCCCACTCTGTCATTTTGATGGTACCGTCGAGGAAAAGTTCGATATCTATATCCGCCGCCCGAGCCTTTGAGACGACATCGCTGATGCGCTTCGAATTCGAGATGGAGTCGTGGATAGCGTCTGCAATCTCGCGAACGAGTTCTTTCTTTTCATCATCGTCAAGTTTCATGCGAACGCACTCCTGCTGGTCGGATGTTGTGTGGAGTGTGTCCTAGGGCGCTGAAGAGTGCGGGCTCAGTAGCGTTTCACGATGACCTGAAGGCCCTCGCGGTTGAGCGCCAGCTTGGCCTGATGCACGGATTGGTCGTCACCGTACGGTCCCACTTCGACACGGTAGAATTTGTCCGCGGTAGGTTCCAGGATGAGAACGGCGAACCCTTTCTGACGGAGCACGCCAGCCAGCGCAAGGGCATCACTTTGACGCGGCGAAGCGGCTACCTGCAGCAGGATGGCGCCAGGGGAAATGAGTGACGCTCCTCGGGACAAAGTCTGGCTAGCCTTGTCCCTCGGAGATGCCGCTTCTGGTTGACTACCGCTTCCGAAGGCGTTGACGGGCGTCTCCGGACGAGCACGGACGTCGTACCGCCCGGCTCCTTCGCGCAAAACCCGGGTCCAGTAACCCAAGGCGAAGAACACAGCGGACATCATCAGAAGGACCAAGCAGAGACCTAACTTCTGTCGGATGCCTACCATGAGTCGGGTCCACGAATCTCGGGCTGCGTTTGCCACAAACGATAGCCAGTTTACTACGGAAAGCTACACGGGACGCGATTGGTACACGGGTTCTCTTGCCTACCCGCACTTGGTAACTCTTCGGTGATGCCTGCCCATTAGGACAGGTACGCCTGTGCTCCTTGCCTCCGGATACTCGGGTCAATGGAGAGCGCAAATGAGACCGAGGCTCACTCGGTTGTTCGGGCTGGTGCTGCTGGCCTTGGTGTGCCTCCCCTCTGCCGCATCGGCTCAACACGCACACCAGACCGAACGCACGAAAATCGGCGAGTATGAACTCGGTGAGACGTACAACGAAATAGTCTCGCCCGACGCGCAGAAAAAGATGGACACGGTTTGTCCCCAGGCCGAAGCGCAGTACGGTGCGAGCATCCCGAAGTGGCCTCAAAAAGACCCGAAATATTACGTCGGTGACGAGCTAGGCGCAACGCTACTCATGTGCAGAGCCTTCGCTGACTTTCGCGCTGGTAAGGACGGAGAATTTAAGGTTCCGAAAGAGAAACTGAAAGCAGGAATAGAGGACATCACGGTCAAGTTTCACGGTGGCAAGGTTTACGGGGTGAGCATGGCCTGGAAGCAAGACCAGACATCGTTCGAAGTCCAACGATTGATGCTCGCGCAGAAGTATGGAGAGCCGACGAAAACGGACACGGTCAAATTTCAGAACGGAATCGGCGGGTGGCATTGCGAGGAGGCGAGTTGGGCGCTCAAGAACGGCGACACGGTGATGGTGTTCGACGGCATTGTCAGCGACGAACATCACGTTTTCGTCGATTTCGTTTCGAGGGATAAGCCGCACGAGTCTGAGCCAAAGAATCCATATTGAGGACTGCATAACGTCTGTGTAGGGCACCGGGATAAGGTGTTTACTGTAACTTGAACGGGGTTTCTCCTTGAGTCATTCTGGTTCCGGTACGACAAGTCGCACTCTCGCAGAAAAAAATTACTCCATTTCCTGACGTCCGCTCTGAGTTCGAGACACCGCTCTGGACCTTCAACTGACTGATTGTGCTGGGCTAACTTCTCTATCAGGGTTCGTGGAACCGGAAATGCATATCCTGCTCGATAGGGTCGTCACGTTGAGATGTCGGTTTGGGAGGAAACCACGATGGATTCCACATTCGATATTTTCAAAGTACGTCCTGGGGGCGCTCTGCGGATGATAACAACAGTCCTAGGTTTGAGGGAAGCTAAGGCATGGATGGCTCGCTTAGCCCTAATTGCTCCCGGAGAATATTTCATTTACTCCGAGGAAAAGGGCCTCGTGGCCAGGCAATCCCAAGAATGGGCCGACATCGTTTGACGGCATTCTCGGGTTCCCGCCTAAATCCAGTAACGCGCTACCAGTAACAACCCGTCCTAATGAGAAATTCTGGAAGAACGTCATGACTCAAATTTGCACGATGAAGTGTCCACACTGCGGAAGCACAGCAACCAAGGTGAAACGGCAAGAACGATTCAAGTGTGAAAGTTGCGGCTGGCAGTTGTGATTCACGTCGAAACGGGAAGCTCTGTTCAATAAGTGCGACGGAGGACACCCAAGCTTGAAATCCAGAGCCCGTGCACGCGTTCACCGTGCCCAACCTTAGCTTCCATTCTGTCGAACTGTGGCTCGGGCCACATCACGAGCTGACCGCTAGCGCCCGAATATGGACATGCTGACGTGTCTCGTCGGCTTCTCGTTCCCGTCGTGCGTAACTGCGACAGGCTGGGTTTCTGGTGACAAGGATAAGCGCTCAAGTGCGTCCGCGATACGCCCGAGTTGGTGAGCGATTAGCCGCCCGGTTTCTGGTTGGGCGTTGTCTTCGCGAGGTTGGTGACGGGCACGCACCACAAAGAGAAGTCCGAGGAGCACCACGATAGCTGCAATGCTCATCCATAACGACAAATGCGAAATAGAGAGAAATGGCATTGGGAAAACCTCCCGGGCGGGCAAATTCCAACGTAGCACTCACACCGAGCGTTCCGCAACTCCTTGTGCAAGCGGAAATAAGTCGTGAACGTTAGTTCGACGGCGCGAAAAATAATGCACGGAACGACTTGACACGGTAGGCGCACGGCGTCTTAATAACCTGAAGCCGGAGTAGTGAAGTTCCCCAGTCCGGCGAACCCATGCGTTTTGAAAATCACTTACACGGTTGAGGAACTGGCTCGGGTGTAACTGCCTATCGGTGCTCGTTAGGCTGGCTCATCAATGTCGTGGCGCTAGAGAATCTAGAACCCCTACGCAGAAGGAACATGGCATTACACTGGTTACGAATGGGCAGAAGAATGGTTCAATGACCTGCGACGGTTCGTCCCAATCATTTAACGAGGGTGGCGAGCAGTACGAGACGCAGAAAGCAGAATACGAAGACTGTGAAGCCCGGCAGAAAAAATGAATTGGCGGAGTTAAGCGCGGAGACTGGGAGCCGTGCTGGCTACAGCTATGACTACCGTCGAACGTAACAAACTCCTTCCTGTAATGTTGGAGCCGCTGCGGGAGTCTGACTAGGTCGAGTAGTTCACAGAGGCTCCCGCAGCGGAATATTGCTCGCGGGATTCGGAAATCCGAACCGAGCGAAACTTACTTCGCTTTCTTGGCCTTCTCGGCCCTCATCTTCGCCCATCGTGCCTTGGCCGTCCGAGAAATTCTCGCCCGAACAGCCGCCGACATAGTTCTCTTACCGCTGCTACCATTTGAACTGCTGGTATGACCTGGTGATACCAGGGGCTTGGAACCACCATTTAGAGCGACGATAGCACCCCGAACTGCCGTCAGTTGCCGCTGCAGCTTCGATTCTTCTTGTTTCAATGCTCCGATAATGTCCATGAAACCTCCTGTTGGTATTAAACACTGACGGATTTCAAAGTACAAGGACTCGACGTCCCGAACTTCCCGGTGGTGCTGTATTCGGCTGGACTGCTGGTGAGATTTGCAGCGCTGCAAAACAAGGAGCAATGATGACTCAACAGGGCATTGAGAAGCGAGAGAAGGCTCTTAGAATGGCGATGGAAAGGATGTTACCCGAGTTCGTCAAATCATGCAGGGAGACTGACGACCCGCTATTCATTCATCAGGATGCATTCGGCGCGGACTACGATGAGTATGAACTTCTTGGAATGGCGATTAAGTTCGCGGGATTGTATGGAAAAGAACTCCGCATCGTCGGGAAAAACCGGGAAACGTTAAGCACAGCGACGGCCAACTAGGACAATAGCTTGCGTGACTCATGCTAGAGCAACGGCGCAGACTTACTTCTTGTCGAGAGCTTTCAATGCAGTCCACGGCACATTGGGAACGACAGGCCCAGTTCCATCCAGCAATCTGATATTTGCCGTCTGCATGAGTGCGTTGACAAAAACAACTTCGAAAACGCCTTCGTGCTGAGTGCTTCTCACATGCTCACCTTTCTTAGGACTGATGAGTTTTGTTCCAGTTGACATGTTCTCCTCCGTTTACGCCGTTCCGACTTGCCGAGGGAGTTGGACAGGATACAGGCACCATCGCAACGGTCAAACAGGCTGGGCGCTTCGGTCCGACTGAAACTTCTCAGTAGCTTTTTGTTCGTGACGGACGGTCGAAATTGTCGTGTTCGCTAGAATGCCCTGTTTTCATAGATAACCCTGCAAGAGATTTGCGCGGATGCCATCTGAGGCATACCTTGCAATCTCCTCGGCGGCTGGATTAGTCTCGGGCTCCATGCCCGACATCTCTCAAAGAACTCTCGGACAAGTAATACCTGCCTTGAACGCAATCTTGCCGGGTGACGCAGACACGTTTCCGCTGATGCGAGATTTCTGGCGGGCGAAGCTCTTCGAATGGGGCTTTCCACGTTGGTTGCTTGACGAAGTTTTGGGAAGAAGCATAAACTGGTCTGCAATTATCCCAGACTTATTCGAGGGCGAGATTACGACGAAGGGTCACGTCACCGTCGGTCACGCGCTATGTCATCAGATGTTGCGAAGGCTCACTGTGCTGGCTTTTGTCGAATCGAAGAGCCAGTCAACCAAGGAGCGCATCAGATTGTCGCTTCAACTCGATGGTTTCGACGTAAGCAATCAGGAACTCAAACCCATTGATGGACCGGTGAGCGTCGAAGAGGAAAAAAGTCGTCTGCTGGACAACTTAAGGGCATCGAAACTCGGTAGCCAAAAGGTAATTTCGACACACATCGCGGATGCAGAACGACTTTTCAACGAAGGTAAGCATCATGCAGCAATCGGTGAAGCCCGGAGTGCCTTGCAAGCAGTTATTGACGAGACAGCCGTTCTTCTTGAGTCCAAAATTCCTAGACGAAGCGGCGGCGGAACAAAACACAAAATCGAGTTTTTGGAGCGGGAACACATTCTGTCAGCAGACGAGCAGCAGGCCTTTCTGTCGGCGTGGGGATTCCTGAGTTCGGGGAACCATCCGGGTCTCTCCTCAGAAGAGGAAGGCAGGATAGGCACCATCTTGTGCCTTGAGTTTATTCAAATCCTGCTCATCAAGTGCAAGACCCTTCTGTAAGAACTTCCATCCTGAGTGACGATTGAAAGAGGCGGAACTGGCCGCTGGGCAGCCATACCGCGACCCTACCACGCGAAATGAAAGCACTTCAAGCCGCGCTTGAATCCTCGCGACGAGCGGAAGCGACCCGTGCCGGAGAGGCAACTCCCGTCTTTACCTGTGGATGGACTTGCATTCTCGTGATATATCGAGTCATCCGAGGCTGATGCGGGAGGAGCTGGTGAAGAACATGGGTCGGAATCATAAGTGGCGGAGGTGCTATTCGATTCCTTCGTTTAAGAGACTTCAGACGAGAAAGTGGCCGAAGCAACAAAGAATTTCAAGCACTATCTGAATTCAGACATCGCCCGTTTTCCACGTGGAATGAATTAAAAGAGCGATTGTTGACATGATTTTCCTTGAAAAGTATGTCTTGCCGATACTCGCTGCGATTACTGTTGGAGTGCTTATTATTAATCCGCTGAAATTCGACCTACGTCAAAGGTTCTCATTAGGTATCACAGTTATCGCTTTCGCTTTCTTTATTTCGCATTCGCTCGAAAGAAGCCGAACGGATGACAGCGACGAAGTTGTAGAGGCTCCATCCGTCCCGTCCTCGACGCCGGTTCCTGCACAACCACGCGGAAGAAGGTCATACACCGATAAAACGGTTCGTGACCTTTTGAAACTCTATGACGGCAAGACGATGCTTCAGGCCGACTCTTTAATGGAGCCGTTTAAGGGAGAGTGGATTAGAGTTACGGCAAGGGTTCTGCAGTTAATCCCCGACCCTTCGGGCGTTACAGCGGTGCTCGAATCCGAGCCAACGGACATAGTCAACGCGCGATTTGACAAGCGGTGGGAGATGCCTCTTCGTCGCCTCAGTACAGGCGATTTGATAAAGATTCGAGGGAAAATCAGCGTCACCCAAAACGGGCAACAACTCTACTTGCAGGAATGCGAGCTATTGAAATAAGCAACGCGGCGTCCAAACCCAGCAAGAAATTTAAGCGGATGCCGCTGAACGAAAAACTCCTTCAGCACCTTCCCGGTTGTGAAGATTGCAAGGCGGTCGTGGCTCATCTCGGTCGGGAGTCGGAACTCGATTTATTTCTGTACAGGAGTCGCAACTAGAGTTGCTTATGATTTGGGCGCGTATTATGTTCCGACGTGACAACCCAATGCCCTTAACGGATACGGCTGAGCGTATTGGTATCTTCATAAGCTTTCACAGTTTTTCCACAGATGGGAAATCCTGCCATCTAAAGTTCGGTGTGACTTGTCTTGAGTCACGTTCCTCGCAGGTTACATCCCTGGTGCCCAGCCTCCGCTTGGGATAGATTCCATTCGGAGGTTAATCTGAATGAACATTCTCGGAGCAATCAGACGTGAGGAGCGGAAGCTCCAAAAGCAAGCCGTCAAGCTTCAGCGACAATGGACGGACTGAAGGCCGCAGCCAAGGCTCTCGGTAACTCTGCGGGCAACGAACTAGGCAAAGCACGGAAGAGAGTCATGTCAGCGGCGGCAAGGGCGAAGATTTCCGCAGCCGCGAAAAGACGATGGGCAAAAGTGAGAGCGGGAGTGAGGAAAGCCGCGAGTTAGAGACTTCGTTCGATTGCTCTGTTTTCTTGACTATGCCGCAGTGAGCAAAACTGGCGCATCCTTGGTAATCATCAACGTGTGCTCATGGTGAGCGCAGTCTTTCATGTCGGCAGTTCGTATCGTCCAACCATCGCTCTCCAAAATCACAGCTCCACGTCCCGCAGCAATAATCGGTTCGATTGTAATCACAAGACCTTCAGTTAAAACCTGTCGGGCTGTCGGGTCAGCAAAATTAGGAACGCTCGGGTTTTCGTGGATAGCACGCCCAATCCCGTGTCCTCCAAGTTCACGAATGACCGAGAAGCCACATCTTCGTACCTCTCGTTCGATGACTCGGCCAATTTCAAATACTCGATTGCCTGCCCGCGCAACGAACATCGCTAAATCGAATGCGCGTTCGGCGCAAGATATCAGGTTTTGCTTTTCGTCCGAGACGCTACCGACTGAAACCGTGACCGCAGCATCCGCCATAAACCCATCTTTCTCGACAGTGACATCAAGTTTCACCAAGTCTCCGTCTCCCAGTTTCCTGTCGCTCGGAATGCCGTGAACCGCCTCCTCGTTCATGCTGATGCAGCTTACCCCCGGAAACTTGTAGATTAGCGCAGGAGCTGACCGAGCGCCGTGCTCACGCATGATGCGAGCGCCCACATCGTCCAGTTCAGCGGTAGAGACTCCGGGGCGGACTGCTCGTTTCATCGCTTCCAGCATGCGTTGAACCACGGCCCCAGCCGCTCGCATACCGGCCAGTTCTTCGGGCGTCTCAATAGACATTCTTACCTCCGTGCCTCATTCATCGTCATCGTATCTCATTGCGGACATGGGATTGGACGATTCTACTACTTCCACGCGACTCCGCGGGGCGAGCCGAAGGTGCAGGTCTACTTTGCGAGATTCGCTGATGGTCATTAGTTATAACACTCAATTCAAGTGCGGCTTGTTCCGCCACAGGCTGCGCTTGACGCTTTTCTATGCACTTTTTTTGATAGAAGGAATCAATGACCACCAACGTGAAACAGCGGCAAAGACAGAAGCCAACCCGTGGTTGTCACTCGACGCCTCGTGTCTATCTTCGTGAGTTTGCCATTGGAGAAATGCTTTGGGTATTTGACAAGAAGGACAAGACCTATCGTCCTCAACCCGTGGACACTACCGGCATTTCAAAAGATTTGTACACTCTTAGGCTCTCCGAAGGTCGGAAGAGCGATGTGCTCGATAAACGTTTCGGGATGTTGGTGGAGGGGCCAATGAAGGCCGCTTTCATCAAACTGAGAACACGTGAACCTCTGACCACCGATGAAATCTTCGCAATTTTCAAGTTTGTAGCTCTACAAAAGGTTCGCACTCCCGGCCAAAAACTGGCACAAGAGGAGCACGTAAAGCGGACTCTAAAAGTAGAAAACGGAGAGGTGCCCAACCTGTTCATACGGAGTATGGCTCGCATGGCTTCGGTTCTTGCCCCACAGTTCATTGACTTGAACGTTTGCTTGCAGGTCGCTCCCCTTGGGTATTCTTACATTACCGGAGACGACCCCGTCGTAATAATTCAGGAAAACAACGAGACCTACTTCCCGGAGCCTCAGCCCCTATTCTCGCCCGTTAACATTCTTTCTCAACCCAACACGAGATGTTTCATGCCCCTTACCCCCAAAGTTTGCTTTTTTGCGGAAGGGTCGGGACATTTTCGAGGGTACACGAATGATAGCTGTTTGAACGTAAACAGAATAAATCGAATGGTTGCTTTTCAGAGCCAGCGATTCGTGTACGCAGACGATAGAAATGCGCTCGTGCAGGTTGTTGACTATCTTGATTTGGATAAATAGCGGGTGTCGTGCTCAGCCGCAGCGGAATCCCCGCCATTTGGCGTTAGGTTTCTACATTATCCGCTTCGGTGCCGCAACGCCTCCCAACTGTCGAAGCGTTCCGTTCCAAAGATAAAGGCAACGACATATGCAAAACATGCCAGAAGAAGAACTAGTGGAAAAAGAGGTGGCTCTTGCAGCGGAGGTTGAGAGCCTATTGCCCGACTTCGTAAATTCCTGCCGTGACAAGGCTGCGGTGATAATTATTCATCAGGATGCTTTTGCCGCAGACTATCAAGATGACGAGTATGCGCTTCTGGGAAAGGCGATAAAGTTTGCGGGACTCCACGGAAAAGAAGTCCATATTATCGGGAAAAACAGAGAAACGCTCAAAGGAGCGAGTAAACCCGAATTGCTGCAATGAAAGAATGTTGCTAATTCCGACGGAAGTTCAGCCGCAGTCAACTAGTGCGTCATAGGGTCTACTGGTCGTTGGCTTAAACCCTGTGACTTCAAAGTCACGCAACAGGTCAGAACGCTTTCCTTCTTCCCAGCTCGCCTTTTGAGATGGAAATGCATAGTCCTTTTCGGTGGGCTTCTTCAACGGAGGCTTTGGTTCCTGAGTCGTCATTGTGATTTGCCCTTGCACATCTCTTCGAATTCTCGTTCACGCTGCTCAGCATGGCCTGGCAGATACCGGAAACGTTCCGCACCGGCATGACCCGCTCACTTGCTACCGTTTATCCAGATACTCGCCGGGAACATCATCCTGCGGCACCTGATGCGTGCGAACTTCCCCTTCGTCAGCGTCCCCGGCGTCTTCCACGCCCTTCACCACATCGGCCTCGAACGCGTTTCCTTCCTCAAGCAACTCGTCCACACTCTCCGAATCCGCACCTTCGACGTTGGACAATCCCTGCAAATCTCCCGATTGCTCGCCCGCCCGCGTTCCCAGTCCTTCCGGTGCGAATGCCAACGTATCCACGCTTTGGCTTTTCCTCCGAAGCTGTTTCCTAAGTGCGACCGCCGTTTTCGCGCCGGCCGTCGCCTTGCCGCCGAGCTTCGATTTCACTTTCGCCCTCTTTGGAACTGCCTTCTTCTTCGCCGACTTCTTCTTGGGAGTTACGCTCGTTTTAGCCAGCTTCTTCTTGACTGCCTTCTTCATCGTCGCCACCCACTTGCTCGCAGTTCTCTTCGATTTTGTCTGCTTCTTCTTTGGTTTTCTTTTTGGTAGCTATTTGGCACATCTGCTTACGTCATTTGGTATGCGGCTAGGATTTGTTCCTATTCCAGTATCTCTTGAGCCGGGTCTTCACCCACCCACCAAGTGCCAGGTAATCACGCTGACCTAATATTCGCGCCTCTTCAGGCGTTTCGCCAATTTTCAGCAGGAGTTCAATTCTATGCTTACTGTCCAGGCTGTCGTACTTCTGTTGCGCCGTCGTAAGTTCCTCCCTTGCGTATCACAGTCCAAAAGGTTTCACCAATAAGCACAGAAATTCGCAGGTGCTAATCGTCCTCCAATTCCGAGGCAAACCGCGTGAGCCACACAGCCGCTTGTGGTTCCATTTTCGCAGTTCTCGGCAGTCGGAGCGGATAACACAACATCGAACATCTGCCGGTCACTGACGTTCCTCCACTCAGCAACGTATCCTCAAGACCGCGATTCCGGGTCCGGGCTAGGGCCTGCTCTCTTTTTCAGCGTGCCTCCGCGCAAATAGTTCGGCCAATTCCTGCAACGAGTACACACCGTCCGCCAATTCCAGCATCTCCTGGCGGGTAGCCAACATGTTGCCGTCTATCTCAAACCATAGAGCACCGTAGCGGATGTATGGACGGACTGTATGGCCCTGTCCCTGGAGCATCTTAACGGCTGCACTCAGGTCTGCTTCCATGCCAAGAGGTTATCACGCCCTGCCGCAGGCGGCGTTTCGAACTCAGCCGAACAGGATAACGCTCCGTCCCTATCTCGACCACCTTGGCGTTCTCGACGAGGGCTTGCCGCCAGACTTCAATGACGGCCTGCTCCAAAGAGACTGCCATCTACTCGGTTCGATGTGGATTGTAGACCCTGGCCAGTCTTTCATTCTGCTCCGGTCTACTGTTTCCGTTTCCCATTGTTCCTTTAGGAACCAAAGTCCAGAAGTACCATCGCCATCCCGCGGTTGGACAGCGAAAAATGGATAGCGGAACCCCGCAAAGGGCTTTCCAAATTGTCGGGCAAGAGTGCGACCTGACATATTTGCCTTGATTCTTCATAAGGGAAACCAATGAGCCAGTTTAGGTTTCGCAGTTTGGATGGCAGCGATATCACGCCCGAAGAATGGCTGCACATGTGGGCTGACCTCTTCCCCTCACAAGACTATGCGGGATATGAGGAACTGATGGCCCGGCACAAATCATTTTCACACGCCGACATTGAGCGAGTTGGTAGGTGGAAGGATAATGCGAAAACAGAGGTCAAATGGAAGCCGAACGTTGCGTCGGTAGCTTACGAAATCTGGATGCAGGCAGCTTCAGACGTGCCAGTGTGCCCGAAGGACGACCGAAGGGCTGACTTCTTGGATGACTGGTCTGGGAGAAAGTACACGGACGAGTTCGGAATCAGACGGGTAGAGAAACGATTCGGATTGTCTCGCGCAACCACGCTCCTCCATTTCGTCAGCGGCGGACGTTTTCCTATTTTCGACTCAAGGGTAAGGAAGGCAATGACTCGACTTCTTAGCTCTCATGTTCCGAATACGGTTCGCTGGTATCTGGATTCATACTGCCCTCTATTTTCGGAGATAGCTGCTCTTTGTCGCACGAGAGATTTACGTAAGGTGGATATGGCGCTTTTCAGCTACGGTGGCAGAGCTTTTCCACAACCAGATTGACCGCTTTCGAAAATTCAAATCACTGCCATTCTGATTCATTCTGCAAAACTCCGAGAATTGGTGCTTGTTTGCGACTACCCAGTCTGACGGTGTCGAAATGCGTAACCCATCCCAAGGAACAGGATGGCTACTAATAGTCCGCTTACCGAATTGCTGACAAGCGAGTACGCAGCGGCCACGAGTGCGCCCACTAAACACAGCGAATCCAACTGACTCGGTCTCGAATTCACAAAACGATAGCTTAGAAGCGCCATTAACGCGAAAAGGCCGCTCACTTCCAAAAAGAAAACCCTGGGAGCTACGACGCTCGGCGCGGATATGGTTCGCTCGAAAATGCTCATTAGACCGGCCCTCAAAACAATCAGGCAGCAAACTCCAAAGAACCATTTTGCCCAGCGCGATGTCGTCACGAACGCAAGAACGCAGGTAAGAAAAATCGTCGCCGCTCCTTCGACCACACCTCTTCGCGTACCACTACCAACGAGTAGCAGTCCTTTGGTCAAGATTCCAAGGGTGATTAGCACTCCGACGACACTAAGCGCCAAGCGGAGGCCTGATTTCGTTTGTTCCCGCCATCCGCGACCGTCTGTCATGACTCTCCGGCCCGGTTCCGGGCCGGGCGCTTGGACCGTGAGGACCGCTCTCGGCAGCCTACCCCATGCACGCAGACCCTCTTGTGTGTCCTTGGTTTATGCTACTAAAGCGTAAACCGCGAACAGCGGACGATAAGGCTCGCGTTATCGGACATCAAGCGGCTTCTCATGCGATTTTATTGAGCAACGACGATGGAACGTTCAAGGAGGCTAGCTGTAATATAGCGACCGTCCGATGGGGGCAATCCCATGGAAGCAGAAAAACGATGGCGTCGAAGAAAGCGACCAAGAACCTCAAGCAACGATGATTACTTTCCAGTGTTTGTGAACTTTCAGGAGAAGCCGTGGCTAAGTGGAAGATGAGTTTGCTGTTGGGCTGTCTCACGTCGGGACTAGCTACAATGGGTTTTCTCATGAAGAAAGTGCTTCCATTTCTGTCCGCTTCTTGGTCCTTCGCATATCATGTCAGCATCATTGGAGGACCGGGTTTTGTCGTCGGTGCGATGGTCGCCGGTGGCCATCAGGCAAGCGATACGGCAATCTGTCTCATCGGAACCGTCATCAATGTCGCTTTGGATTCAGCGATATGGGCAATGTTCATCCGAATATGGAATGCAGCGACAAACAGACTGAAGTCTTGAGTCCTGCTGGATGAGCAAGAACGAAAACTCTCTCTGGCGCGGGACATGTCACGACGCAGACGCAACGCAGAGCGGTAGCGAGCCATCTACGACCAGGAACTCTTGCCAAACTACCGGGTGATGCCCATTTCCCTGGCAGCATCCTCACAAACGCAAATTGGCTCATCCCCATTTTCGAATTTCCGCCAGCGCCTTTCCCAATCAATCTTGGGCACAAAACAGGTAAAGGTGGAAGAAACAGACTGAGGGTCGCCGTTCTTCATCCAGACACGGAACCGCGCCGGATGTTCTCTTTCATTGATGCAGGAGGTTGGTTTGCGCATTCTAGTCGCTCTTGGGAGCTGTGCCCGCCATGAGCCCAGCGCACAGGGACTGCCCGTCGCAGGAGGCGCTCCCCAAAAAGGATGTAGGAGTCGCTTGGGAGGGACAGCCCTGCGAACGCCTGCGAGACGAAGCGCAATCGGGAGTCCAAACACCTCGCGAAGATTGCACGGCGGTTAGAAGGCAGAATTGCGTCAAGCAAGGTCATACAGCTTCCGGACATGCGCAATGTTGTGCACAGCTTGTGCAGGGCCGGAGCCTTCTGGTTCCGCGCCGACAGGTGACAGCGTCACCGAAAGAAATCACTTTACGCAGCGAAATTTCCGAACCACCTGCCCAAAAACTTCAACTGATTGATTCTATTCAGCAACTCCTCCTTCGGCGTCGTGGAACCAGAAATGCAAATGAAAATCGCACGAGCACGTAAATCGCAACGCTCCCAATTGGGCAAGAGTTCAAACCGATGTCCCCAATCCTGAAGGAAGTCGGAAGCCGGGAGAATTGATGTTATGACTCAGATTTGTACGATGAAGTGTCCACACTGCGGAAGCACAGCAACCAAGGTGAAACCCCAAGAACGATTCAAGTGTGAAAGCTGCGGCTGGCAGTTGTGATTCGCGTCGAGATGGGAGGCTCCGCTCAACACGATGTGGAGCGTGGAAATCCCTATGTGGTTTTCTGCTTCCTAAACGTTTAGTTATGATGCCGACGAGGTAGGACTCGATGACCTTTCAAGCGTATTGTCCTTTCTGCGAAAAGGTGGTCGCCGCAGAGCCCATGTTGGGACGGAACGACCTTCGGCTGGCGTTGGCCAACAACGCCGAGATTGAAGTCATGCACTCTACAGAAAACGACGGAGACCACATCTGGAACCTTAACGACCCGGACAAGGAACACTTACGTGAGACGAAGGCGAAGGGGACAGCCGGATGAGCCGTCTCCGTCCGGCGTTTTCAGGCGCGGCCATTCTGCATCAACGTTTACTTTTTTTGAGTGCGGACGCGACACTTTGTGCGAGTTCATCCAGCGGTAGCGGATGGAATTGCGGACGGTGGTGTGCCAGAGGCGAATTTCTTCAGCGATTGTCCAAGACGGCCCTTAAGGAACCACAAAAGGCGAACCGAAACGACCCGTTCATCGAATGCATGTTTGGACATATGACGCTTGCAAGGCGGTCGTGGCTTATCTTGGCCGCGAGTCCCAACTCGACGTGTTTCGGTGGAAACACCGCAACTGAAATCACTCCCACTTGCTGGGACGGATACCGTGCCGCTTGCTGACACACTCCCGCAACCCTTGATGGACGATGAGTCCCACGACGCCGCTTTTACCGGCGCGAAGGGGCACGAAGCGTTGGCTCCACGCCCCCCGGGAGGAGAACAAGCAAAACAGAACGCACCCTATTTGGCCGCCGCCGCTGTTGCTGTCACTGGCTTATAGCCGCACGTCGCCGCCTTTTTCAGAATCTCCACTGCTTCTGCAGCTGGGATGAGTTGCGTAGTCTTGGTTGTCTTTAGCGACCCGCCTCCGTGTGCCGCAACTGCCAGGGCGGCCGCGCTGGCTTCATCCGGCATCTCCAGAATCATTACGACGTCGTACTCGCCAAAAGCGAAGAATGCGTTGACGATTCGACCGCCTAGTTTCTCCACGGCTGGTCGAAGCGCCTCAAGTCGGTCGTGCGGGTTACGCATTAGCGTGCTCCACGCCTCGGAAGTGTAAGCAGCTTGAGTGAGGAAATACGGCATATAGACCTCCTTTTTTCGCAGCACAGCAAACGGCACGCGGAAATGGGCAGGACATTTGCCCTGCTGCAAATTTTCGTTAAGTTTCCGCCAAGCCTGCTCTCAACCCCCGCCTCTGTCAAGTACGCGCATCAGGAATCGTGAGATAATCCGGCCATGAAGGCGACTGTCCGCACGATTACCTCGGTCTTCATCCTCGTCTTGTCTTCTGTTGCCACCCTATCTGCACAGACGCCCGGCAACCAACAGCAACAGCCGGAATACATTCGCCAAGGCCAGCAATTGCTGCGGGAGGGAAAGTTCGATGCGGCACTGGCGCTTTATCGTAAGACTCTCGAAACTTCGCGGAATTCCGTTCCGGCCGACATCGCAGCTGGCAGCGTCCTCGACCTCATGGGTCAAGGCGAGCAGGCCCGCAAATATTTTACGAAGGGAATCGAAAGTGAGGACACGCCTGAGCAAAAGGCAATGGCGCAAAGGGCGATGGCAATGTCGTATGCATTCGAGGGAAATTGCAAGAAAACCGTCGAGTACGAGCAGCAGGTCTTCGACTACTACGGCAGTGTGAAGAACTTTTTTGAGCAAGGCGAAATCGCGAACGAGGCTGCTCGCGTTTGCATTGACTCAGGCGATTTGGACACCGCGTATCTCTGGTATCAGTTAGGCTACGACACTGGGCTCAAGGAATCCGAAATCAAACCGGCCCGAGTGGACCTTTGGGCGTTTCGTTGGGAACACGCGCAGGCCCGCATCGCTGCCCGACGCGGGAATCAAGCCGAAGCGCAGAAGCGTGTCGCTGTCGCTAGAGCCATCCTCAATAAGGGCACCAATCCCGAGCAGGCGCAATTTCTCCCTTACCTTCAAGGCTACGTCGCGTTCTACGGTGGAGATTACAAGACGACGCTCGACGAACTACTGAAGGCGAATCAGAACGACCCGTTCATCGAATGCATGATTGGTCAGACGTACGAGAAGCTAGGCGAAAAGGACAAAGCAATCGAGTTCTACGGTAAGGCTTCCGGAGCCATCTCCCACAATCCTGCCGCAGCGTATGCGGTTCCCTTCTCGAAGAAGAAGCTTGCCTCGCTGAGCTAGCACCATTTCGTTCAACTGCCCCTTCCCGCCAGCCACTTCAGGAGAATTTCCTTCTGGTTCGGTCCCACCTCAGTGAACGAAATTCCCATTCCGATGTTCGGCTCGGCATGCGCGACGGTGCCCAGTGCGATGAACGATTCTTCGTTATGAGTGATGGTCACTTTCACCTTTGATTGCACAGGAAACGGGTTCAGGGTGTCCACATAACAACCATGCATGCTGAGGTCTCCCGTTCGAGCGCGAATCCGTGCCTGCACGTCCGCTTCGAGCAGTTCGACCGTGGCGATGAAAAAATGTCGTGGCTCGCGTCTCTTGTCGTTAGGCCATATCCCGGGAGGGCTAGACATATTTGGCCTCAATGTATTGCACGCTCCACGCAGCGTCAAGCAGCATCTGGCTTCGTCGCATACCGTATGTGCTGACTGGAGTGCTGTTCTTGCGCTAGCTGGCGAGATTCCGAGTAGTTGTAACCTGCACGTGCGTTAAGACACGGAACGTCTATCTCGGCGCTATAGAAGTTCCGAACTTGGGCTGCGCTTCATCCCACGGTTTTCCATCTACGTCGGCCATGTGCGCGCTACAAACACGTTTGACCACGAACGGCCACTTAGCAACGTACTTCGCCTCTCGCGGACAATGTTGCGCTTCACAATTCGTGTTGTCGGCAAGCGGCTCGAACTCGGGACCTCGTCTTTTTGTTTCCATCGCAGACCTACTTTAGCCACGACGTATCCGTGCCGGAGTGTACCATCTACCTTATGGGGGGAACGACCAGAACGGCGCTTGTGACTGGAGCAAGCCGGGGACTCGGCAAAGGAATAGCGGCTAGTCTCGCACAGGCTGGATTCAAGGTGTTTGCCACGGGCCGGAGTATCGGCAGGGCGTCCCTTCCCGACGCCGTTGTCCGAATTCGCTGTGACCATACGCACGACGAGGAAACTGCTGCCGTGTTCGCGCAGATTGCGGCGGAAGGTTGTGGCCTCGACCTGCTTGTCAATTCGGCATGGGGTGGCTACGAGCGAATGACGGAGCACGGAGTTTTCACGTGGACGCTGCCGTTCTGGGAGCAACCGAGTCACCGCTGGACCAGCATGATGGATGCGGGAGTGCGGGCCGCATTCGTGAATGCATCCTTTGCAGCCAAGATGATGGTGCCCAAGCACAAAGGACTGGTCGTCAACCTCAGCTACTGGGCTGCTCAGAAGTACATGGGGAACGTCATCTACGGCATCGCGAAAGCAGCCACCGACAAGATGACGAAGGATATGGCTGATGAACTACGCCGACATGGCGTGGCCATATTATCCCTTTATCCGGGACTCGTTCGAACAGAGGCCGTCATGCTCGCCGCTGAATCTGGCTGGCTTGACCTGTCAAACAGTGAGAGTCCAGAGTTCACCGGCCGTGTCATTGCCGCTCTCTGTGATGATACCGCTCTGATGCAGCGCAGCGGCGGGGTGTCAGTCGTAGCGTCCCTTGCCGCCGAGTTCGGGCTTACCGACATTGATGGACGACAACCTAAAGCGTTGACGGCGGAGACTGCTTGACTGAGTAACGCTCCATGCCCCTAGCTCGACGACCTTGGCGTTCTCGACGAGGGCTTGCCGCCAGACCTCGACTAGCGTTTGCTCGAAGGAAGATTTCATTCCAGTGATGTCAGTGGGGAGGGAACTCATTCGGAATATTCCCGTACTGATTGACCGCTTGAAACAATGCCTGCAAAGCCTGAGGGTGCTTCACTCCCACTGGAGGATTCGGAACGACAGCTAGTACGTGCTTGGATGGGTCTGGCTCATTGCGTGCGACGTAGTGATGCGGATGGTTTGTGAACACAAGCATGGCATAGAGGTCTTTGCCGCCGTGCTCCTTGCGGTCTCTGTCAAGAAGAGCAGTCATGATTGGGGATGGCTTGTCCGGATTCAGCGGATGCCGTCCGAGGACTCTCTCTGCCGGATTGAACGGAAGATTCGTATCAATAAACACAACGAGCGGATGCGGGGGATTCTTTGCAATGGCATCATTCAGCAACGTACCGAATCGGAGACTCAGCTTTCGGGGTAGATTGGGAATGCCCTTCTGACCCAAGACTCCGGGACGATGTTTGCTCTTTGCTTCGATAGAGAGAAGTTGTCCGGTGGACTTGTGTTTGGCGGTGAATTCAGCGTGACGGCGCGTTCTGTCTTTTTCATCTTCGTGCTCGATTGAGAATCCTGCGCGAAGACACGTCGCTTCTACGAATACTTCGTGGCGAGCGCCTTGAAATTGGTCTCTATTCTTCAGCCTCTCCAGAAGCAGGTCGTCAAATCGGCTGTTGTCCTCGACGGCGAACAAATCGAAAGCGAATGCCATGTACGCAGCAAGCGGTCCGCTTCGAACAGACACCGCGTAACTTCCATCTGGTTGCTTTGACTGAGCCTTCATATACCGGATGCCATCCGCTCGCCATTGGAACACGAGGTGTCGCTCTGGCTCCGGCTTTGCTTTCTCTGCCTCAAACCATTCTCTGCCAAAGATAGCCGGAACATAATCAAACAGGAAGTCAGAAACAAAATTCCATTTGTTCTTGCCAGAAAAATACAGCTTCCCGCCAGCAGCCACGAATTTGTGACCTCGATAGTCAATGGAGATGTGCGGTCTTATGTGGCCATGACGAGCGGTCCACTGTTGCTGTACAAGTTCGGCGCGTTGCAGGTCTCGGAGCACGTCCGGAAGAGCGCCTGACGGAACCTGTGCGCCGTATACAAGCTTGGGCTTCTCGTCTCTCGCGGCTGCAACGGCGGCCGGAGGCGGGGAGGTCATGCAGCAGTGCTTAAACTTCTTGGTGCTTCCGCACGGACAGGGGTCGTTTCGGCCAATCTTCCGCTTAGTCCTCATGGTTTTGTTCCCCATCCAGTCAAGTAGGGCCGTACCACAATTCTCGCATGGGACGCCGATTCGGAAAGTACGTCGTTACGGCATTTCCGCGAGAACTCGCGCACGGAAGCCGGTGGTTTGCGGACTTTCCCCTCGCCTGTGAGACGCAAAACCTGCTTACGCCGCCCAAGCTGACATCTTTGACACTCAGTGGCGGTTGGTTCGAAATGACTTGTTCCGGCGTGCTGCAGTATGGACGTTGCAATCATTCACCAAACCGCTAGCGGCAGTGGTCAAAAAGGCTCTCGGAGCCTTCGGACTAGCGGGAAGAGGGTGTGGCAGCGGGCGGTCGGATTTAGCGACCTGGGAATCGCGGGTGAGCTTCGCCGGGTGCGTGTCCGGTGGCGATTCCATTGGCACGAGCCATTCGCCAGAGTGGCCAATTGTTACGCCAGAAACAACGGCCTTCTTTATTTCAGTCAGAAATTCCAGTTAACGTGAAGTTCACACCGCGAAGCGCATCCTCGTCCACAGTCTTCTGGAGGTCAACTCGGTCCATGTCGATTGAATTTTCGCCGCCGTAGTTAGTGACGTAGTACAGCTTTCCAGCGACGAACCAGTAGTCTCTCAGCCCATAAACGGTTCCGTCCTTAAGCCATAAGACCGCCTCTGCGGAATTCGGCTGGGGGGCCGAGCTATAACTGTTGTAACCGAATCCAGAGGAGGGCAAATTGTCACACGCAAATCCCCAAATCCAAAATGGGCCGCACGCCGAGTCGTATCCCGCGAAAAACCGCCCTGCAAATCCGAATCCTGGCAATCCGAAGAAAATAGGAAACCTCGGAAAGCGCCTTGGAGGGAAAATCTGTTCAGAAGTAACAGCTCGATTGCCCACCACAACGGCCCTCTTACCTACGACGCCCGAGTTATGGGTACCGAAACCGACCAACGGCGGCACAGAGTGGCCTCCCCCACCGCCAAAATGCGCACCTCCGAAATGCCCACCGGCATGCCCGCCTCCGCCGCCGTGCTGTGCGAATGTCGGCTCAGGCGCGAACATTAGGGCACATGCAAAGATAATCCCATACGCTTTGGGCAGGACCGAACGGTGCAGGATAAAGCACTTCATCTTCGGACGCTCCCAACGACCAGAACGACCGACAACCACTGCGATACACTTCTATACTCGATGCTTCGATTTTCAGTTTAGATGTAGCCTTGCCGCCCGTCGGCGGGGGAATCTCACCCCCCCTCAAGCGCACAGACCGTCTGAGCGAAGTTGCGCTCAAGTGCTGCCATCGGGAACACAACGTAGCGCAAATCGTAGCGCAGTTAGCGAGAGGGTTGCACAGGGGAACTTAAGCCAATTCAACGGCTTAGATTTTTACTGCCGTAGTTCGGGACCAGGAGGTCGATGGTTCAAATCCATTCGCCCCGACCATTTTTCCCCTCTCGATTCAATGTGTTACAACGCGTTTGCTGTTGCTGCAGCCGGATGGGAACTGGGCGCAGTGGGTACAGCACCGGCTTTGTTCGCCGAAAGTTCAAAACCCAGGCCTCATGTCTTATGCGATGCACGGGGCCGGAGCGATGGCATGCGTGAACGTCATGCGGATTCCGTGTTTCGGCCGCAGAATGACCATCGGACGAGCTTCGATGAGTTGGCCCGGAGCCAGCTGAAAATCGTACTTTCTGAGCAGATCGCTCAAAATCATGAGTATCTGCAGCATCGCGTAATTTCCGCCGATACAGCCTCGCGGTCCGCCCCCGAAGGGAAGGAAGGTGAAGGGCGTGCGCAGCTTGTCGTTCGGTTTGGTGAAACGCTCCGTATCGAAATTTTCCGGATTCTGCCAGTGGCGCGGAGCATGGTGCGCACCGTACACATACACAATGACCGTTGAACCACGGGGAATATCGAGATCGCCTACGCGGTCGTCCGCGACAGCCATGCGGTCAATCATCCAAAACGGCGGGTAGAGGCGAAGTCCCTCATTAATGACCTGAGTCGTAAATTCAAATTTGGGAACATCGGTGTAGCCTAGGGGCGCTTCGCCCAGCACGGAATCAAATTCCTGCCTTACCATTTCGAGGCAATCCGGACGCGAACTCAAAAGATAAAAAAGCCACGATAGCGCATTCGACGATGTTTCATGGCCGGCGACGAGAAGTTGCATGCTTTCACTGAGGATGAGCTCATCGCTCATGCCTTCGCCATCGCTGTAGCGCGCATCCATCAAAGTCTGCAGCAGATCGTGGCCGGGCGGTTCGTTGCGGCGCTTCTTGATGTATTCGAGCAGAACGGCGTCCGCGCGGGTGCGCATGTCTTCGTGCTTGCGCAGTTCCCCCGAGACGGCGAACCAGGGATTCAGATAGGGCTGAAGGGTTTGCCGAACAATGAATTCCTGGACGGTGCAGATGGTATGGCTGACAAGATCAATGTCTTCGTCCTTCAACCGTGCGCCAAACAGCGATCGGGCGACCATCGCGAAGGTAATTTTCATCAGCTGGGGGTAGATATCGACAGGACCGCGACGGGTCTGTCTGTCGAAATCCCGCAGCGACTCGGTGAGGGAGTCCTGCATGATTGATGACAGCGCATCGAGTTGAGTTCGATCGAAACCTTTCTGGATCAGACGCCGCTGCGTGCGCCAGGCTTCTCCTTCCGTGGTGAGAAGACCTTTGCCCAGAAAGTGGCCCATCCGCTTTACTTGAATATGGGATTTTTGGTAGTTCTCCGAATTGGTTTTTAACACGTGCTGAATGACAGAGGGATCGATCGTAACGATCGCTTCTTTGAGACCGCCCAAATAGATCCGGAATGTATCGCCGAAGGTTCCAGTGTAGCTGGACAAAACCTGCACGGGATTGCGGAACATTGCGCGGGAATCCGCAAAGCAGCGAAGTCGGGACACAACGGGGATAGGAGTGGATGAGGTCATACCCAGTCGTCCTGATACTTGTCTCGAACCGCAGGTGATTTCAGGTTACTCGTAGGAAATGGTAGCGGGGCCATAGGTAAAGATAAAATGCTCAGAAGCAGTTTTCGTTCCCCAGTTGCTTCAAGAGAATCAGATGATGCCGGATTGCCTGAGCCATGGTGGGGTGCTGCCGATAGGGAACCCCAAACTCTGCGGCGGTCTCCTTCACGATCCTGGTCAGCGGAGCATAGTGGGTGTGGCACACGAAAGGGCACAGATGGTGCACGATGTGATGGTTGAGCCCGCCCGCGAGCCAACCGACGAGAGGGTTTTCTGTCGCATAATCTGCCGTTGTCGCGAAAATGTGATACACACCGTTGTCAAACTCACCGCGGTCCGTGGGAAAGTAGGTGCTGTCGATGGTGTGCGTCGTCTGGAATACAAGCGTTACGGCTAAACCGACGAACAAATGGACCAGGAGGAACGCCCCGGCGACGAGCAGAACTGACTTTCCCAGCACCATCACCGGCAAGACAAGCATGTAAGTGAGGTAGAAGGCCTTGCCGGCAAAGAGAATGGCAAATTCGCGCAGAGAATGATTGGCGCGTTTCAAATAATCGTGGGACGAGAAGAAAAAGCTCTCGAAGTCCCGGAAGAACACATAGTCGAGAGAGAACATTGCATAAAAGAACAGCGCATAGATGTGCTGGAAGCGGTGCCATGGCGCGCGGGATTCATAGGGTGTAAAGCGAAAGATGCCGCGTCCTGAAAGCGCATCATCTTCGCCGTGGAGATTGATGCAGGAGTGATGGCCGCGATGATGGAGGATGCGCCACATGTACGAGCTGATTCCGCACAAATCGAAGACATAGTTCAGGGTTTTGTTGACGCGAGGCCGGGACGAGATGGCGTTGTGATTGCTGTCATGGGCGATGTTCAGCAAAAGGAATGTCTGCGCGAGGCCGCCCAAAAGGTAGAGGGCGACAAACTTCCATGAATCGGGCCTAAAAGTATACAGAGCAATCCAGGCACCCACCAGAACTGCCAGACCCACAGCGATCTTGACCCACATCGTACGGTCCGCTTTGTGGGAAAGGTTCTGGTCGGCAAAAAACCTATCCAGGCGGCCACGTAAGACTTTCGGAAAAGAAGTTGCACTGACTGGCTCGGTAATCGATGCCCGTGAGGTTTCCGATGGTACGAGATCCGGAGTCTCCGGTTCTGGCGTGATTAGCGTTTCGGATTGGAACGTCACCGGCGCCTCCGCGATCATGCTAATCGGCCCCGACTCGTTCCACATGCCGCATCCGGGGTCCTGACCCAGCGAAATTGGTGCCGCGCCGCCGACAGCCTCGCAGCACAATTTTAATGCGAGCTCGTAAAGACAATCAAGGACATTCGGACCGGACGATGCTTGGTTGCGGTATGTGAACAATGGAAGCGACGACGCATGGAATTGTCCATAACGCTTTGTTAATATAAAAGCTTCAATGAACCATAATGAACCGGGCTCCCTGCAAGGGACCATAGAAGGTCGGCGGAGCTCCGAAATTCCCGTTCGCGCCTCTGTGCGGCAAAAAGGCAAACATCCATTCGCCAAAAGCGTCGAGCGACGGCTATGCTGCGAAAAAAATACACGCACATTCTCGCCGTGCGGCCACGTTTCAGGCCTGCACTTTCAAACCCAATCGCGGATCAACTCGCACGCTAGGGAGAGAAGGTTCGTTTACTGGCTTGCGTTCTATTCAACATTGGAGGATCGCTGATTGATGGCGGCGTCAATTTTAGGCCACCTGGATAGGCTGGCAGATGAGCACCCGGAAAAACTTCTTTATTCGTACCTAAATGTAAACGGCCATCCGACCGAAAGCTACACCTACGCGTCGTTTCTCCACCGAGTGGAGGCGATCGCCGGACATTTGTGGCTAGAGGGTCGTTTCGCAGCGGGCGACCGGCTGCTGGTTGCGTACCCGCCGGGGCTGGAAATGATCTGCGCATTCTTTGGCTGCGTGCGCGCCGGATTGATCCCCGTGCCGGTGTATCCCCCCAGTTCGCGCGGCTTCCAGAGCGCGCTATATAAAATGGTACACATCGCAAAGGATTGCCAGGCGGCGGGGATCCTAACGAGCAGAGACTACCAAGCATCGCTCAAGGCGAATCTCGCCAGAAGTGGAGTCTCGGCGTGCGGCATTGACGTAGATTACATTTCCGGCCTACCGTGGATCGCGACGGAAGATTTCGTGGATGCGATTGCGGATCGACCAGCCGCCGAACATTCGAAGATCCTGTTTCTCCAGTACACGTCGGGTTCGACGATGGAGCCCAAGGGCGTGGTCGTGACGCACGAAAACATTCTGAATACGTGTCCGCTTGTAATCGACCATCCCGCGCCGGTTGTCGTTTCCTGGCTTCCGCAGTATCACGATATGGGACTGATCGGGTGCTACCTATATCCAGCGCTGAAAGGTGGCACAACGTACGGATTCTCTCCCACGGACTTCATTCAGCGGCCGATCCTGTGGTTCGATGCAATGACGGCCTACCGCGCCACAGCGACGGCTGCACCCAACTTCGCCTACGACTATTGCCTGCGCGCCGGGAGGCTTTCGAAGGAGAGCCTAGAGGCTTGTGATCTCAGTTCACTTCGCGTTTTGATGTGCGCCGCGGAGCCTGTGAAGCCGGATACCTACAGACGGTTTCTGGAAGCGTTTCAGTCCTATGGACTGAAGTCCGAGAGTTTCTATGTCGCCTACGGGCTGGCTGAGAATACTCTGGCGGTCTCACTGGGCGGTCGCAACATCGTTTCCGTCAACAAACGTGCGCTCTCCCTGGGGAAGGCCCGTTTGACTACTGAGGTCTCTGAAATCGAAGGGGCCACGCAGATTGTCAGTTGTGGAACGCCGCTGCCGGGTCTCGACGTTAAGATCGTGGATCCGGAAGGGCACTTTCCTCTCGAGCCAGAGCGCACCGGTGAAATCTGGGTCGCCGGAAGCGGTAAGTGCCGGGGTTACTGGAACAATCCCGAATTAACTCTGAAGCAGTTTCGCGCGCGGCTTATGGACGATACTCCTTATAACGACGGCTACCTGCGGACCGGTGACATAGGATTCTTCCACGGCGGTGAACTCTACGTCTGCGGCCGCATCAAGGACATGATTATTCTGCGCGGGCAAAACTATTACCCGCACGACATTGAGAACGTCGTGGAGAAATCATCCGGCCTGATCCGGCACAATTGCGTCGCCGCGTTCCAGATTCAGGAAGACAGCGAACCTGGGCTGGCGATCGTTGCTGAAGTCAAAAATCCCAAGGCGCTTCCCGACGCACGAAAGATTGCGGCCGCGGTTCGGAATTATCTCAACGTGGAAGTGGCGGTGATTTCCCTCATCGCGCCTCGCGCGATCCCGAGAACGAGTTCGGGGAAAATTATGCGCCACAAGAGCAAGCAGATGTGGCTGGAAGGCAAGTTCACCGTTCTTTCCGACTTTTCCCGGGAGAAGGACGCCGGGAACTCCCAGTGCGATCCCGACATGCATTCCTCTTTCGCCGAGTTGAAAGCCAAGTACAACCTGACAGGCAAGGAATCGTACAACCTCGTCGAAGCCGGGCTGGATTCCCTGGATCTTGTTGTGTTCGTGCATGAACTAAAGGAACTGCTGAAAGATAAAGGCGCCGAGATGCTCGCGAGGCAAGTAGATATTGGCGTGATTCAGCGGGTCGGCGTAGCCCAGCTATTTGGACTAGCCGAAAAGTTGAAGCGCGCGCCCGAAGAGGCACTGGTTCATCTGCGTCATTCCCTTGCGGCTTTCCGTGAAGAGCAGCGCGCCGCTGAGAAGCAGATGATGAGCAACGACAGGAAGCTCATCTTCGAACCTCCGCCGCCGGTGCTCTTGCCGGAGACGCCGGTGCTGAATCAGGTGCTGCTCACTGGCGGGACCGGCTTCATAGGGCCATTCCTCATGAAAAGCTTGCTGGAACAGACCCGGGCGAAGATCTACGTTCTCGTCAGGTCTACCGACGAAAAGCAAGGCAAGGAAAGACTGAGGAACGCCATGGAGTCAATCGGACCCTGCGGGGCGGGTCTGATGGAGATGTTCGAGGCTCGGGTGATCCCCGTCTGCGGAGATCTGGGGCAGCCAAAGCTGGGCCTGACGCAGGACGAGTGGGATTTCCTCGCGAGTGAAATCGACACGGTCTTCCACAACGGTGCCACCGTCAACTACCTCTTCAACTACGACCTTATGCGTGACGCGAACGTGCTGGGAACCAATGAGGTCGTAAGACTGGCGTTCGAGGGAAGGCCCAAAGAATTCAATTATGTCTCGACTACCTTCGTGTTTGGCTGGGCGGTGAAATCAGTCCTCAATGAGACCGACCTGAACGAGAATATGGAGCTGCTCGATTTTGGGTACAGCCAATCGAAATGGGTAGCCGAACAGGTGGTTGTCGACGCGCGCAGCCGGGGACTTTCCGCGCGGATTTTCCGGCCTGCTCTCGTGAGTCCTTCCGTCACGGGCGGAGGTAACAACTTCGATATCGCCGTTCGCTTAGTCGCCTTCATGGTGAATCACGGCATTGGCGTTGATACTCTCAACCAGGTCAGCTTTGTTCCGGCGGACATTGTGGCGAACAACATCGTTGCGATTTCTACCACTCGCGGTACAGCGAATAAGACTTACCATGTCACGCGCGACGATTATTCGAACATGATGGATATTACCGGGCTTATTACCAAAGCGACCGGCCGCCAGTTCGAAACATTCAGGCTTCCCGACTTCGTTCCCGAGCTGATCCGCAGATGCCGGAAGGAAGATCTTCTCTTTCCGCTGCTGGATTTTTTGGTGGGCTCTGTCGACAACATCTCCGCGATGGAGTTCAAACGCTACGACAGCTCTTCCTATCAAAAGGCCCGCGATGCCTCCGTGTGGGGCAAAGCAGATCCGTCTCTGGAAGATACGGTTAATGGCATTCTGAAATTTATGTATCGCAAGGGGATCATTTCGGTCGCGGCTCGTGAGGTCAACGCGGTGTCACCGAGCGATGGGCTTGCGGACTGGACAGATGCAATCTCCGCTACTGCTTCTTAAACAAGAGCTTCTCCGTTAGCCGCTGGCCCGTTTCCAACGTGCCGGTGGTGGATAGTGTCATTTGCTGCCCTTCCGCGGAAACCACCCACCTATCTTTTTGCGTGACTTGATCGTCCCGCCGGTAGGTCGCATCCACCGTATGAGGATCCACAAGTTCAAGCGTCACGGTGTCGTTGCGCGAATTCTTCAGATCGTATTGCTTTCCGTCAAAACGGGCGGTATAGCTGAAATCACCGAGAAAACGGACGCCACCGCTTCCGTCCGGCTCGATTTTGAGCACCAAACCTTGCCGCAAACGAGTCTTGCTGAGATCTTGCGTCCATTCGCCTGCGAAGAAGTCATTCGGGACCTTCTTACCTCCGCTTCGCGTCCACACTGTAATCTTATCGGGCTGGCCCGGGGTCGTAGTCGTGGTCGTCAGCTCGTTGCCATCATTCGAAATTTTTTCGCGAACCGTCGCTACTAGAGCTCCGTCTTTTTTCTCCTTGACCTCCGCCTGCCGCTTATCGATCCTGCGCAGCTCAATTTGATTGAATGCGAGGTTGCCCGGTGCCGACGAATCGTGTCCGTTCCAATTTGCAGTGAAATCGAGATGGGTTTCGCCCGACATGACCACATGCACCCCGCCATGCAGAGGTGTTATGGAGAGGCGGTTGGGGGGATCCAGACTCGACTGCGCAGAGACGAGCGTCCAGGAGCCAAGGCGCGGGTCTGCTACTCCCGGTTGGATGGCAGCAAGCAGTCCGAGCAAAAGTAACGTACGAATTGGCCCTCCTAAATCGGTGGGGCAAAGTTTAGCAGATTCGGATATGTCCGTACGTGAGTCGTGTGCAAGTGTAAACTCGCGAACCTGAGCGCGAATGTAGGAACCGGTTCCGGACGGAGCAAGTCTTTCGCTCGTGTAGTTCTTAGGCGTCACCGTAGAGTTTTGGTAACGACGATTTTGTGAGGTATGACATCATTGTGGCTATGCTTGTGCGCCGTTTTTTGGTGTCAGGGATCGTCCTCGCAGCAACCATCGCACTTCTTCCATTTTCTTTTCACGCGGAGCGCCGCCTGGAGACCGCAACCCGAGTCGAAGGGAGCCAGGCTGAAATTGTAAGGGAGGAGCTGGCTACTCGTTTTCGGTCGCCGTTTGTGGACCGCGTCGTCCTGGTGATCGAGGGACTTCCACCTGCTGATTCGGAGGAAGGCGGGCAAGCGTTAGCAACCATCGTAGCAGCACTGAGAGAGCAGCCCGGCGTTTCAGGAGTGGTGTCCTATCTCGAATTGCGCGATCCGATTTTTCTGGGCCGGGGAGGGGGAACGTTTGTTCTCGTGGGACTCACTCCGACCAGCGGTCCAGTCGAATCGCTTGTTCCGCAGATTCACCAGTTGGCAAGCGCGCTTGAAAATCAACTGCGGGGCCGTTATCCCGCGGTGAAGCTCGAACTCACAGGCGAGATTCCACTGAATTTCGATATTCGGAAGGCGAGCGCCGCCGACGTGCATCGCGGCGAGAGCTTGGTGATCCCTGCGACCCTCGTGCTTTTGCTTGTGGCATTTGGAAGCCTGATGGCAGCCGTGATTCCGTTGGCGGTTGGCCAGCTAGCCATCGCGACCACTCTGGCGATTACGGGATTTCTAGCCCAGCGCTGGCACTTATCCATTCTGGTTCAGAATTTGGCCACCATGCTTGGCTTGGGCCTGGGAATCGACTACGCGCTGCTGATGATCAGCCGCTTCCGGGAAGCGATTGCCGCCGGGAACGACGGACCCACGGCCGGGGTGATCGCGGCACGTCAGGCAGGCCGCACGCTTTTGATTTCAGCCTCAACGGTGGCTATCGGATTTCTAGCGCTCTTGACGGTTCCGATCAGTGAAATCCGTTCCATCGGCGTCGCCGGATTCCTGGTGACGGGAATGAGCGTGTTGCTTACAAATACCCTGGTTCCGGCAGCGCTGGTATTGCTCGGTCCGCGGATTGATCTTGGCCGAATGCCCTTTACTCCAAAGTTGGATGCGCAGCGGGCCGCACGCACGGGAAATCGCTGGCGGCAATGGGGAAGGACGGTTGTCGCGCATCCTTGGCTTGCACTCTTTTTGGCAGGTACTCCTTTGCTTCTGCTCGCCTGGCAGGTGAGACGACTGGATACCAGTCTCCCCCGAGGGGATTGGCTCCCGCAGGCGGCGGAATCAGTCCATGCGCTCCATACCCTTGAACGGATGGATCGGGGCGGCGTGGTTGAATCGTTGCGCGTCATCGTCGAACTTCCAACGGATTCCATTGCGCAAACCGACGCGGGATGGGATGCGTTGGATCGCATGACCAAGCGCCTCGCGACCGATCCTCGCTGTGACCGCGTGATTTCTATCACTACGCTTGCGCAGAGCAACCGATCTTCGCTCACTGATCTTTCGCGGGAGACGCGTCGAACGTTCCTTAGTAGTGACGGACGAGCGGCGCTGCTGGAGGTGTTACCCGCGAGTTCGGTCTCCCTGCGCGAACAGGTCAACTGGGTGCGCGAACTCCGCAATGCCGGCGCGCCAGCTCTCACCGGAGTGCCAGGCGCAACCCTTCTCGTTGGCGGCATCCCAGCACTCAATGCAGATTACGAGACGATTATCAGAAACCGCTTTCCGTCCGTAATGTTGCTGGTGGTGGGCGGAACGCTGTTTGCTCTGCTCTGCGGGTTCCGATCGATCTTCGCCGCTGTGAAGGCCATCGCGCTGAACCTGTTCTCGGTGGCGGCGGCCTTCGGAGCATTGGTTTTCGTTATTCAAGACGGGCACGGAAGCAGGTTCCTGGGAGTTCCTGGGGGGACGGGTAGCGTGTTTCCGCTTGTTCCGATCGTCGCGTTTGCCATCGTCTTCGGATTGAGCATGGACTATGAAGTGTTTCTGGTGGCACGCGTTCTGGAAGCCAGAAGGAGCGGGCAGAGTGAAATGGATGCGATCCCGGAGGGTCTGGCTAGAACCGCAGGCCTGATTACGAGCGCCGCCGCGATCATGATCGTGGTATTTGCGGCATTCACCTTCGGAGATTTCCTGGTAGTCAAGATGATTGGATTTACGTTGGCGGTCGCCGTGTTCATTGACGCGACACTGGTTCGTATCGTGATCGGTCCCGCGCTCCTGCGCATTGCAGGCGATTGGAACTGGTGGCCTGGCGGGCTCGCCACAGCGCGCAGGGCGCCAGTGATGGCGAGTCGCGAATAACGTCTGTACGATCTGGAACTTTAATCTCCCGACGCTTCTTTTCCTTGGTGATTGTTCCGCCATCGCAACCGGGCGGAGTACGGCCGGCAATTACGACCTGAGAATCAAGCGGCTGAAGATTTTCCAATATGAAATCGGGGCCAGGCGTTCCAGCAATGCCAGAAACTTTGCGTCGTTGCCGACCAGTACACGCGGCGAGCGGCGTTCGATGCCCTTCACGATAATTTCACCGGCGGTTGCGGGCGGCATCGTCAGTGCTTTTTTCGCGAGGGCTCGGCGCCGAGCGATTTCTTCCGGAGGCATTTCCTTGGGTACTCGAGCGTTATCTGCAATCGGAGTTGCGACGCCGCCCGGATGAACGACCGTAACCGCGACGTTCGAACCCACGAGTTCGTGCCGGAGTGAATTCGAAAATCCGCGCACGGCGAACTTGCTTGCCGAGTAAGACGTTTCACCGGGCGGCGAGATCAGTCCGTATATGCTGGAAAGGTTCACCACGCGTGCGTCATCGCTTTTTCGCAACAGAGGCAGAAACGCTCGGGTCATCCGCACTACGCCCCAGAAGTTAATTTCGAACAACCACTCGAAATCTTCCTCGCTGACTGCTTCGAACGTGCCGCCGACGGCCACTCCGGCGTTGTTTACGAGAATGTCCACCCCGGGATGGGCGGCGATCACAGCCTGTGGAAACGCCGCCACGGCACCCCGGTCTGCAACGTCAAGATGATGTTGGCTGATGCGCAGCGCTCTCCGCGGAGCAGTCCGGTGTGTTGGATCCGTATGAGTTAGTTGTGCCATGCGCGCCGTTTCTGATAATCCCGCGTCATTCACGTCGGCGAGCGCAAGGTTGCAGCCACGGCGAGCGAGCGATACGGCAATGGCTCGGCCGATGCCGCTTGCAGCGCCGGTGATCAGGGCCGTGCGGTTCTCAAGGTTCATTGCGCTAGTCATAATCTCCCGTCCGCAAGCGAGTACAGACTACTGTCGCAATTTCTTCAAGCGCATGACCCTGCTTGTGGATCATCAAATCAGATGGTGACTTTGAGGTGAGCGGCACTTACGCGGCTGCCATTGTCAGCTTCCGACATTCGAAGAAAATTCATGGTCCCGTCGTTAACCGACCCGAAGGTAAAGTAGGCGAGGTCTTTCACGTAATTCTGGGGCACTCTCCAGGGCGCTCTCTGTCCCCGTCTGGGCAGCACGCCGTCGGCACGGCGGACGTAGCCTGAACTAAAATCGAGCACGGGCTCGGGGTTGACGGATGGATCCGGAAGATTCGGTACACATACCGACCATCCCTTACGATCCATATATTTAAGCAACCGGCAGACAAAACGCGCGGTGAGATCACACCGCAGCGTCCAGGAATTATTCGTGTACCCAAAGGCGAGCGCTAGATTCGGAATACCGCTGAACATTGCGCCTTTGTAAACCAGCTGCTCGTTAAGTTTAGCCAGCACGCCATCAACAAGAATTTCAGCTCCGCCCATCAGCTTCACGACGAGACCTGTCGCTGAAACGATCATATCCGCCGGCAATGTTGTGCCGGAGCTTAAGCGGATGCCGGACTCCACAACTTCTTCAATCGTGTCGGTAACGATCTCGACTCGGCCGGAGCGGATGGCGGCAAACAGGTCGCCGTCGGGCACCAGGCATATGCGCTGATCCCATGGGTTATAGCGGGGCGTAAAGTGCCGCTCGACGTCATAATCGGGATGAAGCTGCTGCTTGATCCCCCTGAGGATCAAGCCCTTCAGCATCTCGGGTTTGGTGCGCGCGAGGTAAAACATGATGATGCTATACAACACGTTCTTCCATTTTGTGAGTTTCGCGGCAAGCCACATTGGCAAATGCCGATACATCCAAATGGCCTTGGTGTCCCTGCTCGGACGGGAAACGACATAGCTGGGGGAGCGCTGCAGCATCGTCACATGAGCGGCATCCTTGGCAAGGGCCGGAACCAGCGTCACCGCAGTCGCACCGCTTCCAATCACAACGATTCGCTTGCCCGCATAATCGAGAGCCTCGGGCCACTCCTGTGGGTGCACGAACTGCCCTTGAAACCGTTTCATGCCCGGAAACTCCGGGCTGTAACCTTTTTCGTAATTGTAATAACCGCTGCACATATAAAGGAAGCGGCAGACCAGCCGCATGATCCGTCTATCTTTCGTCTGGGCCTCGACGGTCCAGCGCGTGTCGGCTGAAGACCAGGAAGCTCGGATCATCCGATGTCCCAGCCTGATGTGGCGGTCAATGCCATAGTGTGCCGCGGTTTCGCGGATATAATTCCAGATGGCAGGACCACCGGCGATCGCCTCGTCCGCGTGCCATGGTCGAAAAGGGAAGCCGAGGGTGTACATATCAGAATCGGAGCGGACGCCTGGATAGCGGAAGAGATCCCAAGTGCCGCCGATTGCATCGCGCGCCTCGAGAATCGTGTAGGTTTTTCGGGGAAACGTGGTCTGCAGATGGTAGGCAGCATCAATACCGGATATTCCGGCGCCAACGATCAGTATGTCGAAATGTCCTTGTGATTCCATCGGCATGCGTGTGATGCCTGTCTAATCCAGCGGCAGGCAAACTATTCGAGCAGATTGGGCTCATCCTGGATTATACGCGCGAGCAGCGGCTGAAACTGGAACCATCCTGCGAAGTGGCTTCCCACCTGCTCCCTGGTTGCAACTGCAGTGGCGTGATCGATCTTCACCGGTTGGCCTGCCGCCTCTGCGAGTAATTGAGCGTGGCAACTGCGGTCCATGGTGATGAACCACCATGCGGCTTCCTCGACGCAGTGGCCAACGGTGATCAATCCGTGATTGCGCAGAATGGCGGCTTTGTGTTGTCCGAGAGCTTGCGCGATCCGCTCGCCCTCCGACGTTTCGTAGACCACGCCGGTGAAGTCCGCGAACAATCCGTGGTCCTCGTAAAACGCGCAGGCATCTTGCGTGATAGGGTCGAGCAGACGCCCGAGCGACGCCCAGGATTTCCCGTGCATCGAATGCGCATGCGCCGCCGCGATCACGTCGGGACGCGCGGCGTGCACCTGAGAGTGGATGGCGAAGGCTGCTCCATTGACAGGATAATTTCCTTCCACGACTTCGCCACGATGATTGACCAGAATCAGGTCGGACGCGCGAATTTGGCCGAAGTGCATCCCGAATGGGTTCACCCAGAAGTGGTCGAGTTGTTCGGGATCGCGTGCGGTGATGTGTCCCGCCACTCCTTCGTCGAATCCGAAACGCGAAAAAAGACGGAATGCGGCGGCCAACATGCGTTTGCGATGCAAGCGCTCTTCGGCCGCGGAATGTTCAGTGCATTTGCGGGTGCTCCGGCCATTTGGACCTCCCAGCCTCGAGAATTCCCTGACTTGGCACAGTGTGGGCGATATTATACAATGCCCGTCGCGTTAGTCACCGTCATCTGTAAGCGACTATCAGCAGCAGGTTAGCTTGCTGCTCTACCCCGATCATCACGACCAGAGGGCCCACCATTGAGCAAATTGAATCACAAATTCGAGCTTGCCGCCCGGCCGGTCGGTATGCCCAAGCGAACCGATTGGACATACAAAGAGGAGCCGGTTCGCGAACCCAGTGAAGGCGAGTTGCTTGTAAAGATTCTGTATATCTCGCTTGATCCGGCTATGCGCGGTTGGATGAACGAAGGGAAATCGTACATTGCTCCGGTGGAAATCGGTGCAGTGATGAGGGCTGGTGGGCTGGGGCGCGTGACGGAGTCGAAAAATCCCAAGTTTGCCATCGGCGATTACGTTTACGGCGCCTTCGGCGTTCAGGAATTCGCAATTTCGAACGGCAACGGCATCACGAAGGTAAATGCGGGCGCGATTCCTCTGCCCGTTTTTCTCGGGACGCTTGGCATGCCCGGAATGACTGCTTATTTTGGCTTGCTGGATATTGGCCAGCCAAAGCCCGGCGAGACGGTAGTTGTCTCAGGCGCGGCTGGAGCGGTTGGAACGGTCGTAGGACAGATCGCCAAAATAAAAGGCTGCACCGTGGTAGGCATCGCCGGCGGGGCCGAGAAGTGCAACTACATTGTGAAAGAGCTCGGTTTCGATGCCGCCATTGACTACAAGTCGGAGGATGTCCGCAAATCTCTGCGGAAACATTGCCCGAACGGCATTGACATCTATTTCGACAACGTGGGAGGCGACATTCTTGACGCTGCGCTTACGCAGCTCGCGCGCGGCGCGCGAATAGTCGTCTGCGGCGCAATTTCGCAATACTGCAACACCTCACCAATCAAAGGACCCTCGAACTATCTCTCGCTTCTCGTCAATCGCGCCAGCATGAAGGGTATGGTCGTGTTTGACTATGCTGATCGTTACCCTGAGGCCGGACGGGAGATGGCAGCGTGGATGGCGGCTGGCAAACTCAAATCGCGCGAGGATATCGTAGAGGGCCTCGAAACATTCCCCGAAACGTTGCTGAAGCTTTTCAAGGGCGAGAATACTGGAAAACTCATTCTCAAAGTAGCCGACGCGTAAAGGTAGACGTTGGCGACACCAACTGACAGGCACCGGCGGAGCTTTGACGCTGGCCTCGCGTGGCGAATGGAACGACGAAGATGTTGCGTCATGCGGCAGTGACGGCGAGGATTTGCGGCTTACCAGACGTAGGCGGCGGCGATGCGCGGAGGGCCGGAACGGTCTCCGATGACCTGCGTTTCCAGAACGATTTCGATGTTCCTGCGCCTCCAATCCTTGGGCACTTCCTTCAGCATTTCATCCATGCGCAGGGAATCAACCAGAAACTCACCTGCGGCGACAGTGCCGCCCCGGCCGATGCCCGCGCTCACCACCACCAGTTGCTCGATATTCGGATCAACGAAGCGCGCCACAATCGCGTAGTCCGAATAGGTTCCAGTCTGCTGAGTCGTGCGATCCATCATCCATTTGTGATTTCCAGGATTGGAGCGGTCCTCGATCCACAATTTGTTCATCGTGGCGTCGTTCGCAAAATGGAAATGCAATGGGGACGTCAAGCGCAACGTCCAGATGTTGTCGTACGCTCCGATGAAGACCACTGGGCCGCGGCGGAGATCGGTCAAGGTGGTGTTGGATTCAGCAAGCACACGAGAGGTCTTTCCATAGGTGCGCAGCAGAGCGGCAACATTGACGAGAGGACTTACGTCGTCAATGATGAGGGCCACCATGCTGTCCGGCAATGTGATTTCGTGCGAAGGGTCGGCCGCATCGCGCTGGCGTATGGTGGAAAACTGGCTCTGATCAGCCACGCAAATGAGCGCCGGATTCGGCGAGTTAATGAACGGCTCCCAAAATTGTTTCAAGACCGGCGGACGAGACAGTTCCCATGCCGTCACCGAAGCAATCACAAGAATTAGTGCCGCCAGCGCAAATGCCAGCGTGCGGCTCGGTGCGAATGTTCGTTTCGTTTGCGGCGGAGCGACGGCAATCGCTGGAGGCGGCAGAACTTTGACGGGCTCCGCCGTTTCGCTGGGCAATTCCAGAGCAGTTGCGGGAAGACCAGCAGGATGTCCGGGCCAGTAAAACTGCGGAGCGTAGGATCCTGCAGGCAGGATCATGCGGATTTCGTGGCTGTGCTTCGAGTCCTGATAATAATGTTCGATGCGTTTGCGAATTTCCGCCGCGGTGACCCGCACGATCGGGTCCGTGTTCGTGTCGTAATCGGCGGGCCGGTCGAAGATTTCCACACCGAGGATGCGCTCTTTGAGCTGGTCGGTTTGCCCGGCCAGCGCGCGTGCGACCACAAACCTCAAAAAGCTCGGATAGCGCTTGCTGGAATGGAATAGGGGTGACGCGAGCAGAAGTTCCAGCTGCTGTTGGACGGCTCCCTTTTCGACTTCGCTACAAGGTGTCCAGTTTTCGGTGACCTGCTCAGGTTGCAATTTTACTCCACCCCACGCCCCAAGTGACGACCTTCGCTGCCTCGCGAAACAGATCAGCAGTTCGACCCGTTCTGAGGAATCCTAAGTCAATTTTGTTGGATGGTACTGCGCTTTGCAGTGGCGTGCAATGTAAAAGGCTGATTCGTGTGCCGCTTTACGCCCGTTCGAGCCTCGCCGGAAGCGATTCGGAATCAATAATATGAGCGTCAATTAAGTGCCTTATCGCTCTTATCCCCCTTCTTTTACCTGAAAACCGTTGCTAGTCCGTGAGCGACTCACTATAACTCAGGCCGACCTATTGAAGCGCGTCCTAGCGCTTTCACCAAAAACTGAGAGTTGCGCGTGCGGATTTTGACACACAGCGAAGTTTGGCCAATTTTTCGAACGATACGGGGTGGAGTCCTGGCGCGAGCCAGAATTTCGAGGAGGGATGTCTCAATGTCAGGCAGAGAACGGTCATGGAAGCTGGGATTGCTGCTGGGTGCGCTGGCGATCTTATTGTTCTGTGGGAAGCCGCTCTACGGTCAGTCGTCGGCTGCATTCACGGCCACGCTGAACGGCCGTGTCACTGACCCGGCGGGCTTGGCTGTGAAAGGCGCGGCGGTAACTCTCACCAGCTCCGAGAACGGAGTTTCGCGCACCACTTCGACCGGTGATACCGGGCTGTATACCTTTACGTTCCTGCCCGCAGGTAACTACACCCTCGAGGCCAAAGCTTCGGGATTCAAGCAGTACAAACAAGAAGGAATCACTTTGGCGGCTGGCCAAACCGCCGAGCAGCAGATAAGCCTGACCGTTGGCGCGGTCACTGAAAGCGTGGAAGTCACCGCGCAAGCCCCGCTGCTGAATACGGACAACGCCAATATTTCGGAAGACCTTTCCTCGAGATTTGCCGAAGGCCTTCCACTGAACTTCCGCAGCGTCATCAGTCTGACGCTGATCAATTCCTCGGTTAATAACGCCGCCGAACAGCAAGTGGTGGGAGCGCCGGGCCTCGCGCAAACCGCCGACCAGGATATTTCCTTCCTGAATTTCGGCGGAACTTTCTTTGGCACTGCGGAATATCTGATAGACGGAACCTGGGACACGCGCGTTGATTGGGGAGGGGTGATTTACGTTCCGTCCGTGGACGACGTGCAGGAAATGAAAATTATGACGAACGCGTTCACCTCGCAGTACGGCTGGAGCAGCGGCAACGTCGTGAACATCGTGACCAAGGGGGGAAGCAACGAATTCCACGGAGACGCTTGGGAGTTCTACGCCAACGACGCCTTCGACGCGAGATATTATTTTAACAACGGAGCTCAACCGTCGTTTGATCGCAATCAGTTTGGCGGCACGATCGGCGGCCCCATCAAGAGAAACAAGCTCTTTTTCTTTGCCTACTACGAAGGCGAACGGCAATCCACACCGTCAACCAATTCTTACACGCTGCCTACCACCGCGGAGCGGGGCGGAGATTTCTCGGCGCTGCTGGGTTCATCATCGATCGGGACTGACTATCTCGGACGGCCGATTTATTCCGGAGAAATTTACAACCCGTTCAGCACACGCCAAGTTACCTGCGGCGGCACCGATCCAGTAACCGGGAACCACGTTACTTGCGGCACTGGCACAGCGTTCATTCGCGACCCCATCTCTGGCAACATCTCCACAGGCATGGGCGTGACCAACGTGATTCCAGCGGCATTCCTGGACACCATCGCTAGCAAAATCGCGGCTGCGAACTTTTGGCCGTCGCCGACTGGCGGAGCATCAACGGGAACCAATTTCACGCCGACGGGAGCCGCCGCCGAGCACTCCAACGAATACTCAGGCCGCATAGACTACAACGTGGACGATAGCAATCGCGTCTACGCTCGCTGGTCGCAGAAATACCAAACGAAGACAAACACGCCAGACTTCTACGGACCCGGCGATCCAGCAGGACCGGGTTTGCTCAATCCCAACAACCGGTTCAGCTTTAATCTCGGCCTCAATCACATCTTCAACCCAACATTTACAATGAACGCAAATTTCGGGATCAATCGTCACGTCGAGCAGGCCACAGGACAAAGTTTTGGCTTCCAAACCTCGACCCTTGGGTTCCCCTCGTTCCTTGATGCGATTGCCCCAGCTTTTCCGCAAATCTCTTTTAGCGGTGGCGGGAATTACGCGCCGCTCGGCGCAGTCGGCGGGAATAACGACTACATCGTGCCGCAGACCTTCTGGACCAGTTCGCTCGATTTCACGAAATTAGAAGGCCGACACGAATTGTCTTTTGGCTTTACGGATGTGTGGCTGCGAATTGACGGCGGGCACTTTGGCCAGACCGCCCTCAATTTCCAAACCGCGTCCACGGCCGGGCCAGATCCGAATAACACGACCGGCGACACCGGAAACGGCCTCGCCTCCTTCCTGCTGGGAGTAGGAAGCGGGACCAACGGCACGGCGTGCGAACTTTGTACGCTGTATCAGGCATTTCCGGCTACCGATAAACATTTTCTCGGGTGGTACATTCAGGATGGCTGGAAGGTGACGTCCCGGATCACGTTGAACCTGGGTCTCCGTTATGAGATCCAAACTGCTCCAACGGAGCGTCACAACGCGCAGAACTCCTTCAGCTTCACTGCCGAGAACCCCATCAGCGCCCAGGTTGGCATGTTCGTTCCCGGTGAGCAGATTTTCAGCACACCCAACAATCCTGGCGTCTACAACACTACGTATGGCAATGTGGCTCCGCGCGCCTCGATTGCGATTCAAGCCTCCAACAAGCTCGTGCTTCGTGGCGGGTACGGCATTTTCTACCCTCCGAATTACTACGGCCAGGGTCCCAATGACGGATTTTCGCAGCAAACGCCGTGGAACACGTCTCTAAACAACGGTCTAACTCCCGCCACGACTCTGAGCGGAAATGCCAATGTCAATTGCGAGGCTGTTCCCGGAGTTCCCGCGCCTTGCGGCCCAGCCTTCACCACTGAACGGCTCCCTACTGGCAATTCCGCGGGGGGATTGCAGGATGTCGGCTTTGGGGCTGGTATAACGAACCAGAATAGGAAGTCTCCTTACGTCGAGCAATGGATGGCCGGGGGACAGTACTCATTCACGCCCAACGACCTGCTGGATATCAGCTACGTTGGGAATCATGGCACAAACTTGCTGGCCACAAGTTTGCAGTGGGACTTGATGTCGCCGGGCAATTTGGCGCAGGGGAACGCTCTCTTCAACACGGTACCCAACCCGTTCTTCGGCCATATAACGTCAAGCAGCTGCGGTCTCAACAACCCCACGATTCAGCTGTACCAAACGCTGCAACCGTTTCCTGAATACTGTAGTGTGTCCGAGGGCGATCCTTCGGTCGGTACCTCCAAGTACGACGCACTGCAGGTTACCTATACTCACCGCTGGCACTCTGGCCTGGACCTCAATCTTTCCTACACGTATTCGAAGTTCATGGATGACGTGCAAGGACCTGCCGGCTGGGCGTTCCCAGGCAGTGGAACCAGTAACCTGAATTCGTATAACCTTGCCGCCGACTATTCGGTGGACGCAAGTAACGTCCCGCACCGCTTCGTCGCCTCTTACATTTACGATTTGCCCGTCGGCAAGGGCAAACATTTCGGCTCGGAGTGGAGCACGCCGATGGACGCGGTCCTGGGAGGCTGGGCCTGGAGCGGAATACTTACCGCGGAATCTGGATTGCCTCTTTCGATCCAACCCGCGTCAAACAATGTTGGCTTCGGTTTCAACCAGCGTCCGAACATCGTGCCAGGCGTGAACCCGGTGCCGGCCAATCAATCGATCAACGACTGGATCAATCCGAACGCATTCTCCCAACCTGCCCAATTCACATTTGGAGATGCTCCGAGGTTCTTCCCGAATCTTCGCGGACCCAGTTTCTTCAATTGGGACATGGCCATCCAAAAATACTGGAATTTCACCGAGAGCAAACGGCTGCAATTCCGGTTCGAGATGTTTAACGCGCTCAATCATCCAGACTTCTTCCAACCGGACACAAATCTGGGCGACGTGTCTACCGGCAATTTCGGAAGGATCACGGCGGCTTATCAAGCGCGTACGGCACAGGTGGCGGCAAAATTCTACTTCTGACGCCTGGTGCGCGACTTCATCTCCCCCACCCGGAGATGCCACCGCCTGGAAGGCGGCGAAATTGAGTTCCGAAACGCGGAACATTTCGCCGCCTCCCCGGCCCCTCGCCGGGTGCGCGAAAAATGAATCTCCTGGGCCCCGTGAACACTAGCCGCCGCGAACAAAAGCTCTTCCGATGTGCCGCACGGCGTGCGAGTTTGTCTGGTTGTGGAAATTCGGGACCTCACTCAGCCGGAACCGAAAGAGGATGCGAATGACGTCGAGCGAGTACATCCCGGTTGAGGACGACACGACTCGAACCCGCACGAGCGCGGTTGGTTTCGCGGCGCGCAAAGCTACCAGCTGCGGCAAGTTGCGTAGCGTTTCGCCGCTGCGGCGGCACATCGCACGTATCCTGTGTGCTCTGATTCTTTTGTGCGCGCATGAGGTACGCGCACAGCAAGCTGAAAAGGATCCGCCGCCCGGCATCGGCAATCTGGATCGTGCCGAAGTCAACGGCGACACTCTGACTTTGCACGCTGGCGCAGACACAATCGTCGTGCAGGTCGTCGAACCCAACATTTTGCACGTGCATTATCAGCCGCAGGGCCAGACGAGCCCTCCCACTCCCGTACTCGATCCCAACCGCGTTTGGAGCAACGATACTCCCGCAAAAATTAATGCCGATTCGGATCCGCTGACGATCTCGACCGAAAAGATGATTGTGAAAATTTCCAAATCACCGCTGCGGCTTGCTATTTACGACGCTGAAAATCATCTGCTGATGCAAGAACTGGCGCAGGGTGGTGTTTATTCCGGCGGTTTGCGTTTCACTTGCAAAATCACCGACCCGTTCTTCGGCATTGACGGCAATGCCATCCCCGGAAAGAATATGGACGCGCGCCAGGATATTCGTATCGGAGTGCGGCGCTCGGGCGGCATGGTGAGCGCCGGCCGTCAAGGAGACGCTGGAGCTCCGCTCGCCTACACGCCCTCATACGGCTTGCTAGTGGATTCCGATGGCGGAGATTTCAGCATTGCAGCGGGCATGCCCCAATTCAGCGGTGGCTCGCGCAAAGACGTCGAATATTTCGCTATCGTCGGCGAACCGAAAACCATTATGCGCGCCGTCGCCGATATCAGCGGCCACCCGCCGATGATGCCGAAGTGGACGCTGGGCTTCATGAATAGCCAGTACGGTTCCACGCAAGCCGAAGTGACGCAAATCATTGACACCTATCGTGCCAAACAAATTCCTATCGACGGCTTCATTCTCGATTTCGATTGGAAGGCGTGGGGCGAGGACGATTACGGTGAATGGCGCTGGAACAGCACCAGCGGCCCGGGAAACGTGCACCCAGCCAAGTATCCGGACGGCGCGTCCGGGAAATTCGCGGAAGACATGCGGGCGAAGGGCATCAAGCTCGCAGGTATCTTCAAGCCGCGCATTGTGATGCGCACGGCAGACGGCAAACCCACCGAGGCCGCGCAGTATGGCACCGATCACAAATTATTTTTCGATTGGGAAGAACCATACCTCGATTATTTTTCGATGCGTCCGGCGCTGGACGTGGATTTTTCCAAACCCGCGGCTCGCGCCTGGTTCTGGGAACACATGATTCCCGCGTACCGTGCGGGCCTGCAATATTTTTGGAATGACGAAGCCGATTCGAATGGCAACGCGCAGTTTCCGAATTTCCAGCACGCGGATATGCAGCGCGCCATGTATGAAGGCGCGCGCTCGATCGGCGATCAGCGCGTGTGGTCGATCAATCGCAATTTTTATTTGGGCGCGCAGCGTTACGCGTACGCGGAATGGTCCGGCGACATCTGGACCGGCTTTCCCAGCATGAATTGGCAGGAAGCGCGCATGCTTTCCACGATCGGCCTGGGAGAGCCGCACTGGAGCATGGACACCGGCGGCTTCGACGGGCGCCCGAATCCTGAAAATTATGCGCGCTGGGTGGAATTTGCGGCGCTGGTGCCGATCATGCGCGTGCACGGCAGCCTGGATGAAAAGCGCCAGCCGTGGGTTTTCGGCGAACAGGCTGAAGCGGACGCCAAGGCCGCGATCGATTTGCGCTACCGCCTGATTCCTTACATGTACTCGTACGAGCGCCAGGCGCATGAAACGGGCGTCGGCATCGTACGTCCGCTTTTTTGGGATTTTCCGAAAGACGACGGAAAGCTGGCGGAGATCACCGACGAATGGATGTTCGGCGAGTCTTTGCTGGCCGCGCCGATTCTCGGCGAAGGGCAGTCACGCCGCAGCATTTACCTGCCGACCGGCCAGTGGTTCGATTATTTTCGCGGTCAGCAGTATGAAGGCGGCAAATCCATCGTTTATCCCGTGAATCCCGAGACGTGGTCCGACATTCCGCTTTTTATCCGCGCTGGCGCGATCTTGCCGACCCAAGACGTCCAGCAGTACGTCGGCGAACGTCCGGTGACGCGCGTTTTTGTGGAAGTGTTTCCCACCGCTGCCGAGACATCGTTCAACTACTACGACGACGACGGCATCACCTACGCCTACGAAAAGGGCGCGTTCTTCGAGCAACGTCTTTCGACTAGCGACAATGGCACAGCTGTTCGTTTCGATACGGCCGCGCCCACGGGAACCTATAAACCGCCGCTGCGCGAATACGAAGTGAAACTGCACGGCGCCGCTGCGCGCACCGTGACGATCGATGGCGCGCAAAGCACGCACTACGATGATCTCGCGCACCTCGAAAGTGGCTCCGCTGAGGGCTGGACCACGGCAACCGATCGCTACGGGCCCGTGACCATCGTGAAAATAACGGCCGCCGCAGCGAAGCAGATCAGCGCAAGCCGCTAGAATCGATCGCGAAAACGGTAACCCGGGAAGGGCGGGGCTTAGGCGCCGCCGTTATGCGCCGAAAAATTAAGGGGCTTTGGCCCCTGAAGCCACTTTTTCGGTGTCGACGGATTATTTGTGAGACGACCACTCAGCACCGCAGATAGTTGTACTCCGCTGCCAACCCGTCCCGCGATTTGGTGGTATCGTTTTTAGCGGCGCATGCACACCGAATCTCGCAAGCATCAGTTTTACCGACCCAATCTTATGCAGAAGCCGATTGTGCGTTTCGGCTTCCTCTCGCGACCGTCCCGCCCTTCGCGTTTCAACGTCGGCCTGCTCGTACGATCGGAGGAGCGCGAATGACGCGCAGTATTCCGCGTCGTGAGTTTCTCGCAAGCCTGAGCGCCTTAGCCGCGACCAGAGCGGCTTCTTCAAAATTCCTCGTCGCGACTGCTGCCAAAACCCTCGACGCATCCAGCGCTGCGGCCTCCGCAAAGCCGCAGGCGGAATCAATCTTCGAAGTGAAATCCTTAAAAGGCCTCGACTTTGTCCTTCGTAATTCGCCAACGCCCCGAAAATATCTCATCGAAACGATGCCAGGTGGCGTTGCGCTGCTGGATTACAACAACGACGGACTACTCGACATTTTTCTTGTGAATGCCGGGCAATTGCACGAAAGCCCAGGCGGCGCCATCAGTTTCAATCGCAAGAATCCCGCTTACTGGAACCGCCTCTACCGCCAAAATAGAGACGGCAGCTTCACCGACGTCACCGAGCACGCGGGCCTGGCCGACGCCGGAGACGCGAACTACGGCATGGGCGTAGCGGTGGGCGATTACGACAACGACGGCTTCTCCGACATCTATGTGACCAACTTCGGCAAGAATATTCTCTATCACAATAATGGCGATGGCACTTTTACCGACGTCACCGCCAACGCCGGAGTCGCCGCAGGCGGCTGGTCCGCCTCCGCCGGATTTTTCGATTACGACAACGACGGTCAGCTCGATCTTTTCGTCACCCGCTATTTAGATTGGAGCGTCGAGAAAAGCAAAACCTGCGGCGTCGAACAAGCGACCTATTGCCCGCCCGGGGAGTTTCCGCCGATCACCAACGTCCTCTACCGCAATCGCGGAGACGGCACGTTTGAAGACGTAAGCGTTGCGTCCCACATCGCCGCGAAAAAAGGCCATGGACTCGGGGTCGCATTCGCCGACTATGATGGCGACGGCCACACGGACATCTTCGTCGCGAACGACGCCATCGAACAATTTCTCTTCCACAACAATGGAAACGGTACTTTCACAGAGTGCGGATTCGATTCCGGCGCAGCGCTTTCGGAAAATGGCAAAGCGCTCTCGGGCATGGGCGTCGTTTTCCAGGATTACGATAACGATGGCCGCCCCGACCTGCTCGTCACACAATTGCCGCACGAGCCCTACGCCGTTTTTCATAACGACGGCAAAGGCCTCTTCAGTGCGCAGGAACTCGAAGCCGGCTTCGGCGTCCTTTCCGGCGGCGCTTCGGGCTGGGGAGTTGGCCTGGAAGATTTTGACAACGACGGTTGGAAGGACGCGTTTATAGTGCAGGGCCACGTTTTCGACAACGTGCAGATGTACGATAGCTCGCTGCGTTATCGCGAGCCGCCGCTACTCGCGATGAATCGCAAAGGACGCTTCGAAAAAGCCGATGCAGGCTCGAATGTTCCGGTCGCGGGACGCGGCGCGGCCTTCGGCGATTTAAATAACGATGGCTGGATGGACGTGATCGCAACTTCCCTCGGCGAAGCGCCGCAGTTTTATTTGAACCGCGGCGGCAACTTGCATTGGCTCACGATCACGCTGCGGGGAAAGCGCAGCAATCGCGACGGCTTTGGCGCCCGCGTTCAAGTGAATGGCCAGACTCGCTTCGCCACGGCCGCGGGAAGCTATCTTTCTTCGAACGACAAGCGCTTGCATTTCGGCCTTGGCTCCGCCGAAACCGCGGACGTCGAAATTCGCTGGCCGTCTGGCATTGTCCAAGCCCTGCGGGGCGTCAAAGTCGATCAGTTCATCGTGATCGAGGAGTCCGCGTAGCCATGTTCCACGCGCTTTTATGGTTGTGCCTGTGCATACAGCAGCAAGCGGCGGAGCCGCCGCTCTCTCCGGACGCTGCCGCTTCGCTGCAATCGGGCATGGATGCCGAAAGTCGCAATGATCTCGATCAAGCCATCGCCGCATTTCGAAAAGCGGCTGATCTCGCACCTTCCTCGAGCGACGTCTTCTTGCACTTGGGCGACGCGTACATGAAAAAGCGCGACTACGCCGCAGCCATCGCCCCCCTGAAGCGCGCCGTCGAATTGAATCCAGATTCTCTCCCGGCACATCAATTGCTCGGGTACGCGCTGCTCACCGAAGGTTACGCCTCGCTAGCCATTCCTCACCTAAAAATGGTCCAGGCCGACGGCGCCTTAGGCATCGCCCAATTGCAGGCCGGCCAGCCTTCCGAGGCGGTCGCGAATCTGCAAGCCGCTCTCGCAAAATCCCCAGACGATCCGAATCTGCTTTTTTATCTCAGCCGTGCCTCCAGCGCGCTCTCCGAAGAAACCTCTGAAAAATTGCTCGCCACTTCTCCCGATAGCGCGCGCGCCCATCAGGTTCGCGGCCAGGCCGATTACGTGTTGAAAATATTTCCGGACGCCGAAAAGGAATACCAGCAGGCCATCGCGCTGCGGCCCGATTTGCCCGGCTTGCGACTCGAGCTTGGGCGAGTCTTCGCCGCGCAATCCGAGTGGGACAAAGCGGCGGAACAATTTCGCGCGGAAGCGAAACTGCAACCCGGCAATGCCGAAGCCGCCTATCGCCTTGGCGACGCATTATTGCAGTCGGGAAAAATGAAGGAAGCCCAGACGGAACTGCAGCGCTCCGATTCGCTGCGCCCGGATATGTCGGAAACTCTGTACGCCCTCGGCAGAGCGGCGGCCGCCAACGACCCGAGCGCGGCGGAACACGCATTCACGCGCGTGATTGAGCTAGAAAAGGAAACGCCGCTAGCCGCGCAAGCCTATCTGGCACTCGCTGGAGTTCACCGAAGGCAAGGCAAGCCAGAGCAAGCCGCCCATGATTTGCAGGAATATCGCCGGATCCAAGATCTCGCAGCCCGTCCCACCAACTGAGTCGCGTCGCCTGTTCGAAGATCGTGAGACCCGCGTAACGACTCTTCTGAGTGCCGCCAGCGAGCGCTAGAAATAGAATTTCAAGGCGAATTGAATGAACCGTGGATCGCGCGCTCCCTGCACAAATCCAAATTGCGGAGTGCCGAATTCCAGGGGTTGTGGCTCTTCGCTGATCTGCCCCTCCGGTTCGAACAATGGATTCACGTGATTCCAGATGTTGAAGAACTCCGCGCGGAATTCCACGCGCATCTGTTCGCGAATGGGGAACAGTTTGAAGATGGAAAAATCCCAGTTCTGAAATCCGGGTCCGCGCACGATGTTGCGCCCCGCATTTCCGAAAGTGAAGGGAATAGTGTTGTCCACGAAAGCGCATGTATTGAAAACGGTGCCGGCCATGCAGGGCTTTGCGTTGGGATTGCCGACGACATTGGGACGTACCTCGAAGAATCCCACGCCTCCACCGCCGTCGCTAGAAGATACGTTGGTGACGGCGTCGGTAATCGTGAACCAATTTCCCGTCGAAGCCGTCGTGATGCCGGAAACTTGCCAGTTACCGATGATCTGATTCTTCAGCCCGGTGGCATCGCCTCCAAATCTTTTCCCATTGCCGAAAGGAAGTTGGTAGATGTAGCTGATCACGAAGCGATGCCGCACATCGAAATCGGAATTGCCGTATTCCAGAAACGGATAGCGTTGATCGCGGAAATCGCCGTTATTGAGCGAGCCTAGAGCCGCGCTGGAGGCGTCATCGAGAGCGTGCGCGTAGGTATACGATACTTCGAATTGCAGACCTTGGGAAAAGGTCTTTTCCAGGCGAGCTTGCAGGGAGTTGTAATTCGAGAATCCGTCGGTGCGCAGCTGGTCAATCCCGGTATCGAAGACGCCGTTGCAATTCGGCGGGAAAACCGAATCGTCGCACATCTTTGCGGGACGCCGAGGCGCCGTGGGGCAATTGCCGGGCGTGTTAGGCGGCGTTGTGCAAAAGGTGGCGTCCGGCACGGCCTGGTTTCCATTGTAAAAATTATAGAGGTCGGACCCGTGGGAGCCGGCGTAAGAGATTTCGAGCACCGTCTGGCTCGCCAGCTGATATTGAAAGCCAAAGTGCCATTGCTGCGTGTACGGCGTACGCACTTTCGGGCTGACGGCAAAAAGTATCGGAGTATTTGGATCGGTCAGCGAATTTGCCGGAAAGCCCTGAGACAGCATGTTCAGCGGCAAGGTCGAATTGCTCGCGCTGATCGAACAATCCACTTGGCCGGGGTTGGGGTTTGCAGACGACAAAAAGCATGGCGGGCTGAACGACTGCGTCACGAAGAATGGCGGATTAAAGCCGGGGCTCGGATTCGAATACGGGCCGTTCTCCTGGCCGCCGTAAAAAATTCCGTAGCCGGTGCGCAGCACCAGCTTATTGGTGATCTGATACGCCAGCCCGAGGCGCGGAGCGAAGTTATTCAGGTCCGGCGAAATCAAACCTGTGCTGCCCGTGCGCACGATGGGAATGTTGGCGGCCAAAAACGGCGTGAGCTGTGCGTCCTGGCCCTTCGGCACGACGAGCGAATCGGTCGCAAAATCAAAATTGGCTTGCTCGTTTCCCGCTGCCTTGATTGTCGTAAACAGTTCGTATCGCAATCCCAGATTAAACGTCAGCCGCTGCGTCATTCGAAAATCATCCTGGCCGTAGAAAGAATAGATTTGGCGGTGATAATCCACATTGTGGGTATTCGTGATGGTCCCGCCATCGGGAATGCCAAGCAGAAAAGTCGCAAACGCTTCGCCACCGGTGGTAGGAGCGGCGGGATTGTCCGTGAAGTCGCTCGCGAAGTTCATCGTTCCGCGCGCCGCGGAAGGCTCAAATAGCGTGAACTGCTCGTTGCGGATTTCCGTTCCGAATTTCAGGGAGTGTCGCCCGCGGATCCACGTCAGATTGTCCGTCAGCACATAGCTGTTCTGTTTTTCGATCGCAGGCAGAAAACCGGAACTGCCGATCGTCGCCGTGCCGTCGTTGATGCTGATTTGTGGCAAGCCTCCGAGATTTGGGCCAAAGGGAACGCCCGGAAAATCGAGTTGCTCCGCAACATTCGTGTTCGCATTGAGCTGAAAGCGGTGCGAATTGATCCGGTTGTAACCCAGGCGAAATTCGTTGACGACGTTCGACGAAAAGACATGGCTTTCGCTGATAGCCACGCTACGGAACGAATCATCCTCCGTTCCATCCTGAAACGCTCCGCCGTCCAGCGCATTCTGAAATGGTGACGGCGTGAAGCTGGGTTGATCCTCGTAGCTGAACCGGCCGAACAAGCTGTCCTTGTCCGAGAATTTGTGGTCAATGCGCACGTCAAAGTTATTGCGGCTGGCTGTGCGTCGCGGATCGGAAATAAAATTGTTTCCGTTGATATCGGTGTTGGGCGCCGGAAACAGCGCCGAAAGACGCCCGGCCAGCTGATCAATCGAACCAGCCGGAAAAATATTCGTGGGGTTCCCGGCGCCATCCACGCCGATAGGCACGCCGCAAAAGCCGCCGGGATTCAAGGAGGAAACTTGCGCCAACCGCGAATTGAAGATTTCGCCCATGAATGTGGGATGCCCGCTGCAATCCACCGCCACTTGATTTGTCTGATTGCCGTTCATGTCTACCGCCATTGCCGGCGTATTCGTAAGAAAACTTGAAAAATCGCCGCCGATTTCTGCCGGAGTTGGCACCAACGACAGCTGCGGCAACGCCTGAATGATGCGCAGCCCTTCGTAATCCACGAAAAAGAATGTGCGGTCCTTGATAATCGGCCCGCCGAGCGTCGCTCCAAACTGATTTTGGTGATAAGGCTGACGGCTCGAATCGAAAGCGTTGCGGCCATCGAGCGCATCGTTGCGGAAAAATTCGTACACGTCGCCGTGAAAGCTGTTTGTTCCGGACTTAATGATGGCGTTCAGAATCGCCCCGTTGCCGCGGCCAAATTCGGCGCTGTACGAGTTGGTTTGAACCTTGAACTCCTCGATCGCGTCCACGGACGGCTGAATGACATACGCTTGGCCGGTCAGCACGTCTCCCAGGTTCGAATTGTTGTCCACGCCATCGAGCAGATAATTATTTTGCAGCGCTCGGGCGCCATTCGAGCTGAACCCGTAACTGGTTTCCACGCGAGAGCCCGGCTCGCTCGGGACGACGCCTGCACCCAGCAACGCCAATTGCGCGTAGTTGCGGCCGTTGAGCGGCAACGTCACGGCTCTTTCGCCGCTCACCACCTGGCCCAAGTCAGAAGTTTCCGTCTCGAGCAACGGACTCTGCGTCGTCACCGTCACGGTTTCGTCCGCATGCCCCACTTCGAGCGTGACATTCACGGACGGATGTTCCTGAACTTCCACCACCACAGGTCCGGCGACCGCGGTTTTGAATCCTTTCAGCTCCACGGTTACCTTGTACCGGCCGACCCGCAGAGGACTCACGGTATATTCGCCGACCTCGCTCGTGACCGTATCAATTTCTGTCCCATGATCCACGTCAATCACTTTCACTTTCGCGCCGACCACCACCGCTCCTGAGGGATCCTTTACCGTTCCGCCGATGGCTCCACTATCTTTCTGCGCCCACGCACTCGCGCACGAAATAAGTAGCGCCAGAATGAACGCGGCGAACGAGAGAAAGGGACGCGCCTGTCGCGAGAATTGCGCGAGCTTGCCCGCGGGATTTGCTCGTCGCGCGGAAATATAGCGAAATGGCTCGTTCACCGGTGACCCTCCATTGCAGCGTTAGCCCATCTGGCCCAAAAGGAATTGACGGCGGATGGACCACCCCTTGCCATCCAGCGCGCTAGGAAAAACTCACGAATCGCTCACGTAATTAGTCCTATTGTGCGCGTTTGTCAACTTTTTTTATCGAATATGACGTATTTTGTATTTGTGTGATTCATTTCGACGGATTTGTGGCACAATCGGCTGCTTTCGTAGTTGGCCCAACCACGGAGCGGTTTTCGATGAGCCTGTTGGCAGAGGAACGGAGATTTCGCATCCGCGAAATTTTATCGCGCGAACGAACCGTCACCGCTTCCGAACTGATTCGCACACTCGGCGTCACCGCCGCCACCGTGCGCCGCGATCTCGCTGCGTTGGAAAAGGAAGGAGTGCTGGTCCGCTCGCATGGCGGCGCCGTTTCGCGCACGTCGAGCACAAATTTCCAGCCATCGTACGACGCGCTGGGGCGCAACAATCGCGCGGAAAAACAGGCGATTGCTCGCGAAGCGGAGCGATTGATCCTCGACGGCGAAACGGTTTTCCTGGAAGGCAGCACTACAGTCTATGAACTGGCGCGCCGCCTGCTTCATCGCAATCGCCTCACGGTGATCACCAATTCGCCGCCAATCTTGGATGAACTGCAGCGAAGCCAGCACGTCTCCGTGATTTCCACGGGCGGCGAATTGCAGAAGGACGTTTTTTATCTCTCCGGAGTTTGGGCGCAGCGGGCGCTCTCCGAAATCCGCGTGGATAAAGCTGTGCTGGGCGTTAGCGCGATTGATCCCGGCTATGGCATTTCCACCGCGAGCCAGGCCGAAGCCCAGATCAAGAAAATGATTCTGAAATCCGCGCGCGTCAGCATCGCGCTCGCCGATCACGGCAAATTCGGCAATCAGGGTTTCGCGTATGTGGGGCCGGTCACTGACATTGACATCCTGGTGACCGATTCCGGCACGGACTCGAAATATCTGCGGCCCATCCGCGAAGCCGGCGTGGAGCTAATCCTGGCTGATGTGCGCGAACAATCTGCTGACGCGGACAGAAGCGAATCGCCACGCGGCCGGTCGCGCTCTGGCGGAGGGAAGCGCTGAGCGAAAATATGCGCGCACTGTTCAACAAGATCCTGGTGCTGATGCTCGTTCCGGTCGCGATGGCCGCGATTTTCTTTCAAGTGGGCCGCGCGGTGGCCGGGACGTTATTTGCGCCGGCACTTTCACCGTCGGTCGCGGGCGATGATCTGCAGTCATTCGCCGCGCTAGATCCGATCGATACTCACGCGCACGCGTTCAAGACGGATCCGGCGATTACGGATCTCCTCGTGCGTTTGCGCCTGCACGTGCTCGATATCTGCGTCGCGGATAGCCAACGCAGCTTCGGTGGCCTCGCCGCCGAAACCGCCCGCGCCCAGAGCTTCGTGCAAGCCAGCCAAAATCACGCCAGCCTCTGCGTCACTTTCGATCCATTCACTTTCGAGCAGAAAGATTTCGCTCAGAACACAGTGAAGCAACTCCGGCAGGAATTTGCCGAGGGCGCCGTCGCAGTAAAAATCTGGAAAAATATCGGCATGGAGCTGAAGACTCCCGACGGCCGCTACGTGATGCCCGACGATCCAATCTTCGAACCCATTTATCGCGCAATCGCCGCCGATAATAAGACCCTCATTGCTCACGTGGCCGAGCCTTCTTCCTGCTGGCAGCCGCCCAATCCCGAGAGTCCCGATTACGATTACTACAACGAACATCCCGAGTGGTACATGTACCGCCATCCCGATCACCCGCGCAAAGAAACCATCCTCGCCGCGCGCGATCATTTGCTCGCGGAAAATCCGAAACTGCGCGTCGTTGGTGCGCACCTCGGAAGCATGGAAACCGACGTGGACGAAATTGCCAAGCGCTTCGAACGCTATCCGAATTTTGCGGTGGATACCGCTGCGCGCATGGAATATTTAATGATTCAGCCGCGCGAAAAGGTGCGGAATTTCCTCATCAAGTATCAAGACCGCGTGCTCTACGGCACGGATCTCGAGTTTCTAGCAGCCGACGCAACACCCGATGCGCTGAAGGAATGGCAAGAGACGTATGCAAGAGATTGGAAATTTTTGGCAACCGACGAAATGCTGCCGTACCGAGGCCATCAAGTCGAGGGATTAGCCTTGCCGGAACCGGTTCTCCGCCGCATCTTTCACGATAATGCCGTGCAGTGGATTCCCGGCATTGTCGCGCCGGCGAAATAGCGTCGCCGAAAATCGGACATCGCGGCTTCGTCCCTCGCCGACCCTAATTCATTCCTAGAGGGATCTGCTGAACTTCGATCTGCGGCGCGAGCGTTTGCACCACCGCAAGTTCGATCCTGCCAGGCGCGGCCGCCACGCAATTCGCCGCACCGCAAGCGGCCGCCAAACGCACTGCTTCCTCGCCGCTGATACCTTGCGCCGCTGCGTGCGCAAAGCCGGCCAGCGTCGCGTCCCCAGACCCGACCGCGGAAACCGCTTTCATTTGCGGCGGCCGCGCCTGCAACAGCGCACCGTCTTTGCGTTCGAGCCAAATCAATCCTTCGCGTCCCAAAGTAATCGCCGCGCTTCCTGCCCCGTCGTCCACGATTTCTCGCGCGGCAAGAATCAAGTCCTGCATCGTCGCCAACTTTCTTTCCAACAACGCTTCCGCTTCGGCGCGATTTACCTTCACAAAATCCGGACGCGCTTTCGCGCTTTCACGCAGCGCTTCGCCGTTAGTATCCACAAACACCTTTGTGTTTGCGGCGCGCGCGGCTTCGATCAACGCCACATAAAAATCAGCTCCCAAACCCGCGGGCAAACTACCGGAAATCACCAGCACCGCCGGTTTCCACTCCTCGCGAATTCCCCGAACGCATGTACGCAGAAATTCGTCGCTTTCTTCCACGCTGGGTGCGGCGCCTGGTTCGAGAATCTCCGTCACTCGCCCAGATTCGTCAATGATTTCCAGATTCACACGCGTGTTCGCCACCGTGGATATCGCCGCCACTCGAATTCCCAGAGATTCCAGTTGCCGCGCGCATTCCCGGCCAATCGCTCCGCCGAGAAATCCCACCCACGCAGCCTGCGTATTGAGCGCGCGCGTCGCCATGGCCACGTGCGCGGCTTTGCCTCCCGCAAATCCTTGCCCACTTTTCGCGCGATTCACCTCGCCCGCCGTTAGCGACTCGACGCGCAAGCGGCGATCCATCGCAGGGTTAGCGCTCACGCAGACAATCGTCGGAACGACCATAAATCCTTGCGCCTCGCTCGCATTTGTGCCAAGCTATCACCCTCTGGCACGAAATAGTAATAAAAAGTAAGTATTCGAAAGCAGGCCCTTTAGCGATGCTGGCGGAAGAGCGGCGGCGAAAAATACTCGAATTGACGCAGCGTGACGGCCGCGTGGTCGTCAAAGATCTCGCTCGCCGTTTTTCCACCTCGCTGATCACCATTCGCAAAGACCTGGAATCGCTGCATCAAATGGGACGTCTGCAGCGCGCGCATGGCGGCGCGTTGCCCATTGATGCATCCGCGCTCCGTGATCCCTCGCTGCGCGAAAAGGAACAGCTCCACCGCCGCGAAAAGCTGAAAATTGCCGCCGCGGCAGCGCGCCTCGTTCGCCCAGGCCAGGTGGTGATTCTCGATTCCGGCACGACGACCACCGCTGTGGCGCGGGCCATCAAACATATTCGCGACCTCACCGTGATTACGAACGCCGTGAATATCGCCGCGGAACTCGCCGGCACGGACGTCGAACTGATTCTAACGGGTGGCGCCCTGCGCAAGAATTCGTTTTCTCTGGTCGGTCCGCTCACCGAGGATTCGTTGCGGCATGTCACCGCGGATCTGCTTTTCCTCGCCGTAGATGGCTTCGATCTGCAATATGGCTTAACGACTCCCAATCTCTTAGAAGCCCGCGCCAATCGTGTGATGATGGAAAACGCCAAAACGACAATCATCGTTTGCGATTCCAGCAAATTCGGCCGCCGCAGTCTTTCCTTCATCGCGCCCACTTCGTCCGTTCATCACACAATAACCGACAGCAAAATTTCCGCCCAGCATCTGCGCGGGCTTCGCGCGGCGCATATCAAGGTCATGGTGGTTTGAACGCTCATTCTGAGACTATGCCGGAGGCACAGTTCGTGGAATTGAAAGCAGGAGTTGGCGCAAACACGATCGCGGAGATTCTTTCGGAACCGGGCACCTGGAAAGCGTGTCTCGAATATCTGCAGCAGACGCCAACGCTTCAATCGCTCAGCGATGAACTTCCCCGAAATATCGAATGGGTGTTTATCGGCTGCGGATCAAGCTTTTATCTCGCCCAGGCTGCGTCGGCTAGTTGGTCCATTTTGACGGGTGAAAAATCTCGCGCCGTGCCCGCATCCGAAGTCACACTTTTCCCGCAATTATTCCCGGTGCCGTGCCAGCCCGTGCTGATCACACGCTCGGGCCACACGTCCGAAGTTTTGCGGGCCGCCGAGTATCTGGAAACGAATCTGCAGCTGCGAACGCTCGCGATTACCTGTGGCACGGCTACTCCCATCGAAAAAATCGCGTCCCACTGCATCACTCTGCCGTTCGCCGATGAAAAAAGCACGGTGATGACGCGCTCTTTCACCTCGATGCTGCTGACGCTACAATCGCTCGCGGCAGTTCGTGGCAATCGCAGCGGCTTTCTGGATCAGCTGCGCGACCTCCCCGATGAGATCGCGGAACGAATGAGCGCAATTCACGGCACAATCAAGTCGCTCGTTGATGCTCGCAACTTTGCGGACTACGTATTTCTGGGCCAGGGTCCATTTTTCGGTATCGCGCAGGAATCCATGCTGAAAGTAAAAGAAATGTCCTGTTCCTACGCGCAGGCTTTCCACACACTCGAATTTCGCCATGGCCCCAAAGCCATCGTCAGTCCCGAAACGCTGATCACTTTCATCATCAGCGAATCCGGCTTCGATGCGGAAGTAGCGGTCCTCGAGGAAATCAAAAAACTGGGCGGCACGACTCTGGTGGTCGCGAACGCCGGCAATTCCGCCATCCATCGTGCGGCCGATTATTTTGTCGAGCTGTCTCTCGACATTCCGGAAGCAGCCCGCGCCGCAGCGAACATAATCCCCGGCCAGCTCCTCGGCTTTTACACCGGAATCAAAAAAGGTCTGAATCCAGACGAGCCTCGCAACTTATCCCGCGTTGTAATGCTGGAGACCCGTTCTTAGGGGCCGCGAGTATGCCTCTCGATGTTTGCGTCGTCGGCGAAATCAACCCCGACCTGATTCTCTACGGCGTCCCGGCGCGATTGAAGCCGGAAGAGGAGTCGCTGATCCGCGGATTCCGGCTGACGCTCGGCAGTTCCTCCGCCATTTTCGCGCACAATCTCGCCGTGCTGGGCACGAGTGTCGGCATGGTGTCAAAAATTGGCGCTGATCCGCTGGGCAAAATGACTCTTGAATGGCTCGCGAATGCGGGCGTTGATCTGCAGCACGTGCGTCTTGCTTCCAGCGGCACTGGAACCGGCGTCACGGTGATTCTGGCCCAGCCGGACCATCGCTTCATCCTCACCTATGCCGGCACGATGTTTGAATTCAGCCACGCCGATCTCGATCTCGATTACATTTTTTCCGCGCGGCACTTGCACCTTTCCTCGTACTTCCTTCACAAAGCGCTGCGCCCACGCATTGCCGATTTGTTTCGCGAAGCCCAGACGAGGGGCCTCTCCACTTCGCTGGACACAAACGACGACCCGGAAGGCAAGTGGGGCAGCGATTTGTTGGACGTTCTGCCGTTCGTTGATATCTTCTTTCCGAACGAACGCGAAGCGAAAAAGATTGCAGGAACAGACGATTTGCCGGAGGCGATCAATAAACTCGCGAAGCTTTGCCAAATGGTTGTCGTGAAACTAGGTGTGCACGGAGCCGTTGCGCGCAAGGGATCCAAAGAATACGGACACGAAGGCATGCGCGTCGCGTCGGTGGACCCAGTCGGCGCCGGCGACAGCTTCGATGCGGGTTTCATTCATCGTTTCTTGCAGGGCGGATCGCCGCAGCAATGTCTCGAGTACGCGGATATCGCCGGCGCGTTTTCCACGACGTGCGAAGGCGGAACGGAAGCTTTCAAAGATCGCGCCAAGCTCGAACAATTTTTTCGCCAGCATTTGAAGCCGCGTTGAACCAACACCCCAGGCCACAACGCGCCGCCATCTGGACCTATTCTTTGGTAGCTTCCAAAAGCAGGTGGTCGGCGAAGCTAGCCTTCAGTTTCGCCGCAGGCGCGGTCACGTCGCCAAAATCCTTCCCGTTGACGTAATCCACCACGTGGTATGTCCCCGGCGCAAGCCCGCGCAACTCGATTTCCCCGGACCATTCCGCCGGTCTGGCAGGCGCAGTTCCCGCAGCGGGCGCTGGCGCAAAAAACGCGTAATACATCGCGCCATCTTTTTCGATTGCGTAACCCTCCGGCACGTCGTAGCCGTAAACGTAAAGATCCCGAAACGTTCCGCGCGAAAGCATTTTTTCGTTATAGAGGCCGATCCACTTTTTCCAGTACTCCTCTTTTTGCGGCGTCAGATAGACATCCGCCAGCTTCGGTCCGTAATTCGGCCACGCAAATTTTGTGCCCACCACGCCGCCCGTGCCGACGGTGGAAGCAAAATCAGAGCCCAAATCTTTCTCGTTTCCATTCGGATTCGCGATCCGCGTCAGTTCCACGTGATCGCCGTAAACCGCGGCGTTTGGACCGAGCAGCGCCTTATACATTTTCACGCGCTGCCGAACCTGCACGGAACCAACTGGATCGGCCGTCACCGCCTGATCGAGGTAGCGCAACCAAGCGATGCTCGGCGGCGTGCCGCACGGGCAACTCTGCGTCACGCTATCGGGCTTCAGCGCGCGCGTGGTGTCGAAAATCGTTTTGTAGATTTCGCCCATCGCATAAACCGAATCGTACGGCGATTTGTGATGGTGCGCGGGGTTGTAGCACGCCGGAACGCTATAAATATTGTCGAGCTTGTGGCCGTCGAAATCCCAATCGCGTATGAATTTGTCCGTCAGCTTCTTGTAATACTCGCGCACGCCCGGCACCGCAGGACATAGCGTCGCCAGATTCCGCGTCATGCGCGCCGGTTTGCCGTTCTTATCCAGAATGAGCCAGTCCGGGTGCTCTTTCACCACTTCCGAGACGCCGTACGAATGCGATTCGTAACCCGGCCCGCCATCTTCCACGGCCAGCGGCAGCCACCACAATTGCACTTTGATTCCTTGCTCGTGGAATTGCTTCACCATCTTGCGAATTCCGTCGTCGGGGAACGTATCGCTGCGCGGCTGCCAGTCGCCGTAATTGTTGAACCAGCGGTCGTCCAGCGTCGCCCAATGGATTCCGAATTCCTTCAGTTTGGGAATGGTCCCCAACATCTGTGCGGGAGTCACATTCTCCAGATAGCCCCACCCGCACCAACTCACTGCGTAATCCTCACTGGTGGTGGCAGGCTTCTTCAGACCTTCGCCGTCAATCACGTCGGAATAAATTCGCAGCGGCTCGTAATAGTCGCCGGAATAAACAGCGATGAATGTCTCCGGCGTCGAATAAGATTCGCCCGGCTTCAGCGCATCGCTCGGCGTCAGGTCAACGCTCGCGTCCACATGGCCGTCGGATTCCGTCTTCACCGGAATCGAGAGCACCAGCGGCAGCGTTTCCACGTGCCCGATCGCTTCGCCCACCGTGCGAGTCCAAAACGCCACCACCGGTATTCCGCCGCCCACGCGCCCCAGATCGCCCTTCACGTCCACAAGCGATCCCATTTGATTCAGTTGCGAAAATTTCTTGGGAATCTCAAACACATTGTCTTTGCCCCACTGAATGCTTGCTCCATGGAACGACCACATCTGGTTTGGCGCCGCCGCCGGGTCTGCGAGTGACGCGCTGAAGCGATGCCGGTCCACGTCCACCGCGTCCAACTTCACATCGTCTTTCCCCGTGTTGTGAATCGTCACGGATACTAGCGCAACCTTCGGAAACTCGTCGTATACTTCGACCACTAGAGATTCTTCCAGTCCCACTGCGGCATTTTCACCGGTCACCTCAATGCGTTTTCCTTTTGTGCCCAGGCGCCCGCGAGGTTCAGAGATCCGCGGATGCGCTACGTCAAACACGGCGGGCGGCAATTCTTTTCCCGCAGCTGTCACCTGGACGCCGGAATCGGCTCCGGCGTCGTCCAGCGACAGTTTGCGCCCGCCAGCAAAGAGGCTGGCCGCCACGTACCCGTTCGGCGCAATCGCGAATTCGGCCGCGGCAGTATCCACCAGCACCGCATTTGCCGTGGCGGCAACGTGAACCTGCGATTCTTCGGCTTTCGGCGGTGGAGGAGTCACCGCTGCCTGTTTTCCGCAGCCGCCAGCAAACAGCAAGAGTCCGGCGGAAGCAATCCACGAGCTCGCGGAGCCGTTCGCAAGAAAGCAGCGTGCTCGCTGAAACATCCCGTTATAGGGCATCAAGGACCTCGAATCTGAAAAGAAACAAAAAGTCATATTTCGTAATCTAACGATACCGGCCCAATATCTCACATCGCAGCCGCCCAAGCGAACGAAATTGCTGCCGCTGCCGGAACCGTCCCGATTCCGAGCGGCCCAGTACAGTATGATGTCGCGATGCGCCTGCTGCTGGTGGAAGACGATCCCGGAGTTCTGCGCTTCGTCCTGAAAGGGCTGCGCGAACAAGCCTACGCGGTGGACACCGCCACCACCGGCGATGACGCGCTCTACCAGGCGGAAATAAATTCGTACGATTTGATTATTTTAGACGTGATGATTCCCGGCCGTGACGGCTTCGCGGTCTGCAAAGAGATCCGCAAGACCGGCAAGCGCGTCCCTATCCTGATGCTCACCGCACTCGATGGCGTTGAAGACCGTATCACGGGTCTGGATGTCGGTGCCGACGATTACCTCGCGAAGCCGTTTGCTTTCCGCGAACTTCTCGCTCGCCTCCGTGCGCTGTTGCGGCGCTCGGGTGAGTTGCGTCCCGCAAACATCCGCGTTGCCGATCTGGTGGTGGACACCGCGGCGCAGAGTGTGACGCGCGGCGGCTGCCGCATCCCGCTGACTACAAAAGAATACGCGCTGGTGGAATTCCTTGCGCGCAACGCTGGCCGGGTGGTGGGACGCGCGGCGATCGCCGAACACGTCTGGGACGAAACATTCGATCCGTTTTCGAATTTGATCGAGGTTTACGTGAATCGCCTGCGGCGCAAAATCGACGAAGAATCTAAAATCCCGCTGCTGCATACCCGGCGCGGCGCGGGCTACTTGTTCGGACCCGAAACGGAAACCGCTCGCGGGGATGATGCCGCCGAGCGCGACGTGCAGCGGCCCGCGAAGAAAAAGTCGAGTGCGGCGAGCAGGAAGAACCATGCTTGACACCCTCCGCGCGCGTCTCACGTTTTGGTATTCAATCATCCTCGCGATTTTCCTGCTGCTATTCGGACTCACCAGCTACTTGCTCTTTTCGCACGCCGCCGACCGCCGTACGGACGCCGATCTTACTGAACTCGCCAGTTCCTATCTCGTAACTTTTCAGGATGAAATCAACGACCCCGATAATTCCAGCGGAATGCAATCCGCGGTGCAACTCTCCATGATCGAGCACCGCGTGCGCGATAGCGCTTTTTTCATCGTGGACTCGGGCGGCAGAATTGCATTTAGTTCCGTCGACGTTCCGCCTGCCAGCGCATCCGAAGCTTCCCTGATCACTCGCGCCGTCGGTTCGCGCAGCTTCCAGCGATTTCTATCTGAGGCCGTGCGGTCCGAGCGCAGCATCGCAACCATCGCTGGAGAAAACGGCGGCTTTCGCGCTTACGCTCAGCGCTTCACCGCGAACGGCCGCACGTGGTGGCTGGTGATTCTCCGCTCGCTGCATCCGCAGCGGGAGCTGCTTGCGCAAATTCGCTTGGCGTTCGCGTGGTTGATCCCTCTCAGCGTGCTTCTTGCCGGCATCGGCGGATATTTTCTCGCGCGCAAAAGCCTCGAGCCGGTGGCCGCCATGGGCGCGCAGGCGGAACACATCAGCGCGGCCAACCTGCACGAGCGGCTCACGGTAAAAAATGCGAGCGACGAACTCGGCCGGCTGGCCCGCACGTTCAATGAACTACTCGATCGCCTGAACCAGTCGTTCGAACGTCAGCGACGCTTCATTTCCGATGCTTCGCACGAGCTGCGCACGCCGATTTCGATTTTGCGCGGCGAGGCGGAGGTGGCGTTGTCGCAACCGGAGCGCTCGTCCGAGGAGTATCGCGAATCGCTGGCCGTCCTGCATCAAGAGGCACAGCGCCTGGCGAGCATTGTCGAGGATTTATTCACGCTCACTCGCGCGGATGCCGGCGAATATCGCCTGTCGCGCAGCGATTTCTACCTCGACGAGCTGGCCGCTGATTGCGTGCGTGCCACGCGCGCTCTCGCGCAAGCCAAAAATATCGCGCTCGCGGCCGACGCCCCGCGTGAAATGCCCGTGCGCGCGGATGAAGAGCTGCTGCGGCGGATGATCCTCAACCTTCTGGACAACGCGATCAAGTACACGCCCGAAGGCGGAAGCGTTTCCGTCGCATGCAGCATCGCGGCGGACGGCTACGATCTCAGCGTCACAGACAGCGGTCACGGAATCCCCGCCGATCTGCAATCGCGCATTTTCGAACGATTCTTCCGAGTAGATCGCGCTCGCTCGCGCACTGGGCGCGACGGCGGCGCGGGCTTGGGACTCGCAATCGCTCGCTGGATCGCGGAAGCGCACGACGGCCGAGTTGATTTGATCCGCTCGGCCGCGACCGGCAGCGTCTTCAAAGTCCACCTTCCAGCAGCCCACGAAAACTAGCCGCACAAAAACCCGCTCGTTAATCCTGCGTTTATCTACCGATCTTTAGCCTGAGTGATGTAGGCCTTAGCGCAACGGCCATCGTCAACTACTCCGCGCCCGGCGGAGCTAAAGGAGGAATGCCAATGAATCGTGCGGCTTGGACTCAAGAGCGCAAAGACTTCTTCCGCCGCCGCGGAAGCAAACACAACGCCGGAATAAACAGCGTGGCTCGCCGTGCCATTCTCTCCGGCCTTGGAATATTCCTCGCCGTCGCCGTCGCCGTCGCCGGCGCAGCTTCCCACGCGCGCGCGCAGGAACCTTCAGCGCCAGATGAAGCAAAACCCACGGCAGAAGCGCAGCTTCAGCTAGTGCAACCTCCGGGAGCAAACAGCGCCACGCCGCCCGTGACGATCACGCTGCAGGACGCCATCGAGCGCGCGCGAAAAAATGATGCGCAATTCCTGGCAGCGGTGAACGGCGCAAAAAGCTCGCGCGAGGATCGCCTGCAAGCCCGCAACGCGATTTTGCCGCAATTCAGCTACACCGCGCAGGCGCTGCTCACGCAAGGCAATGGCGGCCGAACCAACATTGGGCGCTTCGTGACGAACGATGGCGTCCATGTCTACCGCTCGTGGGGAGTGCTGCACGAGGATCTCTCGCCGAATAATTACATGGGCACGGCGTATCGCCGCGCCGGCGCCGCCGCAGCCATCGCCAACGCCGAGGCAGAAATCGCCAAGCGCGGGTTGACGGTCGCCGTCACGAAATTTTATTACGCTCTCGCCGAGTCCCAGCGCAAGTACGCCACGGCGCAAAGCGCTCTGGACACCGCTAAACATTTCTTCGATATTACGCAGGACTCCGAGCGCGAAGGACAAATCGCGCACAGCGATGTGGTGCAGGCCGAACTCCAGTATCGCCAATTGGAGCAGGCGTTCGAAGATGCACAACTGGCGATGGAATCGGCGCGGATGGATCTTGCCGTTCTGCTGTTTCCAACTCTGAATGAGAATTTCAGCGTGGTGGACGATCTCGATAGCCCGGTCGCCTTGCCGCCCTTTGCCGAAGTGGAAAGAATGGCGGGCCACGAGAATCCCGAACTGAGCGTGGCGATGGAAACCCTGCGCAGCGCAAATCTGGACGTCACCGCCGCGAAAGGCGCATTCCTTCCCGCGTTTTTCTTGGATGCGGACTATGGCATTGAAGCAAATGCTTTCGCGCTGCACAGCGTGAACGTCGAAGAGCAGGTGAAAGGTCCGCTGCCAAACCTGGGCTATTTCGTCACGGTCGGCGTAAACGTGCCGGTGTGGGATTGGGGCACCATGCGCAGCAAGCTGCACCAATCGGAATTAAAACGCGAACAAGCGCGCGCGGAATTGAGCCAGGCGCAGCGCCAGCTCGTGAACAATTTGTACGGCTCGTACAACGATGCCATGGTCGCGCGAGCGGCCGTGGAAGAATCGCGCCGCATGGCGGAACTCGCGGCGGAAAGCCTGCGGCTGATCGGTTTGCGCTATCGTGCCGGTGCGTCAACGGCACTCGAAGTGGTGAGCGCGGAGAACACTCTGACACAGGCGCGCAACTCTTACGACGACGCGCAGGTGCGCTATCGCGTCGCGCTGGCGACGTTGCAGACCGTGACCGGAAATTTCTGATCGAGTTCTGACTACGGCCCGAATGTTTCGGTGCCCTCGGCAAATTATGAATAGAGGTGACTTCTCAATGTCGCGTTTGCATCCAGCCGCCCGAGTGGCATGTGCTGTCTGGCCCCTAGCAGCATTGTTTCTCGGCGCAACCTTCCTTGCGCAGGGATGCTCGTCGAAAGACGACAAAGAAGGCGAAGCCAACGTCACCGTCAGCGTGCACGCGGCCGCGGCGGAAAATGCCACCATCCAGGACAAAATCTCCGCCGATGCCATCCTCTATCCGCGCGACCAGGCCGCGATTGTGCCGCGCGTCAACGCGCCGATCAAAAAGTTCTACGTCGAACGCGGCAGCAAAGTCCACGCCGGCCAACTGCTCGCTGAATTGGAAGCCCGCGACCTGGCCGGAGCCGTCACCGAAAATCAGGGCGGCTACGAACAGGCCGAAGCCAGCTACAACAGCGCCATGCAATCCGCCCGGCAAGATCTGAACGCTTCGAAAGAGCAGCTCGACGCTGCGCAAAAGCTTTTCGACAGCCGCGAAACTCTTTACAAGCAAGGCGCCATGTCGGCAAAAGACGTCGAAGACGCGCGCATCGCTCTGACGCGGGCACGCAATCAATACGACTTGGCCGAAAAATCGTACACCCTGAAAGCAGCGCAAGGCCAGCTGACGGCGGCGAAGGGTAAAACGATCAGCGCCGAAGCGCAGCTGAGTTACGCGAAAATTGTAAGCCCGATCAATGGCGTCGTTACTGACCGGCCGTTTTATGTGGGAGACACGGCGCCGAGCGGGACCGCAATTCTCACCGTAATGGATTTATCCAAAGTGGTCGCGCGCGCGTACGTCTCGCCGCAGCAAGCGGCCGAACTCCACGTCGGCGACGCGGCCTCGATTCTCCCGGGCAACGGAGAATCCGAAATCCCCGGAAAAGTCAGCGTCGTCAGTCCCGCGCTGGATCCCAATAGCACCACCGTGCAGGTCTGGGTCGAAGCGCCGAATCCCGGTGGCAAACTCAAGTCCGGTTCCACGGTGGGTCTGCGCATCGTCGCCAACACCGTGAAAGATGCGCTGGTAGTGCCGGCCGAAGCGATTCTCACCGCGACAGACGGAACCACGTCCGTAATGGTCATCGGCAAAGATGGTCACGCGCACCAGACCGCGGTCAAAATCGGAATTCGCGATGACCACGATGTGCAGATCTTGAGCGGCCTTGACGCCGGCCAGCAGGTAGTCACCGTTGGAGCCTACGGTTTGCCTGACGGCTCGAAAGTCACAATCACCAAGCCTGCTGCGGAACCGAGCGGCGGCGGGACCGAGTGAGGACGGCTCCGAGCCAGCCATGACGAATTCCAGCCGCAGCACGCCACATGTTTCAGAACACTCCAAACGATCCGGAGAAGTCTACTGGTTTGCTCGCGAACACAAATCCATCATCTTCCTGATTGCTACCCTCGCACTGGTCGGCGCCTATCTCGCCTTCAGCATTCCTATCGCCGTTTTTCCCACCACGGATTTCCCTCGTGTCCTCATCGGCGTGGATAACGGCGTCATGCCGATTGACCAGATGCTCGTCACCATCACTCGCCCGATCGAGGAAGCCGTTCACGGCGTGCAGGGAATCGAAGACGTGCGCTCCATCACCAGCCGCGGTTCCGCGGAAATTGATTTGTACTTCAGTTGGCGCGTGGATATGTTTCAGACCCTGCAGCGCGTCAACGCCGCTCTCGCGCGCGTGCAATCCACTCTGCCGTCGACGGCCCAGATCACCACCGATCAATTGGAATTTTCAAGCTTCCCGATCCTGGGATATGGACTGACTTCGGACAAAGTGTCGCAGGCGCAATTGTGGGAAATCGCGACGTATGACGTGAAGCCGCGGCTGGCAAGCCTCTCCGGAGTTTCCACTATCCTGGTGCAGGGCGGCGACGCTCCGGAATTTCACATCGTGCCGGACCCCGCCAAGCTGCGCGCGGCCGGCGTGAGCATCTCAGACATTCTCGGCGCGGTGGATAAATCGAACATCATTCAGTCGCCGGGACTTTTCTCGCGAAATCACCAGCTCTACCTCGGCCTGATCAGCGGCCAGGCACACAACGCGCAGCAAATCTCGCAAATTTTCGTCAAGAGCGCGCCCAGCGGAGGACCGATTTACATCGGCGACCTCGCCCAGGTGACGCCGGCGTTCGAGCCGCATTTCACCATCGTCACCGCCGACGGCAAGCCGGCCGTGCTCATCAATGTCAATCGCCAGCGCGCCAGCAATACCATGCAGGTCGCCGCTTCCGTGAAAGCGCAGATGGCGGCGATCGAAAAGAGCCTGCCGCCCGGCGTGCACGTCAGCATTTTCTACGATCAGTCCTGGATCGTCGGGCAATCCATCAAAAGCGTGCGCGACGCAATCCTCATCGGCTTGCTGCTCGCCTCCGCCGTGCTCGTTTTGTTTCTGCGCGATTGGGGCACTTCTTTCATCGCGGGCATGGTGATTCCGATCAGCCTGCTGGTCACGTTCATCGTGATGCGCTTTCTCGGCGAGAGCTTCAACCTGATGACGCTCGGCGGAATGGCCGCCGCAGTCGGCTTGATTATTGATGACGCGATCGTCGTGCTGGAAAACGTGGTGCTGCACCGCGAAGCCGGCGAGGAAAGATTTCGCGCCGTCGCTCTCACGCTCGAAGAGCTTTCTCCCGCCCTGGTCGGCTCCACGCTCACGCCCATCGTGGTTTTTCTGCCGCTCATTGCGATCACCGGCGTCACCGGAGTTTTCTTCCGCGCCATGGCCGTAACGATCGGCGTCGCGCTGCTCACTTCTCTCACTCTCGCGCTCACCTGGACGCCGACCCTCTGCCTCTACTTGCTGCACAAACAGTCCGACCACGACGTTCAAGATCCTCCGGCTGATAACGCGGCGGTTCACTCAGCTGTTCCGGAGACAGCCTCTGCTTCGGTGACGACCGAAGCCGACCGCCGCAACGCAGAAATGAATCGGCTGCTGCAAGCCGAAGAGCAGCACTTGATGAAAGGCTATTTCGGCCGCGTGATTCGCTTTTACGAGCAGTGGTTCCGGCGCAGCCTGAAATATCCGGTGTGGGTCCCGGCGCTCACAGTGGTGCTCATCGTGGTTTCCTACTTCTGCTACCGGCAGATCGGTTCCGACCTGCTGCCGAAGATGGACGAGGGCAGCTTCATCCTCGATTACGTCACGCCGCCGGGGAGCTCGCTCGAAGAAACCAACCGTATGATCGAGCATGTCAGCCAGATCGTTCGCTCCGTTCCCGAAGTCGCCACCACTTCGCGCCGCACCGGATTGCAACTTGGGCTCGCCGCCGTCACCGAAGCAAATATCGGAGATATCTCCGCGGACTTGAAAACCGATCGCGATCGCGACATCTGGACGATCATGAACGAAATCCGCACCAAGGTTAACCAGTCGGAGCCCGCCGTCGAAGTGGAATTCACGCAAAAGCTTCAGGACATGATCGGCGACCTCACCAGCGCTCCGCAGCCGATTGACATCATGATGTTTTCCCCCGACGCGAAGTTGCTCGATGAATGGGCGCCGCGCGTCGCCGACGCCATCGGGAAAATTGACGTAGGCGGCAGCCACCCGGTGGTGGACGTGGACGACGGAATTGATTCCACCACCAGTGGCCCGGCGGTTTCGTTTCAGATCAATATGGCGACGGCCTCGCACGCCGGATTCACGCCGCAAGATGTAGCGAACGAAGCGCAAGCGATGCTCAACGGTGTCGAGGCTTCAGCACCCGTCGTCGTGAACGATCGCCCCTATCCCGTGCGCATCCGCTATCCCGCTGAACTCCGCTCCTCGCTCGCGGCGATGAACAACACCATGCTCGTCAGCCCCGCGGGGCACACCGCCAATCTCGGTTCGCTCGCCGCGATGACGGAGCTCCCGGGCCAGACCGAAATTCTGCAGGATAACGAGCAGCGTTACGTCGCGGTCACCGCGCGGCTCGAAGGTCTCGATATGGGCCACGGCATTGCGGCCGTGCAGGCGGCGCTCGCAACGCTGCAGTTGCCGCCGTCCATTCGCGTCGAATACGGCGGTTTGTACAAGACACAGCAGAATTCCTTCCGCGATTTGTCCATGGTGCTCGCGCTGGCGATCGTTTTCGTCTTTCTCGTGCTGCTCTTCGAATTTCGCAATTTCTCCGCGCCCATTTCCATCCTGGTTTCCGCAGTGCTGTCCACAGCCGGAGTGTTCGTGGCGCTGCTCGTAGCGGGCATCACCTTCAACCTGTCGTCGTTCATGGGCCTGATTATGGTGATCGGCATCGTGGCCAAAAACGGCATCCTTTTGCTCGACGCCGATAAAAAATTCCGGATGGCGGGATTTTCGCGCGAAGAAGCAATCTTTCAGGCAGGCCGCAGGCGGTTGCGTCCGATCGTGATGACCGCCATCGCGGCAGTCGCGGGGATGTTGCCGCTGGCGCTCGAGATTGGCGCCGGCTCGCAGATGTTGCAGCCTTTAGCCGTCGCGGTCATCGGCGGCCTGCTGATTGCGATGATTCTCTCGCTCTTCGTGACGCCCACGATTTATTACTACATGACGCGCGAACGCGCGAGCGTCCCCGCTGGCTAGGCCTGCTATTTCTGTTCAACCAGAAATGTGCGGAAGTACGCAATCAACGCCTGCATGGTCGCGGCGTCGTAACCGGGATTGCCCGGCATTTCCGCGTGCGGGTTTTTCGACTGTGGATTACGCACGTACGCCGTGAAATATTCTGGTTTGGCTGTGGCCCATGCCGCCAGCACGAGCCACGGGCGGCCCGCTTTTTCGCCGCCCACGCCGCCGCGATTGTGGCACCGAAGGCAATTCTGTTGCGCGATGCGATAGCCGTCTTGCACGGCAGTATCGCGCGCATGAGGGCCGCGCGGGGCGATCTCCGCCAATAGCGTTCGTTCGTCGAGAAACTCCAGACGCACTACGCCCCACGGAATCTGCGCTTCCTCCGCATGAGCCAGAATTTTAAAACGCGGCTTAAACTCGCGATGCGTGATCAAATACGGCCCAATGTAATCGCCATGACCCTCCGAATCCTTGGGCCACGCGTCAGGAGATCTTCCATCGATCGTGAGCACCAGCACCGGCTGATGCGCCGCGACGTAATCGTGTGGATAATCGCCCCGGTAGAGGTCGTCGCAAATCGCCACAACCAGATCCGCGCCGGGATGCGCGCTAAGGCGCTGCACCAGGTCTTCCAGCAGCACGCCACTTACAGCCGTGGGAGCAGTGAAATTCGGATCGTTGGTCACCGTGAAATTCACTTGCGGCAGCGTGAGCAATTCATCGCGCGTAACGTAGCGCACCGACCCAGACGGAAGCCCAGTCAAATCGCCAGCCACCTCGAGATCAAGCGGCGAAGTGCGCGCGGAGTGGAGTACCAAACTCACAGCGGCGTTGCCGGAACCCGAAGTGGACGTCGACCGGCGCGGAAAGGAATTGAGAGGCACCGCACTCGCGGCGGAGAGCAGGACACCGACGAAAATTGCGAGCGGCAGCGCTGAGAACCGAAATTGCATGGCGTATGCTAGCGCACCGCGTCACGCTCGCAAGCGAAATGTGCGCGCCACGCCATGGGGATTCTAGCGGGATGAACGCAGGCGCACCCGCGCGGATACGTCTCCGAAGTGCTAGAATCCGCGTTCTGCTTGGTGCACGTAAATAATGTTCAAGAAAGTCCTGATTGGCAATCGCGGCGAAATCGCCGTGCGCATCGTGCGCGCCTGCCGCGAGCTAGGCGTTCGCGCCGTCGCGGTCTATAGTGACGTGGATCGCGCCGCGCTCCACGTCCGCCTTGCCGACGAAGCCTATCCCATCGGCCCCGCGCCCTCCTCGGAAAGCTATCTGGTGATCGAAAAAATCCTGGGCGTCGCGCGCTACGCACAGTGCGACGCCATTCATCCCGGCTACGGCTTCCTCGCCGAAAATCCCGCGCTGCCGCGCGCCTGCCGCGAAGCAAATATAACTTTCATCGGGCCATCTGCCGAAGCGATGGAGCAACTCGGCTCCAAAACCGCCGCCCGCCGCATTGCCACCACGGCCGGCGCCCCCACAGTCCCCGGCACGCTCGACCCCATCACAGATATTGGCGAGCTTGCGGCAATCGCCCGCAAAATCGGATTCCCCGTAATTTTAAAAGCGGTCGCGGGCGGCGGCGGCAAAGGCATGCGCAGCGTCGAACGCGAAAGCGATCTCGCCTCCGCCTGGCGCGATGCCTCTTCAGAAGCCCGAAACGCCTTCGGAGACGGCCGCATGTACCTCGAGAAATACCTCGAGCGCCCGCGCCACATCGAAATTCAAATTCTCGCGGACCAGCACGGCCACACAGTTTATCTCGGCGAACGCGAATGTTCCGTGCAGCGCCGCCACCAGAAAGTGATCGAGGAAGCTCCTTCGCCGGTAATGACGCCGGAATTGCGCCGTGCCATGGGCGAAGCGGCCGTGAAACTCGCGCGCGCCGGCAATTACACCAACGCTGGAACCGTGGAATTCCTGGTGGATGCCCAGCGCAATTTTTATTTTCTGGAGATGAACACGCGCCTGCAAGTCGAGCATCCCGTCACGGAAATGGTCACCTCGCTCGATCTCGTGAAGCTGCAGATGCGCATCGCCGCCGGTGAGCCGCTGCCGTTCACGCAGGAAGACGTAGCCCTGCGCGGCCACGCCATCGAATGCCGTATTTACGCCGAAGACCCGGACAACAATTTCTTTCCCTCGCCGGGGAAAATTCTCGACCGCAGAGTCCCCACCGGCCCCGGAGTTCGCCTCGACGACGGAATTTATGGCGGCTGGACGGTGCCCAACGAATACGATCCGATGCTGGGTAAATTGATCGCCTGGGGAGAGGACCGCGAGGAAGCGATGACGCGCATGAAGCGCGCGCTCGGCGAATACTACGCGAGCGGAATCAAGACGAACGTTTCGCTCTTCCAACGCATTCTGGCCAGCAGCGATTTTCAATCCGCCGCGATCTACACGCGTTGGCTCGATGATTTTCTGCGCGAGACGGCCGGACCGCCGCAGGTCGCCGGCGCTGGCGCGCAAACGCAAGCAGAATCGGAAGAGGGAGAAGCAGCGCGCGCGAGGAACGCCATTCTCGTCGCCGCGCTGCTCTGGCATCAATCGCACAATGGCGCCGCGACCCCGCCACCATCAGGCGCTCAGCCGTTGGCGGAATCGCGTTGGCGCGCAGAATCCCGCCGCGAACAAGTGAGCCGCGAGCCGGAGCGTTGACCGCAACGTTCCAAACAAAAATGGATCACAGATGAAACTGGACGTGCAAATTGACGGCAAAACGCATCGCATCGAGCTGATCGAAGCGCGCGACCTCTCGCGCTGGTTTGCGGATGGCCACCCGCTCGAAGCCGACGGCAAGGAAGTTTCCCCGGGCGTCTACTCGATTCTCGTGCAAGGAGAATCGTTCGAAGTCCGCGTGGAAAGAATTGGCGCAGAATTGCGTGCCACCACGCAAGGCCGCGAATACAAGATCGCCATTCGCGATCCCCGCGAATGGAAAAAGAATCGCGCGGGAGCCGCGGAAGCCGAAGGCCGCCAGCAGGTTCTCGCGCCAATGCCGGGAAAAGTAGTCCGCGTGCTCGTGGCGGCGGGCGACCAAGTCGAAGCAGGGCAAGGCCTTATGGTCGTTGAAGCCATGAAAATGCAGAATGAAATCCGCACCCCGAAATCCGGAAAAATCGAACGCCTCTCAGTCACCGAAGGCCAGACCGTGAACAGCGGCGAAATCGTCGCCGTCGTCTCCTGAGCCCCTCGTACCTAACCGTTACTAACCCTTACGGTCCGCGCTTCTGCCTCCGAGCTTTCTCCGCTCCGCGAATCCAGTCACAATCATTCCAATAAACGCCAAAGTTTCAAGCTGAATAGGCGCATCACGTCTTGGGAGATCGTGAATGGTCGCACAGGTGCATTTTGTTCCGGTGGCTGCGTGGCTGGTCCTCGCAATCATCGGACTTTTGTGGGTGATGGCTTGCGGCGCCACCGCCGGCAAAATGGAGAAGGAAGGGATCGCGTTTTGGCGCGGTTTTTTTGCCTGCTTGTTATTGACCCCAGTGGTGGGACTAGCGGCGATTCTTATCGCGCGAATGACTCGGCCCAACCAGAGTCTTGCCACAGAAACCGTTAGCCGCGGTTAGCTTCCCGCAATCACACCTTCACCGCGATCCTGCATCCTGCGCATTCAACTTGGTCATTTGAGGGTTCTACTTCGAGGCTGGAAGCTTGCCCGCCGATTCCAGAATCTGCCGCGCCAGGTAGTTGGTCACGTGCGAATCGTCGCGCGCTTCAACCATGTAGGCCGAACGCAGCAGCTGTTCCTTGCGATTGCGCAGCATGTCGCGAACGGATTGTTGCACTTGCGGATCGGAGAGTTCCCGCTGCCCCGCCGCTTCCTTCGCGATTAATTTCAGAATCCGGTATCCGCCGTTCTTCACGCCGATTGGCGGCGTCACATCGCCCGGCCTCATGGACATCACCGTCTTCTTCAGCACCGGGTCGGACTGATTTAATGCGGACTCCGGCACGAACCCGAGATCGCCACCCGTTGAAGCGGTGGAATCCTCGGAATAATCCATCGCCAGCTGTCCGAAATCAGCGCCGCTCGCGAGTCTCTCTTCGAGCAACGCGATCTTTCGTTTGGCTTCGGGTTCCGTGGTGGCCTTGTCGTTCTTGCGATTGTGTACTGCGGGATCGGGATGCGGAGTCACCACGATTTGAGCGATGTGGTATTGCGGTTCGGCTACGTTGAATTGCGCGCGATTCTTGTTGTAGAAATCCAGCACGTCCTGATCGGTGATCGAGATCTTGGCCACCACTTCCCGGTTCAGTAGCTTCTGTACCGAAAGCTGGCGGCGAATGTCGCCCTTCAAATCTTCCACGCTAAGGCCCGAATCTTTCAGCTTTTTCTGGAATTCTTCTTCGGTGTAAGGGCTCTTCGATTCTGTGAACTTATCTTCTACTTCGGCGTCGCTGGCGATCAGGTTCAGCTTGCTCGCGCGCTCCAGCAGAATCTCGTTGTTGATCAGCTCATCGAGGATGTTCAGCTTCAGCGAGAGCGCTTCTTCCTGCGATGGCGCGGGACCCTCGGCGCTTACCCGCGTGCGGAAATACTTCTCCACCTCGTCGCGCTGAATGTGCTTTCCGTTCACCACCGCCCACACGTCTGGCCCGGGCGTTTCTTCTTTCTTGCAGCTTACCGCGCACACACACGCGACGACGGCAACAAGAATCAGCAGGGGTCGGGGCAAACGGAACTCCTTCCGAGAAGCGCCGGCTTCAAGCGGCCTTTTTTACGCGACCGGAACGGATGCAGGAGGTGCAAACGCGGACGTGTTTGCGCGCGCCTTTCACTACGGCTTTCACTCGGCGCAGGTTCGGATTCCAGCGGCGGCGTGTGACGTTGTGGGCGTGGCTGATTGTGTTTCCGTACAGCGGCTTCTTGCCGCAAATTTCACATGCGAGTGCCATGTTGGTGCGTCGCTCCAGGGAGAAGAAATTTTCGATGTAAATCGAATTTTTATCCTATCAGAGTCTGACCAAAGCCGGAAGCGATTTGGCGCGCGCTGTAAAAGCGCGCAGAGCCTTGTGCGCGCAACAGCCGATCAAGCAGGCGAGCGGTTTTCAAGCGCGCGGGCACTGTCTGAAAGTCCCAGTCGAATAGTACCTTGGTAACGTTGACCGCACACACTTCCAAGCCCTAATTTGGTCAGGACAATTCGTGCAGGCTCAGCCCGTCCAGAGGGAGGGGGTGTGTACCGTTTGGACACGCCACCCCAAAATTTTCCTCTTGACGGCATCTAACTGCTTATAGACTCCGCCGCGTAGTTCCTACTCGGAGGGGTCAATGTCTAAGTGGTTAGTGGTAGTGGTTTTGGCGTTGTTGGTTCTCACCAGCGCTATGGGATTGAAGGCGATCACGTCCCAGCAGCCTGGTTTGCTGGCGAACACCAGCGCACCAATGCCTCCTACGCCGTGGTTGCTGGCGAATACCAGCGCACCGATGCCGCCTACACCGTGGGCGAACACCAGTGCACCGATGCCGCCAACGCCGTGGGCCAACACGAGCGCGCCGATGCCGCCTACTCCGTGGGCGAACACCAGCGCTCCAATGCCGCCGACGCCCTGGAGATAAGTTAAGGGTCCCGCGCAAGCGGGAGTTGACCAGGGTCAGGCGCGAAGGCGATTCACAAGATGCTTGGCCGGGTCGATTATCTAGTTTGGACTGTAGGTTTCCTTCTGGAAATCTACGTACTGGTGTGTTCAATTTCCCGCCGCGATTTTCTTCGCTATCTTCCCGTCAACATTTACATGGGTTCCGCCGCGCTAGTCGCGCTGGGTGAATACTTTACGATCCAGCATTACGGCTTTCAGTCCATGAATTACCGCTACTACTATTATTATTCCGAGAGCCTTCTTACCATCCTCCTCTTCTGGGTCATTATTCTTTTCTACCAGCAAGTATTCGCGGAGCTCGAGGCTAGCCGCTACATTCGCCGCGCTGCCGCGGCTTTGCTCGTCGCTACCGGCTTCTTTTCCTACATGGTGATTCACGCAAATAAGGACCACCTCACCAGCCGTTTCGTCGTCGAACTCGGCCAGAATTTGTACTTCGTCGGTGTGCTGCTCACCTACCTGCTCTGGGGCGCTGTGTTGAAGCTGCGTGAAACGCGTACCCGCCTCATCCAACTCGTTCTGGCGCTAGGCGTCTATTTCAGCGCCACGGCCGGCACCTACGCTCTGCGCAATCTATTCCCGGTCTTGCAACCGAATCTTCTCAAATGGGTCCCGCCGCTTGTGGGAGTGTGGCTCCCCTTGGCGTGGGCGTACACCTTTACCAAGGTTACTGAGGACGCGCGGCTCATGCCGGCGCGCTTGATGGTGCGAGCGAGATGATTGCAGCGCTCATCTGCGTAATTTCAATTGCGGCTTTCCTGCAGTTCTTTGTGTCTTACTGCCGCTCGATCATCGCCTCGAGCCGCAAATTTGAATTGTCGGATCGCGTGCGCGAAGTAACTGGAATTGCGGATCACGATGTGGCCGCGGACGACTTCGACCGCCTCCTGCAATTGGTGCGGCTCTGCCCCGAACGAGGCGACGACCGTTCCGAAATTCGCGCCGTCGGCACCTATTACAGTTTGCTGGCCGTCGTGAATCGCGTGTCGCGCTCGCTGTCTCCCGCGCTGGCGACGTGGACCGAGCACGAACGCCAGAACTGCTCCTACTTCGCCGCTGTCGCCCTCGACCGCCGCATTTCCTACAGCCGCGATCTGTTCACGCAACAGATTTCCGATCGGCTTTGATGTCTCGCAAGTAGCGCCGGCAGCACGCAACACTCTCGCGCCGCGCTCGACCCTTCCTGATTCCGCTGCTACCATAAATACGCGCCGAGCTCGCGCGTAAGCAGAAGCCGCACGATGAGGACGCCTCTCGAACAATCCGTGTTGCAAGCCATTCAGCGCGCCGCGCTGCTCGCGCCCGGCGACCGCGTCGGCGTAGCCGTTTCCGGCGGCGCCGATTCCGTGGCGCTTCTGCAGCTGCTGGCACGCTTGCGTGACGACCTCGGAATCACGCTCGCGGTAGTGCACTTCAATCACGCGCTGCGCGGCGCGGAATCAGATGGCGACGCCGAATTCGTCGCCAGCCTCGCGCAAGCGCACGGACTAGAGCTCTTCACAACCCGCGAGGACGTCGGCGCCGAAGCCGCCCGTCAAAGCCGCAACCTCGAAGACATGGCGCGCCAACTGCGCTACGCGTTTTTCGATCGTGTCGTCGCCGAAGGACGCGCCACCCGCATCGCAGTAGCCCATACCGCGGACGATCAAGCCGAAACCGTTCTCGCGCATGTCATCCGCGGCACCGGCCTCACCGGCCTGGGCGGCATTCATCCAGTGGCCGGCGCAATAGTGCGCCCTCTACTCGCAACCCGCCGTGAGCAACTAAGAGAATATTTGCGCGCGATCGGCCAGCCTTGGCGCGAAGACTCAACCAACCGCGACACGAGCCGCACACGCGCCCGAATTCGCGAGCAACTCCTACCGTTACTCACGCGCGATTTCTCTCCCGCCATCGCCGAACACCTCAACAAACTAGCGCGCCTCGCCCGCGAAGAAGAATCTTTTTGGCAGACGCTCGTCGAAGATCGCTTTCAAGCGTTAGTGCGCCACGAAGAAGCCGGCAATGCGCTCAGCATCCCCGTGGACGCCCTCCTACACCCGCTGGAGCTCCGTTCAACGCCTACCCAAAATGCCAACTCAGCCAAGTACAACGATTCCCAGCCTTTGCGTGTGCTTACGGAACGCCTGATCCGCCGTCTTTATGAATGCGTGCGGGGAAACCGCCGGGAATTGAGCGCTCACCACGTCGAACAAGTAATCCACATCGCGAGCGGCTCCCATAGCGGCCACCGCGCGGAGCTGCCCGGTGGAATTATCGTGCAACGCAATTTCCAGCTTTTGACTTTCGCCCTGGCGCCAAGGCCGACGCCCGTAATCGCTCCCGCCGCAGCGTCAGCGCTGGTGCCAGGGCCCCAGCCCAATCCGGAAAGTGTCGCGCGCGACAATGGAACCACCGCCGCCACGAATGCGTACGAATACGTAGTGCATCTGCCGCTGGCCAGCTCTACCACGGTACCCATTCCGGAACTCGGTAAATGCTTCCGGCTAAAATTGATTGACTGGCCTATCGCAGAGAGCGACACTAAGAGAGACGCGGACGCCATTGATGCTGACCTGCTTCGCCCACCTCTGATTTTGCGGAACTGGCGACCCGGCGACGCCTATAGGCCGCACGGCCGGCGTCAAGAGCAGAAGTTGCGCAGGATGTTCGTCGCTGGGCGTGTTCGTAGGGGCGATCGGAACATCTGGCCAGTACTGGAAAGCGCGGGTCGCGTAGTTTGGGCAAGAGGGATGCCTCCCGCGGACGACTATCGCGCGGAGGCAGCACACGCCTCGGCGTGGTGATCGAAGAGCAGTCCCTGGAAAACACTTCCGCCGGCTGAATAACCAGGCTCGCTTCCGGCATCTAAGTAGTTAGCAGTGCATCAGGCAGTTGGCAAGAGTACCGGCAAGGCCACGAGCACTAGTCCCCGCGGCGTTGCCCGTATGGGTCTAAAAAGCGTGAGGTAATTAAGGTGAACTCTACAGTCCGCACAATCTTATTTTGGCTCCTGATGATTCTGCTGGCGGTCGTGTTGTGGCGCATGGCGTCCACCGGCGGCCAGGCCGCGCACGAGGACGAGCCCAACTACACGAATTTCCTCGCCAAGGTTCAGAACGGCAGTGTGAAGGACGTCACCATCTACCTCTCGCCGAATAGCGCCGAACTGCAAGGCGAATACCGCGAAGGCGGAAAATTCCGCGGCGTCACCATCGCCAACACCGCCATCCCGGACGTAACCAAGACCCTGCAAGACCACAGCGTGCTCTACAGCTACAAAGAAGTGAAGAACGCCGACTGGCTCAGCTTTCTCGTCAATTTCGCTCCGCTGATTCTCCTCGTACTCTTCTGGGTTTTCATGATGAAGCAGATGCAAGCCGGCGGAAACAAAGCGCTGAGTTTCGGAAAATCCCGCGCACGTTTTCTTACCGCGCAGCAAAAGAAAGCCACGTTCAAAGACGTCGCTGGCATTGACGAGCCTAAGGAAGAGCTGTACGAAATCATCGACTTCCTGAAAGATCCGCAGAAATTCCAGAAACTCGGCGGCCGCATTCCCAAGGGCGTGCTGCTCGTCGGCCCTCCGGGAACCGGCAAAACTCTTCTCGCGCGCGCCATTGCCGGCGAAGCCAATGTTCCGTTCTTCTCGATTTCCGGCTCTGATTTCGTCGAAATGTTCGTCGGCGTCGGCGCCAGCCGCGTGCGCGATTTATTCGAACAGGGCAAGAAGAACGCGCCGTGCATCATCTTCATCGACGAAATTGACGCCGTCGGCCGCCATCGCGGCGCGGGCCTGGGCGGCGGTCACGACGAGCGCGAGCAAACCCTAAACGCGCTGCTCGTCGAAATGGACGGCTTCGAATCCAACGAAGGCGTGATCCTCATCGCGGCCACCAACCGGCCCGACGTCCTCGATCCCGCACTGCTGCGCCCGGGCCGTTTCGATCGCCGCGTAGTCGTTCCGCGCCCGGACGTAAAAGGCCGCGAAGAAATTCTTCGCGTGCACACGCGCAAAGTCCCGCTGTCGGAAGACGTGGATCTCTCCGTGATCGCTCGCGGCACCCCCGGTTTTTCCGGCGCCGATCTCGCGAACCTCGTGAACGAATCCGCATTGTGGGCAGCGCGCCAAAACCGCAAATTCGTCGCCATGATAGATTTCGAGATGTCCAAAGACAAAGTCCTCATGGGCGTCGAGCGCAAATCCATGATTCTGTCGGACGAGGAAAAGCGCAACACCGCCTATCACGAAGCGGGCCACGCCCTCGTTGCGGCTATGACTCCCGGCGCCGATCCGCTGCACAAAGTAACGATCATCCCGCGCGGTATGGCCCTGGGCGTCACCATGCAGCTCCCGATAGATGACAAGCACACCTACACCAAGGAATTTCTCGAAGCGCAACTCGCCGTGTTAATGGGCGGTCGCGCGGCCGAAGAAATTTTCCTGCACCACATCACCACTGGCGCCGGCAACGATATCGAACGCGCCACCGAAATCGCGCGCCAAATGGTTTGCGAGTGGGGTATGAGCGTTCTGGGACCGCTGACTTTCGGCAAGAAGGAAGAAGCGATCTTCCTCGGCCGCGAAATCGCCCAGCATCGCGACTATTCCGAAGACACCGCGATCAAGATTGACGGCGAAGTTCGCTCCATCGTCACCGACGGCTACAGCAAGGCGCGCAACATTCTCGAAACCCAGCGCGATAAACTCGAGCGCATTGCGCAAGCTCTGCTCGTCCGCGAAGTGCTCGACGCCGTCGAATTGAAGCTTTTGATGGAGGGCAAGCCGCTGCCCGATAAAGTTCCGCCTCCGCCGCCCGCTGCACCTCCGGTCCCGGCGAAGGAACCGCAACTTTCGCTGCGCCCCGAGCCTCGCCCGATCCCAGGCCTGGCCAAAGGCGAAAAGCCGGCACCAGCCTAAACCGCAAGCCAAGCCGAAACTGCAGCGCTCTTCACGAACCTCGCCTCGCAAGAGACGAGGTTCTTTTTTTGCTGGAACCTATCCCCATCTTGCCGAAAAACTGAAGTGGATGTCATCCCGCTTGCCCTGACGCAGGAAGGGAGCGGAGCGAGGGATCTGCTTTTCGCTGAATCCGCAATAAGAAAGCAGGTTCCTCGGGCCAAATTCGCCCTCGGAATGACACTTCTGCACGTTTTTCCGTATGTAGTAAGGCGGCTTCTAGGCAGTCCGCATAAACGAAGAAGTATTGAATCGCGCGCTATACACCGAACAAAGCGCTGGCGGCGGAGCCAGCAAGTGCACAGCCCGGCGAAGCCGCTCGGGCTTGCACGGTATCATCATGCACATCGTCGCGCCCAGTTCGCGGCTGGTGGCGTAGTTCGAAGGCAGCGCGGATTCGGTCAGCAGAATCACCGGTATGTGCTTCAACCGCGGGCAAGTCTTCACAATCGCGCACAGATCGTTGCCGGAAATCTCGCCGCCCTCCGCCTCCGCCACAATCACGTCCGGAGTCTCGGTTTGCAGAATTTCCAGCGCCTGCTGCGCCCTGCCGGTCACCACGATGTTATAGCCGTCCTGCTCCAGTAATTCGCGTAAACGCTCCGCCATTTGCGGATTGGACTCCACGCCCAGCACTCGCACCTGGTTCGCAAAGGGCGAACAAGCCCCGGCCACTTGATCTTCTTCGCAAACGCCCGGCAAATATTGCAGGGCAAGCGCAAACTCAAAATTGGGCATCATGGCGTTGCGAATCACTCGGGCTTTGCGCGGCACGTTGATCGCCGTCGGCGTATCCCAATACGGACACGTGATCTGCAGCTGCTCGCCCACTGCGTAGCCGCCGCGCGAGGTAGAAAGCAGCACGCCGTCCCGCGAGACGTCGAGGCTCTCCACGATTTCCTCAAACGTGTCCAGCGTTCCCACCGCCCCGCGCACACGCACGCGAACCGAAAGCATCACGCGCTTTCGCCGGCGGCGTTCGGCGCCCTTTTTAACCGGAGCCTGGGTGAGAACTTCCAGCGTTTCAAGAATGTCGAGTTGTGCGCTCATCGTGGATTTAGCCTTTGAGTTACGCTGCTGAATTTGAATGTAAGGGAATTCTTAGAAAGTCGGCGGTCGTTGAGCAAACGCATCGCCCGCTTTGCAGCCTTGCTGAATCCACCTGCCTTAGCCCGCCGCGTGGCTTAATCTCTGATTGATGCATCGGCTGCCTGCCCCGGACCTTTAGCACGAAAATGGCCGTTGGCCGCAGCCGGTGTCCGACCACGCCGATGCGATGCCCAGGCCAAAAAGGCGTAAAATGGCGGCATGGCGAAGAACTCTATTGAAACATTCGAAGTAACCTGCCCTTGTTGCACTGCGAAGCTCACGGTCGATCGCGCACTCGGCGTAGTACTCTCCCACGTCCCGCCGCCTAGGCCGCCCTCCTCCGTGGACCTCGACGACACTGCGCGCCTCCTCCGCGCACACGACGAAGCCGTCGAAGCGAAATTCCGCGCCTCGGTGGAAGCGGAGAAAAGCAAGGAAGACGTGCTCGCGCGCAAATTCGCCGAAGGACTGAAAAAGGCCAAGGACGGCCCGGTCGAAAAACCTCTGCGCGATTTCGACCTCGACTGAATTCTCCCAATGCCTGCGCACCGCTTGCTCAACCAGCGCTGTGCGAAGCATCTTCTGAACAACCGTTCATTTCCGCTTGCTGTTGTTGGAGCCTCTGTCGCTTCGTGTGCCGCGTTGATCGTCGCGCTGTTCCTCGCGCCGCTTGTTGTTTCTTTACATGCCCAACAAAAAGACAAGTTACCCCGCCCGCGCCGTCTCGATGAAGACCTCACTCTCCATCGTGATCCCGCCAGCGGCGAACTAACTTCCAATCCCACGCCCGGAAGCACCAGCCCGGACACAAACGCCACGCGTCCCATCGCAGTCGTCACGCAGATCGTCCCGGTAATGTGCAACGTAGTCGGCGCCGACGGCGTCGCGATCCGCGGGTTGCAACACGACGATTTTCGCGTCTTCGACGATGGTGTCCTCCAGCCAATCACCTACTTCGACGCTTCCACCGAATCCGCCAGCGTCGCTCTGGTCCTCGACGCCAGCCCCAGCGTCCTCCGCGAATCCGACGAAATGAAAGATGCCGCCCGCGCCCTGGTGGACGCGCTCTCATCCTCCGATCAAACCGCCGTGGTGGATTTCTCCGCGCATACCTATTTACAGCTGCCGTTCTCCAACGATTGGGCTTTGATACGGAAGGGCGTCGCGCGCGTGGATGCGCGCGCGTTGCTCGGCGATGTGGGCGGCTCGAATATTTACGAAGCTGTTTTTCTCACTGCGCGCGAAGTATTCGCGAACCGCACTGGCCGCAAAGCCATCGTGCTGCTCACCGATGGGCAAGACAGCGAACTCGGACTCACGCTCGACCCAGCAACCGCCGGACCGCGCAAAGGATGGCCCGCCGACCGCCTCACGTTTGAAGACGTGGAGCGCACCCTAGCCACCGCGGATATTCAGGTTTTCGTCGTCTCCACCGAAAGCCGCCCGAAAATCATGACGCCCGATTGGGTGGCCACGCACGCGTCCCAGACGCTGCTCACCTACTCCGTGCGCGATTCAGGTATTCCCGCGTACACGCTCTATCTCGCGGAACTCGCCCGGCGCTCCGGCGGCCAACTCTATTTTTTGCGCGAAGCCGAAACCCTGGCCGACACCTTCCGCCAAATCGCGCTAAGAATCCGCGCCGAATACACGCTAGGATTTTCCCTCGCCGCCAACGCGACCGCCGCCCCCCACTCAGGATGGCATCAGCTGCGCGTCGAAGTAATCGGCCACGGCGACCCCACAGTAGTGCATCGCGCCTCCTACTACGTTCCTGCCCCGCGATAGCAAACACCGTTCGCCTTCCCCTCCTCGCGGGCTTTAGCCCGTGTGGGAGAGCCATGATTTTCGTCAGGGCACGGCTTTAGCCGTGCCATAACCGACGCAAAACCAGAGCGGCTTTAGCCGCTGAGGGAACGCCCGCTTAGCCTTTCGCCGAAATCGTGATTCAATAGCCTGCGATGTTCCATCGCCGAAAATTCAAGTTGCGGCTGCCGTCGCGCACTTTGCTATTAGGCGAAAGCACGCTCGTAATGGGGGTGCTCAACGTCACGCCGGACAGCTTCTCCGACGGCGGGCTGTTTCTAGATCCCGAGGCAGCAATTGCGCAAGCAATCGCCATGGAGCGCGAAGGTGCCGACATTATCGACATCGGCGGCGAATCCACGCGCCCCGGCTCGACGGGTATTTCGGCAGAAGAAGAACTTCGTCGCGTCATTCCGGTAATCGAAGGCCTGCGCGGCAAGCTCGCCATCCCAATTTCCGTGGATACCAGCAAATCACCAGTGGCGGAAATGGCCGCCGCGGTAGGCGCCGAAATCCTGAACGACGTCACAGCCCTGCGCAACGATCCGAAAATCGCGGAAGTCGCCCGCCGCCGCAAACTCCCCTTGATCCTGATGCACATGCGCGGCGAACCAGCCACCATGCAGAAAAAGCCCTTCGCGCGCGACGTCCTGCGCGATGTCACAACAAGCCTGCGCCAAGCAGTCGATCTAGCGCGCCGCGCAGGCGTGCCGAAATCGCGAATCATCCTCGATCCCGGCGTCGGTTTCGGCAAAAGCTACGAACAAAACGGCGAGTTGCTAGCCCGCCTGCCCGAACTAGCCCGGCTAGGCTTCCCGATCCTGGTAGGCACGTCGCGAAAAAGTTTCCTAGGCGCCGCAATGAAAGCCGAATCACGTAGCACCGGTAGCGCCGACCGAATTTGGGGCACAGCAGCAACGGTAGCCGCCAGCATCCTGCAAGGCGCGCACATAGTCCGCGTCCACGATGTAGCAGAAATGGCCCAAGTAGCCCGCGTCACCGACGCAGTCTTGTCCCCGCGCCTGCTTCGAAAATGAGACCGAAGCTCTGCCGCGCGTCAAGGAGAACCGCATCGAATTCCTAGCCCACTTCCGCCTCCTCACTCCCATCCAGCGCAACACCTTCATAGCCTGCTTCCTCGGCTGGTCGCTGGACGCCTTTGATTTTTTCATCCTCATCTTCTGCGTCAGCGCCATCGCCACCACTTTCCACGCGCAAGTTTCGGCGATCGCCGAAGCAATTTTCCTGACGCTGGCCATGCGCCCAATCGGCGCGTTCCTCTTCGGCTTCATCGCTGATCGTTTCGGACGCCGTCCCGCGCTGATGATAGACATCGTCGCGTTTTCAATTTTCGAGCTGGCTACCGCCTTCGCTCCGTCCCTCCACGTCTTCCTAATCATGCGCGCTTGTTTCGGAGTAGCCATGGGCGGCGAATGGGGAGTAGGCGCCGCCTTAGCATTCGAAACGCTGCCAAAAGAAAATCGCGGATTTTTCTCAGGACTTCTGCAAGAAGGCTACGTAGTCGGCTATCTTCTGGCAGGCCTAGCCTACGCCACGCTCTTTCCCCACATCGGCTGGCGCGGAATGTTCGTAGTAGGCGCGCTCCCGGCCTTCCTCGTAATTTACATTCGCACGAAAGTAACGGAATCCCCAGCCTGGCAGCAGACCCGCGCACCGAAAGCCGCCGCCCCGCGCCGCAGCAATCTCGCGCGTGACGTTCTCACATACCTAGGCAGCTTCCTGTTCCTAGTCCTGCTGATGTTCGCATTCAATCTCTTCAGCCACGGCAGCCAGGATCTCTACCCGACGTTCCTGCAAAAGAACCACGCCTTCTCCCCGCAAATCGTCGGCCTCATCGCCATCGTTTACAACGTCGGCGCGCTCCTAGGAGGAATCCTCTTCGGCTCGTGGTCCGAACGCATCGGCCGCCGCCGCGCCATAGTAATCGCCGCGCTCCTGGCGATTCCCGTGATTCCGCTCTGGGCGTGCGCTCCCACCGCCCCACTCCTCGCGTTCGGCGCCTTCCTGATGCAATTCATGATTCAAGGCGCATGGGGCGTAGTCCCCGCACATTTGAACGAACTCTCGCCGCCAGCAGTTCGCGCCACGTTCCCCGGCCTCGCGTATCAACTAGGCAACTTGCTGGCCTCGCGAGCCACAGTAATTCAAGCGAAGCTAGCCGAACATCGTTTCGGTGGAAATTACGCGCCAGTCCTGGCGGGAACAATTCTCACAGTAGCGATCCTGGTGGCAATCGTAGCGATCAGCGGCAAAGAAGCAAAAGGCGCGGACTTCGCAGATACGGGTTAGCAGAAATCCACGCGCGAAGGTCTTACGTCTGCGCCAATTCCTGCGTCTGAAACGGCAGTCGCCGCAAACGCTTCCCCGTAGCCGCAAAAATAGCATTCGCGACAGCCGGCGCAGTAGACGGCACCCCCGGCTCGCCGATCCCGCCTGGAGCCTCGTGGCTCGGCACAAGATGCACTTCAATCTTCGGCATGTCGCCAATGCGCAACATCGGATAAGTATCGAAATTAGCCTGCTGCACCTGTCCGCCAACAATGGTGATCTCGTCGTAAAGCGCCGAGGTCAGCCCAAACACCACGCCGCCCTCCAGCTGCGCCGCCACCATGTCCGGATTAATCACCTGCCCGCAATCCACGGCCACCACCACGCGATCGACGCGCAACGTTCCATCTTTCGACACGGTAACTTCCGCAACGTGCGCCACGTAACTCCCAAATCCATAAAGCCCTGCAATCCCGCGCCCGCGTCCCGGCGGCAAAGCGGAGCCCCAACCAGATTTTTCCGCCACAAGATCCAGCACGCCCAACAAACGCGACACGTCCACCGGCGCATCGCCCTCGTTGTCGGCCGAACCCGCAGGCTTCTCCTTCGTAGCAATCAACTCGCGCCGCAAAACCAACGGATCTTTCTTCGTGGCGAAAGCAATCTCATCCATGAAAGATTGCACCGCAAAATGATTCCAGTTCATATCCACTGCGCGCCAGTATCCTCGCGGCACGGCCGTATGCAAAAAACTCTGCTGCAAATAATAATTCGGCACGGTCCCGGCCGGCAGCCCAACCCCCGCAATCTCCGTCCCGCCAGTATCCGGAATATCGCCGCCCAGAAACGTCCCGTCGGTCGAAGCCGCCGCAATATGATGCGACCAACCGACCACCTTATTCCCCGCATCAATTCCCGCGCTCAGACGATGCCGGCTGATCGGCCGGTAATAATCGTGACGAATGTCGTCATCGCGCGTCCAGATCACTTTCACCGGCGCGCCCGCCGCGCGCGAAACCAAAGCCGCTTCGACCCCGTAATCAATGCACAAACGCCGCCCGAATCCTCCGCCAATCAAAGTGATGTGAATCGTCAACGCCGACTGCGGCAAATTCAAAGCGCTCGCCAGCGCCGTAGCCATCCCGTTCGGATTCTGCGTCGGCGCCCACACCTCGCATTTGCCGTCGCTCACTGCGGCGGTGCAATTCACCGGCTCCATCGTCATGTGCGCCAAAAAAGGCGTCTCGTATTCCGCCTCCACCTTCCGCGCAGCACTCCCAATCGCTGTATCGGGATCGCCGATCTTTTTCAATTCCTTTCCCGGAGTCTTCAGCAATTCCACCAGCTCCGCGCGCTGTTTTTCCGTAGACTCCTCCGCGCCCGGCCCGTTGTCCCACTCGACAGTAAGCGCCTTCCGCCCGGCAATCGCTTGCCAGGTTGAATCGGCCACCACCGCCACGCCTCCCCACAAATAATGCTGGTGCCCCGAACCCGGCTTCCGCTCCTCGCCAAAAAGCGGCGGCATTTCCACCGCGTCCACCTGAAAAACTTTTTTCACGCCCGGCACAGCCAGCGCCCGCGTGGCGTCGAATTTCTTCACCTTGCCGCCAAACACCAAAGGCCGCGCCACCGCCGCGTACAGCATCCCCGGCACTTTCGTATCAATCCCATAATGCGCTTCGCCGATCACAATCGGTCGCCCATCCACGCGCGCGCGCTTCGTCCCGACGATCCGGTAATCCTTCGGATCCTTCAGTGGAACATCCTTCGGCACCGGCAGCGCCGCAGCCTTCGCGGCCAGCGCGCCGTAATCCAGTCGCCGCCCGGTCTTCGCATGCAGCACAACGCTCTCGCCATTCGTCGAACACTCGCTCGTCGGCACGTTCCAAGTCTGCGCCGCAGCCGTCAGCAACATGTCCCGCGCGGAAGCCCCCGCCTTGCGCAGGGGATCCCAGGTGCTGCGGATACTCATACTTCCGCCGGTCGTCATATCGCCGTACTTCGCATCGCAATCGCCCTGCACGACCCGCACGCGCGCCCAATCCGCATCAACCTCCTCAGCCAGAATCATCGCAAGCGAAGTCTGCACGCCTTGCCCCATTTCCGACCGCGTGATCACCAACCGAACTTCGCCGCTCGGTTCGATCGTGATGAAAGCGTTCGGCTCGATAGCGCTGTCAGCGCCAGCCGCATTCGCAGCGCCCGCCGCGCCCCCTACGAACTCTGGGCAATAAAACGCAATCAATAATCCCGCGCTCCCGGCGGCGCCGGCCTTCAGAAATTCTCGCCGCGATGCATTGGCCGCGCCGCTCATTGCGCGTCTCCGCCGCCCGCCGCTCGATGCACCGCCGCGCGAATTCGCTGATAAGTCCCGCACCGGCAAATGTGCCCGCCAAGCGCTTCGTCAATATCCGCATCGGTAGGCTTCGCATTCTTCGAGAGCAATGCCGCCGAAGTCATAATCATTCCCACCTGGCAATAACCGCACTGCGGCACCTCGTCCGCCACCCAAGCTTGCTGCACCGGATGCTGCCCGTCTGGCGAAAGCCCCTCGATCGTAGTGATTTTGCGTCCCGCAACCGCCGATATTCGCGTGATGCACGAACGCGTTGCTTCGCCCTCAACATGCACGGTGCAAGCTCCGCAAAGCGCCTGCCCGCATCCAAACTTCGTCCCGGTAAGCCCCAAAGTATCGCGCAACACCCACAGCAAAGGCGTGTCCGGCGACACTTCCACCGAATGCGCCTGCCCATTCACGGTAATCGCAATCGAATCCATGAATTCTCCTCACCGCATCTTTCAACGTGAAACGAAACTCTACGTTCACGCCACACGAAATGCAATTCGTGTTTCGCGCCCTGCCAGCCCGTGTCCTGCGCCCAGAAATTACAGTTTCGCGCCCGGCAGCCGAAAAGGGTAAAATCAGGTGTCAACGATCACCGTAAAGGAGCGTTTATGAGTGCTACCACTTCGCCAGCACCTTCCGCTGGCAGCATCAGCGCCGTAAAAGAAAAAGCCAGGCTCTTAAGCATTCTTTCCATGATGGCCACCACCGCCGCAGGTTCCGGACATCCCACCTCCTGCATGTCCGCCGCGGAACTGGTGGCCGGCGTATTTTTCCACGCCATGAAATTTGATCCGAAAAACGCCAACTCGAACGACGGCGACCGCTTCGTCCTCTCCAAGGGCCATGCCGCTCCCGTGCTCTACGCCGCGCTCGCGGAATCCGGCGTCTTCCCCGTCTCGCGCCTCATGACGCTCCGCGAATTTTCCAGCGAACTCGAAGGCCATCCCACGCCCAAAATTCATGGCGTGGACGCTGCCACCGGCTCGCTCGGCCAGGGCCTCTCGGTAGGCGCCGGCCTCGCCATCGGGGCGAAGATGGACAAGAGCCCCACGCGCGTTTACGTCATCACCGGCGATGGCGAGCTCGCCGAAGGCCAAATCTGGGAAGCGGCTGCATTCGCCGCGCACTACAATCTCGATAACCTCACCGTCATTGCAGACATCAACCGCCTCGGCCAGAGCGAACCGACCATGTACCAGCACGATATGGAACGCTATCGGCTGAAATTCGAATCCGAAGGCTTCGATACGCAAGTGATTGACGGCCACGACGTCGCAGCCGTTCTCGCCGCTCTCGATCGCGCCAAAGCGACCAAAGGCAAGCCGCAAGCAATCGTCGCGCGCACCATCAAAGGCCACGGCTTCAGCCAGGTTGCCGACAAACTCAATTGGCACGGCAAGCCGTTGTCCAAGGACCAGCTCGCCGCCGCCATTAAGGAAATGGGCGGCGCCCCGGATGTCCCGCCCGATCCAGGCAAATCCTACGAGCGCACTCCTCTGCCGAAACCGCCGGATTTCCCCGCGCCCGCCGCGCCGGATTACGCCGCCGATGCGAAAGTCGCGACGCGCGAGGCCTACGGTTCCGCGCTCAAGCGTGTGGGTGCCGTGAATAAACACGTAGTCGCGATCTCCGGCGACGTGAAAAATTCCACGTTCTCGGAAGTTTTTCAGGAAGCCGAGCCTGATCATTTCTGGCAGGGCTACATCGCGGAACAAAACCTCGTCAGCGTCGCCGTCGGTTTGCAAGCGCGCGGCAAAGTTCCGTTTGCCGACACCTTCGCTTGTTTCCTTTCGCGCGCCTATGACAATGTCCGCATGGCCGCCATCAGCCGCGCCAATATCAATCTCTGCGGCTCGCACTGCGGCGTCTCCATCGGCGAAGACGGCCCCTCGCAAATGGCGCTCGAAGATCTCGCCATGTTCCGCGCCATCCACGGCTCGGCTGTGTTCTATCCGAGCGACGCGGTTTCCACCGAACGCCTGGTAGAAACCATGGCGCGCCGCCCGGGAATCAACTACCTCCGCACTTCGCGGCCCAAGATGCCCATCATGTATTCGAAGGACGAGAAGTTCCCGGTCCCCGGATTCAAAGTTCTGCGCAAGAGCGACCAGGACAAAGCCACGGTAATCGGCGCGGGCGTCACGCTGCACGAAGCGCTCAAAGCCGCGGACCAGTTGAAAGCAGCCGGCATCGCCATCCGCGTGATTGACCTCTACTGCGTGAAGCCGCTCGACGGCAAAGCAATAGCCGCCGAAGTAGGCGCCACAGGCGGGAAACTCGTAACCGCGGAAGATCACTGGCCCGAAGGCGGCTTGGGCGAAGCAGTGCTGCAAGCTCTGGCGCTAGCCGGCGCCTCCCCAACAAAGTACAAAATGATAGCCATAACTCAGATGCCGCACTCAGGCAAGCCCGACGAGCTAGTAGACGCCTTCGGCATCTCCGCGCGCCACATAGTCGAAGCCGTCAAAGCCATCGCGTAGAACCCATCTTTTGAACTGACCAGGACTGGCAGGGCTACCGCCCCGCCGTGAGTTGACGAAGACACGGGGCTTAAGCCCTGAAGCCACGCGGCTGGTTCTGGGCCCTAAGAACGGCCCAATGTTCCACAAGAAACCGAATCGAGGATAAATTGACGGAAAAGCGGGTGTTAGTAGGAATGGTACCGGAAGTAGTAGTCCTGGACCCCGGCGACCAAGTGGAATGGATTTCGAACGCCGGTAACCTCAAAATCGAATTCGACCCGCAGCGCTGCCCGTTCTCCTCCAACGTCTTCCAAGCCCCGCCAGGCATCCGCCTCGTAAGCGGCCCCACAAAGTCCGGCCTAACCCCAGGCTCCTTCAAATACAAGCTATCCCTGAACGACGTAGTCCTGGCCCAAGGCGAAGTCCTCCTCCGCGCAAAATGACGCGGCTCTCTCAACGAGCCATCGCTACAATCTAAAGAGCATTGTCATCCGGAGCGGAGCGAGGGATCTCTCTTCGTGTCACACCAGCACGTTCGACCCGCCGAACCGCCACCGCCCGCTCTCATCGCGCCGGCGCGCCCTCCTACACCTTCAACGCCCGCATATACTCCGCATCCACCCTCAAAGCCTCCAGCGGCGCCATATCAAACTCCTCCTGCTCCACAAACACATGCTTCACCCGCGTCTTCTTCGCCGCTTCAAAAATCGGTCGGTAATCGATGCCCCCACGCCCCAACTCGGTCGAAGGCGGCGGAGCCGCCGGATTCACCGCGCCAACGATCTTGAAATCCTTCACATGCAGCATGTAATACCGCTCTGGATACCGCGTCAGGTAACTCGCCGGACTCTGCCCGCCCAAAACCATCCAGCCGCAATCCAGTTCCATCTTGACGTATGCAGGATCGGTCAAACGCAACAGCTCGTCATAAGGCAGCACGCCGTTCTCCATGCGGAATTCATGCATGTGATTGTGATACCCAAATCCAAGTCCCGCCCCATGCATCCGCTCGCCAATGCGATTGAATTGTTCCGCGTTCCAACGCCAATCCTCGAGTGTCAAGGGCGCTTTGCTCCCCGCAGGCGCATCCTTCGCCATCGGCGCCGCGCAAATAATGAATTCGAGGCCGAGATCCTTGCCGAACCGAATGATCTCATCCAATTGCGGCTGCAAATTCGCGAGCGAGTAATGCGCGCCCGCGCAATTCAGCCCCGCGCGCCCCATTGCCTGCTTTACCTCACTAGCACTGTGATCGAAGAAACCCGCAGCCTCCACTTCGCGATAACCGAGCGCCCCAAGCCTCTGCAAAGTCCCGTCGTAGTCCTTAGGTAAAAGGTCGCGCACCGAATAAAGCTGCAACCCCAGCGGCAAGCCCAAAGGAGTAGCAAGCAAAGACTCGGCAGCCGCTCCCCAGCCCAGCGCAACCGGCCGCAGCCGCCGCACCCTGCAAAAATGTCCTCCTCGAAATCAGACCCATGCGCAACTCCTGATTTTCAATAGCCTTGCATGCCCGCTGGCCCTGCCTGTGTACCGGCTTGCCTTTCGTTAACTAATATGATAACGTAACCAGGGCTATAATTTAAGCCAACGGAGGAACGGACATGGCGCGCCACGGCGCGGCCAGCATCACGAACACATCGTCTCGCCACGCCCCGTCACGCCCATTCGCTCCCAGCCGCAGCGCCCAACCAAATTTCACCGATCACCGATCACCACTCACTAATCACGCCCCCAATCCGCACATCAAAACGCTGCCCTCAACCCAATGTAACAATGTTACATGCCCTCTCAGCCGCGACTCGTCAGTCCGAAATCAATCGCCAACCCCGCGATTAGAAATCGCTGTATCTCACAGAAAACAAACGACCGACACCCAATTCAATCGCAAACTTTCTGGCACTTCGCAAAACCGACTTTTCGCGCGCCAACGCGACGCATCTCCGCGCATGAAAACTATCCTCGAATCGTTTTCGCACCCGCATCCCAAGTCGCGATCGTCTTCTTGAAATATGCGCAATTCGCCAAATGGCACCCAATCGCCGCGTGATTCCCAAATTCCTCGTTCTCGACGACCGGTTTGCGCGTGCGAACCGCATCGAAAAAATTCGCCTGGTGCGCCGAAACGTCGTCATACCCCGCCGGCGCCGTAAAAGTCTCTGCCTCGATCGTCTGGTAATCCCGCGGCGGTGGCAGTGGATGGTCCGCTGCCCACTGCGCGAGGTACTGATTGCGCAGTCGCGCCGGCCAACCCTTCGTCGAATACGTTTCCGGCTTCGGACTATCGTCTTGCGGCACAAAAGTCAGTGTCTGCCCGTTGATTTCCATCGTCCCTTTGGTGCCGCAGAACCTGATCGGCTCGCCTCCGGCGTTGTTCAGATTGCAGCGCAGCGCCACCCGCACGTTCGGGAAGTCGTACAGCGTTTCGATCAGGTCCGGAAAATCGCGCCCGTCCTTCCAACGAAACAATCCGCCGCTCGATTGCGCCCGCTGCGGCACTTCGTTCGTCCCCGAGATGAAAAAAATCCCGGACATCAGGTGCACGAACAAATCGCCCGGCAGCCCTTCGCCGTAATCGGAAAAACAACGCCACCGGAAAAACCGCGCCGCATCAAAAGGCCGCTTCGGCGCGTCTACCAAAAACTCGTTCCAGTCAATCGTCTGCTCGTTCGCGTCCGGCGGAATGGGATACACCCACGCTCCGCTAGCCGAGTTGCGGTCCGACGATCCCTCAATATAAAAGACGTCGCCGAGTGCGCCCGCCGCATAAAGCTCGCGCGCTTTCGCATAAACGATGGAACTCACACGCTGGCTGCCCACCTGGAAAATCCGATTATTCTTCCGCACTGCTTCCACCATGGCGAATCCATCTTGCACGTTGTGCGACATCGGCTTTTCGCAATACACATCCTTGCCCGCCGCGCATGCGTCCAGCACCACGCGCCGGTGCTGATGGTCCGGCACAGCCACAATCACCGCATCCACATCCTTGCGATCCAGAATCTCGCGATAATTCCGCGTCACCGGAACCTGCTTTTGCACAGATTCCCGGGCCGCCTCATGCCGGCTATCGTAGAGATCGCACGCCGCGACGCATTCAATCCCCGGCACGTCAAGCGACGCCTGCAGCAACTCACACCCCCGCGTTCCCGTGCCAATCGACGCGAAGCGCACGCGATCGCTCGGCGCCACAGCGCGTCCCGCGCCCCACACAGGGGCAGGGTTCAGCAAAGTAGTCTTAGCGGCAGCCCCGAGAGCGACGGAACCGGCACCAATACGTATGAAATCACGGCGTGTCAATCGACCCATTTCACCCTTCCTCTCTCGTTACCACGCAGTCTCGAACCGTCAACCATACCGCTGCCACTGCGCCCCATCCAAGCACATTCAAGCAGCAAAGATAGTGACGATCGCTCTAGCACTTCTCGCGTGGACGCAATTTGCCCGCCGACTTTGCCCGAAGTGAACGGCAAATCGGAAAAAATCTGGCGGGCACGAAAACGGGCCGCCACGAGCCTGGGACTGGCGAGATCGCGCATGAGGTGCCTACCGAAAGATTGCGGAACTCAAGTACAACAAATTCGGAATGCAACATTACCCGACCAAAGATCCGACAGAGTCCGGAGGGCGCGTCCTGGTAGCCGTTCCGCGGGCGAGAGGCGCGCTGCCGCCGTCCTCAGGTGAAGCCTCTAGGAGGCGATGCGATGAAGAAAGATTTGGCTCATTCGGAAGGGATTGCGGTATACAGGAACTGCGTGCCGGGGTAGTCCAAACGGAAGCTCCAATCCAGGCGCCTTCCTGACAGGTCCGGGAGAAACGTTTATCTAATTTGATGCAAGGAGGAGAAGGATTGCGACTCTTTATGGCAGGAATGATGCTGTCAAGTAGCGTCGTTGTTTCCGCAATATCAATCCTCGGGTGTGGCGGGGGCGGCCCCGTGCTGACGATTACGCCGTCACGGGCTATTCTTTTACCAGGGCAAACCTTGCAGTTCCGCGTCACCGTTGACCAAGCGCCGGTTGCGAATCTGTCGTGGTTTGTCAACGGGATCGCGGGCGGAGCGGCTTCGAGCGGAACCGTCAGTTCCTCGGGTCTCTACACTGCGCCGACTGCATCCGTCCCAACGCAAGTGCAAGTCCAAGCAAGTGACCTAGTGCAGGGCGGATCCTCCGCTCCCGTCACAGTTTCCTTCTTCGATCCCAGCCACTTCCAGCCCGGGACAGTCGCGGCTTCCAGCAATCCTCTGGTGGCTGTGTACAATCTCACGGCGCCGCTCGGCACATCGGTGGAAATCCAGTTTGGAACCACGACGAACTATGGTCTGACAACTTGGTCGCAACCAGCTCCGGAAGCGGGAGGGCCGATCGTCATTCTAGTAGCAGGCATGCGCGCCAGCTCGACTTATCATATGCAGGCAATCATTCACCTCCCGAATGGAAACACCGTGCTGGATGCCGATCACGTTTTTACGACCGGGGCGATACCGGCTGCTCTGCTGCCGAACATAATCATCCAACAGGGAAACGGGATGACTCCGGCTTCCGGCGTTGAATTGCTGGATCTATTTGAAGAAACTTCGCAGACTACTCTCACGGCAGTCGTTACCGATCTGGAAGGCAATGTGATTTGGTATTACCCCATGCAGCCCGACGAACCATTCCCCATAAAGCTTCTTCCCAACGGCCACATGCTGCTTGTTGAACAGGCTCATCAAGTGGTCCAAGAGATTGACTTGGCTGGCAACGTTATATCGCAAATCTCGCTGACGAACATCCAACAGAGGCTCGCGGCGGTGGGAGTCACCTGGCCATTAGCTATCGGCGCCGGTGGTCTGCATCATGACATTGAAAAACTTCCCAATGGGCATTTGATCCTGCTCGTCAACTACATGCAACCTCTTACGGACCAGCCTGGTTCCCCCACCGTGACCGGAGATGGGCTGATAGACTGGGATCCGCAGAATGGCCCTGTGTGGACTTGGTCAACCTTTGATCACATTCCGCTCAGCCATGCACCTAACGGTACCTCGGATTGGACGCACGCTAACGCCGTCATATATTCGCCCAACGATGGAAACTTGCTGCTTTCCATGCGAAACCAGAACTGGATCGTCAAAATCAGCTATGACAATGGCGCCGGCGATGGAAGCATCTTGTGGCATCTCGGCCCAGGCGGCGATTTCACGCTGCCTAACGGTCAGGCACCGATGGAGTGGAACTACGGTCAACACTACCCCACTTTTCAAGGCACCAGTACCGATGGCATCTTCCCGTTGCTGTTCTTTAACAACGGCAATGGGCGACTCGATGCCGCCAACGTGCCTTGTGGGACCTCGGGCGGGGATACCTGCTATAGCAGCGTGCCCCTCTTTCAGCTCAATGAATATACGCTTCAGGCGGAGGTGCTATCGGAGTACAGGCCTATCTCGCCGAATCAGTTGCAGTTGCCAGCTTTCTCAGTCTGCTGCGGGGACGCAATCATGTTGCCCAACGGAGACCTGGAATATGACGTGGCGCTGGATCAAAACACGCCAGGCGCGTCGTACATACAAGAGGTCACGCAAGGGCAAAACCCGCAGCGCGTGTGGGAAATGAACATTTTTGGGCAGTTGGCGTATCGAGGGTTTCGGATACCGAGCCTCTATCCCGGCATATCGTGGACACAAGCTGCGATCGCGGCTGCGAATGCCAGGGCGAGCGCCCAGCCTGCGCGGAAAGCCGACCTGAAACAGGCCGAGCCTTTCGCCCCCAAGTGATGTCCACGTTCTGAAGAAGCCGTCGATTCAGCACCAAACGTCGGTCAGTGCATATCGTCCGCCGACGCGGCGAGCATTGCTCGGAGAGTTCCCGGGCTTCGGCATGCGTCCTGAGATTTCCGATGTTTCGCGTCCGGGTCAAAACCCGGCCCACTCGCGGGACTTCAGGGCATACTGGGGCACAAAAAGGTCTCGCGATTTATCATCTCGCTGGACCTTGTCATGATCATGCGGTCACTGGCGGTCGAGATTGACGTCGCAGAATTTGAAGTCGCTAGCCGAAATTTTCATGAGCATGCCATCCAACACAAGACTGGCTGGGAAATCGCCAATAGACGAGAGTACCAGTCTGCGGCCTTGTCCACTTTGCGGATCTCGGCTATTCCGGTCTGTCTTTGAACCGATCAAGAAATGCAGGGGTTGCGGGTTGTGTCAGGTTAATCCGCTCGGGAAGTTTAGGGGCGAGAACGAAACAGAAGCATATTTTCTGAAGGAGTATTTGCCACTCTACTTGGCTAACCGCGAAAACAGTTTAGCCGAACGACGCGCGCATATCAGCGCCATCCGCGGATACTGCCGTTTGCCCGGTCGTCCGCGACTCTTGGACGTGGGCTGTGCGATGGGTTCCATGCTGCAAGAAGCAAAGGCGGCGGGATGGGATCCTGTGGGCGTAGAGACTTCGGAGTTTGCCGCCAACTACGCCGCGGAACACAGCGGTTGCCCGGTTTACGCGAGCACTCTTCAGAAGGCCGCGTTTCCATCCGAATCGTTCGACGTGGTCACGTTGATGGACGTAATCGAGCACGTGCCTTACCCGGTCGATTTAATGGACGAAATCTATCGTGTGTTGCGCCCGGGAGGTGTTGTTTTCCTTGTGACGCCGAACTTCTCCAGTTTCTTCGTGCGACTATACGGACGGACGGCCTATGGCATCTGGCCCGATCAACACGTTGTATATTTCCAGCCATCGACAATCGACAGGCTCCTCCGCGATGTAGGCTTCGTGAAGATCACCAGCGGCAGCAAGGACTTCTACGGGGACAATCTAAGGCGGCTGCTGCGTCGCGAAGGATCGACCGCCAACGTGGAAATAAAGGCCGCCTTCGGCGCCAAGAATCGGCTGGCCCAAGTGAGGCAGATCGCGAATCGAGTGCTCATGCACGTTCCGCTCGGGGACAAGCTCATCGCGTTCGCGCAAAGAGGAAAGAACCGCACGGCATGAGATCCAGATGGGCAACCGAAATGAAAACACCGCGACTGATCATGTCGCTCTCGATCCTGGCGAGATGACGTGGCGCTGGATCAAAATACTACAAATGCATCCCGAAAAAATGCTTGGCTCACCGCCAAACGTCGTTGAGCGCAAGCACTCCGCCGCCGACCCGCTGGCCCTCTCCGCCACGTTTGATCGGATTGACTATTTCCGATCCAGGTGGCGCAGACAAAATGCTCGGGCACGCCGATGGCGAGACGGTCAGGGATCCTGCCTCCAGCTCCCCTTCATCCGACTTTTTCAGCGATTAGCATGTCTTGGTAACTCAGGTGCTCAGCGCGGCCACACCACGAGGCATATTTCAGGGCCCGCACAATGAGTCTCGCGTCGTTGTACCGGGAGCGGATTGCTGCTTCGTCGTAGGCGATTGCTTGCTCAGGAATCCGACGGTTGTGCATCCAGCAACCCTCCCCGGCCGGAAATTTGAAGTCGATCGAACTCTTGCCCTCACTCAGGCATCCACGCGATTCTTGGTTCAGCAGAAAAAAAGTGATGAGGCACTTGCCGCCAGGGCGCAGGCAACGAACAACCTCGCTAAGGTATCGCTGCATTCCATCCGGCAGCATGTGAGTGAACACCGAGGTTAAGAATGCAAAATCGAAGCTCCCGTCCGCGAACGGAAATCGGAAATCCCTCGGCTCACGCGCGCTGGTGGGGTTATATTCCTTGTTGTAAACGTCGGCGTGTTGAAATGTGAAATTAGGGTAACGGCTGGTGATGTGGCGCTGGCACCATTCGATTCCGCGCGGAACGATGTCGATACCCGCGTAACTTCCCGAAGTCAAGAATTTCGTGAGCGGTCTTGCCATGCGTCCAATTCCGGAACCAACATCAAGCACCACATGCTCCGGCCTCAGATCGCAAAGCTCGACAAAATATCCGAAAAATTCGTCGCCGATCTTCACGAAATCACCCGAACCGACGAAGCTCAGCCGTCGAGGCGGAACTAAATCTTGTCGCCCCGCCAGCACCACATCGACGGCGTCGCGCGCGCCCCGGTATACGAAGGCCGCATGCTCCCTGACCGGCCTGGGAACGCCCCTCCAAATCTTGCGGAGTAAATTCGTTCCGTTTGGTTTAGATGCAACCGCGCTGGCTAGAGACATTCGAAATTCCTTCGCCGCGGCGCGACTACGGCCAACGTTGCCTTACTTTTCAAGGCACGAGCACCGGCGGCCTCTCCCGTTGTTGTCAACACGGCTCTCGATCGACGCCTTCACTAAAGTTAGCGTATCACGAGTTCGCGAACACCGATCTGTAACGACTCGGTGCGTAATTTGGGGTTTTTAATCGTATAGCCGATGCAACTTCCAAGAAATCCGCCCGGTTGTGGAGTGAGGCCTAGGTCTGATCCGGCGCCCACGAGACCGGGCGGAGTAGTCGACGTTCCCTGAGCCCACCAGTCGCGATCAAAGAACAGCTCCGCCAGTTCAATGTGGTGGGCTTTGTGAGTGAAGAACTTCGCACCATCGTTCATCACAGGCCATAGATAACGGATACAGGTTCGGGCTGAGTCCTTCAGATCAGCGTCGCAGAAGACGAAAGCAACTGGTTCACTGAAATGCGGCAAGCTTTCGTCAAAGCATCCCTCAATAAACGCGGGCACACTCATCGATGGCTCCGAAGCGCTCGACATTCCTCTTTACCAGTTCAAGCGATCCGCGCCAATTGCCTTTCGCATAGGGGAGAGAACCGCGCGGCATGAGATCCAGATGGGCAACACAAATTAAAACACCACGACTGATCATGTCGCTCTGGAACCTGGCGAGATGACGTGGCGCTGGATCAAAATACTCCAAATGCATCCCCCCAAAATGCTTGGGTTACCGCCAAACGTCGTTGAGTGCAAGCAGCCCGCCGCCGACCCGCTAGTCCTGTCTGTTACGTTTGATCGGATTGACTACTACGGTTCTCGCTGGCGAGGTTCGGTGAGTGTCGAGGTTCACTGCGGCTTTGCAAACCCGATAGATATTCCCGGAGTGGTAGTGCAAGGTGAGCATCTCTAAGTGAAAGTTCGATATTGGCCATGATGTAGCCAAGCGGATTGCCGGCATCGAAATGCCGACCTTCGAATAAGAGTCCATGAACGAGTTTCTTCTTGCAAAGCAAGTTCAGTGCGTCGGTGAGTTGGACCTCTCCCCGCAATCCGCGGCTGGTTTTGGCGATGGAGTCCCATATGTCGGCCTCCAGCAGGTAACGGCCGAAGATGCCGAAACGGGAAGGAGCGTTGGCAAGTGACGGCTTTTCCGAGAGATTGGTCAAGCGGACGGACCTTTGCATAGCGAGAATTTTCGCGCCCTCGAACCCGACGACTCCGAAACGCTCAATCTCCTGCGGATCTATCTCCCGTATGGCGACAATGCTTCCGCCGTGACGTTCGTGCGCGCGGATCAGCTGTTCTGTTGCAGGTTGGACAGAATCGATAATCACGTCCGGAAGAAGAACGACGAATGGTTCCACTCGCACGACTGACCGAGCGCAGGAAATCGCGTCAGCCAGACCGAGCGGTTTCTCTTGTTCGACATAGCGTAGCTCGGCGAGTTTCGCGAACTGACGTACAAGCTCTGCCGCCTTGACCTGCCGCCTACCTTCGAGGAAGGTTTCAAGTTCTAGGTTTCGGCGGAAGTGCGCCTGGAGGATCGATTTACGACTCCGCGTCACTATCACAATCGTTTCGATTCCTGATGCGACTGCCTCCTCCACCGCATATTGGATCATTGGCTTAGCAGCAACCGGCAACATTTCCTTTGGAAGCGCCTTCGTGGCCGGCAGCATTCTTGTTCCGAAACCGGCGGCAGGGATCACTGCCTTTGTTAAATTCTTGCGCAATGGCATGCCGAATTCACTTTCGGGACAAGAATCGCCGACGTTGGAGGAAGTGGTGTGTGTTTGCCTCTGGAGTCCGGTCGGGAACTCTCAGGCTCTTACGGCAGACTCGATCGATTCCCATTTCATCTGGCCGATCCTCAATTTGGGGTGAGAGACCAACAGATGCCAGATCAATGCTTGAAAAGATTCGGTGTGGGGCGTCACGGTCGAGGGATTGACGACAGGAACGAGAACGCAGACGTCCGCTACTTGGGCGGTGTAACCTCCATCACGGCCGACAATTCCGCAAATCGAGGCGTGCACTTCCCGAGCATAGTCAAGCGCGCGAACCAGGTTGGCGCTGACGTTTTGCTTCGCATCGCCGCCACCTACGGAAAACACCAAGATTGCGTCGGTTGAATCCAGACGACACCCGCGAAGCCAGTTCGCGTAAGATGTCTCCCACCCGTCGTCGTTAACTCGCGCTGTCAGTTCGGAAACATTGTCAGAAGGCGAATAGGCTTCAATCTGGGCAATCTTGCGGAAGTCGCATACCGCGTGAGAAGCATGGCCGGCGCCGCCCCCGACGCCAAGTAGAAACAGGCGTCCACCGCGGCCTCGCAAGTCCTGGAGCAATTCCGCCATGCGCTCAATGGCGTCCTGGTCAAGCTGGTGAACGATTGCGACGGCTTCATCGAGATATTGGTTGACGTAGCTCATTTTCATAAGCTCCTCAATTCCTGTCTGAGGGCGGGGGAATCCTGAGGCGATACGTTCCCGATAGTTACGCCCGCGCACGTGCTGACGGGGCGCAATCAACGACGTTCGTTTCAATGCGGATCCGCTCGGACACTTCAAAAAGGCTTTTTGCTGTGAAGGCCGGGCGCACCGAGGGATCCTCCGTAAACTGGCAAAGCTCGCATTTCCATTTGCCCACAAATACGGTTCTGCAACCGGCTGCCACGCCGGCGAGGAGATCTGGAATTCCATCGCCGACCATGTAGCAGTCCGAAAGCGCGACGTTCAACTCACTAGCGGCTTGCTCCAGGAGTCCGATTTCAGGTTTGCGGCAACGGCAGCGTTGCTTCCACTCAGCCACGACCGCATCCGGGTGGTGCAGACAATAATAGATTCGATCGATCCGCCCACCGACGGCCGCCACCTCCGAAAGCATTCTTTGATCAAAACGTTCGAGCAGGTCCGCTGTCAGGTGGCCCTTCGCGATGCCCGGCTGATTGGAAACGACCGCGACAGCAAGCCCCAACTCATTGAACTGCCGAATCGCCTCGGGCACTCCGGGCAACAGCTCGAATTGCGACAGTGTGAACGGCGCGTCTATGACGCCGGCCTCGGAGTGATAGACGAGCGCATTGATTACGCCGTCGCGGTCAAGGAGAACGGCTTTCATGGGGAATCCCAATCGGCGGAGTAGCTGTTTGCCGGAGAATCACATTGACGCTTTGGCACGAGCCTTCCTCTCAGCTTTGTCAAAGCCGTTGTCGTTCTTGTCCTGGCGATCGTTATGCGCTAGGCGACCGTCGCGGGAAACAAAATCCAACAGAACCTTGCTTCCTTCGAAGTCCAAGCGGAAATAGAGTTCGCGCAGGCCGACACCACGCATGGCTTCCCGCAGCTCCGACTTCTTCTCCTCGCAGTAGAGCATCAGGAAGCCGCCGCCACCCGCGCCCGAGATCTTCCCGCCGATCGCGCCCTTGCGCTTGGCAAGTTCGTACCAGGCGTCAATGCGTGGATTTGTGATTCCCTTGGACAGCTGCTTCTTGGATTGCCAGTGGACGTCCAGCAGCTGACCAAAGTAACGAAGGTCGCCGCGCATAATGGCATTGTGAATTTCAAGGCCGATGTCCCGGATCTCCTTAAGACTGCCGACGACCACCTGATCCCGATTGCGGGTCGCTGCGTCCTGCGATTTCAGGATCGTCGTCGCGTCGCGCATCTCGTTCGTATAGAACATCAGGATGTTGTGTTCTAAGGTTTCCAGAAGGTCGGGATCCAGATGCAACCGCGTGACGGTCACGCGGCCGCCCTTGTCGATATCGAGCTTGGTCAGGCCGCCGTATGCCGCCATGTACTGGTCTTGCTTGCCAATCGGCTTTTGCAAAATGTCCAGTTCAATGTGGCACGCCTCTTCCGCGAGCTTTTGCGGTGTAGCCTGATCCTGAAACAATGTGTGCAATGCATTTAGCAAGCCTACTAAGTACGAACTTGACGAGCCCAGACCCGTTCCCGAAGGGATGTCCGCGATCGAAACGACCTCAAGGCCGTTCACGACGCCGAACAGTCGCAGGGCTTCGCGCGCCAACGTGTGGCGGATGGCATTCGTGTGATCGACCAGTTCCGAAGCTGAATATCGCACGCGGATCTTGTCGTCCACGATCGGCGTGTTGACGTTAAGAAACATGTACTTGTCAATTGCCGCGGCTAACACAAAGCCGCCGTGCTCGCTGTAGAAGGAAGGAAGGTCGGTGCCGCCACCTCCTAAGGTGATTCGAAACGGCGTTCGAGTGATTATCATCCGGACACTTCCTTCTGAATTGCAAAATTTTCTGGAACAGCGATCCAGAAACGTTCCACGGCGCTTTGATACGCACACTCAATCATTTGCTGCGCCCGCAAGCCGTCCTCAGCGTTTCCAATGGGTTCGCGATTCGACTCGATCGCGGAGACAAACTCCTGCCACTCAAGGTTCCAGGAGTCGTCCGGCGACGGAAACTCGAACACTTGCTCTTCTGGGCGGCGATGGTCTGATCTGCGTTTCGCCCACGTAAGTCGTTGCGGCCCGTAGTGGCCGTCGCGCCCCTCCAGGCGTAGAAACCCGTCCCGTCCGAAAAGTTCCATCTCAAAAAGATTGGCCCATTGGGTCCAGCTCACATGGATTTGAGCGGTCCGGCCCGACGGAAATTTCACGAGGCAGAAGGCGTTGTCCTCCACCACCGGAAAATCCCAGAAAAAGCGCTGCGTCTCCGCGTACACGCCTGCCGGTTCACCGAATAGATATCTCGCCAAATCCAGAATATGGATGCCCTGCTCCAGCAGAACCCCTCCGCCGCTCAAGTCCGCGTCCGTGCACCACTCCTTTTCGTAGCCGGGGCGCCCGCCGTGACCGTAACGTGCGCGCAAGAAATGTAGGGGACCGATCGAGTTCGCCTGCAGCAGTTCCTTCGTCTTCCGCACGTGCGCCATATGGCGATAATTGAATCCGACTTTGAAGACGCGGCCGGCTTCGCGTCCCGTGATAACCATTCGCAGGGCTTCCTCGACGGTGCGTCCCAGAGGTTTCTCGCACAGAACATGCTTTCCGGCACGCAAAGAGGCAATGACCGCGTCGACGTGAAACTTAGTTGGAGTACAAACAATTACGGCATCCACGTCCGGCAGGCTCACGGCTCCGGCCCAATCGGTTGTGGCTTTCGCGGCTGCGCTTCGCGCCAATTCGCTAGCCCGCGCGAGATCAATGTCTGCGACGGCAACGATCCTGCCGCCGTTTCGCTGAACCACTTCCGCGCGGATCTTTCCGATTCGGCCCGCCCCGATGATTGCTGCCGAAAGCATTCAGTCGGTCCTAGTCCAATGGAACGCGACGCAGGGTCCAGGCGTCGGCGGGAATGAGATCAGGAGCGCGGGCGTCAATCTCGTTCCATTTGTCGTGGACCGCGCTGATCAGACGTCCGGTCAACCCGTTCGATCTCTCCGAAGCGAGAAACACAGCCAGATCGGCCGCCCGCTCGGGACTGACACCACCGTTTTCATCCATCTGCTTGAGTTCCTCGATGGCCTTTGATCCAGCCGCCTCCCCAGCCTTGCGGAGCTCTTCCCACATCCGACTGCTTATGGGGCCTGGCGCGACTGCGTTAACGTCGATATTGTTTTCACGGAGTTCACCGGCGAGACTCTCGGTCAGGCGCACCAGGGCGGCCTTCGAGGCGCTATACGACGTGAAATAGGGACGACCATAGGCCGCTCCCCCTCCGGAAAAATGAATGATCTTCCCCCTGCGGGCGGCCAGCATGACGGGCACCACGGCGCGAACGAGATGAAACGCTCCGAGGAAATTGATTTCGGTTGCCTTCCGCCAAGCAACGACGTCTGCGTGAGCGAGCGGGCCGATGGGGCCGATCACGCCCGTGCAGTTCACCAGCACGTCGATCCGGCCCCAGTGCTCGGCAATGTGTGTAATGACGCGTTCGACGTCATCCCAATTGCAGACATCCAACGCGTACGTGAGAACTTCTCCGTGGTTCACGCTCGCGGTGACAAAACCCTCCTGGGCGCCGCAACGCGACGTTAATGCAAGATACGCACACTCCTCGCCAAAACGCCGAGTGATTGCCCTGCCAATCGATCCGGATGCTCCGGCGATCAAACAAACTTTATTATCGAGTTTCGAGGGGATAAGGATTCTCTCTTTCGGCTGCGACCTGGGGATCGGTCGGGATTAGGAAATTCCCTTGACCGACTGTGCCACGCGGTTTTGAAAACTCGCGACCGTGATTCTGGCGCCTTCCGAGAGAGTCACAGCCGGTTTCCAGCCAAGCAGCCTTCCTGCCTTCGAAATGTCCAACGTGATCCGGTCAATTTCCCCGGGCCTGCGCGGAACGTATTTTGGATGAGCGTTGGCACCCAGGAGGTCGCGTACGGTTTCGAAGACCTCTAAATCCGTCGTGGCAATTCCGCTGCTAATGTTGAATATCTCGTTTGTGCCACGCTCGAGCGCGGCCGCATTGGCGGCGGCCACATCGGCAATAAATACATAGTCGCGTATCTTGCTGCCGTCGCCATAAATCACGGGCTCGATACCCGCCAACATCTGTTCGGAAAAGATAGCGAACACGCCAGCTTCGCCCTGCGAGTTCTGCCGCGGGCCATAAACGTTTCCATAGCGGAGCGCGACGTATTCGAGTCCATAAAGAAAATGGAACGTGAAGAGATAGTGTTCCACCGTGTGCTTCGAGATCCCGTAGGGCGTGATAGGGTTGACCGGGTAATCCTCCGCGACCGGGATCTCCCGGGGTTCCCCATAGCCCGCTCCGGCTGTCGCCGCGTAAATGAATCTTTTTGCGCCGTTCGCCAAGGCGGCCTCAATCAAATTGATCGAGCCGAAGATATTCACTTGGGCGTCGAAGAGGGGCTCTTTAACACCGCGTCGTACGTCCATCTGGGCCGCGTGATGATTGACCGCGTCCGGCTTTTCGGTGCGAAAAATCCGCTGCACTGCTACGGTGTCCCGAATGTCGCATTCGTAAAAGCGGCACCGGGGATTGATATTTTCCTTTTTACCGCGAGACAGATCGTCCAGGACCACGACGTCGAGTCCCCGCTCGACATACGCGTCAGCTACGTGGGAAGCGATGAATCCTGCACCCCCGGTCACGATGATCTTCACAACACTCAGTCCCCCTTAGTAGGCGCCCTCGGCCTTAAACACTTTCCAAAACGTTTTGGCGATAATGACAATGTCGAGCCATAGCGACCACCTCTCGATGTAAAACATGTCCATGCTGATCGCGCTCTTCGTAGGTGGTCGTCTGCCGTCCCATAACCTGCCAGAAGCCTGTCAATCCCGGTTTTGTTGAGAGCAGCTTTGGGAGCAGTGGACCATATCGAGAGCGCTCTTCGCCGCAAATCACACGGGGTCCGACGAATGTCAATTCGCCGGTAAGAACTTTGAAAAACTGCGGAAATTCGTCGATGCTATAGCTGTCGCATGAATCGACCGACGCGCAGCAGCCGCGGGTCGTTTTTCAACTTGTGGTTACGCGCGAACGTGGCGCTCAGTTCCGGATCGCGGCGCAGAATGTCGTCGGCATCCTTCAGCATGGTTCGGAATTTGCGATAGTAGTGGATCCTGCCGTCGGTCCCAACGTATTCGCGAAGATGAAAAACTGGCCCGCGATCCTCCCATTTCACAAACGCAAACACGAGCGGCACGAGCAGCAGCGCCACGCTGCTGCCGATCAGCCCGATGGCTATATCCATTCCACGCTTCAGACGCGCTGCACGACGAGCGACCACTCGGGCCTGGGGTAGAAAGCGAAAACAACCCGAGAATTCGTCGTGCTCGTGGGCCAGATTGGCGGTCGCCAGCACGCTCGAGTACAACTCCACGTCCACGCGTAACCACTTGCACCGATGGACCAGCTTACGCAGCCATTCCTCGTCAGCTGCTGTCCGAGGCTGCGTGACGATTAGAAGGTCTGCCTTCAACTCCTTGAGAGTAGCTCTCCCATTCCGATGTGTCTCCGAGGATGGGCAATCCGAGCAATTCGTCGGAATGACGGTCGAGGCCACCCTTGTCGAGAAGCACGCCCGAGTATTCATAGGCATGTTGCCGCTGCGTCCTCAGCAACTGCCAATACTCGGATATCCCGCTAGCAGAACCGACCAGCAACGCGCGCCTCTGGCACAGGTTTCGCTTCCACAGCATGCCGTAAACACCGCGCACAGCGAACCGGCCCGCCACCACCAAAATCGTCGACAGAACGAACCAGGCCACCAACAAGTAACGCGAAAACGGCTCGGACTTGAAGACCACGAAATTAAAAAGTACCAACCCGAGAAAGCTTGCGGCTGACTGCCTTGCAACTTTGCTCGAGTTCCTGCTCCGGCCGGCGCAGCTCGGGGCTCTTATAACCTCCGATGATTGCCAGCACGAGCGCGAAGTATGGGATGTAGTAGCGGTGATACTCGGGCGGCATTTGCGCGCTCATGGGAATTTTCAGCAGTCGAACTATCAGGTGGTCCGCCAGGATGTGCGCGAGCGTGATGGCAGCAAGGTCCGTGAGCAGCGCCAGAGCTTTCTGCACCGACGGTCGAGACAGTATCCGTGCTGCGGCGCTCGCGGACTCACTTCTGCCCGACGGCAGCGTCTCTGCCTGAACTCGCTCGTGAGATCACTGGGTGATGGATAGCCATAGTTTTGTTAGGTTTTCCTGTTCCGCTCGTACAAGGCTTTCGTTACCGTCCTGCGATGGTACCGACGCTGGCCTTGGCTGCGCGTATCAAGGTCGCGGTCTTCTCGGCATCCTGCACGAACTGGCGCACGGTTTCTCGCGTGTATTGGTGATCCACCATCTTGGGAAGAAATTGGGGCGGAATGGTGATGATGTGAGCCCCGGCAAGAGCAGCGTTCTGAATGTCAATGACGGCACGGATGCTACCCACAATAATCCGCGCAGGCAAGTCCCATTCGTCAAGCCAGCTACGCACGTTGCGGATCACAATAGCCGGGTCATCTGCCCTCATCGGCGACGCGCCCGCCGAATATGCTCACGTACGTCGCCCCGGCCTTGGCGGCGAGGATGGCTTGGTTGAAGGCAAGAATTGCGGTGGCGTTCACGCCGATGCCCTCTTGTGTCAGCTTGTGAATAACACCGAGGCTCGATTCTCCGAACTCGTTTACGATGGGAATTTTGATGATGATATTCCTGGCCCATGTTGCGAACAGACGCGCCTGGTCCAACATGACGGCATGATCATTTGAAGTGACTTCCACGCTGAGCGGCCGGTCGCCCAGCAAGGCTGCCAGTTTCCGCGCGCCTTGTTCGACGTCCTTCACTCCGTCCTTGTACATGATGGATGGATTGGTCGTCGCTCCATCCACAATGCCTTGCGCCAGCCAAGTTTCAATCTGCTTGATGTCGGCCGAATCTATGAAGATTTGCATGTTCCTCCCCACCTTTGAATTCGTTTTGAGCGCTGTTATGTCAAAACCCGCACAGATGAGAATCCTGAAAGTTGTCGATAGGCTGCCAGACAGTTTTCCACCGCCGCGCCATCCCAGGAGAATTTCTCGGTGATTCGTTTTCTAGCGTTTTGGCCAAGCCGAAACCGAAGTTCGGGTCGCGGAGCAATCTCTCCATCGCCTCACCAAAACCCCGTGCGTCGCCCGGAGCTATCAAGACACCGCTTTCTCCATCAACGAGGTAATCGATGTTCTGGCCGATCATCGTCGTCAGCAACGGCCTTTCCCATCGACATATAGTCAACGATGCGCGCGGAACACTTGGCCCGATAAATCGCTGTGTCGGGATAAGGGAAAGCGGCGATATCCGATACCCCCACGAGCTGGAGAAAACGTTCGTGCGGTAGTCTGGGAAAGAAACGCGCGTTTATTCCTCCCTGACGCGACAAGAACTCCTTGACCTTCGGGAGCTCCGGTCCCTCTCCTACGAACACGAGCGTTGCATCAAATCGGCGCACGGCGTGTTCCGCGGCGCGGCAGAAAAATAGCACGTCGTCGGCGGGATCAAAATGCCCTCCATAGAAAATCACCGGTCCGTCGGGCAGTCTCAAATGATTTTTTGCGCAGCTGACCGCGGGTTGCCGTTCGCATGAGCCCGTGTCTTGCGAACCGACGCAGCCGTTGGGGATATAGAACACAGCGTTCGGCGACTTGCGCAGCTCCGCAGCTCGGCGTTCCAAAGCTCGACTGGCGGCAGTTAGGACAGGGACGCGCCGGATCAACCATTTTTCCTGGCGGTCAATGTATTCCTTGACGATCCACGGATAACTTTTTAGGTCGTTCCATCCTCCCCATCCTTCCCAGTCGTCCAAATCCAGCACCACAGAGGGGAATCCTCTGAGTAGCAACCAAGTGCAGGCGGCACCGGCATAACCCTTCGGCTTAAATACGTGTACTAGGTCGGGTGAGTAGTGGTGAATGGCCTGACATAGTCTCTTGATGATCCAAGGAATCTGTCGAAAGCCAGGCCTCTCGCCGACGTTTATATTCACGACGTGCACGCCTTCGAGTTCTGCCTTTCTGCCCGAATCGGGCGGATTGTCGTAGGGAGTTAGGAAAAGGGAGACTTCGTGTCCTCTGTTGACAAGCTCCGCCGCCAGAGGAAAGGCGCGAACGCGCGCGGTCCCTTTCGGCTCCCAGGCAAATCCACAGACAAATGCAATCCTCATTCGTTCTTCAATCGGCAGCGCAACGCGTGATGGGCATCCCAGCTAAAATCTGATGGAGCAAGTCCGCAAAGCGCGGCGCCCATACCCCAAGCGAGTAGTGCTCCTCGACGGTCTTCCGCCCTTCTTTTGCAAGTCGGCGGCGGAGCTGGGAGTCGCGAATCAGGCGTGCCAAGGCTTCAAACCATTCTCCGGGCGTCCGCGCCAGCAACCCGTTCACGTTGTGCTTGATAATCTCGGACGCCATCCCCACCGGCGAACTTACGGTGGGGATCCCGAGGGACATGTACTGAATGGCTTTGAAGGCACACTTCCCTTGTGTCCATTCGTTATCGGGCAGCGGCATGATTCCGATGTCCATCCTTCCAAGATCCTCGATTTCAGACTCCAGCGAAAACGGCAGCGCCTTAAAGTTCGGTAAGGGCAGTTCTAACTGTGGGTCACCGTACATCCGAAATCGTATCGTTTCTCGAAAGATTTCGCCGAGTTGCCGCAGCACGGGCGCAATATCAAGTAGATAAGGGCTCGTGGACCGCGTGCCGACCCATCCGATCGTGAGGCATTCGGCGGAGGCCACCGCTCGGTACGCATACCGCATGGCGTCAACAACCGTAGGAATTACGCTTACCTGGGGGTTGAATTGTCGCGCGTGGTCCGCCAGCGTGCGGCTTCCGGCGATCACGTGCGTGCTTTTGGCGAGTACCTCGTTCACTCCGGGTCCGTACTTCAGCTTGTAAATCCACGGATACTTCTTGTTCGGCGTGTCCCGATGGCCCGCGTAAATTGCGTCGTCGAAGCTGAAGACCACTTTCGAATGACGACGCATAACCATTCTCTCGACCGCCGGGCAAAAGAATGGGAATGCTTCTCGATGGATCACGACCATGTCGTATCGCGGGAGCGTATAAACGTCCACAGCGCGCCTCAGGGAGGAAAATGGCGCATGAAAAAGTTGGGAAGTGATCCGGCTTGCCTGAACCGCCTGGAACAACGCCCGATTCGCGAAGGGCCTTACTTTACATTCGAATCCCGCGTTCTCCAAGTAAGGCACGAACTGGTGGATCCGGTAGCGTTCGCTGGCACTCTCGATAGGATTCGGAGTCAGAAAGAGCAATCGTTTCATTTTTCGGTAGAGGCTTCGCGGGGCCGGTCCGAACTGAGCGACCAGTGGCTTATGCTGCCGAGTGTCTCCAGAGGTTCCAGCCCTCGGCGAAGGCTTTCTCGCGCAGCAGGAAACCGGGGATATCAATCTTTCGGGAAATTAGCCTTAGTAACAGACGGGCCTGGAATGCAGGAAGATAGAGGAACCCGCGCCAAACTCCAAGATGCTTCAACATAAAATAAATCTGGTTGCGCGTGCGGTATCGAACGCTGAAATCGGATTCCGGACCTCCCGTGAGACTGCTGGCCTTGTGGAGAAGTTTTGCCGAGGGGAGATAGATCAGCTTCAAGCCCGCTCGCTTTGCGCGATAGCAGAAATCGGTGTCATCGTGATAGACAAAGTAGCGGCTGTCCATGAATCCGATTTTCGCGAAGACATCTTTGCGCACCAACAAGCAGCATGCCGGAGCGTGGTCTACGCGCCGTGCCACATCGAATTGACCTCGATCAACTTGACCCAGCCCGTAGTGATAACCCGCATAGCCCTTTAAGGGACTGAATCCCCCGCCCGCGCTCCAGATCACTTTTTGCCCATCGTAGAACAGGATTTTTGGAGCGATCATCTCCGAGGTGTGTTCGTTCATGCCAGCGGCCAGTTTTTCCAGCAAGCAAGGCTCGAACTCGGTGTCGTTATTAATAAACAGAACGGCCTCGCAGTCAGCCGCGAGGGCGGCGTAGGTTCCTTGATTGTTGGCTTCGGCGATCCCTACGTTCCTCTCGTTGCGGATGACGGAAATGCGCGGGTCCTTGTACTGCGCTATGCGTTCGAGAGTTTGATCGGAAGAGGCGTTATCCACAATGTAGAGGGCAAAATTTGTGCGCGTTTGGCGCAGCACGCTCCTCATAAACCCGTCTATCACCCGCGTGCTGTTGTAGGTCACCGTGACTGCACCGATTTTCATGCTGGCTTGCCTTCGCTAGTCATGTATCGCGATACAGTTCAGCGTGCCGGATGCAGGCTGCGAACTGCTCGGCGCGTTCTCAATCGTGACGACGATCGATGCCGCCACCTTAGAAGATGTCGAGGTAATAAAGGCCGGATGGGAAGGCTCGTCGAGAGTACAAGAGCTCGTGTAGCTGGCATCCGCAAGCGGCGTCAGCCATGAGACGGTCGTGTTGCAAGTGGCATTGGCCCGAGCGGACGTCGTGCAAGATACGACGCGCTGGCGTTGCTCTCCTGGCGCAGTCCCGATGGTGTTCATCAGGCCGTCGGTGGTGGCGGCGAACTGGTAGGGCGCCGTCCCGAAGGCTCCAAAGAATCCGTTACCAAATACGTTATCCGAGTTCTCCGCTAAACAATTGATGGGGCCGATGTTGACGCCATACCTTAGCCGTGATGCCGGACCATTGCTGCTAAATATTGTGTTTCCGTAAATGCGATTCGAGCCGGAATCCACGATGCGGATAGCATCCACAGCGTTGTCCTGCAATCCGCCTTGCACGCTGATAACGTTGTTGGTGACTACGCTCTGGCCTTGATGATTGCAGTCAGTCCCGTTATAGCCATTTATGACTACGGCCGAGTTCACATTTTCATTCAGACCTGACGAGACCGCCGTGGTCACTATGCCGTTACTAAATAAGGTCGGCCCATTTTGCATGTAGAGGAAGTGGCGGCTGATCGGATCCTCTGAGGCATACACTTGTCCCGTTGCGTTGTCGGAAATGTCGCTAAAGGCAACCATCATGTTGGAGTCGATGGAGCGGACGCCATACCGATCGTTAAATTCAAACGAAGTGCGCCAGATTTTCACGTCGGACGTACGCACGATGGTGATGCCGTTTCCACCTGAGCTTCGCGACAGCGAAGAATCTTGGATGTATGCTCCGATTGCTTGATTGTTGCCGCTGGTGTCGGAGATGACTTGTACATTGTCCGAGCCGCAGTTCTCTACGGTGATGTACTTAAGGCGAAGACGGCCTCTGTTGTTCGGCGCGCCGTCGCTGTTGTCATACGCTATGCCGACGGTCGACCTGTTACCGCCAGCCCGGGCGTTTCCATCCAATGCGAAGTTTTCAAGGACGATATTCTGTCCTTTAATCAGCACCATCTCTGGCAGATTGGTCGAGGCGGGCTGCTGCAACGTAACTTGAGGGTTTAGCAGTCCGGCGAGTACGTCTTCGTTGACGGCCGCAGGCGATCCGACAATTGAATCATTATCTACTAGTGTGACGGTGGCTCTGAGTTTGTAAATTGCGCCCTGCACGAAGCGCAAAGTGCGGTCGGCGCCGAGTATAACGGGCGTCGAGATCGTAGTTCCGCAAAGTTGACTCACCCAAATTTCGCCCGCCGCGCTCCCGAGGTCGGCATTTGCAGCATTGATCTTGGCCCCGCAATCGCTCCCCGGGAACTGATCAGCGAAGTGTATGTTGTGCAACCCCTGGACCTCGACTAGGCTTTCCGCCGGTACCGTCGGCGATGTACCGGCAGGCTGCGTTGTGGTTTGCAACTTCACCGGATTTTCTGTTGCGTCCTGCCCGAAGCAGAATTGCGCTGCCGCCACGAGTCCGTACAACGCGAAGATCATTCTTCGTATACAGTCCCGGCCGAACCTCATGACCGGGCTGCCTGAGCTATCGTCTCGGAAGAAGTTGCCCTCCCGCTTGTGTAATACCAGAATAAGCTGCGATAAATGATGGAGGGCAGGGGGAAGCGCGAATCAAGCAATACAGTGGCCGGCCGAAAAAACCACGCAGCCAACCGTCGACTGACACGGCGAGTCAGGCTCGACTCGCGTGCTCTGCGGCGTTCTAGAAATTGACTTCCCGCCTCGGTTTGTAGAAAACGCTCCCGTGCTGCTGCAGCCCGCTCTGTCTTTCGGCACGCCTCGGCAAAAGTGAAAAACTGATGATGATATGCAACGGCCTGAGGGCTGTATAGAAGCCGCAGACCGGCCTTGCTCAACCGAAAACCTAGTTCCGTATCCTCATACGCAGCCATGTCAAATCTTTCATCGAACTTCCCAAAGGCTGTGAAGAATTCGGTCTTTAGGCTTAAATTGCACGAGTAGAAGTACTGAGAATCAAGCTCGCGGTTTTCCCGAAACTGGCCGAAGGCAAACAGAGGTCCTGCCTTCCCATACCATTCCATGAAGGGAGTAGGGCGCAGCTCCGGCCACCACTTCACGTGTCCCAGCACGGCCACGAATAATTCTGGATTCTGTTGATGTTGTCGGACGTGGATCGCAACCAGGTCCGGGTGCGGGATCATGTCGTCATCGGCGAATAGTGCGAGCGGCGTCGTCACGCCCTCCATACCTCGGTTGCGGGCAGCGGCAGGACCGCGATTTGGCTGCCAACAATACTGAAGTTGAAAAGGCGATACTGGCTGCATTTGCTCGATGACCGACCGCGTTCCATCAGTTGAGCCGTCGTCAACTACAAGGATCTCATGGATGAGGTTTGGGGATGTTTGCGCCACATAGCCCCAGAGCGTCCGCCTCAATACCTCCTTACGGTTGTAAGTAGGAATTATGACGGAAAGGATGCCGTGATCCTTCATAGAGGGCTACGGACCGCCGTGAAAATAATGCGGTAAGAGGGTTCCTCATCAAAAATCTGCAAGCCTTTTCGTATGATTCTGGGCATGATCACTAGCCCAGCGCGAAACACATAGGTCCACGGGCGACTAATCTCCTTGCGCATCAACCAACGGTGAAAACGTAAACTCTCATTGGCTTTGCTGGTCAACTTCCAGCCCTCTGGCAGCGCCTCAAGGAGATCACGCTCTGGAAACTGGTACAGCAAATGCTCCTCCAGCCAGATAGGAGGGGGGGCCTTTCGCTTTTCGTACTCGGCAAACAGCTCTTGGTCGAGTGCACGAGCATCCGCGCCCGAGGGGAACCCGAAGATAGCCACCTTTTTTGCCACTCGAAGCGTCTCAGCAACGAGCCTTTGCCGTTGACTCGGCGGCACGTGCTCCATGACATCGGAGGCCACCACGGCATCAAACGAACCATCCACGAACGGCAACTCCGCCCCCGAGCAGATAATCGGGAGCATGGGCGCCTTTGGCCTCGTCGAAAACCCGATGTCGCAGCCGATAAAGGGCCGAGGATAGAACTGGCCTAACCCTTGTGGCCCTGAACCGATCTCCAGAATCCGGCAATCGCCATGGAAGTACTTGCGGAGTTCATCCAAGATCGGAAAATAGCGGGCTGCTCGATTAAGCAACGGGGACAATCCTCTTCGCAAGCCGCACAAGCGGCACGGCAGCCTCAATTTTGTTCCAGTCATAAGGATCGAAAAACCGCACAGAAAACAGGAGGGTCACGTAGAGTGCCCCGAATAGCAATGCCGAGGCCAGCAACCCGAGCCAAGAAAGGCTAGAGACAGGAATAACGAGAAACAAAATAAAAAGCACTCCAATCGAACACGACACGGGCTTTAAATATGCCTCTCGCAAGAGTCTAACAATCGAGTTCCCAGTGTGTCGGTGGAAAAGATACAGGAACGTGATGGATGCAACAATCAGAGAGACCGAAGTTCCTATCAACGCCCCGCTAAACCCGAATCTATATATCAGGATGAAACTTAACGGTATGTTTAAGCCGACGCCCACCAACGCTGAATAAAGCCCCGGGCCCAAGACTCCTTGCCCCACTAGAATGAGGTAACCGGGCCCGGTCAAGAGGTTGAAAAATCCAACGAGCGTTAGGACGCTCAGCGGCCAGGCGACGATCTTCAGATTCGGTCCAATCCATAGCTCTACAAAACGGCCTGAAACTGCAACGACGAAGCAAACCAGCGGTACTCCAACACACGCCATATACTTGTGCGTCCGATGATAAAGTTCGCGAAGCTTCTCCGATTCACCGCGGGCATCCAATTCTGAAGCAGCTGGCACAATCGGGCTCAACAGCAATTGCGGAACACTGCGGACCTTCAGCGCAATATCGCTGCCCATATCGTACCAGCCCACGGGTACGACGCCAGCCAAGAGAGCGAGGAGTAGCTTTTCGATTTGGTTATGAACCGCGCTGGCCGCCTGGGTCAAGTAAACCTGCAGACTGAATACAAATATCTTCTTTGCCTCCTTAACATCCACTAGCCTGAGGTCGAATACCATTTGAGGAAGTAATCGGCGAATCAGCCAACCGCAAGCTAGCAGCGTAGTGATGGCGGATACAATGCTCGCGTAAAGAAGGCCGCGTATCCCCCATCCCAAGGTCAAAAAGATTGCTCCCAATACCGCCGAGCTGAGCAAGTTAAAAGCGGTCAAGACATTCGATAGATCAAGACGCTGCAAGCCGGAAGTTACCGCCGAGGAAAAGAGCATGACGACATTGACCCAAATGAGAACCAATGCGCAACGAAACAGATACAGAAGTTCGACATGGCTCACCTCGCTTCCGTGGAACAAGAGCTTCGTCACAGCCGCAGAGGAGGCCCATAAAACAGCGACTACAAGCGACGCGAGAAGTGCAAAGACGAGCAGCCCTGTGTTTAAAAGTCGATTCAATCGCACGTAGTCTTGCCGTGCGAAGTACTCCGCAATATGTTTGCTGAGAGTACCCAAAAGTCCCATGTCAACCAACGAAGTGAGAGCGTTGATGCTGAGGAAGATCGCCCAGGTCCCGTAGCCACGAGGCCCAATTTTGCTGAGGATGAAAGGTGTTAACAAAAATGGGATCGGAGCAATCAGAACAGTTCGTAGGCCGCCAAAAGCAACGTTGCGGATCATCTGGGCGCTGAGCGTCTTGTTTTGCCGAGCGAAAGAGAGCATTTAGGAACCTGACGTCTTGGGCCGTTGGGCCAACCCTGAACCAGAGGCCGCGAGATTGAGAACGACTTCGCTCAACCCGACGAACAACCACACGACGTAGCTTGCATGTGCACCCAGGAAAGACGCATCATCCGAAAACCACCCAAACAAGTTGGCCGTGAGCGCGAACGCCAGTGCCAAAGCTACCGTCCCTAACTCAGGATTACTCCTCAACCTGACGTTGGACCAGACGCTGCCAAGCACGATGACCAGTATGGCGACGGTGCCAACGACACCTATGCTTGCCAGCAGATACAGATACGTTTCATGTGGAGAAGTGCCCAGCGACTGGGCACCCAGGACCCAGTCCCTGCTCGCGGAGAGGAACTCGAAATTACCAAGACCAATGCCTAGAAAGGGATGAGACCGCCAGGTATCTAGAGCAAATATCCAGATGTCCAGCCGGGTGATAACGTCCCAAGCAAGACCTCCTACCCCGCTCCCTAACATCTTTTCCATGATAGAAGTCCGAAGCGGAGTGTAGAGCAGCAGGGAGCCGGTCAAGAGCGACACGAAAGCTGCCGCCATGATCATTTTCGATTTTTGTTTCTTGTCAAAGACGATGAAAAAGACTACCCCCGCAGCAGGCAGGGCAAGCCAAGCGCCGAAGGTGAAGGTGAGCAGAAGTCCGAAAAGCATAGCCAGGGTCATCCACAACCACTTTGAGCTGACCCGTTTGCGCCCTTCTGTCACCCACAGAATGAACCCAACTGGCAGGCACGAGATTGAAGTAATGCGCTAGTTCTAGCTCAGATGTAAGCACCGAGATCATGCGGTTCCGCCACGCCCAAAATGTGTCACGGTAGTGAGCCAGACTGGTGGTGACGCGCGGATTTACGATCCAGAACAGAGCTCCGTAATCCTGAATCACAAACTGATAGAAGCCGTAGCAGGCCACTAGGAAAGTAGAAAGCGTCAGGACCCGAAAGATCTGAAACACCTTTTGCCGGCTGTCAACCAAGTTCAGCACCAGATAGCACAAGCCAATGTTGGAGGCGAGACGCACGGATTGTGTGACCGTGAAGGGCAAATCCTGGGCGCGAATGATTGACAGCAGAATCAGCCCACCGAGCACCGCAAAGCACCAATTGTATCGGCTAGTTCGAAAGGACTCTCGGCTGGCGCGAAGGTGGACTAGCAGGGGGATCCACGCAAAAACCTTAAGCAGCTCAACGGCCATGGGAATCGGTCCGATTTTGAATACGAAGTTGAAAGGAATCAAAAACACCATCAATAGCAATAGCTCATAAGGCCGTGAGAAATAATAGAAGCTAAGTGGAACGCCCAGGAGCAATACGAACGGAACCGGCGTGTAAAACAATGAGGCCGCCAAACAGGCACCCAGCATGCCAAGCAGCAGAGGGAGCCGCCAGTCTTCCCAGACCGGGATCGTTGTGACTGATTCTAATTGCATATAGGAACGTCAAGTGCGGGCGGAAGGCCGCACAGTCTGAATGCTTGCGTGAACCGGCTCGAGCTCTGCCACGTCGATCTCAACCGCGACCGAACGCATGATGAGGTCGACAGAGATGACGAATCGCGATCTATTTTTCTTGCAGACCAGAATGCCCTCGAGTCCTTGCAATGGCCCACTCCTTACACGGACACGGCGTCCGACTTTCAAGTAAGGATACGGCTCGATGCCCCGTTCGCGCGTAAGTCCCCGGCGCAGCGTCTCGATTTCTTGATCCGGAAGGGCCGCAGCTTGGCCGCCAAATTCGACGATGCGGACAACGCTCGGAGTTCGCAACACTCGCAAGCGGTCACAGAGTGGCAAACGAACAAAGAGATAGCCGGGAAAGAGCGGCAACTCCAACTGCGCACACGGCGGTCCTTCCAATATCGCACTGATTCATAGAGGGGCAAGTAGGTTTCCACGACTCGCAGATCCAACTGCTGGCGAACGCGCTTTTCATGATTGGCGCAGGTCTGCACGGCATACCAGTGAGGCTCATCGCATTCGGCTACCAACCTACTGCCGTTTATGGTCATCGCGTCGCTGAGCATGGTAGCCACAGCTTAATCGGATTTCCTGTTCATCGCTCGCCGCCTGATACAGCTCCGCCCCGTCACTTACAGGCCGATATGTGACCTAACCCTTTAATCTGTAACTGGTTACAGACAAATTGGCGAAACCTATGCCGATTCGTCGTCATGCCTCGCTGGGTTTTCGGGTTCCTCTAAAACAAGGTGCTGCGAGTCCTCGGCGCCCGATCCGTTCTTCGCAATCCAAGGCGCGCGGGCTTTCACTCCGAGCCAAACTTCCGTAGCAAACTGTCTTCTTGGATCTGTTGGGTCGATGGTTTCCCAGTTCGCAGATTCGACCACATAGAGCACACCGAGGGAAAAAGCGAAAAACGTTCCCAGAATGATGATCAACAGTCGCGGCGGAAACGATTTCTTGTCCGGCACACTGGGCGGATCGAGCACCTTCACCGTGGGAATCTCCTTCGCTTCCTGGACCTTGGCCAATTCGTATTCCTTCGTCAGAGTCTTGAGAACGGTTTCCTGAATCTGGGCTCGCCTGTACAGGTCCGCATAACTAACGCCGAGCAGGGGTAGTTTGCGAATCGATGGATAAGAAGAGTCCTGCTGTGTCATCGCTCGAGGCGGACAACGTCCTCGCCTTTCCCGGCGATCTTTTCGAGCTGGAGCTTGAGTTCATCAACGCGCGCCCGCAGTGACCGGACGCGGGCGTTGTTGTCCGTATAGATCTGCCTAAGGCCCTCGAGCTCGGATTCGGCAGCGATAAGCTGCCCTTGCAGGATGGCCGCCGCATCGACCATAGCCTTGCCCTGTTCCTTTCACATCGATTGTCGTGTTCTTACTTGCGAACTGGCTGAATTCCTTCTCGGCCGCCTCTAAGTCCCTGTTGACCTCCTGCAACCGACCCTCGAGGAAAATTCGTTCGCGACGAGCAGCAGAGGTGCTCAATTGCGCTACGAGACGATTCAACTCGTCGACGTAGGCCTGACACATGACGGTGGCCCTCTCGCGATTTCGATCTGTGACCGTAATCTCAATGATCTGACTCTTGCGATCGATAGAGATATCGGTATGCGCGGCCAGGTCCGCTCGCGCATCTTCGATGTGTCTGTCCCAGTAAGCTTTTTGCAGGTCAAAGCGGTGAATTAGGTCGTCCTGGACGGTATTACTGCCCAGTATGCCAACGAAGATCTCGCTCGTACTCTTAAGCCCCAGGAAATCACTGGCGAGACCCTGGAGCCCATCGTCGTTCAAAGTTGATGTCGCCGCCGCCACCATGGCCCCTAGGTTAGAAGAATTGCTCTGATTATCGGGCGGCATTAATCGGGCGGTGGACTTATACCTTGCAGGAATCAGAAAAGCGATGGCGGTGCTCGCAAGCAGCGCATAAACCAACACTCGCACGAACATCCGGCGGTGATCCACAGAGACGAAGGTAGACCAGGATGCTCGAGTCCTGCTCTGCCGACTCGCTGATGGCGCGGGCGATGCCGGGAAGTCGCTCTCAGGGAATTCTGGCTCGGGGTGTCGAGTCGGAGCGCTACGCGAAAACTCACAGCCGCCCTCCGTAGCGGAACAGCACTTGGCCTCATCTGGGTCATCGAGCCAGAGAACCATTCCGCTCGCGCAAACCGATCGCCCGATGACAGACAGGATGCAGCGAAACCGATCTCCCGTGGCCGAACGGCCGGTTCGTCGACTGGATTTTTTCTCCATTAGTTTCTCAATGCCTCCCGCTTCCCTCCCGCGTGAATCGCCTGCGCTCAAATCGCCACTACCCGAAAAACAATCGGCCTACTTCTTCCAGGACTGCGGCCAAAACGTAACCTGGAAAGAGGAGGTCCAGTTCGTCTGCGCAGTGGGCGCTAGCAGAGGCGCCAACCATCTTTCGTACTGAACGATGGCCGAAACGCTTACGTCGCGATGCACCGTCACTTCGAACTTCACCGACCCATCATTCACCGTCTCTCCCTCGGGAATAAAATCGGGATCGACCTTTACGTGCCGAAAACCTAACTGCAGGCTCGTGCGCGGACGGAATGAATACGTGGCTCCAAGCTTGATATCCTTTACCCTCTCTGCCCACCCAGCTACCGATAAGATTATTCTTGTTTACATATTGGTCATGGTAGCAAAAGACATCCCAGTAAACGAATTTTCCGCCGTTGCTGCGAGAGGTTGCGGGATCCGTATAGGTGGCCTCCATGCGCAAACTCAATTTGGGTAAACGGGGAAGCTGGGGCATGTAGAGACCGGTACCGACGGCGGCCCGTCGTGGGGCGTCTATCGGAGATGGATCGTCCGTAGAGATCGAATCGGTGTAGAGTGTCAGCCAGTTGCGGACAAAAGGAATCCGATAGGAGAAGTCGAAGCCGCCAGTGCGCTTGCCCGGATTATCATTGGCCCCATAATTTCCAGACGACATGTAACTAAAATAGCTGTTAAAAAAAGCGGCTGGGGTTAGTGGGCGGCCGACTCCCCCAAACTCAGAGGTGCGGCTAAAACCCACTTCCAAATTTTCTGTCGGCTTGAAACTAATCTTCTCTCCGTGGATCAGGGGACGGGGAGGGAACTCATTTCCCGAAAGCTTGCCGAAAAAAAAGTCCGTCTTGAATGGCCCAAGAACACGGGACAGCAAGGGTATATTGAAAGTTCCGATCGGACTCATACGGAACATATAGATGGGCTCAGCATTATCGCTGAACATCAGCGATTGGCCGTCGCCCGGCCCCCACCAAAGGCTCTGCTTTCCGAACGAGAAATTCCAACCCGAGTAGTTAGCCGCGACGTAGGTATCGAGCAATCGGAATTGATTGGCGGTTGCCGTAGGTGTCGCCGGCTGGATCGGATTGTCGTCCATCGTGGCAATCGCTTGCCGAACCGCTAGAGGATAAGCCGGTGCCGAAGGAGCGTGTTGGTATTCGCCCCGGACGTACAGCGTGAAGATTCCCTCCGTACCGTAGCCTGAGAATCCGTCATAGGTATTGAAGCCTTCTTCATAGGGGCGGCCGTAGTTGTCCACGATCGTTTGGCCAAAATGATAGCTATCGTTCAACGGTGGACCGCTGATTTGAGTAACCGTCGAATAGAGCGACTCAACACGTATGGAGCGCTCCCCTGCTCCGGCGGGACGCTCCAGCTCGGCTTGAAATTCACCGGAAAGCGCAATATAGAGTTGCTCAGCTTCCTTGGAAGCCGAGGCGCCAACTTGAATCTTGTCCCCTGCCTCGTCAACCAAGTGCGCGCATTCAAGGCGCGTCCAAGGCCGGGCTCCTAGAAACGCCGAGCGTATATAGCCTAGTGCTGCGAGTCGTTCGATGGCGGGATAAATCCAGCTATCAAGTTCGACGTAAGGTGAACCTACGCTCGTCGAGGATCGCTCCGGGCTCTCGTCTTGCGTTTCCGCGTAGGTCTGCCACTCTCCGCCTCCGACCGAGGGATCGTGATGATGGCGGTAAACCTCTTCACCAACGAACCATCCGATAGCACTTCCGACTAACACATCCGACGGAAAATGCTGCTTTCCGGTGATGCGAGAGACGCTAATTGCTGAGGCTAATCCGTAAGACAGAATGGTGGTCAGCGGGCCCGGATACTCATGGGCAACGACACTCGCAATGGACCACGCAGCTGCCGCGTGCTCGGACGGAAAAGAAACACCTCCATCCCAGAAATTTCCTTGATAAGGAGGGCTGCCTTGCAGTGGCCGTTCGCGGCCGAGTGAATACTTCAACGCGTAGGTCACAGCAAGACTGTTGAGGGCCGCTTCGCCGGCTAACAGTCCGGTTTCGCGCTTATGATCGTCGTGGGTAAAATGGCCCCACAGATACATTCCGCCCGCTACTGCTGCCAGAGAACCTACGCCGTAATTTGCCAAATCATTGCTATATTTGATCCGGGTTGGAGAATTCGAGAGATGTTTGCTCACCTCGGTGTCGGTGGCGAACAACAACCCTGCGGCCGTACCAAGTGGAACGAGCCAGTCGGCGTCGACCAAACGCACATGCGTGAAGCTGGTCCAAATCCTTTTCTGATCCCCGACGAAATCCTTCAGCAAGTGCGGCCCCAACGTATTGTCGTAACCCCTATCGTTCGGTTCCGAGTCCGGTGAGCTGGTCGGAGACCCCTCGTCTTGGTCCGAGGCTGCGCTGGAATAAGCAGTTGCCAGTTGAGGGTCTGCGCAACAAGTCGCGTCGAGGTCCCCGGCCGACTCTGGCGATGCCTGCTGCGCCTGCGCACAGCAGCCGGGGCTCGCTCCTGCAGTGACCGCGCTCAGCCATGTAGCCACCATCAGCAGTCTCCAAATTTTAAGTCTTCCAGGCCGCATCAGTAGTGAGTGGCGATGAACACGGTACTCACGATCGATGACGCGACCGAAGCCGTCGTGAACACGTTCGCCCAATTTGGGCCACCGCCTATGGTCTTCTCGGGGACGACCACCGCGTCTCCGGGTTGGAGCGTAGCGTCCAACGAATCACCGCCCCACAAACTGCCTTTCTCGCCCGCAACCGAACCATCCGCTCGGATCACGAAAATCGCCTTCTTATTCGCTGTCGTCGTGGGTCCGCCCGACTGGCTCAGATACCACTTTGCGCTTTTCCCGGGCCTGTATGACACCGCGGCTGGATTAAAAACCTCGCCCGTCACCATCACGTAATCCGGGCGCCTGGGAATGAATAGGGTATCGCCTGCTCTAACGTCAATATTGGCAGAGGTGTTCTTCCAACGGTCAATATGAGAGGAAATGCGAATGGTGACGCGCCCCAAGGGCGGATTGGTGTTTAACTCCATGAGCGTCGTCTGATACTGGGCGAGCGCCATTTCCTTTGCCTGCTTCTGAGCTGGCGTCGTTTCCGGCAGGTTTTGCAGACTGCCTTGCGCGTCTTTCACGCGCAGAATTAGTTTGTCCCGTTCTTTGGCCTCGAGTTGCCGGACTTCCACGCGCGTCAGAATCGTGCCATACGGGTAAGCATCCGGTAAAAACCCCCCGGCCCTCTCAAGGATGGAGCTGAGCCGCTCTCCCGGCCGGATTCCATAAGTTCCAGGATCCTTGACCTCGCCCTTCACAGTGATCGTCGCGCCCAAATCATTCCATTCCGGTAGCTGGCGAACGGTAAGGACGTCGCCATTGTGCAAGGGCGTATTGGCTTGCGGATCGCCTTTCATGGCCGCCGAAATCGAAATTGTCTCGTGCTGGCCCGTCAGTTTTGTGTCGGACGCCCACTGGTAGGTGGTCAAATCCGCCACACGAGTGTCGGCACTGGGCTTAAGCCCTCCGCCAACCCGAATCAAATCCGCGACCGTCATATTTCCTGTCAACGGATACCGGCCAGGCTTTCCGACTTCACCCTCGAGATACACGGTCGCGGGCTGCTCGGCGTTCGAGCTCTTGTGAATCAGCAATCGGTCTCGTGGCTCCAGCAGGATGTTTTCCATGGGGTCGCCACCAAGTGCCTGGCTCAGACTCACGCTGAAAATCTTCGCCCTGCCGTCTGACATAGAACGGAACACTTGCGCATCGTCGGTCTGGGCGTCCGGAGCAAGCCCCCCTGCGAGATGGACGGCGTCGGCGAGATGAACTTGCCCCGACGTCTGATAGGTTCCCGGCGCCCGCACGTCACCCAAGACCGAAACGGTCGGCGGATTTTCAAAATCAAATCGGCTGAAAATTCGCACCGTGTCCATGGCGTGAAGCACTGGCGCTTGCGAGGGATTTGCCAGTGCGTCTTGCAATACAAAGCTTTCCATCGTCGGATGGAAGTCCGGCGGGTTGAGACGAATGATTTCAGCGTATTGCAAAGCGGGTTCCGGCAGCAGATCCTTATAGGATGAAATCAGATCGGTCACGCGCATGCTGGCGTGGTACGAATAGCGGCCCGGCCGGACGACATGTCCGTCGAGATAGACCGCATCCTCGTCGCCTTGGTCAATCGGAAACACCCGGATGCGATCGCCATCCTGTATCTGAAAAGAATCGAGTTTCTTGGTCGCCTCCAAATCATCGTCCGAGGCCGGAATATCAAGGCTGAGCATTGTCTGCTTTTGGTGGGAGATGGTTCGCTGGACTTCGATGTGGCGGAGAGTGGCGGTTGGCAGTAGTCCGCCGGCAAGTTCCAGTACACTTGAGAGGTTCTTCTCATCCGTCAATTCGTAAATGGCAGGACGCCGGACCATCCCTTCGATCGTAACTTGCGGGCCCGATCGGAGGCGCCATTATGCTGTCACCGTTCTCCAAGCGCTGTACGTCTGACCTTACGCCGTTCAGAAGAAGGTCATAGAGGTCGACGGTCTGAATCAGCTTGTTGCCTCGAAAATGTTTCACGATCCGCAGCGAACCCCTCGAAGTCGGTCCGCCCGCCACAAACAGCGCATTCAGCGGCGTCGAAAGCGAACTGACGTCATACGCACCGGGATTGGCCACATCTCCGACAATGTACACACGGATTGTCCGCAGCCGGGCCAATGAAACGTCGACCGACACATCGCGAAACTGGGTGCGCAAAACTTGCTGAACGCTCTGCTGGACCTCGGCGAGGCTCTTGCCGCTGACGAGCAGGGGCCCGACTTCAGGCAGGCTCACGCGTCCCTCTCGATCGACCGTGCCATAGATGCGCCGTGACACGCCGCCCCAGAGATTGATAGCCAAGCCGTCTCCTGGTCCGACCACGTAGTCCGGGCCCGCGGGAAGATCCATGGGAATGAAATCGGGATTTTCCGATTGATTTTCGAAGACGTTCATGCCGAACCGCTGGGGAGTCGTTGGCCTTGGAAGCGCCTGCATGTACATGTCGTAGAGCGACGGAATATCCTGGTAGGGACTCGGCCGCCGGACCATCTCTACGGGCTGCAGTTGCTGCTTCTGGTTGCTCCGGTTGTACGGCTGCCGGTAGCCATAGTAGGAGCCGACATAGCGGTCAGAGCCCATCCCGCCGCCGTTGTACTGAGTCGCGCGGTTCGCCTCGAACGGGTTTACATCGGTCTGGCCGAATGACGAGCCAGGCTCGGCGCCGCTGGTGTACTGGTTGAATAGGCCACCTTGAAATCCGCTCGAACCTCCTCCGCTGAGCGACGGACCGAGGCTTCCGCTGTCACCGTTCTGCAATTGCTGGAAAGGAGAGGGCATCATCGCGCCTTCGTTTCCGGTCATACCGCCGAGCCCGCCTGGACCTTGCAAGTAATCTGAAGATCCAACGTTATTCCCTGACAAGAACGCAAAGGACTCGTCTCCGGATTCACCGGTCTGCATGAGTTGAGCGCGTTCCAGGTTACCGTTGTCTTGTCCCTGCGGGAAACTGGGCGGACTCATTTGGTTTGGATTCTCCAGCCCCGGTGGATATCCAGGAACCGCGCCCTGCCCCTGAGGCCCTTGGCGAAACGCCGGCTCTTGTTGTTGCCGCTGTTGTTGCTGCTGTTCTGCGCAGCTCGATTGCTCGCCTTGCTCGCATTGCCGGGCCTTCTCAAACCGGTCTTGGGCTTTCGCGGCTGCTTGCGACCTTGCTTGTTCCTCCTCCTGAGCAATCCACTTCACACGCTCTTGGACCAACAGCTCCTGTTGTTTGCCGAGATCGGAGTCCGGATTGACCTTTGGCACCAGATAGCCGTAGCGCTGCACCAGCAAAGTCGCAACTGAGCGAAACCGCACGTCGGTCCCCAGTCGCTCGAAAATCGCGTCCTCGGTAAGATCCGATTCGCTGATGATCTGCCCTTGATCGGTGGCATCCTTGGCCATCCAGCGTTTCAGCTCCACCACCAGCCCAGGGTCCTCCTCCAGGACCGATTTGATTTGCGCCGCCGAGGCTGCCACCTGGTTGAAGTTTTCCCGTGAGAGTTCCGAGCCTGGCACCCGCGCCTGCTGCTGCTGTTGTTGCGATTGCGCCCGGAGGGGCGCGGCAAACGACAACGAAATCATCAACCCGAGCGAGAACAGGAAAACACGCGTTCCCCTGGCTCGAGGCGAAGTTGCACGGGCAGTTGCCCCCGCCGCGATCATTGCACCCTCTCGAACGGTTGAGTCCTGCCACGCAAGGCGCTAAGCACCCCGGACTCGGAGGCTTCGATCGGGTACGACTGGATCTGGAAGGAAGTAGAATAAAACATGAAGTTATTAGTATCAGGGGAAATTGCAATTACCTTAATTTTGGGATGGTCCTGAAGAATCGACATACAGAACGGGGGCAAGCGCTTTGGCTTGTCCAGCGCGATAATTAGAAAGTCGGGCCGCCTTTCCTCCACAGCTTCCACAATGTCCGACTCTTCTGGAATCTCGCCAACAATCTCGATGTCCGGCTGATCCGAGATAGTGGCCATCAATAGTTCACGAATCAGGCGTGGTCGATTAGCAACGAGCACTCGAATTGGGCGCATCAGTGGCTCCCCCGCTGCGGTCTTTGCGTCGCGGGATTATTTGCAAATTCGTCGAGCGCGAACAGGCCCAATTCGGATGCAGAGAACGATTCTATTTTGGGTGATGGGAGGGGTTAGCGAAGATGTACACGATTTCGCTCTCCAGGAATACAGCGAATACCGTAGCGCTATGTGAGGAGTTGCTCTCCGTCACACGCATCGACGATGGCCGAGCGATCTTCGACGCCTACCTTGCGAAGGATTCTGTGAATATGACTCTTGATGGTTTGTTCCGACAGACTCAGTTCTGCGGCGATTTCCTTATTTGTGAGTCCACGGCCTACTAACGGCACGAGTTGCTGCTCTCGGCGGGTCAGTCTAAATTGTCTGGGCGCCCGTGTGTGAACATCGCTTGCGCGCGAGGCAACGTAATCGAACAACACGCGGGTCAAGAACGCCGGACACACGGCCTCGCCGCGCGCGACCCCACGCACCGCGGCGATCACGTCGTCCGCGGATGCATCCTGCAAGACGTAGCCCATGATCCCGCGCCGCACGGCCTTTAAGAAATGTTTTGCGTCGTCTTGCATCGCCACCAGAACACATCCAACAGGTTTAGTATTGTCGTGGTCGGTCCGGCGGGGAAACGCGTAATCAATGAAGCATTGCAGGGAGTCCGAAACCCAAACGTCAGGGGTGACGCCGGTTAAATCTAGTCCTAAAGAGAACTTCGGCGGCTCAGTCGCAGTGACTGCGAATTCCCGCGTATGAATCAAAATGCGCGCAATCGTTTCCCTGAGAAGACGATTGCCAGATAAAATCGATACCGGTATCCTGCCTTCCACTGCTTCGTTCCCCAGATCTTGCGACGAACCGGCATTTTCCGGATGCATGTGTGATGATGACAGTCGATACTAATAAGGTAAAGTACTTTTTTCTTATGCTCCGTAAGGGCCTAGGTCGCAGTCGTTGAGCCGCGTTCGCCACAGGAATCGAACGCACATGCGTCGCGCTTGTACATTCTCTCGAGAGTCAGCGAACCGTATATATCGAGTGACCGGCTCGCACTTAGAGTCCTCTGGTGGCTCGAACTTTTCCTGGCAGGGCTGGGTGAGTGGTCCAGAAATCTCTGTATTCCGCGTATACAACCTGGCTGCCTCAAGAGCGATCAGCCCGGCGGCCGTTGCCCGCAACGTATCGGGCATGCCGTGAAGACATTCTGTCGGCTTAGTCGCCGGCGGCCGAAAAGGCCGCGCGCTCGCGTTCCTGGGAAACCGAATCCGCAAGGACACGACGAACTGGCGCTAGCACCGACGCAGCTACCGCGCGCTCGCCGGGCAGGTTCAATTCGGCCACTTTGCGTGGAAATTCGCGGCGGCGGTCCAGCCACAGGCCGAATTCCTGTAGAAGGTCACCGGCGAGGTTGGGATCGTCGGAGCGTTCGACGCCCCAGAAACGCAGGCGGTCTTCATTTTTTTGCAAAAGCTGAAGCGATTGCTCCAGTTTCTTCATGGCGGCGTTAAACGAAGATGCCAGGAAGTAAACGGAGAGCGACCAGCCACCTTCTCCGAAGAGGGCGCGGATGCGGATGTTATACTTGCCGTTCTGATTGCGTTCCATGGCGCAGTGGTACATGTTTCCCGACAAATTGCCCTTCGCCCCCATCAAATTCCTCAATTTTCGATCTCCACTTGAACTATTCATGTCAGCTGCCGAAGAGTGCTGCCGTCCGCGTTTCACACTTGCCGAAACCACCGCAAGCCTTCCGGCTTTCGAATCCTTCACAGGCATAAGCGCGCTCCTTGAGGTTGACGGTCTCATACCAGGCTTCTGAGGGTTGGAAGGCATCTACCCATCATCCCCAATGATCAGGGCGAGGACCCCGCTGGCTACGGGGCAGGCTCTGCGGATAACAATAGTCTAACGAAGGGAGGAACGCGGGGCAAGAGTAGATTGAGAATTAGTTAAGTACTTCTATATCAGTATCTTGCGGCTATGTAGAATGAACGAGGCGCTTCATCGCGTCGGCATTGATCACAAGTTTCCCTTCCTTCTTCAGTCGATCCTCGAGCGCCGTTCGGAATGCATCGAACGCCGCACCTTGCTTGGATTGGAGCAGTTGCTGCTTGATCTGGTCGGATTGCGTGGACAATTCAGCCTCGTTAACGGCCTCGTGAGCCGCTACGCGATAGACGATCCAGCTTCCGGCGATTTGTTTGGCGTCACTGACCTGGCCCACGGGCATCGAATAGGCCGCTTCGATCATTTGGCCGGTGCCGACATCGGGGATGGAGCCGGTGCGCGAGACGGACTCCGAAGTTTTCACCACCAGATTGAGCGATTTGGCGGCTTGATCGAAAGCTTCGCCGCCTTTGGCGAGCTTAGCGAGTTGTTGCGCCTTGCTTTGCGCTAGTTCCAACGATTTTTCCTGCTGGTAGTCGGCCAGGACGCGGTCGTGAACTTCGGCCAAGGTGCCCTGGTGCGCAGGTTGTATGTCCTTCGGGGTGATAATTGCGAATCCCTGAGGGGTCTGAATCGGCTGGCTGAGCTCGCCGGGACGCAATTGGAACAGCGCCGTGTGGACGTCCTGAGAATTGCCAAATGTCGCGATCGGTTCGGTGGCCGAAGCCAGGGGCAGGTCGCCCAGTTCCAGATTGAATTTCTTCGCCAAGTCGTCTAGCGATTGATGATTCGACTGACGGACCGCTGCAGCCATTTCATCGGAGATTTGGTTAGCCTTGGTGTTTACTGCTTCGTCGAGAACGATCGGCTCGATAGTGCTCTTCACTTCGTCAAAAGTCTTGGTGTGAGCGGTCTCGTGGTCTAGAACTTTAATGATGTGAAAGCCGTATTGGGTCTTCACGAGGTCGGAAATGGAGCCTTTCGGCAGCGTGAAAGCGGCTTGCTGAAATTCGGGCACCGTTTGGCCGTCCACGATCCAGCCCAAGTCGCCGCCCTTGGCCTTGGTCCCGTCATCTTCGGAATACTTTTTGGCCAAATCTTCGAAATTGGCCCCGGCTTTGGCTTTTTTCAGAACGTCTTCGGCCTTTTGGCGAATTTCGGCGATTTCAGCGTCCGTCTTGCCGACGGTCTTGAACAGAATGTGCTCGACATGAACGCGGTTCTCGACTTTGTATTCATCAATGTGCGCGTTGTAGTAGTGACGCAGCACGTCGTCGCTGACCTGGGTGCCAGCGCGAAGTTTGGCGAGGTCGAGCAACGCGTACCGAGCCGAGCGCTTTTCGGGAACCTGGTACTGGCCGATATGTTTCGTGTAGTAAGCCGATAGCTCTGCGTCCGTAGGCTGAATCGTGGACGCCAACTCTTCTGGTTTGATCAGCACGTAATCTATCTGAACCTTCTCGTTGCGCCGGCGGAATTCCTGCTGCACCTCGGCGGGAGTTACTATGATTGCGTCGGTGACTAGTTGATGGAACTTTTCCTGCAGCATCTGGTCCCGCAAATAGCTCTCGAATTCCGGGACAGTCATGCCAGCGCGGGTTTGGACTTCGGTCGCGTAGCGATCCTTCAGCCAAGTGTCACCATTCCACGCTGAGGGGAGTATCTGCTTGATGCGATCGGAAAGTTCCTGGTTCGTGACGCGAATGCCGAGGCGGTCCGCCTCCAGGGCAAGCGCTCGCGTGAAGATCATCTGCTCCAGAACCTGCTTGGCGTAAATGCCTTTGTAGATCTCCGGGATCGCCTGACCGTGCAGAACCTGGTTGAGTTGGCGTTGAACGTCAATGGGGGAGATCTGTTCGCTACCGACTGTCGCGACGGCGTCGGGACTATTGCTGAAGGCCGCGCTTCCCATACCGGGAATGAGGTAGGTAAGCATGCTGAGACAGATGATTCCCAGCAGAACGCTCATCGTGATCTTGACCCAGCGATTGCGTTCCAGGTCCCGTTGCTGAATGCTTCTCAACATGACTGTCTGTGACTCCTCCGGCAGCGCCAAATCACTCAATTATAGTTGAGATGCCGTGCGGTGCTCAATGACATTCGATAGGAGCGCCCGTGGCGCTGTAGAGTGGTTTTTTTGGTCTTAGCCGCCGTATTGCCAGGGAGACTCCGTCACGGTTAATGGCTTGATTTCCTTATGGATCACGGCATCCACAGCTTCCAGAATTGCGACCGCGTGGTCACCGTGTTCTTCCACGATTTCGACGACCTTGCACTCGAGGTACGCCCCCAGCTTTTTCAGGATCGGAGCATGAGTCCTGCCTTCCATGTACGGCTCGCCATTCAGCGTGCCTTCAGATTCTTCGGTGGCGGCAAAGAATTTTTGCGCGAGGTCTCTTTGTCCGGCATCGAGCACGTGCAACACAGCTACCCGGCTTTCAACGAGACACTGATACACGCTGCCATCTTTTCGCAGCGCGACCATGAGCAACGGCGGTTTGAAAGATGCCTGCGAGACCCATGTGATGGTGGCGGCGCCGTAGCGCTCGCCGCTGCGCGAAGTGATCACGTACATTCCATTGGTCAGCAGCCGCAGGACTTTTTGCTTAGTTTTGGGATCCATAAAACAAATCGCGGCGCATTCTACTGCTTTGCGGGAGGCGGGACACCTATTTGTTGCGAACTCGGCGGGGATTTCTCTTGTGTCTGTACGTTCGAAGAGAAAACGCGCTTGGCGGCATTGCGGCAGGTCGGGTGCCGATATCGAACCAAGTTAAGGTTTGACAGCCGCGAGCTGCGATACCAGCGCGTTAGCGTGCAGGGAAGCGGGAGGCCTCTCGTTCAAGCAGGCTTGACGCGAGCTTCACGCAAAGCCTAGACTCTGGCCCCGCATCTAGGGATACAGACATACGTGAAGCGTGAGAGGAGATTATGGCCAAGGAATTAGAGGGCAGAGTTGGTCTGATAACGGGCGGGACGTCCGGGATTGGCCGTGACACTGCGATACTTTTCGCGAAAGCCGGCGCAAAGGTGGTGGTTGGCGGGCGGCGAGAGGCAGAAGGGAACGAGACTGTCGAGTTGGTGCGCGCCGCGGGCGGTGAGGCGCTGTTTGTAAAAACCGATGTGTCGAAAGCGGCGGAAGTCGAAAACCTCGTAAAGAAAACCGTGGAGAAATTCGGCAGATTGGATGTCGCGTTCAACAATGCCGGGATTGAAGGGAAGTGGGTCCCGATCATCAGCCAGACCGAAGATGACTGGGATCGCACCATAGACATCAATCTGAAGGGCGTATGGCTGTGCTTGAAATATGAAATTCGGCAGATGCTGAAGCAGGGTGGCGGCGGAGCGATCGTCAACATGTCTTCGATCGGGGGGTTGATGGGTGGAGCTGGATCCGCGACGTATAACGCGAGTAAGCACGGTGTGATCGGCCTGACAAAGTCTGCCGCGCTTGAAACTGCGAAGAATCGCATTCGCGTCAACGCGATATGCCCTGCGGTGATCGAAACGGCGATGGGCGAGCGGCTTTTCGGCGCGCCGGACGTCAAAAAGCACGCGATCGGCCTTCATCCCCTCGGCCGTTTTGGAAAACCGTTGGAGATTGCCGAGGCGGTTTTGTGGATGTGTTCGGAGCGCGCTTCTTTTATGACTGGCCAGCCGCTGGTTCTGGATGGCGGCTTCCTGGCCGGGCCCAATCCTCCCGCCTAGCCGCACGCGGTTTATAACCGGGCAAAATAGGGCGTAAGAAAGATTGCTCGCGGCGGGTTCTCCGCACAAGCGTGTTAAAATCATGAGCAATGTGGTACGCACCGCGTAAAGAAAATCCTGCTGGTGTGCGGAGGTAACGGTTGTCCAAGGTCAGCGTTCAAAAAATCACTTTCGGCGGCGAGACTCTGCAGGATCCCTACCCGATGTATGCACGCATGCACGAAGGAGGGCCGCTGCATTTATTGGATGTTGACGGCCAATGGGGCGCCTGGGCAATTTTCAGCCACGCGGAATGTTCCTCGGTTGCGAAAGATCCGCGGCTTTCCGCCAAGCGCGCGCAGCAGATGCTGGCGCTTCTCCCGCCTAGCAGCCAGCCAGAGTTCAAAGAACTGGCGCGGATGCTGAATTTGTGGCTGATTTTTATGGACGCGCCCGAGCACACGCGGCTGCGCAAACTGCTCAATAAAGGCTTTGCGCCCGCGGCGGTGGAAGGCTTGCGTCCGCAAGTTGAAGCTATCGTAGATCGGATGCTGAAGCCGTTGCAGCGCGGCGCGACAGTCGAGCTCATGCAGATGTTCGCGAACCCCATGCCCGTGCGCATCATTTCCGAAATGCTCGGAGTGCCGGAGGAGCTGCACGATACGTTCGTCAATTGGTCGCGGGCCATCGCGGTGTTTCGCGGCAATCCGGAACGCACCGTGGAGCAGACGCGCGCGGCGCAAGATGCGCTGATCGCCATGACCGATTTTTTCCGCACGGCCGTGGCCGAACGCCGGCGAAATAAAGGCAACGACCTGATCAGCCTGCTCATTGACATCGAGGAAGATGGCGAAGTGCTGACCGAAGAAGAACTCTACGCGCAGTGTATCGCGCTGCTTTTCGCCGGGCACGAAACTACGCGCAACCTGATCGGCAATGGCATGTACACGCTGCTCAAGCATCCCGAGGAGACCGCGGAGCTACGCGAAAAACCGGAACTGGTTCGCTCCGCGGTGGAAGAAATCCTGCGTTTTGAGAGCCCCGTGCAATTCACGGCTCGCGTGCTGAAGGAAGATATCGAGGTTTGCGGCCAGCGGATACCGAAGAGATGGTCAATTCTCTGCATGCTGGGCGCGGCGAATCGGGATCCAAAACAATTCAAGGAACCCAATCAGCTGAACCTGAAACGGCTGAACAATCAGCACCTGGCGTTCAGTGCCGGTCCGCACTTTTGCATTGGCAACCAACTCGCGCGGCTGGAAGGGCAGATTGCGCTCTTGAATCTCGTGCAGCGCTTTCCGGAGATGAAGCTCGCTGGTCCGGCGCCGGAGTGGGCGCCGACGTTTGGATTCCGGGGGCTCAAAAGTCTTTCGGTAACTCTGTAGGATCGAATCTACTATTTCGCGATGTGGCCGAATCAAGAGCCCGCAGGTAACCGTTGCCAAATTAACTCGATGGTTTGGATTTTTCCGTTCACCGGCATTGGCGGCGTGACCAGCGTGATGCGATCGCCCTCGAATTTGATGGTGCGCGGCAAGTCTCGATTTACGTAGTTTTGAATCGACGAAATTTCCACGTGGTGAGTTACCTTGTCGTCGCTGAGGGTGCATCGCCCAGCGTAAGCGAGAAATGTGTTGAACGCCTCCGCCTGTTCTTCTTGCGGCGATCGAGTACCGCCGCCGAAAGAAAGCGGCTTGCGGCCGCCATAGCTGATCAGAGAAGTCATTCTGCCATCCGCACCGTAGGTGAGAACGCCCGACGGATTCACGCCATACGGGGCTTCGACGCGTTCTCCGGTGGATGTTGTGCTGGAGGCGGACACCAGTTTCCACGTGCCTACGAGTTTGTCAGTCACCATTTGTGCTGAGGCTCCAGCGCGTTATGAGACCAAGAATATACGGGGATTCTAATAACCAACAACAGAAGAATTGCTGATGAGTGAAGAAAACAGCATTGATTTCTACTCGATACAAACTGAGACCACCTTCTCGTCACTCATCACTGGCCGCCATCGCATTTCCTCTCAACTCTCAGCCGTCAACTTTGCCAGCGACGTCGGTAAGGACGCAAGGCGTCACCGTCCTGGGTGCGCGGCTCGCTGTGATTCCTTGCTGGAATCCTACGTTTTTTTCTGGAGCGGGCGGTAGGAATCGAACCTACATCCGAAGCTTGGAAAGCTTCTATACTGCCATTGTACGACGCCCGCCCACTGCATTATACGGTGCCTTTGGTCAATGGCGAGTCCAAAGTTCAAAAACGCTAGGCGTCTGTTGATAAAATCTCAACAATGGAATTGACCTCCGGAAGACTGGAGGCTTTTCCATCTCATGATCTATCACACTGTTATGCCATTCTCGTGTATCACGTCCGAGGTAAGGCTCTCTGGGGCATTCGCGGAACTCGCGTTTTGCCGCCGCATTGCCAGGGCGAATTCGCTATAGTTAGAGGCTTGATGTCTCTGCGCGCTAGTTTTTTTGTGGCCCGTTCTCGGCCAGTATTTTTTTGATTTCGCCGGCTTGGCTGTAGTTCGGACTGATTTGCAAGGTGTACTCTAGCTGTTTTTTGGCCATCGCGAAGTTGTTGCTCTTCTGATAGGCCATGCCGAGATGGTAGTGATAGGTGGGGTTTTCCGGGCTCGCCTTGATGGCATCTTGAAAGAGATCGATCGACGCGCTGTAGACGCCCTGTTGATAGTACGCCCAGCCGAGAGTGTCGGCCGAGTTAGGCGAATCTGGCATGCCTTTGCGTGCGGTTTGCGCGAGCGAAAGCGCCACGTTCACGTTGCCGCCGTGCTCGAGCATTAGGTAGGAGAGGTTATTCGCGGCAAGAGCGTAGTCAGGCTGAATCTGCAGCGCTTTTTGGTACAGATCCTCCGCCTCCTGCCATTGGTTACGCGTTTCGAGCAAGCTGCCGAGAGCAACATAGATACGGACATCGCGTGGATTGGATTGCAAAGCGCTATGATAGTTCCCGATGGCTTGATCCACGGAGCCCCGA
>CAWIAM010000005.1:0-212799 GCA_963834215.1 uncultured Acidobacteriota bacterium | reverse complement strand
GTTTTTTTTCCAGCCGGAGCGCTCTTGGGAATCGCCGCAAGACAAAGGCCGCGTAATAGGTTCGCCGTGTGCGTGACTTTTGGGGCTGACATCTTAATGGTGCCAATGCTGCTTGAGCTCGTTCTCGTGTCGATCAGCGGCCGCTCATTTTCAGCGGTGAATCTGCCGCTTTCGATTGCGCTCATGATTGGAGGGATCCTGTGGATCAACGCCGATCGCCATCCAGCGCGCCGCACACCGTAAGGTAACCACCGCATTGCACGCGCGATGTGTTGCCTTACAATTGTCTCGTGCGGCGGCGTAGGCCCGACAAGATTCGATTGGCCGGGCCGATAGCAAACGACATAGACTATTTGCGTTCGGGCCTTCAACGAAGTCGAAGCATCCGGTCGGTTCGAAGTTCGGTTTCAATTTCGCGGAAGGAGAGCTTCTAAGGTGCGTTACCTTGTCACGGGCGGCGCCGGGTTCATCGGTTCCAACTTGGTGGATGAACTCGTTCGTCGAGGCCACAAGGTCGTGGTTTTGGATGACCTTTCGGCGGGCAAGGAGGCGAACCTCGCCGCTGTGCGAGACAAGATTGATCTTCACATAGGTACCGTCACCGATTTGGCCGCGGTGCAATCGGCCTGCCAGGGCGTTGACTACGTGATCCACCTCGCAGCCCGCACGTCCGTCCCGCGTTCCGTGCAGGATCCTCTGGAAACGAATCACGTGAATATAGACGGTACGTTAAAAGTACTTGTCGCCGCTCGCGACGCAAAGGTGCGGCGGATTGTCTTTGCGGCGTCTTCCTCGGCGTATGGCGAAACTCCATCGCTGCCAAAAGTGGAAAGCATGCCGCCCGAGCCTATTTCTCCTTACGGCGTCAGCAAGTATGTCGGCGAACTTTACGCGAAAGTCTTTGGTCGCGTGTATGGACTGGAAAATGCGTGTGTCCGCTACTTCAATGTTTTTGGACCACGCCAAGACCCTACTTCGCAATATTCGGGCGTGTTGTCGCGATTCATGCTCGCGGTGATTCAGGGACATTCGCCGGTGGTATATGGAGACGGCGAACAGTCCCGCGACTTCACGTATATCGAGAATATTGTGGAAGAAACGTTGCTTGCTTGCGAGAAGGAGCATGCGTCGGGAAAAGTCTTCAACGGTGGGACGGGTGCACGGATCACGATCAATCAAGTGCTGGTGCTTCTCGAAAAAGTCAGTGGAAGGAAAATCCAAGCAAAATACGAACAGCCCCGCGCCGGCGACATCCGTGATTCGCAAGCCGATATTTCGCTCGCTCGAAAACTGCTCGACTATGAACCGCGTGTTCGTTTCGAGGAAGGTTTGCGCCGAACTTGGGATTGGTACAAGACAAATTTCAGCGGGTCATAGCTCTCTTTGCTCGCGGCAATTGCTTTACGAGCGAGCAAGTCAGAGCTCTTCCCGGATTTAGCTGGGCATTGGCGCGATCGTCTTAGCGATGCTACCGGCATTAGTGTAGTTACAAGAGCCTCGGTCCGAGCGAAACTACGGCGTGACGAGCGGCACGCGCCACAATTCGGGCCTGTGCGCTATTGACTGTTGGGTATAAGCTGTTTTGGGCCCGGATCGTCGATTCTGGCAGACAGAGGGAAAAATGAAGGGTGTGGTACTCGCAGGAGGAACCGGCAGCAGACTGAACCCGCTCACTCGGGTCACCAATAAGCATCTCCTCCCGATTTACGATAAGCCGATGGTCTACTACCCCATCCAAACGCTGGTCAACGCGGGAATCGAGGAAATCCTGTTGGTTACCGGCGGCAAAAACGCGGGAGATTTCCTACGGCTGCTGGGGAACGGTCGCGACTTTGGGCTGAAACATTTGAATTACACGTACCAGGAGGGCGAGGGTGGGATCGCCGAGGCACTGGGTCTCGCTGAATTTTTTGCGGGCGAGGAATCCGTTTGCGTCGTCCTGGGCGATAACATTATCGAGAACAACATTTGCCGCGCGGTCGAAAGTTTCAAGAAGCAAAGGGACGGAGCGAAAATCCTGCTGAAAAAAGTGGACGATGCTCCTCGTTTTGGCGTTGCTGAGATTCAAGGCGAGAAGGTCGTTGGCATCGAAGAGAAGCCTAAGGCGCCGAAATCCAATTTCGCGGTCGTCGGAATCTATCTCTACGACAAAACCGTCTTCGAGAAAATCCGTCGCCTGAAGCCTTCCGGCCGCGGCGAACTCGAAATTACGGACGTTAACAATTTTTACATTCAGGAAGACAAACTGACCTACGAAATCTTGGACGGTTGGTGGACCGACGCCGGCACGTTCGAATCCTTGTTACGTGCCAATACGCTGGTCGCGGAAACCGGAGCGAACAAAATGGGCCGTCTGGCCGCCGTTGGCCGCCAGGAATCGCCTCGATGAAGATTCTCGTCACCGGGGGCGCCGGGTTCATCGGCTCCAATTTTATTCGCTACGTACTCGGCCTCGACGCGGGATACTCACTGGTCAATTTTGACAAGCTCACGTACGCGGGGAACCTCGCGAACTTGGATTCGCTTGCGGAGAATCCCAACTATTCGTTTGTCAGAGGTGACATTTGTGATCCGACTGCCGTCGAAGCGGCGATGGCTGGGTGCCAGACAGTGGTGCATTTCGCCGCGGAATCGCACGTGGACCGCAGCATCTATGAACCCGCGCCCGTGATCGAAACGAACGTCAAGGGCACGTTCGTGCTTCTGCAGGTTGCCCGACGGCTCAACACTCAGCGGTTCGTGCACGTTTCCACGGACGAAGTCTACGGCGACATGCCGGCTGGGACATCCGCCGACGAAAACTCGCCTTTGCAGCCGAGTAGTCCATATTCTGCTTCCAAGGCGAGTGCGGATTTGATCGTCAAGTCCTACGTTCGCACGTTCAATTTTCCTGCGGTGATCACGCGTGCTTCGAACAATTATGGTCCGTTTCAGTTTCCAGAAAAATTTCTGCCCTTGATGATTACCAACGCTCTGGAGGACAAGCCCTTGCCCATCTACGGCGATGGCAAGCAGGAACGTGACTGGTTGCATGTCCAGGATCATTGCAGGGGGATTTTGGCGGTCCTTGAGCGAGGCCGCATCGGCGAGGTTTACAACATCGGCGGGCTCGACGTGGTCGAAAACCTTGCCATGGCGCACCGTTTGCTTCGCGCTACCGGCAAACCCGAGTCGCTGCTAGCTTACGTGAAGGACCGTCCCGGCCACGATCGCCGCTATGCTCTTAACTGTGAAAAAATTCAGCGCGACCTCGGTTGGCAACCGGCAGTTTCACTCGAAGAAGGTTTGCGACAGACGATCGAATGGTATAAGACCAATCCCAGTTGGCTCGCGGGCGTCCGCGGTGGCGAGTACCTTTCTTACTATGCGAAGTATTATGATAACCGCGATGCATCGCTTCACGCCATTGCAGAATCCGGACAGAAGTCGCACGCTTGATTCTGGGCGCCTGTTCGCCGTCCAGGGGTTCTGATACAGTCGTCGCGGTTCTCCTGCGTTGTGAACCTGAATCCCAATTCTTTCGGCTGAGTGAGTTCTGTGCAGCGAATTGAAACAAATCTCCCCGGCGTTTTGGAAATTCGGCCGCAAGTATTCCGTGATGCCCGCGGGTTTCTGGTTGAAACCTACCATCGCGAACGCTTCGCATCGCTGGGCATCGCGGATGCGTTCGTGCAAGACAATCATTCCTGCTCAAAAAATGGAACGCTCCGCGGACTGCACTATCAATGGCCGCACTCGCAGGCCAAGCTTTGTCGCGTGGTCGAAGGCGAAGCACTCGACGTGGCCGTTGACATTCGGTTGGGTTCCCCGCACTTCGGAAAATGGACGAGCGTTCGGCTTTCCGCTGCTGAAAACAACCAGATTTACATTCCTGCCGGATTTGCGCACGGGTTCGTGGCGCTAAGCGATAGCGTGCAGTTCCTGTACAAGTGCAGCGACTTCTACGATCCGGCTAGCGAACACGGCGTTTTGTGGAGCGATCCCGATCTCGACATCTCCTGGGGCATCGAAAATCCACTTGTCTCCGACAAAGACACGAAGTTCTTGAAACTCGCCGAAGTTCCTCGGGAATTCCTGCCTCGCTATTCAGTGAAATGACGCCAAGGATTCTTCTTACGGGCAAGAACGGTCAGGTAGGGTATGACCTTCACGGTTTGCTGCCGCGAGTGGGCGAAGTTGTCGCGCTCGACCGCCGGCACCTCGACCTTTCGCAGCCAGACGAAATTCGCCGCGTGATTCGAGAAATTCGTCCGAATCTGATCGTCAACGCCGCCGCCTATACGGCCGTCGATCCGGCCGAAAAAGAAGAATCGCTCGCCAAGGCAATTAATGCACGCGCGCCGGCAATCATCGCCGAGGAAGCCAAACGAATCGGTGCGGCGGTCGTTCACTATTCCACGGACTACGTTTTCGATGGCACCAAAAATTCTCCGTACCGGGAAACCGATCGCACGAATCCGCTCAATGCATATGGAAGGACAAAGCTGGCGGGCGAGCAGGCCATTCGCGATTCAGGTGCGGATCACTTCATATTTCGCACCGCGTGGGTTTATTCGACTCGCGGCAAGAATTTTCTGCTCACGATTTTGCGCCTAGCCACGGAACGGAATGAATTGCGAATCGTGAATGACCAACTTGGCGCTCCAACCTGGAGCCGCGAAATCGCCTCAGCAACCGTCCAAGTTTTGCAACGAATTCTTGAACCAACGGAAAAACCGAGCGCGTGGGCGGAGCTGAGCGGCACGTATCACATGACCGCCGCGGGTGAAACGACGTGGTTCGAATTTGTAAAAGCGATACTGGACGAGGCTAAGACGCAGGTAGATGCCCCTTCGTCGTGGTTTCTGACAGCGACAGGCGGCAAGCCGCTCGTCGCACGCAAGATCGTCCCGATCACCACGTCCGACTACCCCACCCCCGCGCGGCGCCCTTCGTATTCCGTGCTTTCGAATTCGCGCCTCGCACAATCCTTTGGCATCGAACTCGCAGATTGGCGGAGCCAGTTGCATCGAGCCTGCGCGGACGAACGGGTCAGCTGAACGGAACGCTGTGCCACGTGTCCTTGCGGAAGGAGGGCGTACTAAAACTGCTGTTACTCGCTACATTCACCCGATCGCCATACGCCCTCGCAGCCACTAATAAGAGTCGAAGCGATAAATGCTTGGTGAAGTTCGTACACGGGGCAAATCTTCAATTTGGGACCGTGCGAACAGCGACGGTGCTTAGGGCAAGGGAGACGAAACGATCGGAGCGGATTCCAGAAGCCAGGTTCTAGAATCCGCTCATGCCAGAGTTTACGCGGTCAGAATGCGTCCTGGAAACCGCACACTCCGCGGCTTGTTTGAGAAAGGAAATGGCACCTTTTGCGATGGTGGCAAATGGTCGTGGGCCCGCGCCGGTTGCTCCGCCGCCGGAGCCTCATTCTCGACCAAAGTCGGACGCATGAATCCAGATGCCCGTCGTGCTAATTCGGCTCGCGTCTCCACTCCGAACTTGCTCAAAAGAGAAGAGATATGGAACTTAACAGTGCGAACCGTAATGTTCAATTTTGAGGCGATTTCTTTGTTCGCACGGTTCGATAACACGGCGTCAAGAACTTCTCGCTGACGGGCGCTCAGGGACGTCGGGCATGCAATAGAGCGGCCCTCCCGAAGCAACTCCTCCGCGCGCGATACGAGGCGACTCACCAACGAATTATCAGCAGGCACCATCACCTGGAATTCCGTCGGGTTCTGACCGCGCACCAGACACTGCATCGCCAGAAGTCCCGCGATCCGCTCAACCGTGCATTCCAGGTCCGCGCCAGATGTAGCCCTAAATTGCGCGTTGCCGGTGGACTCTTGGCAGAACAAGAACACGCCCGGGACGCTCGCCTCTTCTCTTCTTTCTTGCTTTTCAAACTTTGGAAAAACGCGAACTTTTCTCAAATCAGCCTTCCCGTCCGCTTAGCCCAGGACTGCATGCGGCAAAGCTTTTTTGATTTAGATTGCGACCTCGCTAATTGTGAACCGTCGGGTCTGTACTGCAACTCTGAATAGGGTCTTTACTGTACTTTAGGTCGGACCGTATACTTTCGTAAGTAATGTACAGCGTTCACCCTAGCCGGGGCATTGGCCCGTCGCAGACACCGTGCCAAACTCATTTTTATTTTAATTTCCGCCAAATGAATGGGATAACACACGAGGCGCTGCGCCCCCTGTTCGCCTGCGTAGGTAGAAAGTTCTCTCGGTCTGCAAAATGTTCCGCATCCAAAAATTCTCCGCGAGCATAAGCATATTCAAGACCAAAGATTTTGCGATGCTGAGTAACGACGGCTGATACTTGCGTTCCAAGTAGGATCACGTTCCTGTATCGCGCTTTCGGGTTACACTCCTCTTTCATCACGACATATTGTTGAGGGGGTTGCGGCCGTGCGCACAATCTTTAATTTCCTGATCAGCATTGTATGGTCGCTCGCAGCTTGCAGTGCCTCGGCGCAAATTCCGCCGCTAAAGCCGTCGCCGCTTGCGCCTCGGGTGCCTCAGGGATCTGGCACCTGCTCTGTGGAAAAGTCTTGCGCGGAACTCGCGCCACAAATGATCCAGTCTGCTCTGGGTCCCTCGCCTCTCGAAGAGAACTTGCGGTACCTCACTGACACGATCGGCGGTCGCGTGACTGGAACTCCCGCTGCCGATCGTGCTGCTGATTGGGCCGTGCAAGCGTTCCGCCATGCGGGGGTAGACGAAGTCCACACCGAAAAATTTTCGATTCCGGTGGGCTGGACCGAAGGTCACACGCATTTGGAAGTTCTCGCGCCCGCACCGTTCCCCGTTCGTTTGGTTTCTATAGGTTGGTCGCCTGCGACGCCGGAGGAAGGAATTACGGCAAATGTCGTAGATGCGGGCATGGGCGACGACGCTGGTTTTGCCAAAGCTGGAGACGCTGCGAACGGCGCGATCGTGCTGATCCATTCGAAATTTCTGGTTACCTGGGAAGATCTCACTAATGAATACGTGATCGGGCCCGCCATCATTGCTCGTGCGATGAAAGCAGGAGCCGTCGGCGTTCTGTGGATGTCGTCGCGCCCGAATCTTTTGCTCTATCGCCACACTTTGGCAGTTAACGGAGAATTGGAAAAGTTGCCGCAGGCTGTCGTCGCTCGTGAAGATGCCGAACGCATGGCGCGATTTCTGGCAGCCGGACAAAAGATTCACGTGCACTGGGAAATGCCCAATCATGTAACCGGCCCGGCGGATTCCGAAAACGTCGTCGCGGAAATTCGCGGGCGCGAGAAGCCTGAGGAATTTGTCCTGCTCGGCGCGCACCTGGATTCCTGGGATCTCGGAACTGGCGCCCTCGATAACGGCTGCAACGCCGCCATGGTGATTGATGCGGCTCGCGTCATTCACGCCTCCGGCATCATCCCGCGCCGCTCGATCCGTTTCGTGCTTTTCACCGGCGAAGAGCAGGGGCTCCTCGGTTCAGCCGCCTATGCGCATGCGCACCGCGCGGAACTCGACCACATGATCGCGGCAGTGATTTTCGATTCCGGAGACGGAAGAGTCACTGGCTACTCGCTCGGAGGCCGGAAGGACATCCTCGATCCCGTAAGAGAAGCCCTGAAGCCCGTGCAGTCGCTCGGCGTGAAAGAGTTCACTTTTGACGCCGGCATGGACACCGACAATTTTGATTTCCTCATTGAGGGAGTTCCTACGTTGGTGGCCAATCAAGAGCCGGCGAACTATATGCTGAATTACCACGCCGCTTCGGACACGTTTGATAAGGTTGAGATCACGCAGCTAAAGCGTCAGGTTGCCATCTCCGCGGTCACCGTTTTCGCGCTGGCCGACGCCGATGAGCGCATCGGCCAGCGCCAGTCCCGCGCGGAAATCGAGCAACTGCTGCGCGAAACCGGCCTCGGAGAAGAAATGAAAGAGGCTGGATTCTGGGCGATATGGCAAACAAGCGAGCGTGGCCGCGAGCCCTAGCGGGGCTCGCCACGGCTGTTATTTGCTCCGGCCCGCCGCTTTCAGTACGTCAATCATTGGCAGCGCGCCTCCTCCTTGTCCACCGCCCATGTATACCTCAGGCAAATGCCCGTCCCAGTGTTGCTGCATCATTTCGATCGTCCGTAGCTGTAGCAACTCGGGGGTGATCTGCTGTTTTTGGACCTCCAGTGCCTTTGCCTCTGCTTGAGCCTGAGCGACTTTTTGTTCTGCTTCGATTTTGATACGCGTCAGGTCATTCTCCGCCTTCAATGCGTTCTGTTGCGCCGTCACCTTGGCTTCGATCGCGTGGTTGTACTCCTCGGAAAAATTGAAGTCTGTGATGCTCACCGCATCCACGTCAATGTGATGGGCGGTAAGCCGGTCCCGCACATACTGCTCGATGCCGTTGCGCACCGTCGCGCGTTGCGCAATCAGTTGTTCCGCGTCGTATTGGGCTGTTTGCGCCTTGATGGCTTCCTGGATAGCGGGGATCACGACGCGATCCACCGCATCATCATTGAGCTTTGCCCAGATGTCCGTCACGCAGCAGGGATCCTGATAGTAGGCAAGGGTCACTTGCGTGTGCACTACCTGCAAATCGTGGCTCGAAGCCTGCGAATCGAGTTTTTCCACCTGCACTTGCACCGAAATTGGCCTCACCGTTTCGAGAAAAGGAGTGATCAAATGTGGTCCGGGCTCCAGCGTTCGTCCGGTAACCGCGCCAAAGCGAAGCACCACGCCCCGGTATCCGGAATCTACAGTAGTGAAGGACATCCAGAAGATGAAGACCAGCACCGCTGCCACGAAAAACGGGATACCGCTTCCTAAATGAGCAGCGAGCTGGCCGTCAGCATGTGACGCCCTGGCGGCCACCAAAATTCGCCAGAAGCCCAGCAGCACGAACCCGACAAACACGAATAACAATAAACCACCCATTCTCTCTCTCCTTTGACCCAGCAGTGTCGTTAGACAGTCGCTAGCTCATACGCTATATCTACTGAAAAGGCAACCGCTTCGAAATTAACGCAGCCGCACGGTGCGGCCTGTGGCAAACCTTCGCGTATAATGGGAGAAGATGACATTAGCCACTTCGCGTTCCATTACCCTAGGTGCCCCCGCGGCAATGTCTGATTCCGAGACGCGCCGAATTCTGGCCATTGACTATGGCCGCAAGCGCATGGGCCTCGCGCTATCCGACGAACTGCAAATGACGGCCCAGCCCTTGCTCGTCCTCATTCGCACCAACCGCCGCAACGACCTTCGCCGCTTACGAGAAATTTGCAGAGAGCACGGGGTCGCGCGTATTCTCGTGGGCCACCCGGTGCACATCACGGGGGAAGCCGGCGAAATGGCCGATGAAGCGGCACAATTTTCCGCGCGCTTGCAGAAGGAGTTGGGGATCGAAGTGAAACTCGCGGATGAACGGCTAACCACCTGGGAGGCGGAGCAAATCGTAGCACGCCGCAAATCTCCCAACCGGCGCAAGAAGCAATCCGTTGATGATGTGGCTGCCGCCGTTCTCCTGCGCGAATATCTCGACCGTAACCGTGCTCAAGCGGAGCATGTTGCGGCCGATAGGGAATAACCGGCCGTGCGTCGGCTTGGTCTATTGGCTCTTCTGGTTATCGCAGCGATCGGTGCGGGAGCCGGTTGGCTGGATTCCCAGATTAGCCGCCCCTATCGCGGTCACCGCCCTGAACAAGTCTTCGTGGACATTCCCCACGGCACTTCGCGGTGGCAGATCGCCGGAATTTTGCGCCGGGATGACGTCATTCGCAACCGCCTCGCCTTCGCACTCTTCAGCTTCTGGCACGTTCGTGCTCCTATGCAAGCGGGGGAATACTATTTCGATCATCCCGTTACTTCGCGCGAAGTCTTTTGGCAAATCGCCCAGGGCAGAATTTTCGTCCACGTAGTCACCATACCCGAAGGTTGGACCATGTTTGATATCGCGGCCGAGCTGGACCGGCAGGGAATTTGCAACCGCGACGAGTTCCTGGCTGCCGCGAAAGACACATCTCTCGTGTCCGACTTGGCTCCGAATGCGCAAAGCCTGGAAGGTTTTCTGTTTCCTTCGACGTACGAATTTACGCGCCACACGACTTGCCAGCAAATTGTCAAACGGATGGTTCAGAATTTTCGTGCCGTGTGGGAATCCTTGAATACCGCAGGGCCGGCGAGCATTCCCGTGAGCTTGGTTCCAGCACAGATCGTAACTCTTGCCTCTTTGGTCGAACGCGAAACGCCCCGCAAAGAGGAGCGTCCCTTGGTGGCTGGCGTTTTCTACAATCGCCTGAAGCGTGGTGGACCGTTACAATGCGACCCTACCGTCGCGTACGCCCTCGAACTCGAGGGCCGTCCTGTAAAGGTCGTCCACTCGAAGGATTTGCAGATCGATTCGCCCTACAATACCTACAAATATCCGGGCCTGCCTCCCGGTCCCATCGCCAATCCTGGGGAAGCGTCCCTTCGCGCAGCGCTGGCCCCCGCTGCCACGGATTACATGTTTTTCGTTGCGAATGACAACGGCGGGCATTTCTTCAGTAAGACTCTGGCCGAGCACAATCGCAATGTCGCGCGTTATCGCAGCCTCCTCTCCGGAGATGCTCCCCCCGAGACCGCCCAGAAGAAAACGCCGCATCGAGGCCCGTCGTGAGTCCGGGCCACTCGCGCGTGCCTGACGAGGGGGGCTCGCCCACGAAGAAGGCTTTGATTTTGGAAGCCGCGCGCGCCTTGGGTAAGCCTCGATACACGCCGGCAGAAATCGAACAAATCCGGCGCCAATTGATCGCGCAACTCGGGGCGCAAGGTAAAACCGCTCCCGACTATATCGTCAGCGTGCTGGAAGAAGCCGGAATGCGCGTGGTGTGGTCCACGCGCTCGGATACCGAAGGCCGATATGAAGAAGAATTCACCGACCTGCTGCATTTTTCGACGCTCGAAGAAGCCGAAATGTGCTTGGTGCGCCTCGACGAGCTCCTTCGAAAATTTCTGCTCGACGACGAACAGGCCGCCGCCGAACGTGTCCGTGAAGTCGCCCGCCTGGGGCGTCGCCGTGCCGAAATGATTTCGCGGAATCACAAAGTGGACGCCAGGAAGCGCGCCGAAAAAGAAGAGATCGCTCACTGGTTCGCTATTTGGCTGGAAACACCCGACGCGTTTTTTGACTGGCTCGAGATTCGCAAGCAATCGCCCGAATTCGTGAGCAAATTCCCCTCACCAGGACTGGAAGATGACCTCTCCGGCGCCGAAGAATAATCCGACGATCCTTCTCGAAGTCGAGCCTCTCGATCTTGGTCCCGATGTTCGCGCCATTGGTCTGGAACTCACCGAGGCTGACGAAAATCGCGAGCCGATTCGCGGCGCCGACGCTGCACGAATCTGGAGCCGTATTCTTCGCGCGACGGCCGCTGACGAAACTTGGGCGCTTGATTTCTTTAGCCACCTGGATCGTGTTCGGGAGTATTGTGAGCGCCATCAAATCGCGTTCCGCGAAGCGAGCAATCGCTCCATCGTGGTTTCCGCGCTCGAGCTTGGCGCGCTCGAACCCTTGATTGATCGCTTTCAGTCTGAAACATTCGGTGTGCGCGCCGGTGAAAAGCTTGCCACAGGCGATCCCGCGCTCGAGGGCGAGCTTGCGCGCCGTGGCGTGGACGCGTATCACACCGCATTTCCCAGCTACACGTTTTGCGCCGTGTGTAATTTCGAAGACGGCTCGTTGGTTTTGCTGAGTGAAAAACTTTGGGCCAGCGAAGTGATTCGCCGAGTCCGCCCCGCCCTCGAGGGACAGGATGTAGAAGTCCGCTTGGCCTCCTAAGCCTTTTCCTGCCCGGTTGTTACTCTGAAACCTTAGACCTTTCGTACCATTTACGCGTAAACACTCGTCCTAGTACATTCGAGCATGGGAATACCCTAATGTTGCCTGTTTCACGCGAAGCCACGGTCCATAGCGAGCCCACCATCCCCAATGCCCGGGCCTTCGTCCGGAGTTTGAATGTGCTACTTAAGTACGCTCGCCTCTATGGTTTAGAGCACGTCCGCTCCGCCAGCCAATTGGATTCTGCTTGGACCGAGCTGCGCGCGGCGGTGGAGGCTGCTGGGCACAGTGGCCTGCTCCTTGGCGCCTCTGGGTCGCAGTTACTGCTGGACGGCGTTCCACTCGAATCGAGCCCCGCGGAGCGCAGCTTTGCAGACCTTCTCAATTCTGCCGGCGTCGCGAGTATCGGCTTTCTGCCCCGTGTTGAGCGCTCCGAATTCGGCAATCTGGTTAAATGCTTCATGGAAACCGGCCCGAAAGCCGGAACTTTGTCCGAACGGCTGGAAGCCTATTTTGGCAATCGCAACAACTGCGGGATTCGCGTCAACGAAATTCGCTTCGTCGCGGAAGACGCAGGATTCTCTGAGGCGCGCGTCGCCGCGACACTCACGGCCAAGACGCTCGGCGCCGACGCGAACTGGATTCAGGAATGGTTCCGAAGCCCAGAGAAAATGATTCAGCTCATCACCGCGGCTGAGGGCGCGCATGGGGGAGCCGGCGGACCTGGCGGTCCTGGTAGTTCCGGCGCGGCAGGGACATCCGACGCTAAGGGCACGGGATACGCAGCAGGTGCCGAGAGTGTCGTAGGAAGCGGCGAATTTGTGGGCACCGGCACGGGAGTTGCGGGCAGTGCGGACCTAAGCTTGGGAGTACCGGGAGTGACGGGCAGGCTTACCGTCGCACTCGGAGGCGGCGTTACAGGTCTCGCCGGCGGAATCGGCAAGCTCGAAGAAGCCGAGCTGCAGAGCCTGTTAAAGCTGCTCGCGCAATTCGGCGAAGCCCAGCTGGCTAAGAATTCGCAGCTCGATCCATCATCCTGGCAGCAGAAAATTTCCGCCCTGCCGCAAAACGCAAAAATTACTTTGCAGCAAGCGCTCGCCACGGTGGCCGCGCAATCTCCCACGGCGAAGCTGGACGAGAGCACGCTTCTGCATTTGGCAGAAGATCTCGCGATTAAATTTGCGATCGATCGCTACCAACGGGGCGAAGTGAAGGTCAATGCGGTGCGCCAGATGCTCGACCGCATGGGTCATGAGCTCGACACGCTTCGCAAACTGCTGAAGTCTCGCGAAGAAAAAATGGCCGGCGCTGGCATGTCCGTAGAAACACACGCGGATATTCTCGACCGGCAGTTCTGGGCCGCCGTGCCGGAGTCCGGCAAGAAATCCGTGCTCATGTCTCCCGAGGCGTGGTGCATTCCGCCGCGCAACGTGCAGCAGTACGTTGAAGAACTCATGGGCCGCGGCGAATCGGACGTAGCCGGCGACATTCTTTTGCAGTACGCGTCCTGTGTGACCAACAAGGATGCCGAGGCTCGCAAGAAAGCCGCGATCGGGTTGGGACAACTCGCTGAGCTCTACAGCAAAGCCGCGAGCCAGCGCTTGCAAGACGCACTAGTAAAAATTGGCCAGGCAATGGCCGCGGAGAAGGACTCGGAGTTGCAAACGCTCCTGAGCGCTGCCTTCGTGCGTCTCAGTCAAGAGTCGGCGGCGCGCCGTTATTACCGCGCGGTACAGCAGTCCTTGGACTCGCTCGCTGATCTGGAAGAATCGCGTCCAAGCTGGGTGCAAAGCCTGCGTCCCCGCATTGGCGTGGACAACCGCATTCCGGAGTTCATCGAAGAAGCGCTCGCTGCCGAAACGATGCCTGACGGCCTTGTCGGCGTCCTCATGCGCGTACCGCAGGGCGCCGCGGAACACCTATCGATACGCTTGGCGCGATCTAGTAGGCGCACAGAGCGCGAAAGCATCGTCCATCTCGCAAAATCAGTCGGCGCTCCCTGCGTGCGCCACCTCAAGGAAACTTTCAAGAACGATGTGCCGGCGAAGGCCGCTACGGTGGCTGGATTATTGAGTCGCCTCGATCCAGCAGCCGTGGATGAGCTGCTTCCGCGACGTCTGCGCGATGGTGGCCGTGGTTTTCACGATGCGATTGTTCGTCAGCTTTCCACGGGCGGCGCGCCAGAGCGTGGCAAACTGCTCGCGGACTCGCTCGAAATGTTTGACGTCATGATTCTGCCCCTCGCGCTCGATGAAATCGGCATGTGCGGCGACGCGGACACTGCTCCGAAGCTACTGCGTCTAGCCGAAGGCGAGCTTATCCCTCAAGGGCCCGAGTACTTGCGCGTGAAGGCTATCGAGGCGCTAGGCCGTATGCGTGCGGCGAACGCGGTCGGTCACTTGCGCCGGTTTGTCGAAGCGCGCAAGTCGTTTAGCTGGGTCTACCCGGATGAAATTCGCATGGCGGCCGCGCAAGCCCTGGTCAAGCTCGACCCTGACTGGATTCAGAACTCCCTCCCGCAATCAGGTTTGGATCCAAAAGTCTTGCAATTGGCGCCGCTCGACCCGATTCCCGAGCGTGATTTCGTGCGTCATCGCCGCTATCGTCGCGTGCGGTTGCCGCGCAATGTGCCCGCCGTAGTCACTTCCGCTAAGGGCAAATACTCTTCGGCGATCAGCGTCCTGAGCCTTGATGGCGGGCTTCTGAGCGGCGAACTTCAGCTTCCGGTCGGTACGGAAGCCACGCTCAAAATTCCAGCCGGCCTGCGCTCCATCAGCATGCAGGCGGTGGTGCGGTTCGTGCGCTCTCATCAGGCGGGATTCGAAATGGTCGGCATGAATCTCGAAGATCGCGCCAAACTCCGCCGCCTTCTGGTTTCGCTCGGCGGAAACGACGGCGCGGCGCAGACGCTCCCCGTCAACGGCAGCCTTCTAGACGACTAAACGCACTCCCTGAATACGTTCCAACTGCGCCAGAATTCGATTCAAACGTCCTCTTTCCGATCTCCCGCGTTTCGTTGACACCCCTTGAAGCGGCTGTTAGATTGCATACTTTGTGTTCCTAATCAGCTCTCAACTGAAGATTTGGCGTATCGCTTCGTTGGTTTTGCTTGCAGCAGTGGTGTCGTTGGCTTGCGGCTGTGCCGTCAGTCACAAAACGACGGTTAAGCCGTCGCAAGCGCCCCAGCCATTGCAGACGGCTTCCAAGATCCAACTGATTGAGCTATATGATAAACAGGCACAGGCAATTCAGTCCTTGAACGCGGGCGTGGTCATGAAACTGACTGCCGGATCCGCATATTCCGGCGTCATCGAGCAATATCATGAGGTCAGCGGGTTCATTCTCGCCGCGAAGCCCGCGAGCATTCGCGTGATTGGCCAAGCCCCGGTGATCGGCAAGAATATATTCGACATGGTCAGCGATGGCCGGACATTCAGCATTTACATTCCGTCGAAAAATAGTTTTCTCGTTGGCCCCGCCAACCTGGAGCGCCACGCGGAGAAGCCGATCGAGAATCTCAGGCCCCAGCATTTGCTCGACGCGCTATTCTGGCCGCCGATCCCGGAACGTGCGCCCGTGCTGCTCGAAGAAGCAAGCGAGGGGAATGGGCGATACTACGTGCTTACCGTCATCTCGTCGGGGCCCGAATCCTCCGCGACCAACGGCGCGGACTCGGGTTCAATAGGCTGGGAGATCGCGCGAAAAATCTGGTTCGACCGCACGGACTTGCGAGTCACTCGCATCGAGAATTTCGGCTCCGGCGGCAGCGTCGCCTCGGACGTAACGTACGGCAATTGGCAAGCGTCGGGGGCTCTGACGTATCCGTGGGGAATCGCGGTGAGTCGTCCGGGCGACGACTATCAGTTGCAGATCGCCGTCAAGAAGTTAACCTTGAACGAGCCTGTTGCGCCGGACCGCTTCGTATTGCCGCAGCCGCCTGGCACGAAGTTGGTGCACGTCGGCGAAGAAACCGGAAAAACTCCCGGCGACAATCCAAAGGAGCCCCAGCCCTGAGGTCCAGAAGCGCTGAAACTATATGATCCGTTACATGATCGTTCACAACGTGCTGCACCGTCCGCTTCGCACGCTGATCACTGTCATAGCCGTAGCCGTCGAGGTTACGCTCGTAATCATCGTTGTCGGGCTCACCAGCGGGTTGCTATCGGAATCTGCGAAACGCATTGAAGGCATTGGTGCCGACATCATGGTCCAACCGCCCTCGGCCTCGGTGTTTATGGCTTTCAGCGGTGCGCCTATGCCTATCGCGATCGAAGATAAACTGGCGCAGCTCGATTACGTCCAAGCTGTCACCCCTGTGTTGCTGCAATTCAATTCCACCGGCCTCGAAATTGTTTATGGGATTGACGTGAATAGCTTCCGTACCGTCACCGGTGGATTTGTGTTCCACGAAGGGCATGACCTGCAGGGTCCCAACGATATTCTTGTGGACGACGTCTACGCGAAATCGAAAAAAATAAGACTCGGCCAGAACCTGCGGCTTTTCGATCACGATTTTCATGTGGTTGGCATTGTGGAGCACGGTAAAGGGGCGCGACTCTTTGTCTTTCTCTCCACCTTGCAGGAAATGGCCGGCGCGCATGATAAAGCCTCGGTTTTTTTCATCAAGTGCGATCGTACGGATCACACGCCGGCCGTGATGGATGAAATCAAGCAGTTACTGCCGCGCTACGAAATTCGCCCGCTCAAGGATTTCATCTCCTTGATGACATCCTCGAATCTTCCGGGACTCGGCGCCTTTATCAACGTCATGATCGGCATCGCCGTGGTCATCGGCTTTCTGGTGATTTTTCTTTCGATGTACACCACCATCATTGAACGCACCCGCGAAATCGGTGTGCTCAAATCGCTGGGCGCTTCAAAAGGCTACATCGTTCAAATCGTGCTCAGCGAAACGACACTTTTGTGTCTCGCTGGAGTGGTGTGCGGAATTGGCCTCAGCTACCTCATGAGTTCAATCTTCATCAAGATTTTTCCGTCCCTCACAATCATCATTTCCCTGCAGTGGATCCTGCGCGCCGGCCTGATCGCGATCGTGGGCGGCCTGTTGGGCGCCGCTTATCCGGCTTGGATGGCTAGCCGCAAAGATCCCGTCGAGGCGCTCGCTTACGAGTAGCCATCCGCCAATTCCAATATCACGTGTGGTTTCGCGGGATTTTCGCGCGCGCATCGCTGCTAGGCATAAATGCTAAACCCGACTAGAATAATTCAGTCCCCAGAATCGCTGACGCTGGCACGGGAGCCGCTGTTGGAGCCCATACTTAAGACTGAAAATCTATGGAAGATCTATCGCCAGGGCAAAGTGGAAGTTCCGGCCTTGCGCGGCGTCAGCATCGAAGTTTTTCCCGGCGAGTTTGTTTCCATCATGGGACCCTCAGGCTGCGGCAAATCCACGATGCTGCACGTGATTGGAGGTCTGGCACAGGCTACCCGCGGGCGAGTGCTGCTCGATGGGAACGATCTCACTACGATGAGCGACTCTGCGCGCACGCTTCTTCGCCGCCACAAAGTAGGCTTCGTATTTCAGCGGTTCAATCTGCTGCCCACGCTCGATGCTTACCACAACATTGCGCTCGCTCAACACATTCATGGCAATGGCTTCGATCCTCACCGCTTCCAAGTCGTCTCTGATTTACTGGGATTAAGCTCCCGGCTCAAGCATAAGCCTTCTGAGCTTTCGGGCGGCGAGCAGCAGCGCGTCGCGCTGGCCCGCGCGATCGTCAGCGAGCCCAAAATAGTGCTGGCGGATGAACCGACCGGCAACCTGGATACGAAAAGCTCCGATGCCGTCCTCAATCTGCTTCGCGACTTGAACAAGGATCTGGGACAGACCATTGTGATGATCACCCACAACCCGGACGCCGCCGCCTACGGGCATCGCGTGCTGCACATGCGCGACGGCGAAGTCGTGGACGACGCTTCTGCTCACTGACATGCGTGCTTTTTGGCAGGTAATTGTTCGAACAGTTTTTTGGTCTTACGAGCGGGGCAGCTGGCCCTATGACGTGGTGGTCATGGTAATCGTCTTGTTCGTCTTGGCAACGCCCTCGCGCTGGTTTCACGATCAGCCGCAAGTTTCCGCTTTCGCCAGCTCTAAAGTGCAGTTTCGCACGCAGGACTTTGCCGGACAGACGCGAACCTATCGGATGGATGCCTCCGTGCTCCCAGTCGAAAAGCGCGCGTCCAGCGCAACTCCGGAACTCGAGCGCGAAACGCACGACATTCTCGCACGCACGGTTGACGATCTACGGGATCAAAGCTTCCAGGTCGTGCGTATCGATCCTGTCCGCGGCGAGGACGGCTTGATCGCGTCGTACGACGTGACGGTGCATCCCTAACCGTACGTGTAACATTTTCTCCCCATATTAGCCGAACGGAACCCCCTCACTCTCAGACGCGTCCAATAGACTGTAGTATTATGAACGGCGCGTAAATGGACGCGTCCGTCCAACGGGGGCAATGATTTGATCGGAAGGCGTTTTTTATTGGCAGCGGCCGTGTGCGCGCTGATTTTGGGAGGCTGGCTTCGAGCCGCATCTGCCGCCCGTCAAGTTCACGGCAATTTGAATCTTGATGGCGTGCTGCGGTTGCTGGACCGCGAGTCCAAGGAGTTCCACAGTCTCTCCGCGGACGTCGAGCGCACCAAGGTGACCGTCGTGGTCAACGATAAATCCACAGAAACCGGCAGCATTTTGGTGCATGGCGACAAAATGCTCCTGGAAATGAAAGCTCCTGACTCGCGCACGATTTTGCGCACGGGCGACAATCTGTACATCTATACTCCGGGTCTGAAGCGTGTGGAAGAATACAATCTTGCCCAACACCGATCGCTGGTCGATCAATATCTGCTGCTGGGTTTTGGTACTTCAGGCAAGGATCTGCAGAAAGCCTACTTGGTAACACTCCTGGGCGAACCCACAATCGACGACAAAAAAACCGCCGAGCTGGAATTGACGCCCAAATCCCAGGAAGCCCGCAACCAGATCTCCAAGATTCAGATCTGGCTCGATGAAACCACATGGCTGCCAATCCAACAGCGATTTGACGAGACCGGGTCGGGAGATTATTTCGTGATTCATTATTCGAAGGTAGTGCGCAATCCTGACCTCGGCGACGCGAAATTCAAACCTCACTGGCCCAAGGGCACCGAAAAGGTCAAGCCACAGGGCTGATCATTATCCGACGCTGTTTCGCTGCAAATCAAATCAGCGCTTCGCCGCAACAGACGATTTAGCCCGGCGCCGCTCTGATTCTTGCTTGAGCAGCGACTGTTTCAACTCCACCCCCCAGCGATATCCTGCCAAGTTTCCATCTTGGCGCACGACGCGATGGCAGGGAACAACAACCGAAACCGGGTTCGTGGCGCACGCTCGAGCAACCGCGCGAATGGCCTTCGGCTTCCCGATTGCTCGAGCCACCTCGCTATACGTCCGCGTCGCCCCGTATGGAATTTTGCGCAGCTCCTCCCAAACGCGGCGTTGAAACGCCGTGGCTTGCACATCGGTGGGCAAATCGAGGTTCGGCTCGCGCCCGCGCAAATGCTCCAGAATTCTTTCCACCCAAACTTCCAGGCCATTGCGATCGCGGCTAATCTCCGCCCGCGGATATTCTTTCCGAAGAGCCGCATGCAGCGCGCTATCTTCTTTTCCCAGATAGAGCGCGCTGATCCCGCGATGCGTCGCTCCCACCAGCAAGCGCCCGAGCGGCGACCCAACGATCGTGTAATGAATCTGCATTCCCGCTCCGCCCTGGCGATATGTCGCCGGCGTCATTCCCAATTGTGATGGTGCGCGTTCGTATAATCGGCTGCTCGATCCAAATCCCGCATCATAAAGTGCTGTAGTCACGTCGTCCCCCTTTTTCAATTTCGATTTTAGCCGCCGCATCCGTTGCGCGTCGGCATACTGCCGCGGCGAGATTCCCATCACACTGCGAAAAGCGCGCTCAAGCTGATGGGGGCCCATCCCTACGGATGAACTGAGCGCATTCAGTGTCAGGCGCGCTTCGTTTTCGGTCTCCGCCGCTTCGCCGTCCGAGTCAATCCGCGCTTCGATTGCCCGGCACACGCGCGCCACCGCCGCAGTGCGCGGATCGCGCAAACGCACTGCTCGCGGTTTGCATCGGCGGCAAGCTCGAAAGCCCTTTTGCTCTGCGGCGTCCGGCAAAGAGTAGAATTCCACCTGTTCGCGCTGCGGCTTTTTGGAAGGGCAGGAGGGCCTGCAGTAAATTCCGGTGGACCGAACCGCGTAAACAAATTTGCCGTCAGCGCCGCGATCACGATCCCGCACCGCGTTCCACCTGGCTTCAGAAGTCTGCGTTCGAACTGGCATCGGAATTTCCGAATTAGAAGTTCGCGTCGTCATCTGAATCATCTCGTTGAGCCTCGCTCGCAACTCCAAAATAGCGAAACCCACTCGAACCTGCTATCCGTTTATCGCGGCTAAACCAGATTAGGACTCCAGAATTTGACTGCGTCAGAAAAGCGAAAGTTAGCGCCGCTGATACCCGTCTCCCGAATCGAAACCAAATCGAATATAGGGAGCTCTGTGAAAATGTTTATATTCTCAATACAATTCTTTGCGATCCCCTCTAACTAATTGAAACTACGCACTTAGTATCCCCGCGGGGGTGTTATATCTTACGTCACCATCATCTCACCCCCCTTGACGACAAGCCCGACTCCGCGCATATTCGGTCCACCAGTAGGGGGACTCTTAGGCTGTTCTTGGGGGACAGTACATGGGGGCTGCTCCGGATTGGAAAGACCAGCGGTGTGCCGCTTCGCCGCTGCGTGAATTTGAAAGCCACACAGTCAGCGTCATTGCACACTCGGGGAAACCAGGGCCTCGTCGTTTCGCTCGCGTTCCCACACATGCCATCGGAGTTGCGCAAGAGCGTCGCGGCAATCCGCGCGCCGCGCTTTCGCTACCTTTGCGCCTGATTCGCGTCGGCGACCGGCCTGAGCCTATTCCGGTCACCTTGGTCACGCGCAACATCAGCTCGAGCGGCATCTATTTCCTCGCTCCGCGAAATTTCGCGCCGGGCACGGCCATCGAGTTGGAAGTCGCGCTCATCGAACGGCCGCTCGGTCAAGGCAGCGTTCAAATGTGTACCGCCGTGCACATCGTACGCGCCGAGGACGTCGAAATGCCCGGATGGTGGGGATACGCGGCCAGCTTTGATGATTTCGCTCTGCGTCGCGATGATGTTGTTCCGCTGCGGTACCGCGGCCACTAGCGCCACGATCGCAAGAAACACTAAACTCAATTCAATTTGTCACTTGCAGCTTTCGGGTCGAGCCGCTTATCCGTAAGGCTGCCCTCTGATACGATTCCCTCACCTTGAAACTCAACCAATTTTCCGCGCGCGCCATTCTGTTCGATTGGGACGGCACGTTGCTCAATTCCTACGCCGCGGACGTTCGTGCCTATCTTTCGATGTTCCGCGCCCTTGATATCAAGTGGACCGAGCGCGAAGTCGCCCTGCATTACTCCCCGAATTGGCTTCGCGTCTATAGGGCCGCCCATCTCTCGCGTTCCAAGTGGGGGGAAGCCGACCGTCTGTGGGCCCAAGCCTACAAGCTCGAAAAACCTCCGCTGCTGCCCGGTGTCCGGCGCGTCCTGCATAGGCTCTCGTCGAAATTCGAGCTCGGCATCGTCAGCAGCGGGAATCGCGCGCGGGTTCGCCGCCAACTCCGCGAATTTGCACTCGCTGATTATTTCTCCGCATGCGTGTGCAGTGAGGACGCGCCGAAGAAAAAGCCGAACCCGGAGCCACTGCAACTGGCGCTGAAACGCATGCGCGTGAAGCCCGAACATTGCGTCTACGTGGGGGATACGGCCGAAGATATCGAAATGTCCCGCCGCGCCGGCGTGCGTGCCATCGGCGTGCTCGGCCCATTCCCCACGGCGGAACGCATTCGTGCAGCGAAACCGGAGATCCTGCTCGATTCCGTCCGTGACCTTCCGCGTCATATCCGAGCGGCGGATTAAAATCAGTGTGGCGAAGGAGGCGGCGGCTGGCCTGTCGCCGCGGCTTGCGGATCCTGAGCGGCAGGAGTTGGCTCGGCGGCGGCCGTTCCAGGCCCCGAATTCAATTTGAAATCCGTGGAATGAATTATCAGCCGCAGCGGCAGGTCATCGTTCTGACCGTCCTTGAAATAGTCGTCCGAGCGGGTGTAAGTCGGCAGCCAATATTTCCCCTGAAAATTCTCCCGGTAAGTCTCAAACATCGTGAACGGCAGTTCCGTGCCATTCCCTTCGATCTCGCTCACGAATTTCCCGTAGCTCTTCACAATCGCGAAATCGTGATCGTCAATCCATACCACTCCCTGGAAATATCTTTCCTTGCGGCTCAGTAATTTTGGCTTCACCTGGAAAATATAAGTGTTCAACTGATCCAGCTTTTCCTGGCCCGCATATTTGAAGTCGTAGTTGGCCACCTTGTCCGGAGTCAGCGGAAATTCCGGCATGCTGGCAATCACCCGCACGTCTTCGAGCGAGAAGTGCATCAACTTCAGGGTAGAAACGGGCTGCGTGGTCACCCGCATGTAACGCTGCCCGTCCGAGCGCACCAGCACGTCGCCGGTGACGCTGAATCTCCCGCCCGGATCGGTGAGTTCGTCCAGTCGAATGGATTGTGTGAAATCGTAGGTTTCATATGCCTTCTTCATTACCGCTTCATTGGCCACAAATCGATTGATGATTTCCTGCTCTGGAATAGGCGGAGGGCCGGGATGCGGTTCCGCTGGAATACGCTTCACCTCGAATTTCGGCGGTGCCGCTTGCGGACCCACATCCTGCGCGCGCGTGGGCATCGCCGAAGAAACCAGCGTCACTAGCGTTAACGCGGCGAACCAACCGATCGTTCGACTCCGTCCTGGCATTGTCAATCGTTCCTTCGTGCTTAGATGCAAAATCCTACCTTCATGGTCAACTCTAACTCATTTTCCTGGGCTGAACTCACACAGCATGACGGCCGACGGCAACGTCGCGTCCCCCGCAATATCATGCTGGTCTCACTTTTATGCATCTCCATGCTCTGTTAAAATCACGCGTTTGCCGCTCTGGGGCCGCACTGCGCATGACGGACACTCGCGAAAAGCTTCAATCCAGGCGCTACTTGATCAGTGGCATGGTGCAGGGAGTCGGCTTCCGTTATTTCGCAATGCGCGCGGCGGCACGCCAGGGCGTGGCGGGCTACGCCAAGAATTTACGCGACGGCCGCGTAGAAGCCTACGCCATCGGCAACGAGCAAGCGCTGGCCCATTTTCGAGCGGATCTCGAGATCGGCCCTCAAGGAGCGCTCGTTTCCAGCGTTTCCGAAGAGGATGCTCCATTCCTCGAACAGTTTTCCAAACGCTTTTCGATCGAGCACTGAGCAGGAAGCAAGAGCGTGGCTGTGATTTTCCATGTTGTGGTTTTCATCTGTGTTTATCTGTGGTGATGTTGATCTTTCGCAGCTCTCAACGCGCACTCACAACACTGAAGGAGAAGAATGAACGACCTAAAAGCACTTATCCGTGAAATTCCGGATTATCCCAAGCCGGGCATTCTGTTCTATGACCTAACCACGCTTCTGAAGGACCCGGTCGGTTTCCATTCGCTCGTGGATCGCCTCTGTGAACAATACATTGGCACGCAGGTGGACATCGTCGCGGGCATCGAAGCGCGCGGATTTATTTTCGCGCCGGCTCTGGCCTACCGCCTGAATGCAGGATTCGTTCCGGTCCGCAAGCCCAAGAAGCTTCCCGGCAAGACGGCATCAATTACCTACCAGCTCGAGTACGGTACAGACCAGCTCGACATCCACCAAGACGCTATCAAGCCCGGCCAGACGGTGCTGATCTGCGACGACCTGCTCGCCACCGGCGGCACTGCCGCAGCCACCGTGAAACTCATCGAACAGTTGGGTGGAAAAGTAGCTGGCGCAGCCTTCGCAGTGGAACTCACGTTCCTAAACGGCCGCGCCAAACTCCCAGGTTTGCACGTATTTTCGCTGCTGAAATACGACCAGTAGGAAAGGCGGGAAATAGAAAAGCGAAAATGGAAAATAAAGTCCGACCTAGGAGGTTGAGGGAATCGTCGAGCGACGGTCACGTAATGCGCGCAAGACTTAGCGCGAAATCCGCCTTACAGAAGCCGGTGTCATCTGTGTTTATCTGTGTTCATCTGTGGTGCCGTTGACCCACGTTGCCGCACCACCTCAAATAGCATCACGCCCGCTGCCACGGAAACGTTCAGCGATCGCACCGGGCCCGCGGTTGGCAGGGAAACCAGAAAGTCGCAACGTTTGCGCGTCAATTCGTGCAGTCCTTCCCCCTCACCACCCAGCACGATCCCAACCGATCCTTTCAAATCCACTTGCGTGTAACTCTTTTCCGCGCGTTCATCAAGCCCGACCAGCCAGTAGCCCGCCTCCTTCATCTCCTCCATCGCGCGCACCAGATTCTTCACGCGCGCGATAGGCAAATGCGCTAGCGCTCCAGCGGACGCGCGCTCCACGGTATCGCTCAGTCCCGCCGCTCGACGTTCTGGAATTACCACCCCGTTCGCACCTGCAGCCAGAGCGGTGCGTACGATAGCGCCCAGATTGTGCGGATCCTCAATTCCGTCGAGCAAAACCAGCAAGCCTTGCGGAGTTTTCGCAGCCAGTAAATCTTCCAGCTCAATCGCCGGTTTTGCGGCGCCCAACGCGGCGACCCCCTGATGCTCGTGCGTTCCCACCAGGCGATCAATCTGCTGCCGGTCTTCAAATCGCACCGGCACGCCCTTGGCCTTAGCCATCTGCACTACGGCTTCCACGCGCTCACCGTGCCGTCCGCGCGCGATCACAATGCGGTCCAATGCACGCCCCGCCGCCAGCGCCTCTTCCACCGCGTGGAAGCCCGTGAGCCAATTCATCGCCATACTATGTTTTTCTCTGTGAATCGCCCACAGGGCGATTCATCCTGAGAACCGGCAGTGCCGGTTCGAAGGGCGTCTCTGCGGTAACTAGCTTTGTTACCGAAAATCGGCTCGATCAAAGCGGAGGAAAACATGTGACTCCAGCAGGCCGCAAACGCGTGGCGCAATTCCAGTCGTAGAGCGTTCAACCTTCCAATGTCGCAATCGTATGCGCCGCGATCGCCTCGCCTCGACCGATTTCACCCGTGCCCTCGTTCGTCTTGGCCTTCAGATTGATTTGCTCCGCGGATATGCCCAGCGATTTTGCCAGCGCCGCACGCATGGCAGGGAAGTGCGGTCCCAATTTTGGACGCTCGCAGATCACCACGGCATCGAGATTGCCGATGCGCAACTTCCGCTCATCCAACAATTTTCGCGTGTGCTCCAGAAACAATAAACTCGACGCGCCCTTCCATTTCGGATCCGTATCCGGAAAATGAGTGCCAATGTCACCCAGTCCCGCCGCGCCGAGCAACGCGTCGCACAAAGCGTGCGCCAAAACGTCGCCGTCGGAATGTCCCACCGAGCCTTTCTCGTACGGCACATCGATCCCGCCGATCATCAATTTGCGCCCCTCCGCCAACCGGTGCAAATCGTAGCCAATTCCTGAGCGTGTCATTAAGCTTCCTGGTTTCGAAGTTCGACGAGCCTGTGTTTCAGCCGCTTGATCTGAAATCTAAAGAGAAAAAGGAACGCCACAGGGGGGAGGACGGAGATTGCCGAGGCTCCCCAATAGGCAAGTGAACCTCGAGGAATCTCCCGGGCTGTACTAGCTTTTACGCGTCGACTCCGAAGGCTTTCCGTCAAGCTTTCGATCTGGTCATTGGAAATCGCCGTCCTGAATATTTCAGGCGGGGTTCGCATTTCACCTCTGATCTCTTCGCCATCCTTCAACTTCGTGAAAGTGGCACTGACGATGTTCCCCGCGTTTATTTCGTTAACAAGCGCGCCATATCCGACCTCCCGCGGTGGTTGGCTCGGCAACATGACCCTCAGAGCAACGATGACTACCATCAGGACGAGAAGCCAGAACGCAGTCCTGAACAACGCTAGATTGAAGTAGCTCCATCCTATTTGGGCCTTTCGGAGAGTTGTCATCGCGCTGCCGTCTTACGCTCCTGCTCCAGATAAAACCGCGCCAGGTCCATATCCGCCGGCCGCGTAATCTTCAAATTGCGCTCCGAACCAAGCACCACAAAAACATCATGCCCAAATCGTTCCACCAGCGCCGATTCATCCGATGCCATGATTCCATCCACCTGTGCCTTTCGAAACGCGTCCCGCAGCAGCGCATATGAAAACGCCTGTGGTGTCTGCGCCAGCACCACGCGTTCGCGGGGAATCGTCGAGGTGATCAACGCCACGTCCTCCGGCAAGCTTGCGCGCTTTACTTCCTTCACGGTGTCGATCGCCGGAATACCCAGAATCGCCGCACCGCGCTTTCGCGCCTCCGCTATCACGCGGTCCACCTGCTCGCGAGTAACAAACGGCCGCACCGCGTCATGGACGAGCACCACGTCGGTCGCAGGATCCACTTGCGCCAGCGCGTTCGACACCGATTGCTGCCGCGTATCTCCGCCATGCACCACGCGCGCTGGACGCCCCAGCGCCGCCTTCGCCACTTTATCCTGCAGCGACACGATATCGTCCGCGCGTGTTGAAAGAAAAAAATCGGTGATCGCGGCGCACGCAGCCAGCCGACGCAACGTGAAAATCACCAGCGGCATTCCGTCTAGTTCGAGGAACTGCTTCGGCATTTCGGCGCCCATGCGGGTGCCGAGACCAGCGGCGGGGATGATAGCGGCAACGCGACCCATAAAGGGCCAACAGTCTATCGCAGTCGGGCTGCAGAGAGAAAGGGAAGAGCACCAGTAGCGAAGCCACAGCGTCGGGAAACCGCCGAAAAAGCCGCTTCGCTACGACCTGCCGGACTCCGGGTACAGCGGCCGCGCAGGCCGCTCGCCGCCGCCCTCGGTCGGGCGCGGCGTCGTTTCGCTGACCTGCGTGCCGCCGGAAACTGCTCGCGGTACTTGCTGCTCGCCGCGCTCGTCGTACCTGCCAAAGATCATTTTGCCGGCCGTCGTCTGATGAACCGAGGTCACCGTGATGTCGATCGTCTTGTTGATCATCTTGCGCGCGCCGTCCACCACCACCATGGTGCCGTCATCCAGATAGGCGACCCCCTGGTTGTATTCCTTCCCTTCGCGCAGGATGAATACGCGCATCGTCTCGCCGGGCAGCACTACCGGTTTCAGCGCGTTCGCGAGCTGATTCACATTCAGGATTTCGATGCCTTGCAGCGTCGCCACCTTATTTAAATTGAAATCGTTGGTCACGATTTTCGCATCGTAGCGTTTGGCCAGTTCGATCAGCTTCAAGTCCACTTCCGGCACTTGCAGGAAATCGTCGTCGGCGATTTGAACTTCCAAATGCGCCATTTTCTGGATTCGCTGCAGCACTTCGAGTCCGCGCCGTCCGCGCTGCCGCTTCAACGGATCGGCGGAATCAGCCACCAACTGTAGTTCGTGCAGCACAAACTGCGGAATGATCACCGTTCCATCCAGGAATTGTGCCTCCGCGATGTCCGCTACCCGCCCATCTATAATCACGCTCGTGTCCAGCACTTTGAACGAATGCTTCAGGCTGCGCTCGCTGCCAAACAATCCGCCGAGCGCCTGCAGATTGAGCATATCGCCCTTATTGGCTCCGAGAATCAGTCCGATATACGCCATCACCAGGAACGCCGCCAGGCTGAAAAACGAGCGCGTGCTCTCCGGCATCGTGGTGTGCGTCAGAATCAACGAAGTGAGGTAAGCGCCCAGCAGTCCCAGGATCGAGCCCACCGCCGCGCCAATCAACCGGCGCAGGCTGGCATGTCGCAGACGCAACTCAAACAATATGACTGCTAAACCGAAGAAACATCCAACGGCAGCGCCAGAGATCGGCGAGACGCTAAACGGGCGGAAATGGAAACCTGCTGCAATACACACTGCCATGAAAACGATGCGAATTCCCAGCATGTCCCAAAAGGTTCCAACGCGGTCTAGACCCGGACGGGAGGGCGCGGCAGGTTTCAGTGTTGAAGTTTCTGGAGCCGGAATGGCCGGTGGCCTGTTATGCGGAACAGGAGGAGTCCTCTGCATGGTCGCACCTTATGAAAATCTATATAAGACGAACCGCGTCCGATGACTTCGTCTCGCTGCGCTTTTTTCCGGCTTAATAAAGTTCGGGCGCCCGGCCGGGAAGATTGGAGGTTCCTTACGAATTCTTTATGAAGTCCACAGTATAGCACCGCGTGGGAAGTGGGAGTCAACGACGTGCGATGGCTTAGTAATCGCTCCGTGGTTCTACTACTGCCGGTAGGATCGGTCAGGTGGGTTAAACGTAAAATCTGGGAACGCGTCGGCCCAGAGCGCACAAAAGGTCGGAAGTAACGGTGCCGATCTCGCGCGCGACATCGGAAACTTCGATCGTCGCGCCGCCATCCTTGCCGTAAATCGTCACCACATCACCCAAAGCTGCTTCCGGCACGTCGGTTACGTCCAGCATTGTCAAATCCATCGAGATTGTGCCCACCAGAGGGACGCGCCGCCCGCGCACCAACGCGCATCCGCGGTTCGTTCTGGCGCGCATGATTCCGTCGGCGTATCCGGCGTTTATGACGGCAATACGTGTCGGTCGTTTGGTCACAAAGCGCGCCCCATATCCCACGGCTTCCCCTTCGGAGACCTCGCGCAACGAAATGATCCGCGCCTTCAGCGAAAGGGACGGCCGCAGCGGGATCTGACCCACCACTTCATCCTTCTTCTGTGGCGGATCGAACGACTGGTGATATCCGTAAAGTATCGCGCCGGGGCGAACCATATCCGCCCACGTGCTGTTCCGCGCGCAAATCGCGCCGCTATTCGCCATGTGCACGATCCCGGGAGAAACCCCCAGCTCGCGCATGCGCGCAAGGCAGGAAAGAAAAATCCTTTCCTGATCGTCGGTCTGTTGCGCGCGTGAAATCTTCCGCCGAAGCGAAATGCGTGAACGTCCCTTCGAGCTGGATGTGCTTGCACTCGGCCAGGGCACGCGCAAACGTTTCAATCTCGTCGGGCGAAATGCCCAGCCGGTTCATCCCCGTGTTGATCTTCAAATGAAAAGGCACGCGAGCTTTGCCGCCAACCGCTTTCGCGCTCCGTTCCAGGTGCCGAAGATCGTCCACGCGAAATACTGCAGGCGTCAGATTGTTCTTGATCAGCCGCTTTTCCTCGCCCGGCCAGAAGCCGGTCAGAATCAGAATTCGTTTTCGTATTCCCGCCTCGCGCAGCTCGATGCCCTCGTTCGCGCAAGTTACCCCAAACCACTCTGTGCCGGCCTTCTGCAAAGCCTTTGAGATCGGCACCGCGCCCAACCCGTAAGCGTTCGACTTCACCACGGCGAGAATCTTGCGGTGAACACCGACGTGTTTGCGAATCACGCGCAGGTTCTGGAGAATCGCAGCCAGCGAAATTTCCGCCCACACCGGGCGTCCCTCAAAATGAATTGGCTTTGACATCGTCATTTAGAATGCCAGACTCCCGCGCGCCAGCGCGAACGAATTTCCCGCACGGCAAAGCAGTTCGCGCCGTTTGGGTAAACAGCCAATTTGAATCATTGCAGTCCAGCCGCCAAATCGCGGATCTGCGGAAGTCCCGAATGGCTCCAGAAAAGTACCGTTTTCCAGGCTATTACAGGTGCTCCGGCTTTGGGGGAAACTGGATTCGTGGGAGGATTCCTAGCGAAACGCGGATTCAACGACACGACTGTGGCTGCAAATCGGACACTGAATCGGTTGACGTTTACTCCTCAGGCTCACCGCCCGCGCTCCAGGCGTCTGGCGCGGCTTCTTCAAATCGGGTGTGGCGAGCGATAAAGACGAATTTCAGATTTCCCGTCGGACCATTGCGCTGCTTGGCAATGGTGACTCCGCCTTTGCACGATCTTCCTCAGGCAAATCTGTCTTGTAGAAATTCGGCCGGTTGATGAATAGCACAACGTCCGCATCCTGCTCGATGGCGCCCGATTCGCGCAAGTCAGACAGACGTGGCTCGCGTTCTTCGCGTTCGGGACCTCGCGTTAACTGGCTGAGAACAACAACAGGAACCTGCAGTTCTTTAGCCATGCCCTTCAGCGCGCGAGAAATATAAGAAACCTCTTCATTCCTATTACCGAAACGACCGTGCGCAACAATCAGTTGTAGATAATCGACGATTACTAGGGAGAGCCCCTTGTCCTTTTTAAGCCGTCTTGCTTTCGCGCTCATTTCCAAAACGGAACTCGATGCCGAGTCATCAATCCAAAGCGGAGCTTCTCCAAGAGTCGCAAGACCGTTGGTGATCTTGGACCAGTCCTCGTGCCCCAGATTCCCGGTCCGGAATTTATGCGCATCGATCCGTGCCTGAGAAGAGAGCAGACGAAGGAGAAGAGATTCCTTGGACATCTCCAGGCTGAAAATGGCTACCGGCTGACCCGACCGGAGAACCACGTTTTCCGCGATGTTCAACGCGAGCGCGGTCTTGCCCATCGATGGCCGCGCCGCAAGGATGATCATTTCGGACGGCTGCAATCCAGACGTGCGGCTGTCAAAATCCGTGTAGCCAGTCGCAAGCCCCGTAACCCGTCGTCCCTCTGAAAAAATCTTCTCCAGTCGCGCAAAGTTGTCTTTAACGAGTTGTTTAATTCCAACGAACCCACCTCTTATGCGTTCTTCGGCGAGCTTAAAGACCCATGACTCTGCTGTATTCAATAGCTCGTCCACATCCTCAGAGGCATCGAATGCACGTTCCTGGATGTTTTCCGCTGTGGTGATGAGATTTCTTAGGACGGCCTTGTCTTTTACGATTTTGGAATAATGCTCCACATTGAGCACACGGGGTATGCCGTCTGGGAGTTGCGATATGTACGCGTGTCCTCCAGAGGATTCAAGCTTTCCGTGTTTGTGTAAATCTTCGGCGACAGTGACTACATCAATCGGTGTCCTCGATTCGTCTAGGCGAAGCATCGCTTCATATACGTTCCGATGCTCAGCAAGGAAGAAGTCGGCCGCGTTTAATCCCTTTTCAAGGGCTGTCGCCAGTGCCGTGTTGTTTATTAAGATGTTGCCGAGAACCCCTTGTTCGGCAAGAAGGTAATGGGGTAGAGGCCTTTCGATTCCGGAGTTACTTGACATCGTAGCCTTCGGTTCCTGAGTTTCGCTTTTTCTTCGTGTTCAAGTCAACACAAAAAAGCTAACGCGCCCGGACCCTCCGATTTGCGGGCGCGGTATGTGATCTTGATGATCGCGATACCGCCGCAATCCACGAACGGGCAGCACGACAGCATGCATCGGCCAAATCAACGAGAGGCGACTGTTTAACCCCACAGTCATGGTGAGTCAACCGAAATCGGACGCTTCCGCTCGAAAAGTGAGGAAAGCCTGTTAAAATCCTGTGAACTGTCAAAACACAGCTTGGGCTACTACTCTTCTTTCTTCACCGCGATCTTCACGTTAGCCGTAACCTCCCGGTGCAACTTCACCGGAACCTCATACTCGCCCATGATCTTGATCGGTTCAGCCAAGACGATTCTCTTCTTGTCAATCTCAAAGCCCTTGGCGGCGAACGCTTCCGCGATGTCGCCAGACGTAACCGAGCCGAATAGCTGATCGTTTTCCCCGGCCTTGCGCGTGAACTCCAGCGACACGGCCGCGAGCAGTTCGCCCTGCTGTTGCGCCGCGGCCTTCTCGGTGGCTTCCTTCTTCGCGAAGTTCGCCCGCATCTTCTCCAGCCGCTTCAGATTTCCGGCCGTGGCCTCGAGGCCCAGCTTTCGCGGCAGAAGAAAATTGCGCGCATAACCTTCGGCAACTTCCACGAGTTGCCCGCGCGTTCCCAGCTTTTCCACATCTTCCTGCAAAATGATTTGCATGATTCTGCCCCTCGAGTTTCTATGTGCGATTCGATCTCGATACTTACTGCAACGAACCGGCTTCCCAGGCGTGCCTGGAGCGACGGGTCTGAGACCCGCCCCTACGATTTCAGATGCGTCTCAAGCGTTGGCGTTACAGCTCCGCGGCAAACGGAAGCAACGCAATGTTCTGCGCCCGCTTGATCGCCACGGTCAGCCAACGTTGATGACGCGCGCACGTCCCGGTCATACGCCGCGGAAGAATCTTGCCGCGTTCCTGGATAAACGGCGCCAAAATCTCGGCCTTCTTGTAATCAATGAAATCGGCCTTGTCCACGCAGAATCGGCACACCTTCTTTTTGCGTACAAAATTGCGCTTGCCGCGCTTGGCCGGACCTCCCGGTCCGCCACCCGGTCGTCCTCCGCCTCCTGGTCCGGCCGGTCCTGACGATCGCATGCCCCCCGAGGATGGCCCGTGCGATTGCTGCATTGGTGCGTTTTCTTCTGCCATTCGATTCTCCTGACTCGTTCTTCAACAGTGGTTCAAATCTCAAATCTGTTACCGGAAGGGCACGGCTTCAGCCGTGCCGGAAGCCGCTCAAAAATCAGGGGCTTTAGCCCCTGAGGCCAGTTCGGTTTCCGCACGTTCGAAAGCGTCGTTAAGCTGAGGGCGCGGACTGCTCGCTCGGCGGCACGATCGGCGCAACTGGCGCCGCCGGTGCAGCAGGAACCGCCTTGCGTGGACGCCGCGCCGCTCGCCGCTCGCGATGCTTCTTCAACTTCTCCTGGCGCTTCAATTCCTCGTCCAGACGCACGGTCAGATACTTGATCACCGGGTCGGCGACCTTCAGCCGGCGCTCCAGTTCCTTTACCACTTCGCCGTGCGTGGACTTCAGCACCATGTACACGAAAAATCCTTCGCGCAATTTCTGCACACGATATGCCATGCGCTTGCGGCCCCATTTGGCGATGGACTCGATCTTCGCGCCCTTTTCGGCGGCCGTGTGCTCCAGCGTCGCAATCAGCTTGTCTATGTCCGCCTCCGGCGTATCCGGCCGGCAAATAAAAATCAGGTCGTACTGACGCTCTTCCATATGTCCTCGACTCCTCTTCGTCTCTGCTTCAACTGCGAAAATCTATTCCGCGCCGTCTTCTTCGGATTCCACCCGGCGATTGAAACGCGACATCGCCTTGCCCACGCCCTCGCTCAAAATCAATTCCACCGCGTCAGCGGCATCCGCAGTCATCTGCGCCGCGATCTCACGCTCCGGTTTGCGCATCGCGCCCAGAACGTAATCCGCCATGTCTTCCAGCGGATATTCCGGCTTCACCCCCATCCGCACGCGAATAAATTCATTCGTCCCGATGGAAGAAATAATCGACTTCAAGCCGTTGTGCCCGCCGGCGCTGCCTCGTTCGCGAATCCGCAGCATGCCCCACGGCAACATCGCCTCATCGCTCAGGACGATCATCTCGGCGGCCTTGCACTCATACCGCTCGAGCAGCATCCGCACCGCCGCGCCGCTCAGATTCATCATCGTCTGCGGCTTGGCCAGCACCACTTCATTGCCGCCCAACTTTCCCAATCCCACGTACGATTTCGCTTCAGGACGCGTCACCCGAATCCCGGCGCGTCCGGCCAATACATCCACCGCAAGAAAACCCAGATTGTGCGGCGTGAACTCGTATTCCGGTCCAGGGTTTCCGAGGCCGACGATAAGTCTCATGTGTACCCTGAAAGCCCTTCAGCGGCTGGCCTGAAGAACTACTTCTTCTTCTCGGACTTCTCCGCTTTCGCCGCCGGCTCCGCCGCTTCGCCTTCGCCCTCTTCCGCTTCCTTCTTGCCCTTCTTCATCACTTCCGGCTCGGCTGGCGCCGCTTCCGCGGTGACCGCCGCATCCGCCGCTGGTTCTTCTTCCTTCTTCAGCACAACGACGTGCGCGATCACACGCGTCGGGTCGGTCAAGAGCTTGATTTTCTTGGGATCAAACGGAAGGTCCGCTGCGCGCAATTGCTTGCCGATCAGCATGTCGCTAACGTCCACCTTGAATTCCTCAGGAATGTCTCCCGGCAAGCACTCGATTTCCACTTCGCGCGTCACAGTCTCGAAAACTCCGCCCTGCATCTTCACGCCTTGCGGCTCGCCGAACGTGTGCACCGGCACCATCACGCGCATCCGCACGTCCATCGCGATCCGGAACAGATCCACGTGCAGTAGCTTTCCGCTGACCGGATCCACCTGCCAGTCCTTCACCATCGCTTTTTCCGCGGCGCCCTCGGCGACTTGCACGGTGAAAATCGTGTTGTGCCCCGTTTCCGAACGGAGAATCCGCGCCACTTGCTTCGCGTTCACCGATAGCGAAATCGAATCCTTTTTCCCGCCGTAGAGAATCGCGGGGACCATCCCCGTGAGACGTGTGCGCCGCGCGGGACCTTTGCCGCGCCCCTCGCGTACCTTGCCTTCGACTGTAAATGTCTGCATGAATTCCTCTCCTGCTAAATAAACAACTCGCTGATCGAAGTCTCTTCGTGAATGGACTGAATTCCGCGCGCCAAAAGCGGCGCCACGCTCAGTGCCTTGATCTTCTCCAACTTTTGCGCCGCCTCATTCAGCGGCACCGAATCCGATACGACCACCGCCTCGATTTTTGACTTCGCAATCCGCTCCACCGCCGGCCCCGAAAGCACCGGATGTGTGCAAGCCGCGAACACTCTTGTCGCGCCGTGATTCAGCAGCGCCTCCGCTGTTTTCACTAGTGTTCCGGCGGTGTCAATGATGTCGTCAATCACCAACGCCGGACGTCCGGCCACGTCGCCGATCAGGTGCATCACTTCGCTGACGTTCACGTCAATGCGCCGCTTATCCACGATCGCCAGCGGCGCGTCGATTTTCTTCGCGAAAAACCGTGCGCGCTCCACCCCGCCTGCATCCGGCGAAACCACCGTGATCGGACCCAGATTCATCTTCTGAAAATATTCCACCAGCACCGGCGACGCGAATAAGTGATCCACCGGGATGTTGAAATACCCCTGAATCTGCGGCGCATGCAGGTCCAGCGTCAACACGCGACTGGCACCCGCCGTCTCCAGCAAATCGGCAACCAGCTTGGCCGAAATCGCCACGCGCGGACGGTCCTTGCGATCCTGCCTCGCATATGGGTAATAAGGAACAACTGCTGTAATTCGCCACGCCGACGCACGCTTGAACGCGTCAATCATCAGCAGCAACTGCATCAGATTGAAATTCACCGGGGTGCTGCAAGGCTGCACCACAAAAACATCCGCGCCGCGCACATTTTCCAATATCTGATAACGCGTTTCGCCGTCGCTGAACTGTCCGTGCTCCGCTTGGCCCAGCGGCACGCCTACGAACTTGCAAATCGCCTTAGCCAAAGCGGGATTCGCAGTGCCGCAGAAAATTTTAAATTTATCGTCGGCCAAAACTTTCCCCTCAGCCGGTTGCTCGCCGGCGCGCGCTATTCCACACGCCAGCCCAAAGCACGGCCATAGTCTTCCCTGGATAGGGTTTTAACGACGAAAACCGAATCTTCCGGGAACGCACGAGCGGCTCGGCGCGCCTGCGCTGGGTTTCGGAATACTCCGAACACCGCCGACCCGCTACCCGCCAGCGCGGCATCTGCGGCTCCTCGCTTGAGCAATCCCTCCCGGATTTCTCCGAGTCGCGGATGGCGGCGGAAGACCGGCTTCTCGAAATCATTCGAGAGGCCCGCCCCCTGCCGGCTCCAGCACAGAGCGCAGAACCTCAAGATTTTAGGGGGTTCCGCGCCTTTTGTCAATTCCTCGGAAACCCACTGGTAGGCGTCCTTGGTGCTGACTCCGATGTTTCGCGGCGACACTACAACGATCGTCCGCTTCGGTCCATTCGGCAACGGATAAATCTCATCGCCGCGGTTCACGGCCAAAGCGCGGCCACCGAATAAGAAAAACGGCACGTCCGCACCCAGTCCCGCCGCAATCTCCAGCAGTCGTTCGAGCGGTACTTCTTTTTTTGTCAGACGCAGCATTCCGATCAGCGCTGCTGCCGCATCGCTTGATCCGCCGCCGAGTCCGCGCGCCATCGGAATCGTCTTTTCCAGCTTCGCCCGAATTCCTCCGCGGAATCCAATCTCGCATCCGATCGCTTCAATGGCCCGGTAGACCAGATTTTCCGGCCCGTTCGAAAGTTCGGGGACGTTTGTCTGCAGAAAAATTCCGGGTTCTGGCACTAGCGAAAGCTCCAGCGTATCCCGCAGTGAAATCGCCTGAAAAATAGTGCGTAACTCGTGGTAGCCGTCCGGGCGTTTCCCCACCACATGCAGGCACAAATTGATTTTTGCGAACGCGGGCAGGCGCACCGATCTTTTCTTCGTTGTCGCGCGAGTCATGCGGGGGAGCTTACTGCGGTTTCGCCGAATCTGGCGTGGTTTTTTGCGCCGTGCGGCGCTTTAAGGTTTTCAGTTGCGCGTCCAATACGTTCACTTGATCGGGATCGTAGTCCGCCGGCACGGACTTCTGCCATTCCGTGAGCGCGCGTTCCCAATACGTCGCCGCGCGTTCCGGTTGCCCCATCTTGGCATACACATCGCCGAGGTGGCCTAGAATCGTGGGGTCGTGGCTTTGCCGGTCGGCAGCTTTGCGCAAATTCTCTTCCGCTTCGGTCAGTTTGTTCTGCTTGTAATAAGCCCAGCCCAGGCTATCCAGATAAGCGCCGTTGCTCGGCTCCTGCGTTACGGCACGTTGGATCATCGAAGTCGCTTCATCCAGGCGCACGCCCCGATCCGCCAGCATGTAGCCGTAATAATTCAGCACCGAAGCGTTGTTGGGATTCACGTCCAGCGCTTTGCGGAATTCTTGTTCCGCTTCGTCGAATTTCTTCTGCCGCTCATAGATGGCGCCCAACATGAACCACACTGTTTCCTTGTCGTCGTCTCCGTGTGCCATCTGCTCGGCTTTTTGCGCGGACTGTTCTGCCTCCGCGTACTTCTTGCCGCGCTCCTGCACTTGCGCGAGATTCAAATAGATTTCCTGGTCGCTGTCGTTTCCGCGCAACAAGCCGTCCAGCAGTTTGGTCGCTTGATCGGTGTCCGATTTCTCGCCGTACAGCGTGGCGAGTGTTACGGTCAGGTTCGGATCTTTAGGCGCCGCGTCCAGTTGTTTCTTGGTTTCGGCGATCGCGTGATCCAGATCCCGGCTTTCGCGGTAAGTGTCAATCAACAGCATTTCCGCGCGCTTTTGCGCTTCCGGTCCCAGCTTGGCCATGTCTTCGTACGTACGAATCGCGGCCGTATAGTTTTCCTGCTCGCGGTATGCGTGGCCCAGTTGCTCGTAAAGAATCGCCAGCGCATTCGGACTTGCTTCGGCGCTCGCGGAATTATCAGGGCTAGCGGAATTGGAGTTTCGCGAGCCATTAGATTGGCTCTTCATCCCGGCGATCGCGTCGCTCAGCACCCGCACGGCGTCGTCGTAACGCCCTTGGTCCTCGTATAGCAGCGCTTCGTTGTAGAGCACTTCCAGGCTGCCCGGCGCTAATTGCTTTGCGCGCAAAAGACTCGATTCGGCCTGATCGAATTTCCCCAAGCGGCGGTACAACTGCGCCATGCGCAAGTAATTCTCGGCGGTGCCCGGTTCCACTTCCGCCAGCCGCTTGAATTGTTCCAGCGCCTCCGCGTACTTGTCCTGCGCCATCAACGCTTGCGCTAACCCATGTAAATGGCCGGGATCGTCCGGATCTTCCTCAACGGCTTTGCGGTATGCATCTTCGGCCTTGGCGTACTCTTTCGATTGCGAATAAGCATCGCCGAGTAAGTCGTACACCTCGGGTGAGGACGAGTCGTTCGCAGCATCCGCCAGAATCTTTACGGCTTCTTGCGAGCGTCCCTCGTCCATCAATAGCTGACTCAATTGTTCCAGCGCCGCTCCATTGCCGGGGTCACGCTGCAGCAAGTCGCGCAGCACCTTCTCCGCATCGCCGTGTTGATTCTCAAAACGATAGAGCCGCGCCAGCCACAGCTCCGAATACGCATCGTCGGGCTGAATTTTCAAAATCGCCTGGAATTGCGCGATCGCTTTTTCCAGGTTTTCCTTTTGCACGTCGCCGGCGCCCAGGTCGCCCAGTGTACGCACGTAAATCCGCGCGAGCAGGCGGTGCGCTTCCACGTTGTTGGGATCGATCTTCAGCGCCGCTTGGGCCTGCTCGACGGCGTCGCGAATGTGTTGCGACTTGGCGTCAATCTCCGCCAGCCGCTCCATGATCACCGACGAATCCGGGGCAAGCTCCAGCGCTTTCTTGTACGCTTCGATGGACTGAGTCGCCAGGTCCGGCTGGCCCGTCAGTTCGAACTGCATCTCATCCACATGGCCCATCGTGAAGTAGTAATAAACGTCCGCGTGCGTCGCGTCGTTGGACGCCACAGTTTGCTTGGCCGATTCGGGAGTCGCTGAGGATTGAGCATTTTGAGACGAAAACACGGGAGCAATTCCCGCAGTTGAGCCGAGCGCCAACGCGGCGGGGGCCGCCGCGAATAGCCCGATAAATGCCCCGAGTGTGCTACAGATTATTGTTTTCATGCGCCCGCCGCAAAATTCCATTATCGTATACCCCGGTGGATGCGTCAAAGTAATAGCCGCCGTACGTCCGTATTCGTTATTGCCCAATTCTTTGGACGCGTGGAACCCGCCCTGGGATACCTCCCTGGTCGAGTTTTGATGAAAATGTTCGGTTTGTGTAAAAACAGGCCTAATTCCACGATCATGCTCCGGCTCAGTACCAGGGGGTGGCGCGAGATGCCTCGATTCCAATTTGCCCTTCGCAGTTTTCTCGCCTTTTGCATTCTGCTCGAACTAACAGCTTTACCGGCGGCTCTCGCGCAACAATCAGCGGGTAGCGGCTCCCATTCGCAGTCCGGTGCGCAAGCGGCGCTTACTCCCGATCCGCCTTCGGCACCGGCCCAGAAAGCTCCAGCAGCCAAACTCGCCGACTTCGAATGGCTGGAGGGCCGTTGGCGTGGCGAGTGGGGCCCCCGAGTTGCCGAGCAAGTATGGCTCGCGCCGAAGGCAAACCTGATGGTCGGCGTGTTTCGGCTTACCGAGGGCGATAAGCCGTTGGTCATCGAATTGTTCACCATCGTTCAAAAACCCGATGGAATCAATTTCTACTCGCGACACTTCACGACGGCGCTCGTTCCCTGGGAAAAATCGGACGCGACGGTTCTGAACCTCGCCAGCGCGGACGGCAAGAAGATTGATTTTGAAAATCCCGCAAACGGCATGCCCAAGCGCGCGATCTTGACGCGGATCGATGCGGACACCTACATTTCGCGCTCGGAATTAGTACCGCAGAAGGGCGATGCGCAAGTCATCGAAATCACTTACCATCGCCAGCCGCCCAGCGGGCAGGCTAATGGCGGAAATGGCGGACGCCAGAAAAAACCATAGCCATTCCCATTTTATTGGCTGCGGCGATCACATCCGCATCGCGAACCGAGCCACCTGGCTGAATTACGGCGGTGGCTCCCGCTTTTCCAGCCTCTTCGACGCCGTCGGGAAAAGGGAAGAACGCATCCGACGCCACCACGCTGCCAGCGAGCGATAGCCCGGCTGTCGCCGCCTTGATGACCGCAATCTTCACCGAATCCACGCGGCTCATCTGTCCCGCGCCGATTCCCACCGTTTGCCCTTCGCGCGCAAAGACGATCGCATTCGATTTCACATGTTTGCTCACGATCCATCCAAACATCAGCGCGTGCTTTTCCGCCGCTGTGGGCGCGCGCTCCGTCACAACTTTCAAATCCGATTCCGCCAGTTCGTGGCGGTCCGGCTCCTGTGCCAGCATCCCGCCCGAGATGCGTTTCAAATCCAGCTCTTCCACGGTTTCACCGCGCTGCATTTCGAGCAACCGCAGATTTTTCTTGCTGGCGAACTTTTCCAACGCTCCCGGGTCATATCCGGGCGCCACGATGCATTCAACGAAAAGTTTTGCCACTTCCTCTGCGGTTGCCGCGTCCAGCGCGCGGTTGAACGCCAGCACAGATCCAAACGCAGATACCGGATCGCATTCCAGCGCCTTCACATACGCTTCTCGCAGGGAATCTTGCTCTGCGGCGCCGCACGGATTGTTGTGCTTGATGATCGCCACACCGGGGCGGGGAAACTCCGACGCCAGCCCCCACGCAGCGTCCAGGTCCACCAGATTATTGTACGAAAGCTCTTTGCCTTGCAGTTGCTTCGCGCCTGCCAAACCCGCTGGCGTGACGCCCGTGGGAACATAAAGCGCGGCCGCCTGGTGGGGATTCTCCCCATAACGCATGGACTGGCGGCGCTCAAGCGCAATGTGAATCCTCTGCGGCAATTTTTCGAGCGCGCCGATGGATATGGTACTCGGCGCTTCCTCACTCACCTTCAGTCGCTCGAGTTCCGTCGCAATCTCGCCATCGTACCGCGCGGTCCTCGCGTACGCCTTGCGCGCCAAATTCAATCGCGTCGCCAGGCTCAGTTCGCGTTTTTCGCGAAGTTCGCCAGCCACTGCCGCGTAATCCTCCGGGTCCGTCACCACGCCCACGCTTTGAAAATTTTTCGCCGCCGAACGCACCATCGCCGGCCCGCCGATATCAATGTTCTCGATCAACTCCTCAGGCGTCACGCCGGGCTTCGCTGCTGTCGCCGAGAACGGATACAAATTCACCACCACCAGATCAATCGGTACCACTCCGTGCTCTTGCACTTGCTTTCGATCCGCTTCCTTCGCGCGCTGAAATAAAATTCCGCCATGCACCTTTGGATGCAGCGTCTTCACGCGCCCGCCCAGCATTTCCGGCCATCCGGTTAGCTCCGCCACGTCACGCACGGCCACGCCGCCCTCCCGCAGCAGCTTCGCCGTTCCTCCGGTAGAAACAATCTCGACGCCCAGCGATGCCAGTTCTCGCGCAAATTCCACAACTCCAGTTTTGTCGTAGACGCTCACCAGCGCCCTTGCCACGCCGCGTTCTCCCGCCACGATGATTTCCTCCAGAAAAGAAAGCCAAGCCAGTGTATGCGCTGCGGGATTATTTCGGAAGAGGATGATGCGAGGCCAAGAAAAACTATTCGGCTCTTGCGGTGCTGATGGACGAGTGGATGAGAGAAGCAGGAAAGGTATTCAACCGACTCTGCCGCGTTAGCTCGAAACCCGCGCCTTCAATTTCACACGGCCGTTCTCAATGCTTACCGTATACTCGATTTCGCGGCCGCCTTTATCCTTCAGGTCCTTGGTCTTCTGCCGCACGAACCGTTCGAAGTCCTTCAAGCTCGGCACTCCGGCCTTTTCGCCCGTCTCGGTGCGCGCTTCCACCAGCCGTTGATACAGCTTCTCGACTTTCTCGGTTTCATTTTCCGGATCCGAAAACGCCATGGCGAAATCGCTCGCGGCCTGCCGTGCCTCGGCAGCACGTGCGGCGGCTTCCGCTGCGGCATGAGCTGTGGCGACTGCCGTTGACACGCCCGCGCTCTCGGCACTTTCAGCGTTCGCTGCGGAGGTTTCCGCAGCCCGAGTCTCCATCTGCTCCATAGCGACTTTGCGGGAACGTTCCGCCTGGATTGCTTTCGCCGCAGCGCCGTAATGATGTTGGGTAGTTCCACTTTCCTTCTGAATCAATTTCTTCCGCCACATGTCCTGGTACTTGGCGTATGTAGATGCCAGATTGCTGTAGCGAAACCGCTGTCCCGAGGTTAGCTCCGCCGACCGATCCGCGTAGCGCTTTAGGTTCGTCTCCAACCGCCACTGCGTATCCGTGGGAGGCCGCGAACGCCCGCCGCCGAAGTACTGCTCAAACTCAATCTTCAGCGTGCGGATGTCCCGCTCGATCTGCCCGAGATCTTCGTCAATTGTCGCCATATTTGTTTCGCCGACACCCCGGGGCGCAGGCATTCCGGCCCGCGCATCAAACTCACGTGTATCTGTAGTTCAAGCGTAGAGTGCGACGTCGCCGCCGTCAATGTGAGCCTCGGCGGTTTTGTCGCAAAGGGAAACGTCTGGTTGCACGGGGTGAGATTGCCAGCCCGTATCATACTGTGCTCAAATGTCTTAGCGATGAACCGTGCCCCAGAATCCGCCGCCAGGATGGAAGAGGAGGCAACCTCGCGCCTCCGCGCCATTCCCTCGGTGGATGAGCTGCTTAGCCGGCCAAATCTCAAGGCGTTGGCGCAAGAATCGGGCCGGGAACTCGTCACCCAGGCCGTCCGCAAGATTCTGGCTGAGATGCGCTCGCAGCTAAAGACGAGCCCTACGCAAGCGAGCGAGCCGGGCACCGCGACGTTTGATCTGGCACAACTGGAATCCCGCGTGGCAGACGAAGTTGAGCGTGTTCTCGCGCCCTCCCTTCGCCGAGTGATCAACGCTACAGGCGTCGTGCTGCACACAAATCTCGGACGCGCGCCGCTTTCGTCCGCTGCGGCGGCGGAGATCGCCGAGACCGCCACACATTACTCCAATCTTGAATACGATATCCCGCGTGGCGAGCGCGGGAAGCGCGATGTCCACACCTCGCGCCTGCTGGCTGACCTAGTCGGCGCCGAATCCGCCATCGTGGTGAACAACAACGCCGCCGCTGTTTTTTTGGTCCTGAATACGCTTGCTAAAGGCGCTGAAGTGGTCGTCTCTCGCGGCGAACTGATCGAAATCGGCGATGGCTTTCGCATCCCGGACATCATGGCGGAAAGCGGCGCCGTTCTTCGCGAAGTGGGCACGACCAATCGCACGCGCCTGCGCGACTACGAGCGCGCGGTCAACGAACGTACGCGCCTGCTTCTCCGCGTGCATCCATCGAATTTCCGTATCACCGGATTCACCGAACGACCCTCGCTCGAAGAACTGGTCGCCCTCGGTGAGCGCCATCATATTCCCGTGTACGAAGATCTCGGCTCCGGCTGCATTGCCGATCTTGCGGCGAACGGAATCGCAGAACCGGTCGCGCGCGCCAGTTGCGACGCAGGCGCAGCGATCGTGAGCTTCAGCGGAGACAAATTGCTCGGCGGTCCGCAGGCAGGAATTATCGCGGGGAAAAAAGAATTCGTGGAACGCATCCGCCAAAATCCGCTCTTTCGCGCGCTGCGCGTGGATAAACTCACGATTGCGGCTCTGGAAGTAACGCTGAAAAGCTACGCGCGCGGCGCGCTAGATGAAATTCCCGCGCTGCGTATGATTCGCCTGTCAGCGGAAGAAATCGCCACGCGCTCAGGGAATTTCTGCGAGAAATTGCGCGCGACGCTGCCACCCGACGTATCGATAGAAGTGCTTCCAGGTTTTTCAGTAATCGGCGGCGGTTCCACGCCGGATCAGCAGTTACCGACGCAATTGTTAGCAATCGCAAGCCCCCGTCAATCCGCAGCCCAAATGGAAGCGCGCCTGCGCCAGCCTCGAGACACGACCACCGGCGCCGACACGCCGCGCGGCCAGATACCAGTAATCGCCCGCATCGAAGATGATCGCCTAATCCTCGATCTCCGCACAGTGTTCCCAGAAGAAGAAGCCGAACTCCTAACTTCGATCCAATCCGCCATCGTCAAAGACTGAGTCGCAAAAGGAAGCTAAAGCCTGTTGATCACCCCCGCGACACAACCTGCTCCAAATCCGTTGTCAATATTCACCACGCTCACATTTGAAGCGCAGCTGTTCAGCATCGCCAACAACGCCGTCAATCCGCCAAAACTCGAACCGTAACCTGTGCTCGTCGGCACCGCGATCACTGGCGCCGCGACTAAACCAGCCACCACGCTCGGCAGCGCGCCTTCCATTCCGGCCACGCAAATGATCACGCGCGCTTCCGCGAGCTGCTTGCGATGTTCGAGCAGCCGGTGCAGCCCAGCAACGCCCACGTCGTAAATCGCCTCGGCGCGATGCCCCATCATTTGCGCAGTCACCAGCGCCTCTTCCGCCACGGGAATGTCGCTCGTCCCCGCAGTCACCACGAGAATCAAGCCCTTTCCATTTTTCGCGCTGACTGCGCTCGATCGTGATGGCTCCCGATAACTCGTGAAATTTCGCGGAGCGCGCCAATTTTTTCACCGCGGCAAACATCTTCTTGTCCGCCCGAGTAATCAGAATGTTGTGCGACGCTTTTGCCCGCAACATTCCGCGCACGATCTCCACCACCTGCCGCGGACTCTTCTTCCGCGCGAAAATCACTTCCGGAAATCCCTGCCGCAGCGACCGGTGATGGTCGATCTTCGCGAAGCCCAGATCTTCGTACGGCAGTTGCCGCAGTCTCTTGACGGCGCTATCCACCGGCACTGCGCCTCTCTTCACCGCTTCCAGAAATTTTCGAACTTCGCTCTCATTCATTGTGTTTGCTCGCAGTCTCCCCATCCTAGCATTCACCGTCGCTCCCATGCGCCCGCCCATTTGGCAGGCACGCGCGGCGTCGCTTGCACAGCCATTCGTGTTACAGTGGCGCCCAGTGAAAGCTGCCGCCGTTCCGATCGCAGCTATTCAGAACGCAATTTATCGTCGCGGAGGCACACTCATGGGCTTGCTTTGGGAGATCATCATCGGCATTCTCGCCGGTTTCTCGCGGCGAAAAATCGTGAAGGGTTCGGGCATGGGCATATTGATTGACCTGCTCGTCGGCATCGTGGGCTCGGTGCATCGGCGGCTGGGTTTTCACCTTGCTAGGTCTCGCTGCGTACGGGCTGATCGGCCAGCTCGTAATGGCCACCATCGGCGCGATCATCTTCTTCTCATTGTTCGCGCCATCAAGCGAGCCTAACCTGAAACGAGGCACGTCGGCTAGGTCTGTTTCGCCAGCGCCAGTGCGGCAGCTCCGCGCTTTCGCGTAGAGTCGGTTGACGCGCGGCTGAATAAACCAAATGCCGACGGGTAAAACCACAGCAGAAAAAACGTCCCCGCGTATTCGCTGAAAGTTGCACTCTTGCCGGTTTCCGCAATCACCAAGCTTTTTGACACGAAATAAAGGTTGTAGAACATGCAAAAGCGGCGAAGAGCAGCAGCGGGATTATCACTGCAAACGCAATTGGGCTGACACTCTGAAAAAGCGCGATAAACCCGAAGACATAAATCGATGTGAATATTATGGTAAGAAGAATATAAGCCGATTTTGAGCCTAAGTGCTCGCTGCACGAGCGAATTCAAGAACGATCCCATGGACCACAGCCAAAGGAGATAGCACAACGCCGATACCGCAGTCGCGATTTCCAGCACCACAAACGCTTCGGCAAAGCCCTCTGGCGACCTCGCTGCCTGAGTTGACATAGCCCAGCACAGGCAATTCCCCGATCGCGAACACAGCCACAAATACAAGAAAAATTTGCCAATGCTTACCGCGCACAAACGAATTCCGGATCCAATTCATGTTCCCTCGCAAGCCAGTCCGGCGTGACGTGGACCGGACTCGCCAGAGACTTTCGGAAATAAGCAAATAATTGTCAACAAACAATGAGTTCTGCAATCCGCTAAACGGAATAGGCGCGTTTCTTTGCGCCCTCTGCGTCTCTGCAGTAGATTCTGCAGCGGTCAGTTTTTCTCCGATGCGAATTCCCTTCATAATCGAGGTAACCGCGTTGCAACACCCGCAGTGCCTTGACTTTGCCGAAACGCGGCACCTACACTCGATAATTCAGCAATCACCCATGGCAAAATCCAGTGGAACGCATCATCACAGTCGGAATCACCGGTGCGAGTGGCGCACTCTACGCTCAAACAGTTCTTCGCCTCTTGGACACCGACTCGCGCGTTGACCGCATTTTCCTCGTGGCAAGCGATGCAGGCACGAGACTCATCGCCACTGAGCTCGATATTGTCGCCACCGACGCCAAAAAACTGCCCGTCTCTTCTAACTGGAACAGCCGCGAAGAAGATCGAATATCTTGCCGAACAAAGATATCGGCGCGAGCATCGCTTCCGGCAGCGCATCTGGTGGACGGCATGGTGGTGATCCCGTGCTCTGCGGGTGCACTTGGCTCTATCGCCGCAGGCACCGCGGGCGATCTGCTCACGCGCGCTGCGGACGTGTGCTTGAAAGAGCGCCGCCCGCTCGTGCTCTGCCTGCGCGAAACCCCACTCAATCGCATCCATCTTGAAAATGCGCTGCGGGTACACGACGCCGGCGCAATCGTGATGCCCGCAATGCCCGCGTTTTATTACGCGCCGAAAAAAATCGAGGACTTGGTCGAGCAATTCGCCTATCGCGTCCTTGCGCAATTAGGCGTGCCGCAAGAAAAACAGTATCGTTGGAAAGGCCGGAAGGATAGGAAACATCTGCCACGGAGTCACGCGGATCGCAGCGAGGAACGCATAAGAGTTCGCGCGCTGACGCTTTAATTTCGGTTCACCAGCTTAGCAATGCCAAGTGGAACTTGCAAGATGTCACCGGTCACGCTCTGCTTTTCTATGTGCCTCTGTGTACTCTGTGGCCAATACGATCGTGACTCAAACCCGAATTCGCATCGTGCTCGAAATGATCAAGTTCGAGCATTCCGTTTTCGCCCTGCCGTTCGCGCTTGTTGGCGCATTGCTCGCCGCCCGCGCCGGCGGCACCTTTCCCACTTGGCGGCAAATACTCTGGATCGTCGTGGCCATGGTTGGCGCTCGCTCCGCCGCCATGACCATGAACCGCATCGCTGATGTCGAATACGATCGCCGCAATCCGCGCACCGCGAATCGCGCGCTGCCGAAAGGCGAGCTCTCAGTCGGATTCGCCTGGACGTTCACTGTGATCGCGTCCGCAGTGTTGGTACTCGCTGCTTGGCAATTGAATCCGCTGGCGCTGAAGCTGTCGCCCGTCGCTCTGGCAGTGCTATTTTTCTATTCCTACACCAAGCAGTTTCACCGCGTGGTCGCACTTCGTCCTCGGCTTTTGCCTCGGCATTTCTCCCGCCGCTGCATGGATCGCAATTCGCGGCTCGCTCGATTGGCGCATGTTGATTCTGTGCGCCGCCGTCACGCTTTGGGTCGGAGGCTTCGACGTTCTCTACGCGTGCCAGGACGTCGAGTTCGATAAGACCGCTGGACTCTATTCGATCCCCAAGAAATTCGGCATTGCTCGAGCGCTGGAATCGCTCGCGTCATGCATATCGTGATGGTCGCGTTGCTCGCGTGGCTCGCCTTGAGCTTCCACCTGCCCTGGCCTGCATGGGTGGGAATCGCGGTAGTTGCCGCGCTACTGGCTTACGAACATTCGTTGGTCAAGCCCAACGACTTGAGCAAAATGAATGCTGCGTTTTTCACCGTGAATGGCTATATTAGCTTATTGTTCCTGCTTTTCTGGGGCGCCGCGACGTTTGTGATGCGGCCCTGAAGCTGGCACTGAGGGACACGTAGAGGAAGATGGATCTGCAACTGAACAACCTGCAAATCAACGATGCGCGCTTGGAGCCGGTAGCCAAGAAGGTGCTCGCTGGAGAGCGCCTGAACGCTGAAGACGGCTTAGCGCTCTATGAGTCGCATGATCTGCTCGCCGTCGGCTGGCTCGCAAATTATGTGCGCGAGAAGAAGCACGGCAACGTCACCTACTTCAACGTGAATCGCCACATCAATCCCACCAACATTTGCGTGGCCCACTGCAAACTTTGCGCTTTTGGCCGCTCGCCGGACTCCCCAGGCGCGTACAACTTCGCGCTGGACGAAATCTACAAGCGCGCCGGTGATGGAGTCGCCGAGGGCGCGACGGAGTTTCACATCGTCGGTGGCCTGCATCCTGATCTGCCGTTCGAGTATTACCTGGAATTGATTCGCGGCCTGAAGCAGCGCTTTCCGCAGGTACACTTGAAAGCCTTCACGATGGTCGAGGTTGGCTATTATTCGCGAATCTCGAAGCTTTCCATTCGAGATACGCTGCTGGCGATGAAGGCCGCGGGAGTGGATTCGCTTCCCGGCGGCGGCGCCGAGATTTTTCATCCGCGTGTGCGCAAGATTATCTGCGACCACAAAGTGAGCGGCCAGCGCTGGCTGGAAATCGCGCGGACGGCGCATGAACTGGGTCTGCGCTCAAACGCCACGATGCTTTACGGCCACATCGAAACGAACGAAGAGCGCGTGGATCACCTGCTGCAGCTTCGCGCGACCCAGGATAAGACGCACGGATTCGTCACGTTCATCCCACTGGCGTTCCATCCTGCCAATACCGGGCTTGCGCACATTCCTCCGCCGACGGGAATAGACGATCTGAAAGCCATCGCGGTGTCGCGGCTGCTGCTGGATAATTTCGACCACATCAAGGCTTACTGGATCATGCTGACACCGCGCATTGCGCAAGTGGCTTTGCGATTTGGCGCGAACGATCTGGATGGCACCGTAGTTGAGGAGAAGATTTATCACGACGCCGGCGCGACCACTCCCGAGTTCATGACTCGGGCGGAGCTTGAGCGCCTGATTCGCGCGGCGGGCCGCGTCCCCGTGGAACGCGACACGCTTTACAACCCGGTAGACCGCGTAAAGAACCCGATGCCGCCGCCTCGTGTGACTGCGCAGCCCAGCAGCGGTTTCATTCCCGCCACATCACTTACACTCAACGTCTAACGCGCCGAGTCTAAACGCACAAACCTCTAGTCCTCGGAATCTTCCGGAACGCCCAACACCTGCACGTGGATCGAGCGCTCGCGCGGACCATCCAGCTCTGCAAGAATAATTGACTGCCAATAGCCCAGCGCCAGTTCGCCATTGCGTACCGGGACGGAAAGCGTGTGCCCGAGTACCATCGCGCGAAGATGTGAGTCTGCGTTTTGCCGGTTGCACTCGGAGAGGTTGGGGTCGTTGTGCCGCCAGTAGTCAATGCGGCCCACGAGCCGTTCGAGAAATGATTTGATGTCGTCGAGCAGAGCTTGTTGGAATTCGTTGATGAAGACTGCGGTGGTGGTGTGCAGAGATTGCACCAGGACGAAGCCGGCTTTCAGCCCGTTCTTGCGGACAACTTCGTTGAGATCCTTCGTAATATTGATAAGTTCCAGCCGCTCGCGCGTCTTGTAACAGAGCGTTTCGAGATACATCTGCAGTCCCTTGGTCGGACGCACTTCGGGTATAAGTTGTGTTGTTTTGGCATGCATAGTTTTCACGTTATGTAGTCCTTAGTTGCCATGTGATGACGATCCCCGATCAACCTGCAGATTGGATGCCGGGGATGGGGGTGAGTTGCTTGAATATTCGCCGGCGGGTTCCAGAGCTCAGGCGTGCGGATGAGCTTTATCGTAGACGGCCATCAGTTGTTGGATGCTGGCCTGGGTATAGCGCTGCGTCGTGGAGAGCGAAACGTGGCCGAGAAGTTCCTGAATGGCGCGGAGATCGGCGCCGTCGTTGAGCAGGTGCGTCGCGAAGGCGTGGCGCAACGAGTGCGGATGCAGGTCCCAATTGTTGTTGGCCAGTTTGCAATATTTTTTGATCATGTAACGGACGGAGCGGTCGGTGAGTCGACCTCCGAGGTGGTTCACGAAGACGGCTTCGGGATCGGATTTCACGCGCGGGTTCGCGAGAATCTCGTGCCGCAGCGGCCAGTAAGCCTCGAGCGCCTCTTGCGCCTTTGAGCCATAGGGGACGACGCGCTCTTTGCGTCCTTTCCCGAGAACGCGGAGCATTTGCCCGGTGCGATCCACTCTGCCGTAATTCAGGCCGACCAGTTCGCTGACGCGCAGACCTGAAGCGTAGAGCAATTCGAAGATGGCACGGTCACGGCAGGGGATGAGTTTTTCCTCGAAGCGCGAGAATGCGGTGGGTTTCTTGCGGCGCTTGTGCGGAGGCGCGGCGTTTTGCGTGGCCGTGGGGCCGCCGGGCAGACTGTCCAGAAACCGATTGATTTCCTCGGCGGTCTGCACGCGCGGGACGCGCTTGGGAAGTTTGGGGGTGCTGACGAGGCGCGCGGGATTCTGTTTAGCGTACTTTTCGCGGACGCAGAATTTGAAAAAGGTGCGCAACGCGGCGAGCTTACGGGCGATGGTAGGTTTCTGCAGCTTGCGGTCCAAAAGCCAGCTGATGAACTCGCGGATGACAAGGTGGTCCACCTGGGCGAGAGGCAGAGTAGGCTCGCCGGGAGGGGTGAGGAACGTTTCGAAGAGCCGGAGGTCGGCGGCGTAGTCCTCGATGGTGTGCGGGGAGGCGTTGCGCTCGTAGCGGAGGTACCCGATGAATTTCTCGATGATGGCTTTCATGGCCTGGTTACCGGGTTGGGGGTGTGGTGGCGGCATGGGATGACGCCGAGATTATAGTGGCAGGGAAGCGGCGCGTGGCGGACGATGAATGAGGGCCGGTCGGAAGAGATAACGCGGGCGCGTGGGGATTGCAATATCGCAAATAATTGTCGATTAGAACGTGACGCGAGTGTTTGTTTTCTATGAGATACGACGTTTTCTAATATCTTGCATTGTCGATTAGAAGTAGCAGCGAATGCGCATGAAAAGCGGCGAAGCGCGACGCCGGTCGCAGACGGAAGAGATAACGCGCGAAAATTCGCCGCTGGAAGCGTAAAAAAATGACGATTAGAACGTGACCCGAGTGTTTGTTTTCTACGAGATATAGCGTTTTCTAATCGCGGGGTGTGACGATTAGAATTTGCAGCGATTGCGGGTGAAAAAGGGCGGCTCGCGAGGTAAGTTGAGGGCGAATTCGCGCAGCGCGAGCGGATCGGTGATGCCACACAGCCGGGGGGTGGGGTGTTTTCGTGGCGAGCAAGAGTCGGCGGCGTCGCCGTGGTCTCGCGTCCCGTGTTGTAGCCGCCGATGAACATGGCCTTATTTACCATTGTATCACATAACGAGGTATTCGCGAAAAAGCGTGTGTGTATCGGGATGACGGTCGGCGCAAGAGACGGCTGTCGGGTGCCTGTACTTGTCTGTGTCAAGGGCGCGTTGAAGCGAATTCAAGAGCGCCCACCCTTCCCAAACTTCGGGAAGGATGGGGAACCCCGAAATTCAATGGCCGTCGCGGCTCCGGTGGAAAGGTTAGCCATCGGCCTGGTCGTGCTTAAGAACCTGTTTCGCCGGCGTGTGAGGTCGCGATGAATGAAACGAGCCAAGATGTTTGAGGGAAGTGCGGCGCTGAAATTGATCCGACGCGCAGGGTTGACTTTACTTTGAAGGACGGAACGAGAGTTTGTGATTCTTGCTTCGTGAAGGAAACACGGCGGCACGAGAGCGACTGGCCGAAGTAAGAACGTTGCGCGCGCGTAATTCAAGAGCGCTGAGCATTTCCGCAGCTGGCACAGAGCGGGCCCAGCCGCGAAATTCCGGCAGGCCCATTCCCAGAGATGTAGCAAGCAGCGCCAAGATCAACAGCGCAAAACCGCCCGAGACGCCCATCCCGATCAACGCGACGGAGATCGGCTCTCCGCTTTTGTCTCCCGTCGCAACTAACAAGGCCAGGGCAAAAAACGCCAGTGCTGCCAGGGCCGCAACCGCTGCGCCGGCATACATAACGGCCGCGATGATGGCGATGTTCGTCGGACGTCTCACTGTAGCTCCTTGGCGTCGCGCGATTTCAGATTGGACGCGAGCGCGCTTCTAACCGCGGAATGGCCCGGACTTCGTAATAGCTGTACCGCGCTATTCCTCGAAAACTTTTTCCACTTGACCAATTTTCTTTTGGATCTTCCCCGCCACTTTTTCGTCCTGCCCATCCTCTTCGAGGTTGGGATTTTTCGTCGCTCGCCCCACGCGTTCCTTGATCTTGCCCTTTACCTCGTGGAACTTTCCCTTGGCTTCATCCTTGTTCCCTTGCGTCATCGGATGTCTCCTTTGTGGATTGGTTGATGTCAAGCCACTCTAGAGACGCGGAGCCGTCAGTCCCATCCACGGTACGCTGTATATTCTGTGACGCCGGAACTGTAGCGCAAGCAGTCCGCAATCCGCCATTTGGCCGGCGGCCGCAAGTCCGTTCTCGGCGCGCTGGAAAATACACGCTTCGTCGTATTTTGTTCGTGCGAAACGGCGCGGGATAATTTCGCCAGGCTAGAACTGACCAAATCGGGCCCCAACGGGGCGGTTCGGGAATAAAAATGATTGTTTTGAACTTCTGAGCGTGCAACTAATGTTCGTACTGCGGGTTCGTTCGGATGGCGGAAAAGACAATTACGGAGGAGATCCTTTGAACAAGCATCGTTCCAGCAAAAACTGTGTGCTTTCGCTCACGCTCATGTCGTTGGCAATGTTGCTCGCCCTACCGACGTCGCTGCGGGCTCAAGACGCTAATCAAGATCCCCCCAGCCGAGTTGCGCGGCTGAATTACATCCAGGGCGACATCTCTTTTCAACCAGCCGGGACGTCCGATTGGGTGACGGCAAATCCCAATCGCCCGCTGACTACCGGCGACCAACTTTGGGCCGATCAAGACTCGCTGGGAGAACTGCATCTGGGCGGTAGCGTGCTGCGGATCTCCGCGCAGACTGGAATATCTTTTTTGAACCTCGCCGATCAAGCGGTGCAGATCCAAGTGGCGCAGGGCTCGGCGGAACTTCGCGTCCTGCGTCTTGAAGACAATGAAAACTACGAAATCGACACGCCCAACTTGGCGCTTTCGATCCTGCGTCCCGGTGAGTATCGAGTGGACGTGAGCCCCGATGGAACATCGAGCGTCGTTACCGTCGAGAACGGCACGGGAGAAGTAACGGCGGGCGGACAGGCGTACGACGTGGCGCCGGGACAGCAATACACTTTTTCCGGAACGGACCAGGTTAGTTACGACGCGGAGGAGGTGCCCGGGCCGGATGCGTTCGAACAATGGAACGAGCAACGAGATCAACGCGAAAACAGATTCATGTCAGCGCGGTACGTCTCGCCCGATGTTATCGGTTATGAGGATCTCGACGATAACGGCACGTGGCGCACCGACCCGACTTATGGACCGGTGTGGTATCCAAACGGCGTTGTGGCGGGCTGGGCGCCTTATCATTACGGACACTGGGCTTTTGTCGCTCCGTGGGGTTGGACATGGGTCGAGGATGAACCCTGGGGCTTTGCTCCCTTTCATTATGGACGCTGGGCGTACGTAGGCGGCGGTTGGGGCTGGGTCCCTGGCCCCGTTCCGGTCGCGGGAGCCGTGTACGTGAGGCCGGTGTATGCCCCGGCGCTCGTAGCATTCGTCGGCGGAGGCGGGTTCGCTGCGGGCATCGCCATCGGTGGGCCCGCCGGGGTGGGAGTGGCCTGGTTTCCGCTGGGGCCGCGCGATGTGTGGGTGCCCTCCTATCACGTGAGTGCCGTCTACATGACAAATGTGAACGTAACGAACTCCCGTGTGGTTAATCGAACGGTCGTCACGAATATTTACAACACCACGGTTATCAACAGAACCACGGTTGTGAACCAAACTTACACGTACCAGAGTTCGCCGGGAGCAGTGACTGCAGTTTCAAGGACCGCATTCCAGAATGGCGAGCCGGTGGCGAAGGCGGCAGTGCAAGTAAATCCACAAGAAATTCAACATGCACGCGTCGTGCAGACTGCCGCCATCACTCCCACTCCGAGTGCCGTCGCTGGACCAAACGCTCCAGTGAAAGCCTCTGCGCGCCCTCCCGCTAAGCTTGCCAGTCGGCCCGTTGTAACGAAGATGACGCCATCGGCTCGCGCAATCCCTGTCGGCCACACTGGGCCCGCGGCTCCTTCCGCGTATCGGACCATGGCGAACGCGAAGCCTGCTCCAGCGCAGCCGCCAGCCAGAACGACCGCGCCTGCTAATAGGGCAGCGCAGCCCTCGGCCGCAAGACCGCCGGCTGCTCAACCTAACAAGCCGAATGCAGCTCCCGCGGAGCGTCCGGCTCCTGCCGAGCGACCAGCGGAACGCGCCACCGAGCCGCCAGCACGCGACCAACCCGCGACACGGGAAAATCAGCCGCCGACGCCGACGAAGGAGGCCCCTGAGGCGAAGCCAGCGCCGAGCAGAACGACTCCACCGGCACACGAAAATACACCGAGACAAACGCCGCCTCCTGCGGCGAAACCCGCTCCCCATCAGCCGGCGCCAGAAACAAAAAAGCCTAACCCGCCACCGAAGGAGACGAAGCCGTCCAAGGAACAAAAGGAAAAGGACAAAGACAAGGAACCGAAACACTAGCAACGATAGCGCCCTCGATCCGGAACGAACGTGTTTTGGTCACAAGCGCCCGACCACTTTGTCCGAAGCGGAAGCGACGCCATGATTGGATGCCCGCTGCATTCCGCAAAAGGCGCGGAACACAGCGGCCGCTACACGGTCAGAATCTACAGCCAGAGCCGCGGTGAGGTAGAAGGGTTGGCCATCCGCCGTTCGAAGCGAAGAGAGGTCCCTCGTCGCGGCTGCGCCGCTCTATCGGGATGACAGGGTGCGTGTGGCGATGAAGCGGTGAGTCGGTGATGGGCCAGTGACGGGGATGCGTGGTCGCGAACATCAGCAGGTTGCGCCACCGATGCGAAAGGCAGGCGCAGTCTTCCTGCGGCGGATCTGCGACACGCAGCGCCCGTTCGGACCCGTGGAGCGACTGGGGCGCTTTCCTAATCCATGTTGAATTATTCAACGGCGTTGGAAAATTCAACCTGGCGCACGGCAATCCGTGGTTCCTTGCGTGTTGTAGTCTCCTAAGTCCTTCCTGTCTGCAACAAAATTTCTGCGCAGCAGATGAAACGATGTGGTACCTGAGGTGCACTATTTCACGGTGCCTTGTTGCTTGTGTCGGTGAGTTCAGGGATCGGGAGGCCAGAAATGACACCATCGGATGGGATGACGGAAGATTCTTTTGAAAAGGCGCGCGCGGAGTTTTTCGGGACTGCAATTACTCCGCCGCTGCAGAACGAGTCTCCAGCAGAGTGCCCCAAATCACAGACGGATACCTCGCGAGAGGATGGCCGGACCAAAGCATAAGCGACTAGAGTCTGCGGGAATTTCAAATACATTTGGGTTGAAAGCCAAAGGCGGATAGAAGTGAGTTGTTTAGACGCACCTTCCATTCGGTGGGCGTGTGTTGGAAGAACCGGGAATAACTGGCGTGGGCAATGCCGAGAACGTAGGCGCGGATTACACTGATGCGCAGGACATCGTAATCCTGAGCTGTGGGATCTTGCTTTTTAGTTGGCGTCGGGGAGCGAGCCGGCTTAGCCGTCGGATTATTCTTTGATCTTGTCTTTGTTCTTGCTCCCCCTGTGGTGGAAGATCTTGCCACCCAGCTTTCCTATGCCCTTGGCGCTTCCTTCGCCGATCTTGCCCACGCCTTTTCCGGCGCCGACGCCGACGTCCTTGCCGGCTCCCGCAATGCCTTTGCCGAGATCGGCAGCGGCGGCGCCGGGGTGCAAAGTCGCGACATTGCCGACCGCTCCGGCGGTGCCTTTGCCCAGGCTTCCTGCTCCCTTGGCTGTGCCTTTGCCAATGTCCTCACCGCCCTTGCCCACATCCTTGCCGGGGCTGGTCGCAGGTTTCGGGTTCTTATCATGCGGGGCGGATTGCGCCTGGGGGGTGGTCTGATTCTGATGTGGATTCGCTGGGCGCGCGTTGGCGGGCAGGCTAAATAAAATTGAGACGCATACTGCGCCCAGAATCGACGCGAATTGGAAGTTAGCTTTCATTTCCTTTCTCCTGCTAGTCGATTGAAAATGGCAATTACGTCGTACGCTTGTTTGATGCTTCTAAGTCAACGGCAGGTCGCAGGCTTGGACTGCTTTTTGAGCTGCGCGATTTTTCTGAATTGAAAGGGGTTATCGCCGCGCGTTGACGATGTGCCGCGGCGTCACGAAAGGCAGGCGCGGTCCTCCTGCGGAGGATCTACGACAAGTAGCGCCCCTACGACAACGTCCGCGACGGGACGGTCAGCCGATTTCGTAGCGGCGTCCGGCAAGATCTCCGCCGGGTGGCCCACCCGTTTGATACAGTTATTATGTTGGGCCGCGATCGAAGAGGGCTGAGGGCTGTGCGTGGAGGAGTCGGCGCGTGAATGAGTTTGAGTGCGTGGTTCCGATTTTGAATGTTAAGAATTTTGCGGCGTCCATGGATTACTACGTCAACAAGCTGGGCTTCAGCAAGAAATGGGACTGGGGTAATCCGCCGACGTTTGGTTGCGTTACGCGGGGTAAGGTCGAGATTTTTCTGTGTGAAGGAGCGCAAGGGCAGCGGGGCGTGTGGATGTCTATTTTCACGGAGGATGTGGACGCGCTGCATGAGGAGTACAAGAGGAGTGGCGCGGTGATTCGTCTGGCGCCCACGAATTTGCCCTGGGGCACGAGAGAAATGAATGTGGAAGATCTGGACGGTCACCGTATTCGGATGGGAAGTGATGCCACCGGACCGGCAGACGCGGATGGGTTGAAGCGCTTCCAGGAGATGGAGCAGCTCGGGTAAACCGCACCGTATCAGTTGAGGTGATGACGATGTGCAGGAATATCAAAATTTTGTTCAACTTCGAGCCGCCTGTTACGGCGGAAGAAATTCGGAATGCTTCGCTGCAGTTTGTGCGGAAAATCAGCGGATTTAGCAAGCCGTCGAAGGCGAACGAGATTGCGTTCGAGGCTGCTGTGGATGAAATTGCCGAGGCGTCTACGCGGCTTTTGCATTCGCTCAAGACGAATTCGTCCCCGCGGAATCGGGAAGAAGAGGCCGCGAAGGCGAAGATTCGATTTGCGCAGAGAGATTCAGCATTAAAATCCGCGTAGTTAGAGCACGAGGCTAGCGTGGCTTGTGTCGCACCTACGGCGCTTGAGATTCTCTTTGCGTTTTTCCCAGCGCTTACGCGCTGGGCTAACTTCTGCCGCGCCGCAGGCGCTGGTTGGTGAGAGGGCTGTGAATTCGCTAGCATGGGGAACCGTCGCGCCGGCGATACGAAAGGCGGGCGCAGCAAGCAGCGCCCCTACGGACCCGTCGAGCGATTGGGAGGCGAGCGGATCGTGCGAGGACACACAGGATGCCCGCTGCAATCCGCGACTTTCGCGGAACGCAGCGGCCGCTTCATAGGCCAAATCCGCCGCACGACAGCGCGCGTCGGGTATTTTACGCGACATGCGGGGTACGAACTTCTTGCCGTGAACTACCCTATGACGTACGATTCCGTGCACACTATAGTTGTTCGCGTGCTCCCGGATGCCTACCTCGAAACATCGTTTACTTTTTGTTTTCCTAGCTGGCACGCTGCTTTGTGTTGCGCCCGGCGAGGCGCAAACCCAGCGCGCTGACCAATCCCGCCCAACGAATTCCGCTCCGCGTTCTACTTCTGCGTCTGTTACTACCGTGGATCAGGCGATTGATCGCGTGATTGCGCGGGAGCATGACGAAGTCGCGACGATATGGCGCTTCAATCCGGTGATGGAAACCTACATTCAAGACATGAAGCCGGACGCCAATACGGGGGCGGTCCCGGTGGGCGACCACTATTACCTGGGCTCCGCCAATCTCGCGAAAGGTGTGGTGGAGCAGCGATTCCTGAGCAGCGACAAAGAGCACGTAGGACGATTGATAGGCAAGTCCGGGTCGCACAGGGAAGACGACTTTTTGAAGATGGTGTACGCGGATCCGAACGGATTCGATCGCGAACATTACGAGTTCGAATACGTCCGGCGGGAATTCCTCGGCGACGTCCGCTGTGTGGTGTTCGATGTCACGCCACTTTCCGGCGGGGGCGACGAGCGTTTCCGAGGGCGCATCTGGGCAGAGGATCAGAATTTCACGATCGTGCGATTCAACGGCGTCCATGGTGCGAAGGAGGGAACGACAGGTCGAGAAGTGCATTTTGATAGCTGGCGCTTCAACCTGCAGCCTAACATTTGGCTTCCCGCGTACATTTATGCGGAAGAATCGGAGGGCAAAGAGCATGAGGTCCGCTTCAAGTCGCAAATCCGCTTCTGGGGCTACGGCGTGAAACGTGGCTATGGGGAAGAGGACTTGCAGGAGGCGTCGGATGATTCATCCGCGGCGAGCGAGCGCAAGGACAAAGAGTCTAGCGAGGCGTCTGCGCAGGCAGCCGAGCGCAAAGCGCAGCTTGAAGCGGCAAACAGAACGACTACGGAGTTACAGGTTATGGGCTTGCTCGCGCCTCATGGGGAACTGGATCACGTGATGGAAATCGTGATCAACAACCTGGAAGTGACCAACAATCTGGACATTCAGCCGGAGATTCGCTGCCGCACGCTGCTGACTACCACGCTCGAATCATTTTCGATTGGACACACGATCGTGCTGAGCCGCGGATTGCTGGACGCGTTGCCGGACGAAGCAAGCCTTGCGGCAATGCTGGCGCAGGAAATGGCGACGATACTTGTGAACGCGCCGGTGAAGACGGATCGGAAGTCTCACGAGGGTTCAAGTCTCGAAAGACTTAGCGAGTCCGGGCACTTCATGTTGAAGTACAGCGACAACGAAATTCAGGCGATGAACCAGAAGGCGCTCGAACTGCTGCGGAATTCGCCTTACAAAGCCAAGCTCGATACCCCGGGATTGTTTCTTGAACAAGTGGCCAGCGAACACAAAGTTCTGTCTGCTCTTATCAGTCCGCGTGTGGGCGACCGCGCGAACTTGGGCAGCGAATTAGCAGGCCCGAGCGCAAGTCAGCGGAGCGGGAAGTCCGACCGCTCGGCGGCGGTTCGCATGGGCACGCGCGTGAAGCTGGACCCCTGGAGCAATCAGATCACATTGCTGAAAGCGACGCCTGCTGCGCCGGTGTCGGCTCGCGAATACGACCCATTTGAGCTGCTTCCGTTGTTTCCGTTCCTTACGCGCGATCAAGGCGAAGGTTCGAGTGCCACTACGCGGAGCGGAAAGCCTGCGGGAAAAAAGCCGGCAACTGGACCCGAGGGTTCGACGCCCGGAGATGCGCCACCGCCCACGCCGCCGCAATGAAAAAAGTGATGCTTAGCAGGGAGCGGCTAAGCACTTTTGCGACGAGATCGCTCACTCCGTAACTGCAGAAAATCCCCCTTCAACTGCTGAGAGGTTGTGCAGCCCCGGTCTTTTGGATTTTTCGACACTCCTGTATTTGCGGCCGTTAGTGCTAGTCGGGGACGTTCCAGACGTAGAGGAACGTGGTGTCCGTGGCCGTGGCTACCTTGCGGCCGGCTTTGCGGGTGGCGCGATTGAGGGCCGAGCGGATTTTTTCCTTGGAGGCGGCGAGACCGGAGATCGGGACTTTCAGGGCGGCGCCGTCCTGGAGTTGATCGAGATCGTCGAGGATGGTGGTGACGATCAGCTTGTGCTTGCCGTTGCGTCCCTGGGGGACATCGGACTGGACCATCGTTTTAAAGTGCATCGGAACGTTTTTGTTGCGCGAGTTTGGCATGTATCACCTCTCACGATGAAGTCATTAAACTAACGTAGCGCTATCGTATCGAATCGTGAAAAAGTTTGTCAAGCAAAAAATACGGTCCGTAATCCAGACGAGCCGAGACCGTATCGGCCGCACACAAGGGCGGGGGGAGGTGCGCTAAAGGTGCGGGGGTGTCGCTAACGGCGCGGGTTCGTGGAGAGAAAGCGAACAGCGGAGGCCAAAAGATTTAGCCCGTACGAGCGGAAGCCGGTTACGGTGGATGGCGACGGGAAAGAAGGAGCGTCATGATCAAAGGAAAAACAGTTTTCGAACAGGTACCGCTGGCGGTTGCCAGAAAGATTGCGGCGGAAGAGCTGAAGCGGAAAGAAGCGAGGCTGAAGAATTCGGGAAGCAAGCGGAAGACGGACGGTCTGCCGGAGGCGGTAATCGCAGCCGCTGAGGGGGCAACTCTGTGACCAAAATTCTATTCGACGTATTTCAGAAGGAACCGAGCGGGTCCGTGTTGTGGCGAGCGGCGGCGAGGACGATGGAGGAAGCGACGGCGCACGTGCAGAAATTCGCGATGAGTGCGCCGGGTGAGTACGTGATCCTGGACATGCGTACGGGCAATAAAATGGTGATTAATTCCCATGGTCCAAACGGAGTCGCGGCGGATTGATGGGGATTCCGACAGGAACGAGGACGATGAGCGACCAAGAAACGAAAGATCGCGAGTGGCAAGCGGTGTTGCAGGAATTGAAGCAGGAGACCGATCCGGAAAAATTGTCTGAGAAGCTGCAGCAAGTGGAGGGGTTGATCCTCGATCGTCTGCAGGAATTGCATCGGAAGGATGATGGAGGGGAGGAGCACGAGGCGTTGAAAGAGGCTTTGTCTACGTTGCGGATCGTCAAGCGCGATAAGCTGGGTTTCCCCGATTGGCAGTGAACGAGTACGAATAGCCCTCCTGAAGTTTCAGCTGAAAACGAAGATGCCCGCTGCGACAGCCGACATGTCGCCCCCTACCCTGGTAGCGTTTTGAATTTGCCTGTGGATCGCAAAAGCCCCACCCTTCAACTGCGGAAGGGTGGGGCACCCACGTCGTGTTTTAAGTTCGCGCTGAACCGTGTTTTATTTGTGGGCTAGACGGCGGTGGGTGGGGTGGACTTCGTAGGCGCCTACTTCCATCAGCGGAGTGGCGGCTGTGATGTAAGTTTGGCTGATGCGATCCTGCCAGGTGAAGTGGTCTTCGTCCCAGAGCGACCAGAGAAATCCCAACATCATGGTAGCGCCGGAAAGCAGATAGCCGAAGCTGCGCCAGAGGAGCTGGCGCGTGTCCGGCAAGCTGCCATCGAGGCGGACGATGGTGATGCCGCGGAGTTGCATGCCGGGCGTGGCGCCGGCGAAGGTGGTGAACAAGAAAAAATATTGCGCGTAGAAAAGATAGAACGCGGCGAGGTAGACGATGGCGTCCACTTTGGCGAGCACGACCTCACCGCCGAGCGAGCGGAACAGACCGAGGAAAGCGGCGTAGGTGAGCGCGAGGAAAAGGGCGTCGAGGGCGCCGGCACGGCGGCGTTCGGCAAGATCGGCGACGGGGACGATAGCATTTTGCGGATGCGCGCGGTCGTCTGGAGAGCTGGAGAAATCGAGCTCGGGTTGGATATTGATTTCGACGCGCTCGTTTAGAGACTTGCGCGGGGCGACGCGTTGCGTGAGGCGAACGCGCGGGCGCTCGGTGAGTTCGAGTTCCTCGGTCGGCCGGCCATAATCGGATGAAGCCGGCGCGAACGGCAGGCCGGATTGGGAGTCGTCGGGGCGCGGGCGGCCGCGGCGGACGCGATAGGCTTCCAGGCGGCGCGAGACTTCCATGCGCCATTCGGGTTCGACGGAGATGGCGGGATTAGCGGGAGACTCCGCGCGAGCGGATACACCCACAGGGACAGGCTCGAAAGTCTCGTCGCTGGCGACGACGAGCGGGGCGTCACAGAAAGTGCATTTTTCGGCGGGCTCGAGCAAAAGCGCGCCGCACTGCGAGCAAATTTGTATCACTGGTCCGTTTTGCGCTGCGGTAGTTCCAGTGACGGAACGCGAGTATGGTAGCACGTTGCGGGAACGATGGGTCTGGGGAATTGGCATTGATTTGGGCGTATCAGGCAACTACCGGGGAGGAGAGTTGGTCTTAGTGGAGTGACTACGTGCGAGGTTGGGTGAGCTGCGAAATGCGCGGCCGGTTGATTGTGAGACTCCAGCACTATGGCTGCGTGCGAGGGCGTGCAAACAGCGGCGAGGCGAGCCTCGCCTTGCGAAGGCGGGAGCAAGCTCCCGCACTCCCAGCGAATCTTTGCTGCGTCGTAAATTCGTGCGCGTGCACGTGGGGAGTTGATTGCGGGGTCGCGGTGCGCGTGTTAGGCTCGACTTTCTTTTTTCGCGAGATTGATGCGGTTCTCTTAGGCATGCCGAGCGCAATTGTCTTGTCACTTCTTCGCAGATTCGTGCTTCTTCCATTGCTGGCTGTGATTTTTCTTCCCGGTGCGGGTGTGGCTGGGGCGCAGAGCGGCGGGAATGCAGCGGCACAATCCCAAAATCAAAGCACGGTCAAAAATCCAGGCACGCCCGCCAAGGGCGTTGCGCGCGGAGTGGTGCCGGGAGCAGCCGGGGGCGCGGAGCAGGAAGCGACGCTCGAAGCGAAGCAGCAGCGGCAGGTGGGCCGGATTTATTACGCGGATGGGGATGTGGACGTACGGTACCAGAACACGCGTTTGCGTGCGGACCACGTGGAATACGACGAAGATACACAGGTGGTGACGGCGCATGGCCACGTGCAACTCGATTACGAGACGCAGCACGTGGAGGCGGAGGACGCGCGCTACGAAGTGAACACGGGGCGCGGAACTTTTCATCACGTGCGCGCTACTTTTGCGGTTCAAAGGCATGCGACACCGACACTGTTGATCAGTCCCAATCCGATTTATTTCGAGGCGGAGGAAGCAGAACGGCTGGATCCGACTACGTACCGCGTACACAAGGCGTGGATGACGGTGTGCAAGCCGGACCGCCCGACATGGAAATTTTATGCGCCGGAAGCGACCGTTTACATGAAGACTTCGGTGCATTTGGAAAACGGCAACTTCCGGCTGTTTTCCGTGCCGGTGCTGTACCTGCCGTATGCCACGTTCCCAGCGGAGAAACAGCGCGCCTCCGGACTTTTGATTCCGGACATCGGGGACAGCACGAGCAAGGGATTTATTTTCGGCGACGCGGGGTATTGGGCGCCGAACGATTGGACGGACTTGACGCTGGGCGCGAATTACTACAGCCGGCGCGGCTGGGCGCAGCGCGGGGACCTGCGAATGCGTCCGTGGGAAAATGCCCGGCTGGACGTGACGTACAACGGAGTGGTGGATCGCGGGCTGCGGGAGTCCACCGGCGAATTGATCAACCAGGGCGGACATGAGGCGCGTTTGCTTTTTACGGCGTTGCTGCCGGACGGCTGGCGGGCGGTGGCGGATTTGGATAATTTGTCGTCGCTGACGTACCGGCTGGCGTTCAGCGAAACATACACGCAGGCGGTGAACTCGGAAGTGCGGAACCAAGCGTTCCTGACGAATAATTTTCGCGGGTTCAGCTTGAACGTGGCGGCGCTAAGCTATCAGAACTATCTAAGCGCCACCACGACGACGACACCGGTGAATGAGTATGTGTCGCTGCGCACCGCGCCGGAAGTGCGTTTGAGTTCCGTGGATCAGGCACCTTGGGAGAAGCTGCCATTTTATTTTTCGTTCGATGTGTTTTCGGACGCGGCGCACCGCTCGAACAACGTGACCAATTTTGAGACGCCGAATTTCGTGGAGCGGAGTGAGATTGCACCGAGCGTGACGATGCCGTTTCACTGGGGGCCGTGGGTGGGGGTGACGCCGACATTTACGATGCGTTCGACGTACTACGGCGGACAGGTGCAGAACGGGTCGTTCGTCGACGTGGGATTGTGGCGCGAAACGGAAGAGCTGACGGTGGATATACGGCCGCCGACGATCGAGCGCGTGTGGGGCGATGGGGAGTCCGGGACGAAGTGGAAACACGTGATCGAACCGGACCTGCAATACAGCTTCGTGAACGGAGTGAACAACTTCAACAACATCGTGCGGTTCGACGAAGACGAAACGCTGACGGACACGAACCAAATCGAGTACGGAATCACGCAGCGGCTGTACCGGAGAAAGAAGGATGGGAGCGCGGAAGAGGTGGTCAGCTGGCGCCTCGCGCAGATTCGTTTTTTCGATCCCAATTTTGGAGGCGCGCTGATCGCGGGGCAGCGCAATGTGTTTCAGGCGACGGATGAATTGACGCCGTTTGCATTTGCGGATGAGCCGCGGCATTTTTCGCCGATCGTGAGCGATTTGCGCATTGAGCCGGGGAAACATTGGGATACGCAGGTGATTGTGAATTTCGATCCGCAACGAGGGAAATTGACGGCGATCGGAGCGTTGCTGAAACTGAAACCGTATAAGGAGTCATTTTTGACGCTGGCGCAGATTTCGGCGATCAATCTGCCGACGCCGGTGCAGGATAATCCGCCGGGCTTCATATTCGAGCCGCGGTCGAACCAGATACGGGCGCTGATTGGCTATGGCGACCTGACGCGGCCGGGATTCAATACCACGTTTGGGGCGAGCTACGACATCACGAACTCCACGTTTCAAAATCAGATCGCGGAAGTGAGTTACAACGGTTCGTGCTGCGGGATTGGATTTGAATACCGGAGATTTTCGTTTGGGACGATTCGGAATGAGAACCAGTATTTGGTGGCGTTCCGGATTGCGAATTTGGGGTCGTTGGGGACTTTGCGGCGGGCGGAGAAGATTTTCTGAGATTGAGTGACGAGCGGTCGAGTTTTTTAGCGGCGATCGCGAAAAGCAGATCCCTCCCTGTGGTCCCTTCGCCAACTCTCTCAGGGCAAGCGGGATGACATCCCTCGCTATTTTTCAGCCGACACGTTGAACAATTTCTGTTGAAGCGCTGCGGCGGGCCACTAGGAACTGACCTGCGGCCCAACCTGCTGCGCCTACTGCCAGGGCTGCTAGGACATCTGCGATGTAGTGGTAGCGGCCGTAGACTGTTGCTACGCACATGCTGGCGAAAAATGGCAGGCAGAGCCAAAAGAGCCAGGGTTTGTAACGGCGGGCGGCTAGGATGGCGACCATGGAGCCGGCTACGTGGGCGCTGGGGAACGCGGCGCCGTGGACTCGCCCGAAATGTTCGATGAGTTCGATGGTTGCCGTGGACGCGCCGCCTTTTAGCGGGGCGGGATTCAGGGATGCGAGAGCGAAGTAGGGGCTTTCGATGGGGAAGAGGATCGCGATTACGTAGACGGAGTAGTGCGCGATGGCTGTGGAGGTCATTACGGTCCAGAAGGCTTCGCGGTTTTTTTGCGCGTAGAGGATGGCGGGGAGGATTACGAGATAGAGGAAGTAAGTCATGTAGGCGAATTGCATCGCGTCATTCAGCGCGGGATTGGCGAAGCGCGCTAACCAGACCGAGGGATGTACGCCAGTGAGGTGGTAATCGAATTGGATTAGCCAGCGGTCGAACCAGTTGGGGAAGATGGCGTGGACTAGGTTTTGCAGTTCTTCGAAGAAGAAGATGTAGAGCGGTAACGGGTACCAGCTGCGGGCGAACTGTAACGCTGGATTTTTTGAGCGGGCGGCGGACCAGGTGAGTTGGGCGATGGCGGCGGCGATGGCTAGATGAAGCGCGGCGTATTTTGCGGCGGGGGGGATGTTGTGGTGGAAGGCTAGTAGTAGCGCTTCGAGCCAAGCTAAGTAGGCGAAGGTGACTTGTTCGAAGGCGGTACAGGATTGGCGGACTTCTGTCAGGTACTGGGAGAGCCAGTGTTTTGCGGGGAGCGCGTGGATGTCGGTTGTTGCGGGGAGGGAGGACATTAGATTTGGGGTTCCTTTGCGGGGCGCGGCGGGTTCCGGTGCGCTAAGCGCAGGAACCTGGTGCCAGCGGATCGCTGGGCACGGCGGCAGCAAGCTGCCGCACTCCCAGATGGCTGCGAGGCGCGGATCATTGGGAGGCCTTTTCGGCGAATTGCGCTACATGTTCGCTTCGGGCCCCTGTTGCTGCGAATTCGTGCCAGTTGAGGATTGGCCATCTGCGCCTTTTTGCGATTTCGGCGAAGCGTGTTTTCGGATTTACTGCTTGGGGATGGCCTACGGATTCGAGCATGGGGATGTCGGAGGTGGTGTTGCCGTAGGCATAGCTTTGGGATAGAGCGATACTGTGCGTTTTGGCTAGCGCTTTGAGGGCGTTTGCTTTGGCTTTGTTGCTCATTTGCTGGCTTGCTCGGCGGCCGGTCCATTGGGTTGCAGAGCACAGCCAGGAGTGGCTGTGCCACCCTTGGGGCTTGAGTTCCAGTTGTGTGGCTTTGACTTCGATTGGGGCTTGGATTTGTGCCGCGATTCGCCCGGCGATTATTTGCGCTAGCGGGGCCAGGGTGCCGGTGATCAGAAATATTTGGTGGCCTTGGGTGTGGTGCCGGGCAATGCGTTCGAGGCCTGCTGCGAAGAGCGGGAGAGAATCTTCGTGCGCGGAAGTGGGTGCGAGCGTGCGTTCCCAGTCGTTTGCCAGCGACTCGTTGATTCCGGCTAGATAGAACTTGTTTCCTTCGATGGCATCGTGTGGATTGCGCAGGATATTTTTTGCGAAATACGCTAGCCAGCGGGCTGCGCGCGTGATGGAGATTTCGTCACGTTCGAGCAAGTAGCCGATGAAACGCCATTCGAGGGAGGGCGCGGGGAGCAGCGTGCCGTCCAAGTCGAAGAACGCGCCGATATTTTGTCCGGGTGCGGTCATCGCGTGGCCTGCACGGCAACGCGCGCGGGAGTTTTTTGCTGCGCGGCGGCGAGATAGCGGCGGCCTTCCCAAATTATTGGGACTGCGCGAAGGATGCAAAAGGTTACTGTCGCGCCGACCAGGAATTGGCCTGCTAGCGCGAGCGCGTGAAGGAGCGAAGAGTTGAGCCACGGAGCGGTGATGTGCGTGGCCGGGAGCAGCAGGCCGAGATAGCAGAAGCAGATGCATTTGAGGACGGCGTAGGCGGCACGGCTTCCGCGGGAGGCGACGAGCTTGCGTCCCCACCAGGTTTCGAGCATCGAATTTGTACCGAAGCCACTGCGGCCGGTGCGCGCGGCGAGGGAGCGGAGGAGATCGGTGAGCGTGCCGCGCACGAAGAAGAGCACGGGGACCCAGAGCGAGATCAATCCGCTGACGGCAAAGAAAGTGAAGAAGAGATTTTCGACGACGCGGTCGCCGAGGATATCGAGTTGCGCGCCGAGAGGAGTGGCGAGGTTGCGGGTGCGCGCTAGGTAGCCGTCCAGGCCGTCGAGTGCAATGGCGGCGATAGTGAGAAGGACGGCGGCGAAGTCGGCGGCGAGTGAGTTGCCGAAGAGCGTGAAGAGAGCGACCGCGGCGAAGGCGGCGCCGACTCGCGTGAGGGTGACCTGGTTGGGCGTCATGGCTCTCCTTCGGCGGTCAATGCGGTGTTGCGAAAATTTTGGGCCCGCCACCGAGGGAGTGATATTGGTCACCGCGCCCGGCTCCAGCTGGCAAGCCCTTGTGGTGGGGGATAGCATTTGGCGCGCCAGAGTTTGCGGCCTCTGTTGATTGGGGTTAGGCGCGATCGCATGGCGTGAGGGTGATGGGTTGCGGCGGCAGGTGGAGGGATTTCCCTCGCACAAGCGCGGCGGCAAAAAGCGCGGGCACGCGTCTAAGGGATGTGGGAAAATTGGTGGTTGAGGGCGCGGCGGTTGGGCGATTGAGCGGTTGAGTTGCTCACCTAAATGAACGAACGGAAAAATAGCTGATGGACGTTTCCATATTTGCGGCGTTTTTGGCGGGACTGGTGTCTTTTCTTTCGCCTTGCGTGCTGCCGCTGGTGCCAGGGTACATTTCGATGCTCTCAGGCATTGGCGTGGAGCAATTGAAAGAGGGGAAGACGCCGCGCGGCGGTTTGCTGCTTTCCGCGTGCGCATTCGTGACGGGATTTTCGGTGGTGTTTATCGCGTTTGGAGCTTCAGCGAGCGCGGTGGGATCTTTTTTGCTGCGGAATCGCGCGATTCTGGCGCCGGTGGCCGGGGCGTTGATTGTGATGTTTGGGCTGCACTTGATCGGATGGCTCGCGAAAATCACCGTCCGCGTCGGCCTGGTGATCGGCGTGGTGCTGGCGGCGGTGGGCGGGCTGCTTCTGTGGCGCACTGGATTATTCGGTGCGGAGTTGAAGCCGATTCATTTCTTTTCCATCGCGCTGATTTTTTTGCTGGGGCCTTCGCTGACGCGCTGGCTGAACCGCGACGTACATTTTCGGAATATGGGCGGGCAGCCGGGAGCGGTGAGCGGATTTCTGATGGGGTTCGCGTTCGCGTTCGGCTGGACGCCGTGCATTGGGCCGATTCTGGCGAGCGTCCTGGCGGTGGCGGCGACGCGCGAGACGGTGGGCCAGGGAATATTTCTGCTGGCGTGTTACTCGGCGGGGCTGGCGGTTCCGTTTTTGATTACGGCGCTGGGGATTGGCGGGTTTCTGCGTTTTTATCAAAAATTTCGGCGGCATTTGCATACGGTGGAAGTTTTCAGCGGAGTGCTGCTGCTGGCGGTGGGCGGGCTGGTATTCTTGAACCGGCTGACGTGGCTATCGGGCAAGTTGGGATTTCTGAATAAATTTTCGTTGTGATGGGAGTCTGGCGGATGCGAACGCGGTGGAATTTATTTTTGATCTTCGTGGTGGCGGCCGGGCTTGCCGCTGTTTTTGTCGGGTGCAAATCGGGGAATGGAGCTACCACGCCGAAGACTTTGGCGAATGAGCCGGACGTTACGTTTAAGGATTTGTCGGGGAAGGATGTGCCGCTGGCGACCTTGAAGGGGAAAGTCGTGGTGGTGAATTTTTGGGCGACGTGGTGCGAGCCTTGCCAGGTGGAAATTCCGTGGATGATTGAATTCCAGCAGAAGTATGCGGATAAGGGCTTCACGCTTTTGGGCGTGGCGATGGATGACGAGGGGAAGAGCGTGGTCGATCCGTTTGTGCAGAAGACGGAATTCGATGTGGATGGGAAGAAGTTGACGATGAATTATCCGATCGTTTTGGGGAATGACGATTTGGCGGGGAAGTTTGGGGGGTTGCTGGGATTGCCTACCAGCATTGTGATCTCGCGGGATGGGAAAGTGGTGAAGCGGTACATTGGGTTGGCTTCGCGGGATGATTTGGATGCGGAGATTAAGTCGTTACTGTGAGGCAGAGAGGCAGAGACGTACCCCAGCCAACTGCTTTTACCGCAGAGACGCAGAGTACGCAGAGAAGACTTACGGCAAAGGCTTAATGCAGAGTGCACAGAGAAAAACTCAGAGGACACGGAGAAAGTCGGACGCGGGATTTTCGGGGGCGATTATTTTTATGGCTTTGATGGACGAGCACGAATTTCAGAAGAAGAGTGATGCGGCGTTTGAGGCTTTGCGGAAGCGTTTGCTGGAGATTGGCGACGAGAACGATTTCGAGGTGGAAGGCGGGAGCGGGAAGCTGGAGATCGAGTTCGAGGATGAAGATGAGACGCGGTTTGTGATCAGCCCGAACGCGCCGGTGCGGCAGATATGGATTTCGGCGCTGACGACGAGTTTCAAGCTGGGGTGGTCGGATGCAGCGCAGGCGTTTGTGCAGGAAAAAACCGGGGAGACGTTGAACCAGGTGATGAGCCGGATTCTGACGGAGAAATTGGGGACGGCGATTCAGGTATGAGCGCGCGGCGTGTGTTTCCGGGCTGCGTGGCGTTTATTTGCGTGATGGCGGCTAGTGCTGCGATTTCCCGCGTGGGCTTGGCCGCTGCGGAGCCGGCGCAGGAATCGGCGGCGGTGCCTAACGCGGCTAGCATTGTGAAGGCGCATAGTTTTGTTTCCATGGAGCCGGTTCCGCGGGGAAAGGAATTTCAGGCGGCCGTGGTGGCGGAGATTCGCGGCGGCTACCATGTGAATTCGCACAAGCCAACGGATGAGTATTTGATTGCGACGACTTTGACGCCGCAGCTGCCGGAGGGTTTCAAGCTGGTGGATACGATTTATCCGGCGGGTCGGCAGGAGAAATTTTCATTTTCGCCGGACAAGCCGCTGGACGTGTATACCGGGAGCGTGACATTTAAGCTGCGGCTGGTGGCGGAGGCTGGAGCGCCGGTGGGCCCGGTGAAGATTCCGGTGATTTTGCGTTACCAGGCTTGCAACGACACGACTTGTTTGCCGCCGGTGAAGATTCCCGTGGAGTTGAATGTGGATGTGGCTGCGGCGGGTGCAGCGGCGCATCTGGAGATTTTTGCTGCTGCGGCGAAGTAGAGGAGTTGCCAGCGAAGAGAGATCCCTCGGTCCCTCCGCGACGGCACTCAGGGCAGGCGGGATGACAACGTACAACCGCAACCGGTCAGGTAAAATGAAACCCGCCGGCAGGGGATGACAACGTAAGACCAAAAGCCGCCGAGTAGAGTTACAAGGGGCGGGCACGGCATGCCGTGCCCCTACCGATCCGCTTCGATCCAGCCACGGTTGGAACCCCGGCCCCCGAAGAGCCGACACCCGCCGTGACGTGGCGTTTCTCGCCTTCGTTACACCCCATTTTTGCCCTCTGTCCTTCCAGCCAGTTGCTTGATACGCCATTCAGCCCGGTCATTTTCCAGCGGCTGCATTGCCTTTCATGTCTAAATATTACGGGTGATTCCAACCGCAATCGTATGCGTGTCGACCGAAGGAGGCGCCATGAAGAGCCGCGCCCGCTTTACCAGTTTGCTTGTTTTCCTGACTTTCGCCTTGTTCCAGCTGGCCGCCTGCTCCGGCACTCCTTCCACGTTCAATAAAGTAACGATTTCGCCCAGCGGCACCCAATTTATCGGGCAGAACGGATCCATCGCGCTGAGCGCGACGGTCCTGAACGACACCGCGCAAAACGGCGGCGTCACGTTTTCGGCAAGCCCTGCGGGCACCGGAACGCTGACGCAGTTGAGTAGCACCACCGGGACTTACGTTGGGCCGGCCGTGGTTACGGCTGAGACGGTCGTCACCATCACCGCGACGTCCGTGGATTTTCCGAAGCAGTTCGCGACGCTGACCGTGAAGATTGAGCCGCCGCCGGTGATCACCACGACTTCGCTTCCTACGGCCACTCTGAACGCGTCTTACACGGCGCCGGTGACCGCGACGGGCGGTGTGCCGCCACTCGCGTGGACGATCGCATCCGGGACACTGCCGGCGGGATTGTCTCTGGGTTCGAGCAAGACCGGCACGGTGAATATCACGGGGAAGGCGACCACGGCGGGGCAATCCATTGTGACGATCACGGTTACCGATGCCGTCGGCGAAACCAGCACGTCTGGGCCGCTTACGATCGTAGTCAGTTCGTTGGCGTTTACCACTACGTCGCCGCTGCCATCGGGCACGATAAATGTGCCGTATGCTGGCGTGCAATTTGCGGCCACTGGCGGCACGTCTCCTTACACTTTTACGCTGGCGAGCGGCGCAGTTTTGCCGCCGGGCCTCATGTTCAGTGCGGGCGGAGACCTGAGTGGCACGCCGACCACGCAGGGCACTTACACGTTCGGCGTGACAGTGACTGATAGCACCATGCCAACGCCGGCGGTGATCACGCAGAATTTCACGCTGTCTGTGACGCCTCCGCAAAATCTTTCGCTCTTGAGCGGCAATTACGCGTTTACTTTCAGCGGAAATAATTCCGGCGGGTATGTGGCGGCGGCCGGGGTGTTCACCGCGAATGGCAACGGCACTATCACGGCCGGCGAAGCAGATTACAATGCCCTGAACGGCATGCCCGTGAATTACCCGAACCTTCAAGGGACCTACACCGTGGGCCAGGATGGGCGCGGCGCGATTACTTTCACGAACGTCACCGGTTCGCCCATTTATGCGTTTGCGATTGACGCGTCCGGGACAGGCAACACTCCCGGCAGTCACGGCCGCATGGTGGAATTCGATTCGACTGGCACGCAGGGTTCTGGGCGGCTGGAAATGCAGAGCGTTACCACTTGCGTCGTCAACAGCACTAGTTCCACTTACAATGGCAACTATGCCTTCGGTGGCACTGGATTTCAGTCGTCGGCCGGAGGCAACTCGGCGAGCACGCTGGCGTTCGCTGGCGTTTTCACAGCTGTTCCGCCCATCTCGCCGGCTACGGTAGGAAGTCTCGGCCCTGCAGAAATAGATGCAAACTATACCGGTTCGCAGGCGGTCGGTAGCACAGGCGGCACCGCGCTTTCCGGCAGCTATCAATCCGGGCCGGATGCTACTCATTGCCAGTTTCAACTAAGCGCTTTCGCCACTCTCAACTACGACGTCTATCCAATTTCCGCGACGGATGCCTTTTTCATCGAGACCGATCAAGCTTCCAATGCCACTACTCCCTTTATCAGCGTCGCTGAAATGAAGCTGCAAAGCGGACAGCCCTTCCCTGCCGGCTCCGTAATAAGCGGCCCCATGGCCGGAGGCGTGAGCGGACAGGTTCTCTCGGTCCCGTATGTCTCGGTGCTTCAGATCGTGCCCCAGTCCGGAATAACGACCTTTAGCCTATCGCTCACCGACAACGAAGCCGGTACTGTCACTGCGACAAATGGAACTCCGTTTTCTGTTACCTACACCCCCGATCAATACGGCCGGGTTTTCACCGGGTTTGAAGTCAACACGGCTTTCGAGCCGGTTCTGTATATGATTGACTCGCAAGATGCGTTCGTCGTTGGACAACTCAATGGCGCTCCGATTTTTGGCGAGTTTGATGCGCAGTCGCAACCCACCAGCTTCACGACTACGTTTATCGCTCAGGACTTCCCGCTCATCGAGGGCACTTTCGCTCCCGCGATCAGCGGCGATCGCAACTTCTCTGGATTCCTTAACTTCAACGGCTCGGTGACGCCCGCGACAGTGAACGGAATACAGGATGAAACGACCGCGAGCGCGAATACCGCGGCCGAAACAGTGACGGGGACCTATGTGCTTTCGGGAACCGGCGCCACCGACGGCAGCGGCACGATCACGCTCACTTCGCCTGCGGCTTTCACCGGCGCGTTCTATTTCGTATCGCCTACAAAGATGGTGGAGATCACTACCACGACAGGTGATGCCAGCCCGGTCCTGATCATCATTGGGGATTAGGGCGCGGCGGCGATTTATCGGCTAGCAGAGTGTGAGTGAGAACTGCAGAACTTGTACTTCAGCGACCCTGCGGCTCCGATTCCATCGGAACCTCAGGATGAACTAAAGCCGCTCTGATTTGCGTCGTTTATGCCGTAGCCAAAGCTACGGCATACAAAAATTCTCCTCTTCTCGCACGGACACTGAAGCCCCGCCCTTCCTTTTTCTCGCGTCTACGCGAAAAGCAGATCCCTCGCTGCCCTCCCTTCCTGCGTCAGGGCAAGCGGGATGGCAGCCACTTCACTTTTTCCTCGAACTGTCATGTGAGGCCGGTTCTAATACGCCCAGCGCATCAGGACGGCGCCTGTGGTGTATCCCGCGCCTACTGCGATTAGCAGCACCAGGTCGCCTTTGCGGAGGCGGCCTTGTTCTACTGCTTCCATCATGCCTAGCGGAATAGTGCCAGCCGTGGTGTTTCCGAAGTGATCGATGTTGATCATTACTTTCGAATCGTCCACGCCCAGGCGCTCTTGCATTCCGCGAATGATTCGCAGATTGGCCTGATGCGGGACGACTAGCGCGAGATCTTTCGTGGTGTATCCGTTGCGTTCGAGCATTTCCACTGCTAGCTCGCTCATGCGGCGCACGGCGTACTTGAAGACCTGGGCGCCTTCCTGGTGGACGTAGTGCATGCGCTTCTCGACTGTTTCTTGCGAAGCCGGATGCAGCGAGCCGCCGCCGGGCATATAGAGATTGCAGCCGCCGGAGCCGTCCACATCGTGGACGAAATCGAGAATGCCTTCGCGGTCGGAGGTGGCCGGCTCAAGCAGCACGGCTCCGGCGCCATCGCCGAAGAGTACGCAGGTGGCGCGGTCAGTGAAATCGAGGATGGAAGTCATCACGTCGCTGCCGATCACGAGCACTTTTTTGTGCGCGCCGCTGCCGACGAATTGCGCACCGACGGTGAGCGCGTAGACGAACCCGGAGCAGGCCGCCGAGAGATCGAAGCCCCAGGCATTTTTTGCGCCGAGGCGGTCTTGAATCAAGCACGCGGTCGCGGGGAAAAGCATGTCCGGGGTCACGCTGGCCAGGACGATCAGGTCAATTTCTTCGGCGTTCACGCCGCGCACTGCCAGCAGCTTTCTTGCTGCTTCTGTGCCGAGGTGCGATGTGGCGACTCCGGGGTCGGCGTAATGCCGCTCGCGGATTCCCGTGCGCGTGCGAATCCATTCGTCGTTGGTGTCCACACGTTTTTCCAAATCGAAATTGGTGACTACGCGCGGCGGGACGTATCCGGCCACTCCGGTAATCTTTGCGGCGATGCGTTTCCCCATTCATTTCCCCCCAGGAGGATGGAAACAGCAAGACGTTTGAGAACAGCCCGTGATTGTATGCAATCGCAACGGGACAAGACAAGCAAATCAGCGCGACGTTGATGTGTGAGTTTCTCTTGGCAGATCGAAGGCGGCGTTGCGCCGGCTCTCGCCGGGTAGTGGAAGCCTTAACCTAAATCAAAGCGAAGAGAGATCCCTCCCTGCGGTCGGGATGAGAACGTGAAGAATGAGCGCGTTATACCTGCCGTGTCCCGAGAACTGCGGGACGCAGCGGCGGCTGCAACGGCAAAGAGCGGCGGCAAAAGCAAACTATTATGCACCGGCCGCCGCTATCTCAAACCGGTAGGTAATCTCGGCGGTTTTTCGCAGCATCGCTGCTACCGAACAATACTTGGTTTGGCTCAACTCGATGGCGTCGCGCACGGCTTTCTCGTCCAACTCGCCCGTCAACTTGTAGACCATTTCGATTTTGGTCCACACCGAAGGCGGTTCTTTGGCGCGCTCGCCGGAGATTACCACTTCGAGTGACGCGAGCTTGTTGCGCTTTTTTGCCAGGATTGCGACCACGTCCACCGAACTGCAGGCGCCCAGCGCGCCGAGCAGCATGTCCATTGGTCCCGGCGCGGAATTGTGTTCGCGGTCCGCATCGATCACTACTGCTTGTCCGGACGGCATTGTTGCCAGGAATTCTTCAGCGCCCACCCATCTTACCGTCGCTGTGCGCATCGCTCGTCTCCCCCAAGAAATCCTGCCGGCAAGTTCTCTCCGGCAAGAATGCCGCACCACAACTCTATCGAGCTTGGTGACACCCGTCCAGACTCGACCTTCCCGGCCAAGACCGCGCACCGCCCCTAACGCATTGCAGCGTGGCGGCGTACCACCGCCTCGTACATGGTTTCGTTGAGTTGATTTCGCGCTTAGGGGAGGATGTCGGTCGAGACGAATCGCAGCGAGGTCATTTCCACGAGGTTACTAAGCCTGTGAACCCATATCTTCAGCGTCCGGAGCGCCTACTGAGGCTTCGATGTGCTGCTGCGGGGCGCGGCGCATCGTCTCGATGAACGCGCGGACGATTTTCGGATCGAATTGATTCGCGGAGCAGCGTTCGAGTTCCGCAAAAGCTTCTTCCGGGCTGCGTGCTTTCTTGTAAGTGCGTTCGGACGTAATGGTGTCGTAGGCATCGGCGATTGCAATCACGCGCGCGCCAACCGGAATATGTTCCGCAGCCAGCCGCGAAGGATAGCCCGAGCCGTCATAAAACTCGTGATGATGCCCGACCATTTCGCGTATGCGTTTCATCGCCGCGAGCGGCTCGAGAATTTTTGCGCCAAGTTCGGTGTGTGTTTTCATCGTGGCCCATTCGTTCGCGTCGAGCGGGCCGGATTTGTTCAGTATCACTTCCGGGATGCCGACTTTGCCGATGTCGTGCAGCAATCCCGCCAGACGAACTTCTTCGACTTCCGCTTCATTCATGCCCAGCGCGTGCGCGATCATCACGGCATACGCGGAAACTTTTTGCGAGTGGCCTTGGGTATAGTGATCCTTCGCGTCGATCGCGAGCGCCAGTGAGGTGACCGTCTCGACCACCGCCGGCGGCACTTCGTCCCCGACGTTGCCTCCGCCATGCTCGGTGAGCGAGCGCGTAAACTGCTCGAGGCGGCGATAAATTTCTTCGAACGCTTCGGGTCCGGTGGAAAAGAGGCGCTTCAGCGTGACGCCCAGATACGCTTCCAGGACGTCTTTCTTCCAGCGCTTGGTATCGTTGGGATCCCCTTGCTCCGCGGTGGAAACCGAGTTTCCGCCCTGATGCTTCGACAGGTACATCGAGGAATCTGCGACCTGGATCAATTCCTGCGGGGTGGAGCCGTGAATCGGGAAGCCGGCGATGCCGAAACTCGCCGTAATATTTTTGTCGCGGAGGAGCGGATCGGCCGCCACCCAGCCGCGCAGCTTGCTGGCGAGCTGGCGCGCCTGCTCGACGCTCGTTTCCGGCATCAAAATCACGAATTCGTCGCCGCCGTAACGCGCCACGACGTCTGAGCGGCGGCAATTCTGCTCGAGGATGTGGCCTACGCGCTGCAGCACCACGTCGCCTTCGAGGTGGCCGTAAAAATCGTTGACGAATTTGAAGCGGTCCAGGTCCATCAAGACCAGCGAGAACGGACGATTGGCACGCGTGGAACGTTTCCATTCCGAAGACAGTGCTTCCATTAGGAACCGGTGGGTTTTGACGCCCGTCAGGCCGTCGGTGATGGCCTGTTCCTGCGCGCGCTGGAACGTCAGCGCGTTGTGCAATGCTCCGGCGAACAAATCAGCCAGAGTGCGCAATAGCCGGATTTCTTCCTCGGAGAATTCGCATGGTTCGGATGACTCTACGTACAGAACGCCCAGCAAATTCTCGGCATAAGTGACCGGCAAAGCGATGGCCGAGGCCGTTCCCGGCAATACGGGACGGTGCGATGCAGCATTCACTTCATGGACTATCGCCATCTGTCCCGCGCGCGCCACGTGGCCTACCAATCCTTCGCCCAGCAGAATTCGGCGTCCGAGCGCGTCGCGGCGCGCACCCGCTTCGGCCTGAATGACCAATTCCTTGGAGGAGTAATCGAGAATCGCGATGCCGATGTGATCATAAGAGAGAGCGTTTTCGATTTCCGCGGCGATTTTCGTCAACATCTCCTCGGGATTCAGTGTGGTGATTGCGTGGCTGGAGACATTATTGACCAGGGTCAACTGCTTTGATTTCTTTTGCTCCTCGGAAAAGAGCCGTGCGTTTTCGATGGCGACGGCCGCTTCGCTGGCCAGCACGCGCAAAAGCTCGACGTGGCCTTCGTCAAACGCGCGTTCCTGCTGGCTGTGCACCGCCATCGCGCCGATCGCCTGGTTGTAAAGGATTAAGGGCACCGCACAGATTGAGCCTGCGTGCCGGGCCGGCTCGATGCCGAGGCGCTTTACTTCTTCCTCGAACTGGTCGCGAATCAAGAGCGGCTGTGCCGAGCGGATCACATACTCCGTCAAGTGTCTGCCGGCCGGACGGGTGCGTTTCGGCAGGCGCTCGCCGTTCACCACGTCCATTTCGAAGCGCACCTGGTCGGTCTTCTTGTCGTGGAAAGCGATGAACATGCTGCCCACATCCAACAAGCGCTTCATCTCTGAATAAATGCGCTCAAAAAGGGCGTCCGGCTCGAGAGTCGAGCTGAGCGCGCGCCCGATTTCATTTAGAATGTGCAGTTCTTCGCTGCGGCGCGCGGTCTGCTGTATCAAGTAACTGTTCTCCACGGCCATGCCGATCTGGTGGCCTAAAGCCAGCAGCAGACGCAATTCCGGCGGAGTAAAATTGCGATTGTCCGGCGTCCCGAGAAGGAGTACGCCGAAGACTCGTTCCTTGGCCTGCAAACTGATGCCCACGACGGTGCGCAGACCTTGCTCGAGCAAGATTTTGCGGACGTGCTGGAAGGTCTCTTCCTTTTCCAGCGCCACCCAGTTTGCATCGCGGGCCAAGTCGCGCAGGACTACCAACCCGCCGAGGCGCGCCACTAGATTTACGGTGTAAGAATCGAGGCCGGTTTTTTGAATCGCCGAGCAAAACGTATCGCCCATGCCGGTGACGACGATGGACGTTGGGCCCTTTTCATCGCCATAGTGGAGGCATAGCGCGCCCGCGGGGATGCGCACGACGTTGAGCACGCGATCCAGAGCCTGCGCCAGCATTTTTTGAATTTCCCCGCCGACGAAGCTCGAAGTGGCCAGGTTTAGATTCGAAAGCGCCAGCATGTTGCGTTCGACGCGGCGGCGTTCTTCTTCGTAAACCGCCATCAGCATCAGCACGCCGCCAAAGATTTCGGCCAGCAGCGCGAACGGAAGCAGGTGCACCGCCGCCAGAGGTCCCAGCCGCTCCTGGAAAATCAGCAGCAGGCGCAAAAGTCCGGTCGCGATAAACGTAAGCGCCAGCAATTTGTCGGCGCGCGATTCCTGTTTGCGCCCTTCGTGCCAGAAAACTTGCGCGGAGGCGAAGAAAAGGATGGCGACGCCCATCCCCAGCGGCGCGGCAATCCATTTTTGCGTGTAAGCGTAAGCCCAGAGACCAGCAAGGAGCGCCACCAAGACCACGTTGCGCTCGGAAAGCTTCATGCGCGCGTACATCCGCGCGGAGCAGTAAAAGGCCAGCGCCGCAGCGGCCATCATCCATTCGTTGGTAATATCAAGCCAGACGGGAAAGGCTCGCAGGGCGCCGAAGGCGTACACCGCGAAGGGCAGCGAAGCCAGCACCCAGGCAATTGCCCAGACCAGCAGGTAAGCCTGCCGCTTCTGGCGGTACACATATGCAAAAAACACCCCCAGCAAGAAGGCGCCGGCCAGCAACACCACTGCATTAGAATTGAGGTGGTTCAACAACTCAACACTCCCAGTCCAGGACACGACAAACTTCTCCCGAGAATAGCAGAATTTCGGCGGGCGTTCGGGCGCGACTGGCCCCGAGTTTCGTGGCGGTCAACTGTTCCGGGCAGCCCGCCAAGCGGCCAAACAGCCCAGATATGGCCGAAAATCGCACAAAATGTGGCGAATATCGGCGTTTCGCGGTCCAAAAACAGCTGCTTCAGGGACCTAAGAAACTATCGAGCTTGGCCTCGCCTCGGTCAACAGTACGCCTGTACCAACTCGTTACCATTGAGCCGCTTTTGGCGCTCTGCGACACTCGGCGCTCATCCTCGTCGCAATTGCGTCAGCAACCACGAGCGTCCGGGATAGTCGGCGCGTCGCGCGTAGTACGGACGCGCCCGGCATCTTCTTCTGCGAGTCAGATCAACTAATTCGCGCGCCCGCTAGTCATTCGTGCATCTCGATGCCGCCGTTTCCGTTGGCTTGCGCAAAGCCAATTTGAGCCCTTTCATAGGACCGCTATTCCCACCGGGAGCGAAAGCAGCTAAGATACGCCCGGCCTCTTGCGCGGCTCACCGTGAGACGCTTCGCTGACTTGCCATTTTGGAAACGCGCCGCGGTAACGAACGCCGCTGCGGCGGCCGGCATCTTTATCGGTTTTGCCTCCGCAAAATACCGACCTTCGGTTCTTCTTGACGCTCGCATCGCCGTGTTCACTTTCGGTTTTATGAATCTGATGCTCCTCGTCGTCGCGCCGCGCATCCGGATTAAGAGAATTGCGGGAGGCCCGACGCCAAACCCGTGGGGCGTGGTCTACGAGGTCCTATCGGAGCGCCCATTCGTCACCGCACTGGTGATTCTGCGACTTTGGGGCGTGTCACGATGCATCTCGGCAGCCATCATTTTCGCGGATACTTCCACCAGCGCTTACGTACGCAGCATGTCCAATGCTGAGTTGTTAATCCTGCGTTTGATAGGCGTCTCGGTGCTCATGGCGTGCATGGCTGTTTTGTGGCTATTGGGCGCCATCGGCCTATGGCGAAGTCGTCCGTGGGCTTGGTGGCTCGCACTGGTCTTAAATGGACTGGCTGCGGCGACGGGTGGCATCGTGCAAATCCTCAAAACCAATGAGTTTCTGCTGGATCCTTTGGCGATCATCGCCGTAGTGCTGCTGTTGCTTCAACCTGTGAGAACGGAATTTCGCCGAACACGCACTGGGCAACAACCAATCGCTCCTGAATCCTAGTTATCACTGCCTGGCAATTAGACTTGCTTGGACATTTCGCAGTTAACGCGCCTAGCGGAATCTGATTCGGTACTGTGTAGACCCTGTCGCTCGATTTTGGCGTGGGCTTCCGCTAAGATTGATCGTTTTACGAGTGCGAAAGGATCTCGACCGAATGGCTTCATCCGATAAACCCCGGGTACGATTTGCGCCATCGCCTACTGGCTATCTGCACGTTGGGGGAGCGCGCACTGCGCTGTTTAATTGGCTTTACGCGAAGCACGAAGGCGGCACGTTAATTTTGCGTATCGAGGACACTGACGTTGAGCGCAACAAGCCAGAGCTGGTGGATGGGATACTCGTCGCGCTCAAGTGGCTTGGAATTGATTGGGACGAAGGGCCTTTCTTCCAGTCGCAGCGCGGCGAAATGTATCGCGCGGCGGCGGAGCGCATTCTCGCCAGTGGCGCAGGTTACGCGTGCTACTGCAAAGCCGCCGCGTATGCGGGAGGCGATTATGCGCCTGCTGAAAATGAAGAGCATGAAGGCGAAGGTGACGACGAAGGTCCAAAAACTCTGAAGGCTGCCACGTGCCCTTGCCGCGATTTTTCTGATGCTGAGCGCGCCGCGAAGGAAAAGGAAGGCATCCCGCGCGCCATTCGATTCAAGACTCCGCGCACCGGCGCGACGAAATTCGAGGACGCCGTTTTCGGCCCGCGTGAAATCCAGAACGCGGATATCGAAGATTTCGTCCTGTTGCGTTCGAGCGGCGTGCCTACTTATCAGCTCAGCGTCGTTGTCGACGACATTGACATGCGCATCACGCACATCATTCGTGGAGCGGATCATCTTTCGAACACGCCCAAACAGGTGCTCATCTATCACGCGCTCGGGGCGCAGCCTCCGATTTTCGCGCATGTTCCATTGATTCTCGGCCCGGACCGCACGCGCCTGTCGAAGCGTCATGGAGCGACGAGCGTCGGCTCCTACGCCGACGAAGGCTTTCTGCCCGAGGCGTTCCGCAATTTTCTTGCGTTGCTGGGCTGGTCCACCGGCGACGATTCCGAATTCCTGCGCACTACTGAACTGATTCAGCGCTTCTCGCTCTCGGGCGTCAGCCGCACGAATGCGATTTTCGATCGCGCGAAGCTCGAGTGGTACAACACGCAGTATCTGCAGAAGCCGCCTGTGGAAGAACTTTTGCCTTACGTGGAAGAGGAACTGAAGCGCGCAGGATTGTGGAAGGACGAATGGGGCTCGACCGATCGCGCCTGGTTCGCCCGCGCCGTTGATTTGATTCGCCCGCGCACTCGTCTGCTGACCGATTTCACTCGATGGGCGCGGGCGTTTTTCACGGATGATTTCGAGTACGATCAGGAAGCCCGCGAGAAGTTCTGGAAAGACGAGAAAGTCCCGGCGCTGCTGGCGAAATTGACGGATGCTCTAGCCGCGCTCGGCGACTGGAATCACGACGCTTGCGATGCGGCACTTCGGGGTGTCGCCGCCGCTGAAGGCGTGAAGGCGGGATTGCTGATCAACGCCACGCGCGTAGCTGTCGTGGGGCGCGCTGTAGCTCCACCCCTCTTCGACACGATGGTAACGTTGGGCAAAGATCGCGTCATCACGCGACTCCAGCACGCTTTGAAATTCCTCTCAGCACGATAGTCGACACATTCGCTAGCGCATCGGCGAGTGAATCCGCCAGACGCGTCGGGATATGTGTGCGCACGAGCGCAGCTACGTTTGGGGGGCTAGAACGAGCGGGCTTCGGCTGCTAGGGCTTGGTTGTTTTGAACGCGATGGGACAGCACTACCGCAGCATAGCGGGTGCAGAGTGCCATCTCACGTTGGGTCCAGCCACCGAAGCCGGGGGCGCCGGGGGAGACAATCAGGTTACCCAGGCCGTGCAGTGCGCGCAGGAGGCTGTAGTACGTGCGAACCGGGCGCAGGCTGGGGGCGGAGCCGGTATCGAGATCCGGGCAGAGGTCCTGGCGAGCCAGGACTTCTTTGAAGTCTTTGCCATTCAGCAAGTTACGGGATGCTTCGGTGGAATCGGCCTCGACTTGATCGAGGAGCGGTTCCGAGGCGACGCGAAGCAGTCCGGCGCGCCAGGTGAAGACCGCGAACTGAACCATCGCGGCGGTAGAGATGACGAGAATGAAGGCTGCGATTAGCATGTTCGACCTTGTACAGTTTGCGGTTTGGGGCCGCCGGCGACAATAGCCCAGGCGTACCAGTGGAGAGAAACTTCCCTGGAGCGCGCGCTTGCAGGATTGGCAGGGCAGACGTTCGAGGCACGGAGCAGTTAGCGGTGGCGGCATAAGAAGAGAAGAGGGATCCCTCGCTGCGCTCCCTTCCCGCGTCAGGGCAAGCGGGATGACAACGAAAAGGCGGGATGCCGGCCCACTGAAATATGCGAGGCACGCGCCGGCCGCTGCAGAACTTCTTCAACGCTATGGCTTAGAATAGTGGCGTGGGGCTGCCGGAAACCATCGCTGTAAAATACACCGAAGAAGAAGCCGAATACATCAGCATGCGTCCGGTGGTGAGCCAGACGTTTCGCGCGGCGGAGCTGGTGGATATGATCGTGCGCGTTTCGGGGAAAGATTCGGAGCGCGTGCAGCAGATTTTGCGCTCCGGCACGATCGTGTTTCATTCGTTCCGATATTGGTGGCAGGGATTCGAGCCAGATATGGCGGCGTTGCGCGAAGCGCTGGCGAGTTACCCGGATGCGGACTCGTCGCGGCCATTTCGCGGCGAAGATTGCGGCGAGATTATTCTGGAATCGAGCGGTTCGCCGCCGCGGTATTCGCTGCGCGTCACGCGCGAAGAGGCTGGCAAGCGGCGATTGCTGCGCTCGCGCAGCTTTTGGGATTGTTTGATGGATTTCGCGAAAGAGAACGCGCTGCGCTACCGGGAATATTCGTACGCTTTAAATGGCGATATTTACGCGGCGGCGGCGAACTTGGAGCAAGTGGCGCGTCTTGCGCGCGAAGCATCGCAGTATGCATCGCGCACGCTGCGCGGCGATCTCGCCGGAATTTTTGGCGTTGGCGTGGCGATCTCACGGGTCGTGTTTATTTGTCCGCGCGGGAAATCAGGCTGAAGCGTGCACATTTTGTTCGCCCGTATTGATACCAATGCCATCGTACAGCGAAGACCCGATGTGCGATCGTTGGGGAGGTGGCTACAGTACGGATAGTACCGGCGCGGTAGAGATGAACGCGCTGGAAGCGTTGTGGCCGCACCCTGAATTGGGCGAAAGAGGCGATGACACCCGTCAGAATCCTGATTGCGGACGACAATCCTCTGGTTCGGTCCGGAATTAAAATGCTGCTCAGAATGCATCAGGAGTGGACGGTGTGTGCCGAAGTGGACAACGGACGCGACGCGGTGGATAAAGCCGTGGAGCTGAAACCGGACGTTATCTTGCTGGATATTTCGATGCCGGCGATGGACGGCTTGACCGCCGCGGAATTGATCCGGCGGGGCGCGCCGGAGTCCGAGATATTGATTGTGACGCACTTCGAATCGCTGGACCTGGCGCGTTATGCGGCGCAGACCGGCGTGCGAGGATACATTTCGAAATCCCACGTATCGACCGACCTGGAAGCCGCGATTGAAGCGGCGGCCCGGCATCAATCGCCTTGATTGAAATTCCGTGATTCGTGATCCCCACCCGCTGAAGTCGAGCGCTGTGAAAATTGAGCGCAGCTTCGGACCTACTCTTCGCTTTGCTCTCGCAAGAAAAGCAGATTCCTCGGGCGAAATTCGCCCTCGGAATGACAACTGTGCTGCTTCGCAATAACAGAGCTACGGGTTGGCGCGGCGAAGGACGGCGCTGGATCTTTCGTCGGCTGCAATCTGGTGAAAGAAATCGCGGACCTCGTCGAGATTCTTGGTAGGGACTAACACGTCTCTAATTTCGTAGGTGCGTTTGTAGTGCAGGACGTTGTTGGCGACCAGGACCTGGCTCTTGTAGGTGCCGTAGGCGCATTCGGCATCAACTGGTTTGGGAAGTTCGTCCACGACATAGCCTGGGGGCAGGGTGATATCGAAGATGTCGTCTTGACGCGTGGCTTCGGAGAATTCGATCGGATACTGCCGCGGTTTACCGGTGAGTAGGTTTAACCCGTGTGTGCCGACGACGCGGGGACGGAGAATCAGCAAATCTCCCGCAGATTTCGCGTAGCTATCCACCGCAAACTTGTACTTGAGCGTGAGGCTTTCATTATATTTTTCGAGATTGCCGATGGAAGCGCTGGTCAATGAGAAATTGGTGAGTGAGTTTCCGAGAATTGCTTCAAAGACTTTTTGGCGGTCGGCGGGAGCGGCGTGGAGAAACTGCTCGCGGCTTTGTTCGGCAGGGCCGCCCCAGCGGAGCTCTTCGACTTCGCCGCTAAGGTCGCCGGTGGTGCTGACACTTAGTGTGGCGGTGCGAAGTAGGCGATTAGTAGCCGGCGGCAACAGAGGAACGGAGACGAGCTCGCCACCCTGAGGAGTAATGACCAACGCGAAATTGGTTTGTTCACTCAGAGGCAAGTAACCGAGCGGAATGTATTCGTCCGTGGGATCGAAAAAGAGCAGGCGGCCGAGCTTCGGATCATTTACCACGGCATAAAGATTCGCTGCCTTGATGCTGTCGGGAAGATGTATGGCGACAATGGAATGACCAAAGGCAAGCCTGGGAAATCCCGGGCGAACATAGCCGCGCTCCGGACTAATCATGACGTTGTAGGATTCGACTCCGATCTCCTGCAGCATCGTGTTCAGAAGCGTGGCCTTGTCCTTGCAGTCGCCGTAACCGTGGGCGAATACATCGCCGGCAGCGTGCGGCTGGTGCCCCCCAATACCGACCTCGATAGCCGCATAGCGAATCTGGCGCTGCATGAAATCCGTCAACGCCCTGATCTTCTCGAGCGGATCTGAGATACCGGCGGTCAGTTGCGCGACCTTTTGCTTTATTTCGGGTGTGGCGACTCGTCGAGGCGCGATCAGGTTGTAATACCACGCGCCAATATCACTCCAGCTTCCGGTGCTTTTAGCGCGCATAGCGGGGTCGCGCGGAAAAAACTTCACAAGCATGTGGCCCTCTACCGCGGGCCAAGGTGGCATTTCTGGTTCGACCTCAATCGCGGGACTGTCTGTAACTTCCCAGACATATTGGTCGGGCCCCGTGGACTGAGGCTGTTGTTCCGGGTGGTTGGCCCAGAGCGTGGTGAACTCCCACCCAGGGGGAAGCTGCAGTATGTAGCGCGATCGACGAACCGGGGCAAGTTCCTGAAAGCGCCAAATGTCGTCGAATACTTGCGGGCGCCGTTTTTGCAGAATTTCATAGCCGACCACACTGCCCGGTTTGGCCTCGGGGAACCGCACGTACTCGACGCGGTCGTCGCTGAAAACTTCGTAGCTGATAAGGCTTTTTACGGTCGTATCCTTGTCCTTTACCTCTAGTACTTGGCCGTCCGCGGTGATGGTCCAGGCCCTGAAGTACGAGATCTTGGTCTGGTTGTCGAAGTCCGCCCAAGCGTAACCATATTCTCGCTCTGCTTCCGGGCGCAGAATCTTGTAGGCGCGGCGAACGCGCGTTTCCATTTGTCCGTCGGCGCTCACGACCATTTGCTGCTCGTCGAGAAGCACAACGGCGACGGCCTCCTTGGGATAATCGGGAAGCTTGTCTTGGGCGGCGGTGCGCAGCCAGTCGGGAGCGCTGTCTGCCGCGCGGGTGCGGGGCGAGCACCACACAAACGCCAGCAGGATCGCGAGCGTCAGGAAGACGAGATCAATTTTTCGCCGATTCGGCATTTTGCAGGACGATTTGAACTTCATCATTGGATTTCACCGTATTGAAGAAGGAGCGCAGGGATGCGTAGTACTCGACCGGGAACATGAGACCGTTGATGACGAGCTCGCGTTTGACTTCAGCTACGGTGCCTTGCTGCGAGGCAGAGATTTCGTAGCCAACCACCGCGCCGGGCTTGAGCACTTTGGCCGGCGGAACCGTTTCTACTTTGTATCCGACAGGACCTTGAAATTTTAGGTCGTCAATTTCCTCGTTGGGATAGAGGAAATAAACGGCGTTGTGGCGAATGGTGGTCTGGAAGGCTTTGTTCTCTGGGAGTACAAATATCGTGGCGGGCACGAGGATGCGGCGGCCTACGGAACTTCCGAAGGCGGGAAGCTTTACCGTACCTTCGATGTGCAAAGGCATGTCCGTCTTGTCCCAGTTGTCGAGCTTGGTTAGCTCGAAGTTCGCGCCGGTGGGCAGCCAGGTCTTGATTTCATCTTCGAGAGTTTTCTTACGGCCCGTATCGTCTTGCCGGTGCATTCCCTCGCGCCACAAGGCCGCCTTTTGGCCGGTGAAATCCACGGTGAGTTTTCCGGTGGCGAGACCGTCTTCGTCGATGGTGAGATCGGCGTGGCGCACGATAGTGGCGTCGGCGCTGGGGGGAAGGGGGATGGATACAATGTCATTCGGTTTCTTGCTCAGGCGCAAGCCCTGGGTGTTGGTTTCGTACCACGGGAGGATGCCGAAGGGATAATAGCTCGAGGCGGGATCGACGAAATATTCCTGAGTTCCGGCGCGAACCCAGACGATATCCGCGCCCAATTCGCTCACGTCCTGCAATTGCGAATAGAAGAAATTAACGTTCCGCGGAGCGACCCGGACTTCGGCCGCATCAAATCCGGCGGCGCGAACGAGTCCGACGAAAAGAAAGTTCATTTCGCGGCCGTCTCCGTAGCCATGATTCAGCATGTCCTCGACATTGGAATTTTTCTTGAGGTTTTCGGCTTTTTGCTCTTTTTCAGATTTTGCTATTTCCATGTTAAGGTCGCGAATCTGCTGAACGCGAGCGTAAATCTTGCGAAGTTTGACGTCGGGAGAGTCGGCGGGACTGACGATCCGGGAAACCTCCTGTTCCAGCACGTTTTTCTTGCCGATGAAATGTTCCAAGTCGTCATTCCATTTCTTTTCGGTGCGCGTCCAGAAGTGATCCGGCGTTTCATTCGTAGGGTCGTTCACGTCGAGATGATAGAACTCGACGCGTGCCTGGATGGTTTCCAGGGGAGGCATGTAGGCTTCGTCCTCGATTCCGGGGATGTCGTGAACGGTGAGCGCGTAGGTGCCGTCGGGCTTGTGATCTGGCGTGGCCTTGGTGGAGAGGCCAAACTGGCGAAAATAGAGAGGAAAATACTCGTACGAGGACTGGTACGGAAGGATGGAGAAATGGCCTTCGCGGGTATAAAGATCGCTGGATAGCACCCAATATTCGTTGTGAAGATAATGCGGCTTGTACTGGATCCTATATTTGTACTCGATAATGCAGCCGGGTTGCACGTCGGGAAGCGTGAAAGTCTTAGCCAGGAATTTTTCTCCGCTGCGCTTTACGATGATTTTCTCGAAAGGTTTTCCTTCAAAATTCACAACGGTGCCGTCGGGCTTGATGGTGCGCGCGCGAATGTCCTCAATGTTGCCTGATTCCTTAAAGAACCGGACCTCAACGTTGCCGTGGGCCGTCCCTTCCTGAGTGAAGATCTTGATGCGGTAGTAGTCGTTAACGGAGGCCCCGTCAGTGTTGACGTATTTTTCGTTCACATCGCTGGACCGGTAGAGAATCATGGCGTTCGCGCCATGACTGGCGGGATTGTCTTTCAGGGCGAGGTCTTCCGGAGTAATGGGAAGCCAATCGTCGCCGGCGGAAAATTTGCCGGCGGGGAAAATGCACGCGACGGCGCAGAGAATCGCGACGCTGCAGACGAATCGCTGGGCTCGATTCATGGCAGAAAGTTTCTCCGTTTTTCGCTGAGAAACGGGATATGGAAACGCGCTGCGATTCGCGGCTGAGCCGCTATCTCAGGCCCGTTCTCAAGCGGTGAAGTGAACGCAAAGCTACTCTATGGAAGCGTAACTGTCAACGGTGGGCTAGTACGGGCGTAGCTTGAACGGCAAATCGCTGATTGATTGTTGGGAAGCGCTGGAGATATTCGCGGATTTTTGCCTTTTATTCGTGTGGTGGAGGGTAATGCGGCTTGCTTGGTTGGGATTGTGGTGCTACCTTGCCCGATTTGTGGGGCGGCCAATTTGCTCGGATGGGTGCGCATAGTCTGCGATCTGAAGTGCGTCTACGGTACGGATTTACAGCAAATTTTATGTGAGGCTACAAGCCCTTCGACCCGCCACTGGCGGGTCGAAGGGCGAATCGTCGTGTGGGACGATTCGGAGGATTGATGGCGACAAAACAATGGAGCTCGACGGCACCGGCAGCGGATTTTCGGCCGTATGTGGACGCGGAGGAGACCGTTGCGGAATTCAGCCTGCGCGCGGTGATTCTGGGTTCGCTATTTGGAGTGCTTTTTGGCGCTGTTTCGGTCTACGTGGGATTGCGCGCGGGGCTTACGGTATCGGCTTCGATTCCAATTGCGGTTCTTTCGATCAGCATTTTGCGCGCGTTCGGCCGGTCGACAATCCTGGAAAACAACATCGTGCAGACCACCGGGTCGGCGGGAGAGTCGGTGGCGGCGGGCGTGATTTTTTCGATGCCGGCACTGATCTTTTTGGGATTTTCCTTGAACGCGGAATACTGGCGGATTTTTTTTCTGGCGCTGATGGGCGGCTGGCTGGGCGTGCTGTTCATGATTCCGCTGCGGCGGCAATTGATTGTGAAAGAGCACGGCAACCTGACGTTTCCGGAAGGCACGGCATGCGCGGACGTGCTGGTGGCGGGCGAGCGCGGAGGCTCGTTTGCGGGGCGCGTGTTCTGGGGATTGGGCTTGGGCGGCGTGTACACGTTCTGCATGAACACGCTGGGGCTGTGGCCGTCGCAGCCGGACTACCAGCCGAAATGGCTGCCGGGAGCTTCGTTTCGGGCCAACGTCACGTCGGAATATCTGGGAGTGGGATACATCATCGGGCCGCGGGTTTCGGGGACGCTGTTTGCGGGCGGCGTGATTTCGTGGCTGGTGATCATGCCGGCGATCAAATTTTTCGGATCGCTTTCGGGCAACGTGGCGCTGTATCCCTCGACGATTCCGATCGGCTCGATGACGCCGGATCAATTATATGGGAGCTACATTCGTTCGATCGGCGCGGGGGCGGTGGCGGCTTCGGGGTTGATCACGTTGATCAAGACGCTGCCGACGATTCTTTCGGCGCTGACCGCGGGAATTAAGGATATTCGCGCGAAGCAGGCTGCTGCCGCGGCGGCGGCCGTGAATCGCACGGAGCGCGATATGTCCATGCGCGTTGTGCTGATGGGCTCGGCGGTGATCGTTGCGATGGTGTGGGCGCTGCTTGAAGTTCAAGCCGATTCCGGGAGCGATGACCAGCGGGTTCGCGGATTTTCTGGCGGCGATATTCGTGGTGGTGTTCGGATTTTTGTTCGTCACGGTGGCGTCGCGGATCAGCGGATTGATTGGCAATTCGTCGAATCCGATCAGCGGAATGACGATTGCGACTCTGATGGCGACGTGCGCGGTGTTTCTGGTGATTCATTGGACTTCGACCGCGGACCAGGTGCTGGCGCTGACGATTGGCGGCGTGGTGTGCATCGCTTCGGCGATTGCGGGCGCGACTTCGCAGGATCTGAAAACCGGTTACCTGGTGGGGGCGACGCCTTATTGGCAGCAAGTGGCGCTGGTGATTGGAGTGATGGTGTCGTCATTCGCGATCGGCGGGACGCTGATCCTGATGAATATCGGCCTGGCGCAATACAAGCCGCTGAAGATTGCGCTGGACATTGATCATTTGCAGCCGGGCGTGGACGTGCAGGAGCGCGGGTACACGTATCAACGGGAAGAACTTACGTGCTGGTGAATGCGCTGGGTTCGCACGAGGTGCCGGACGGAAAATATTTGTACGATCCGGCGACGCACGAGATTGAAGTGCAGTGGGTGCAGGGAATCGGCAGCGATCAGGCGGCGGCGCCGCAGGCGCGGTTGATGGCGACGGTGATCAGCGGGATTTTGAATCAGCGGCTGCCGTGGCGGCTGGTGTTTCTGGGCGTGTTTTTGGTGATCGCGATCGAATTGCTGGGCGTTCGTTCGCTTGCCGTTTGCGGTGGGCTCGTATCTTTCGATCGCGACGACCATGGCGATGTTTGCCGGAGGACTGGTGCGTTGGCTGGCGGAGCAGGGGCTGGAGAAAAAGAGCGACGCGGAAAGCGAAGTGAGTCCGGGGTCGCTTTATGCGAGCGGATTGATCGCGGCGGGCGGCGTCTTTGGATTGCTGGCGATTGTATTGAACCTGATGCAGGACCCGGAGTTGAGCAAGCACGTGCCGCATTGGCTGGCTTTTGTGTTGCGCTTGCCGTGGCCGGCGAAAATGTTTGCGCTCGGCGACAAAATCCCCGCGATCAGCCACGCGCCAGGCGTGGGCGTGCTGCTGTTTGTGCTGCTGGCGATTTCGCTGTTTGTATCCGCGCGGAAGAAATTGAATAATTAGGCATCGCCGCAAGCGGTTTCTCGAAGTTCGCGTGCCATTCGTGCCGCGGAATTTGAGAAACTTGTCTCCATGCTTACGAAACCTCGGTGGCTGCTGCATCTGGAAGGGGCTTGCATTCTGGGGTTGACATTGGTGCTTTACCACGCGGGACATTTCCGATGGTGGATGTTTGCGGTGCTGCTGCTCGCGCCTGATCTGGCGATGCTCGGTTATCTTGCGAACGTGAAGATCGGCGCTGCGCTTTACAACCTGGCGCATACGGAGACCGGGCCGGTTCTGCTGCTGGTGGTTTGCGTTGCGGTTCCGGTTCCCGGGCTTCAGGCTTACGCTTTGATCTGGCTGGCGCATCTGGGCATGGACCGGATGCTGGGTTACGGCTTGAAATATCCCACGCAATTTAAGGATACGCATTTGCAGCGTGTTTGATATTGCGCTGCCGATCCGCCATCGCGACGGCGAATCGCGGACGAGGAATCTGCTCTTGTTGGTGTTCAGCGAAAAGCAGATCCCTCGCTGCGCTCCCTTCCTTCGTCAGGGCAAGCGGGATGACGCTCACTTTAACTTTTTGCGCAGACTGCGACGTCGCAGCCTCGCCGGCGCGTGGCTTAGCGCTTCGGTTTTTCCTCGTGCGGAGCGGATTCGTGTTGCGCCGGAGGCTTGGATTCGTGCGCGGCTGGCGGCTTTGACTCATGCGCAGGAGCTGGCTTCGATTCGTGTGCAGCAGGCGGCTTTGACTCGTGCGTGGCCGCTGGTTTAGATTCAGTGCGCGGCTTGGATTCAGCCTTGGGCTCGCGTGTTGGCGCCGGTTTGGATTCGTGCGTGGCCGCTGGTTTAGATTCAGTGCGCGGCTTGGATTCAGCCTTGGGCTCGTGCGTCGCAGTTGGATGCGATTCCGTGCGCGGCTTCGCTTCTGTTTTAGGTTCGTGTGTCGTTGCCGGCTTCGATTCTGTGCGCGGCTTGGACTCGGCCTTGGGCTCGTGCGTTGTTGACGGTCGGGATTCCGAGCGGGGTGTCGCTTCCGGCTTGGATTCGTGCGTAGCGGATGGCTTCGACTCCGTCCGCGGCTTGGTTTCCGTTTTCGATTCGCGGGACGTCGTAGCGCGTGATTCGGTGCGTGGCGTGGCTTCGCTCTTGGTTTCGGTGCGGGATTTGCTTTCGGTGCGCGAATTGTTCAAGCGTTCATTAGCCGAGGCCTTGGCCGGGACTACATGCGCGTCGTGGAAATCGCCGGGCTTGGGAGTAGCTGCGACCGTCGGGTGCCCGTGATTGGCCGACGCGAACTGGCCGCGATCAGAGCGAGCAGCGCTAACATGCTGCTCTTGGACCGCGGTAGGACCAACGTGATGCTCGTGGGCGAAGCGCTCTTGGGCCGCCGTCGGGCGCGCACTGATGCCGCCGTGGCCGCCGTTGTAGCTGACGTGCGAATCATGCACGACGACGTTTTTCTCATACACGTTGTGGACGACAGCGACGTTCACATTGTTCACGTAGCTGTTGTAATAGAAGTTGCGATCGCGCCAGTAGCCGCCTTCATAGCCGAGGCCGGTATAGCCGAAACCGTAATTGATACCGCCGTAGAAGCCCACTTCGGGGCCCCAATAGCCGACGTTCCAGAGGTAGGCACCGTTGTTCCAGCCCCAATAGCCGGGCGTCCACAGAAAGCCGACTTCGGGGGGTTCCACCCACGTGCCGGGAACCCAGTAATATCCGCCGTCATCGGTGTAGGCCCAGTAGCCAGGAGTCCAAATGTAGCCGGGGGCCGGGCAGATTGGCTGCGTGTAAACAGGCAGTACCGGCGGAGCGATGGACACCGACACAGCGACTTGAGCGGAAGCGGTGGAAGATGCCGCGGCAAACGTGAACAGTGCTGCGGCGAGAATCAGCCAGCTAGAAAATCCGAATGACTTGCGCGCGCGGCGGAGCGAGAAAAATTGCATGTGCGTCACCTCGTGAGATGGACCGTCTGGTTAAAAATTGTACGAAGCGTGGTGAGAAGCGACGATACCGTAAAGTCTTTAGTGGTGGAAGGACTTTACCCTATGGCTTTACGTATTATTTGTAACGTCTGAGCGCGTGTTTAAACAATTGATCACAGGCTTCGGCAAATTCGCGCGGCACGAAGTGCGGGAGCCGTGGACTTGCATTGCCTGCCACGTTGACGCAAGGATTCCAGTGTATAATCCCGGCACTCGCATGGCGCGAGGCCGCTGATGGCTGCAGACGACTCCTCTAAAATCTGGGTTCCCGTATGTTGCGGACGAGTGATGCGCTGCAATATGTTCAGACAAGCGGATGGCGGCACGTACGCGGCGCTGGTTTGTACCGTTTGCAACAAGACGATTACGCTCGAGCAAGAGTCTCTTGCCGCTGCGAAGGAATTCGGGGACGGCTCGAACATTTTGAGTCTGATTGGATCGCCCAAACCGCCGAAGACAGAAAGAAAAAGGTCGTTCGCCGAAGGCGGCCCCGACGATCCAACGCTGTAATCTGAATTGCAGTTCGCCTGAAGCCTTGCCTGCCAATGATTGGCCAGACGATTTCGCACTATCGCATCGTGGAGCAGCTTGGCGCCGGCGGAATGGGCGTGGTGTTCAAGGCGCAGGATAGCCGGCTGGAACGCGCGGTTGCGCTGAAATTCCTCCCTGAAAAACTGGCACAACAGCCTCAAGCGCTCGAACGATTCCGGCGCGAAGCGCGCGCCGCGTCGGCTCTCAATCATCCCGGCATTTGCACGATCTACGACATCGGCGAACAAGACGGCCAAGCGTTCATTGCCATGGAATTCATTGACGGCGAGACGCTCCGTAGCCACATCCATGGAAAGCCGCTTCCGGTGGAAGAAGTGCTGGAGCTGGGGATCCAGATCGCGGAAGCTCTGGAGGCCGCGCACGCCGAGGGAATCATTCACCGCGACATCAAACCCGCGAATATTTTCGTGACGAAGCGCGGACGCGCGAAAGTGCTGGATTTCGGCTTGGCGAAGCTGGTTCCCAAAGGCATCGCTAGCGGCGATGGGGATTCGAGCGACTCATCAGCGAGCGCGAATTCGATCGTCGGAATCATCAGTGGGACTCCTTCGTATATGTCACCGGAGCAGGTGCGCGGAGATGATCTGGACCCGCGTACGGACATTTTTTCGCTCGGCTTGGTGCTGTACGAAATGGCGACGGGGCGGCAGGCGTTTGGCGGTGGCACGGGCGGCGCGATTATCGAGGCGGTGCTGACGCGGCCGCCTGCGCCGGTGCGCAGCATCAATCAGGACGTTCCGCCGAGGCTGGAAGCGATCATTGACAAGGCGTTGCAGAAGGATCGGGAGCAGCGTTACCAGAACGCCGCAGACATGCTTGCGGAGCTGCAGCGGCTGAAGCGCGATTTTGATTCTGGTTCGCGAGATCGTTTGGGGGACACCCAATCCGTTTCTGCAGCGAGTGCAGGTCCGGCGTCTTCTTCAAGCAACCCGGGTTCGCGCTCTTCGACACAACAGACTGGCTCATTTCGCGCACCGCGAGTCTCAAGGACGATTGGCTCGCTGGCCGTTTTGCCTTTTGAAAACATTAGCCGCGACCCGGAGAACGATTACCTTAGCGACGGGATCACCGGCAGCCTGATCAATAACCTTGCGACCGTGCCGAAACTGCGCGTGATGGCGCAGAGCACCGTGTTTCGCTACAAGGGACGCGAGATTGATCCGCAAGCCGTGGGCCGCGAGCTCAATGTGCGCGCGGTGCTGACGGGAAGAATGATGCAGAGCGGCGGGTCGTTGCGCATCGGGACTGAGTTGGTGGACGTGGCGACGGGTTCGCAACTGTGGGGCGCGCAATTCGATCGCAAGCCCGGTGACATCTTTGTGATTCAGGACGAAATTTCCAACGAAATCTCGGGGAAACTGCGCTTGCAGCTGACGCTGGGGGAAAAAAAGAGACTCACCAAGCGGCACACGGAAGATCACGAGGCTTACCGGCTCTACCTGCAAGCGCGTCATCATTGGAACCGTTGGACGGAAGAAGGATTTTACAAGGCGATCGAGTATTTTGCGAAAGCGGTGGAGAAGGACCCGGGCTACGCGTTGGCCCACGCGGGCGTGGCCGATTCCTACGTGCTGCTGGGATGGAACAGCTATCTGCCGCCGAAGGATGCGTTTCCGAAGGGCAAAGCCGCGGCGTTGACGGCGCTCGAGTTTGATCCGGATCTCGGCGAAGCGCACGCGCCACTCGCGGCGGTGTTGTGGCTGCACGATTGGCAGTGGCAGGCGGCACAGAAGGAGTTTGCGCGCAGTCTGGAACTGAATCCTTGCTACCCGACTGCCAACCATTGGTACGCCGAGTATGTGATGACCATGGGGCGACCGGTGGAAGCGATCGCCAAGATGAAGGGCAGCCAGGAGCTGGATCCTTTGTCGCTGATTATCAATGTGGCGATCGCGTGGGCTTCTTACATGGCGCGGCGATACGACGACGCGCTGGAACAGCTTTTGCGAACTGTGGAATTGGATCCGAACTATCCCGTTACCTACTGGATTCTTGGGCTGCTTTACCGGATTACCGAGCGTTACGATTTGGCGATCAGCGCGGGCGAGAAGGGCGTGAGTTTGTCTGGCGGCAGCCCGCTGATGCGCGCGGCGCTGGCGCATACTTATGGGAAGGCTAGCAGGGCAGACGATGCGCGGCGGCTGCTCGATGAGTTGACGGAATTGGCAAAGTGCAAATACGTGGCGCCGCATTTTTTCGCCGGAATTCATATTGGGTTGGGAGATTATGACCGCGCGATTAAATACCTGGAGAAATCGTGCGAAGAGCACTCACACTGGCTGATCTATCTGCATATTGATCCGAGCATGGATGAATTGCGCGGCGATACTCGATTCCAGGATTTGTTGAGGCGCGCGGGGCTGCCCGCGCCGTCGGACGCGAACCCCGCCTGAGACACGCTGCCACCCAGATTCGATGACCCGAGTCGAAAATATCAGCTTCGTCCGCATGATGCATGCAATCCCCCGCGTGACTTTGACTCCTGCGTGGTGAGCCTTTAGACTTGGTGGTTGTGAGATCCTTTTCGCGCGGATACGGCGGGTACCGGTTTGACATCGGCGAGTATTTTCCGCGCGCGATCAAGACGATTTGCATCATCTGCGTTGCGGTTTTCTTCCTGCAGGAAATTTCACAACTTTTGTTTGGGCAGGCCGGATGGACCTGGTGGCTCGGGTGGTTCGGATTGCGTCCGTACGCGGTGGTGTTCGGGTTCCGGGTGTGGCAGCCGTTCACTTATATTTTTCTGCACGGCGGAATCTTGCACATTCTGTTCAATCTTTTGTACCTGGCGATGTTTGGCGCGGATTTGGAGCATTCCTGGGGCGCGCGGAAATTTTACACTTACTTTTTTATTTGCGGAGTGGGCGCGGCGGTCATTGAAATTATCGTGAAGCTCTTGATTGATCCGCACGGGCGCGGCACGGCATTGATCCCGACGATTGGGGCTTCCGGGGCGATTTATGGCGTGTTGCTGGCGGTGGCGGTGATCATGCCGCACCGGCAGGTTTGGGTTTTTCCGCTGCCGGTGACGGTGTCCATGCGCGTCTTTGTGATCGTGATGGGCGCGATCGAATTCTTCAGCACGATTGGAGCGACGGGAGATGGCGTGAGCCACGTCTGCCACCTGGGCGGGATGTTGGTGGGCTACATTTATTTGCGGCGCGGGTCGTATGGCTACAGCGTGCGGAATTATTTTTCGGATTGGAAGAAGCAAAGGTTGAAGAAGAAATTCGAAGTGTATGTGCGGGATCATCAGGATAAGCCGCCTTCGAATCCGGATAACTGGGTGAATTAGAGTGGATGTGTGAGGTTGGATTCGTGGAGCGCGCAAGACTTTGTGAATTGCGGCTTCGGTGTTGTGAGTATCAAAGCGTGGCTTCAGGGGCTAAAGCCCCAAAAGATTTCTATACGCTTTTGGCGGGACTGAAGTCCCGCCCTTCCCGTTTTCCGCGGACTATCTCGGCGTGGTGAGACGAAAAGCGGATCCCTCGCTGCGCTCGGGACGACAGATCAAAGTACAGCGCAGCCACCCTTCGTCCTTGAACGGCGAGACGCGATGTGACACCTCGCGGAGGTCCCTCAGCGGCTAAAGCCGTACTTATTTCCCCGACGCATGCGGCACGGCTGAAGCCGTGCCCTGACGCAAAACCGGTTGTTCAGGCTGACAGGGCCTTGCGATAGCGTTGAGTGCTAGCCGCCGATGCGTAGCAGGCGCATGAAGTTTGTGGAGCCTGTGGCTCCGATGGGCGTGCCGGCTACCACTCCCACGATGTCTCCGTGCTTTACCAGTTTTTCTTCCAACAAGCGTTCTTCGGCGGCAGTCGCTAGCTTGTCGATGTCATGCACGCGGCCCATGCTGCGCGGCAGCACTCCCCAAAATAACGCGAGACGACGGCGCGTTTCCTGCAGCGGCGAAAAGGCAACGATGGGCGCGCGGGGACGGTATTTTGACACGAGTCCGGCCGAGGAGCCGCTTTCGGTGAATACGGCGACGACTTTCAAGTTGAGTTCTTCGGCGGCGTGGCAGATGGCTTCGGCGATGGCTTCATTGATCTGCAGGTTGCCGGAGCGCGCGGGACGGGGTAACGAGACGACGCTGGCTTCGGCTTCGGTGATGATGCGGTCCATCATCTCGACGGATTCCAGAGGATAAAGTCCCGCGGCGGTTTCGCCGGAAAGCATCAGGGCGTCGCTGCCGTCGAAGATGGCGTTGGCGACGTCGGAAGCTTCGGCGCGAGTGGGCCGCGGATTTTTCTGCATGGAATCGAGCATCTGCGTGGCGGTGATAACCGGAATCAAGGCGTTGCGCGCTTTGGAGATAATGCGCTTTTGCACGACAGGAACTTTTTCCGGGTTCATTTCGACGCCGAGGTCTCCGCGCGCGACCATCACGCAATCGGCGACGGCGAGAATGTCATCGAGATTGTCAATCGCTTCCGGCTTTTCCAGCTTGGCGATCACCGGAGTGGCTTTCCCTGCGCGCGCGATGGCGTTTTTCGCAGCTCGAACGTCCGCAGCCGTTCGCACGAAGCTGAGCGCGACATAATTGGCACCGAGGCTTAGCGCGGAGACCAAATCTTTGCGGTCTTTCGGCGTCATCGAGGGGATGTTGAGTTTGATGCCGGGAAGATTGATGCCTTTGTGCTGGCCGAGTTCGCCGCCATTTTCCACCTGAGTGATTACGTCGGGACCGCGCGTGGAGATCACGCGTAGCGCAATATCGCCGTCGCTGAGCAAGATGCGGTCGCCTTTGTGCACCGATTCGGGCAGCGCGCGGAACGTGGTGCTGACGCCTTCTTCGGTGCCGACGATTTTGCGAGTGGTGATCGTGAAGCGCTGGCCGAAACGCAAGCGGACGGGTTTCCCTTGTTCGAGAATGCCCGTGCGAATTTTGGGCCCCTGCAAATCGGCCAAGACTCCAACGGGCTTTTCGTAACGGAAAGACGCGCGGCGGAGCGCCGCGACCATCCGGGCGCGGTCTTCATGAGAGCCGTGCGAGAAATTCAGGCGGGCGACGTCCATCCCGGCGTGCACGAGCTTATCAATCATCTTGTAGGAGGAACTGGCAGGGCCCAGGGTGCAAACTATTTTTGCTCTTCTAGTAGTGGTCACTTTTTATTTGGTCACCGAAAAATCGCTCACGATAGCGTAGAGGAATTCGATTCCTTTCTGAAAAGAGTCGAGCGGGATGCGCTCGTTGTCCGCGTGAAAGCGGGAAAGATCTTCTTCATTCAAGGCAAAGGGAAGCACACCGTAGGCTTGCACGCTGCGCATGCGCAACGGAGCGGAATCCGTGAAGTATGTGGACATCATCGGCACAACCGGGGTGCCGGGATATTTTTCGCCTGCGGCGTGGATGATCGTGTTGTAGAAGTCGGACGTGAGCGAGGACGAGGGAGCCGTTTCGGAGAGCGGCAGCTCGGGCTCGAGATGGACTGCGGGATCGTTGATGAGCTGCTGCAACTTCGCGAGAAGCGGATCGAGCTGATTCCCGGGGAGCAAACGGATATTTACTACGCCGCGCGCTTCGGAAGGAATCACGTTGGGACGAATCCCGGCGTGCAACATGGTGGGAGCGACCGTGTCGTGCAGCATCGCATTCCACGCCAGATTGTCGTTGGAGATAACGCGAGCGGCGTGCTCGCCGCGGTCCCCGGTGTCAAGCTCGCGCATCCACTTCGAGGTTTCGTCATCCTGCAGAGGAGCGATGGCTTGGAAATACGCGCGGGTGACGGAGTTGAACTGCACAGGAGCTTCGTAGTTACCGATTTTTTCGATGGCTGCGGCGAGATGGGTGACGGAATCGTCTTTGCGGGGCATGGAAGCGTGGCCGGAGCTGCCTTTGGCGATCACGTCCACATTCGCGGGAACTTTCTCGCTGACCTGCACTCCGATGTACTGCGTCTTTCCGTTTTTAAGGAAGACGCCGCCGCCTTCGTTGATCGCGAACCCCGCAGCGATTTTGTCCCAGTGTTTGTCTACGGCGAATAACATGCCGTTCGCGCCGTAGGCTTCTTCGTCGCCTTCGGCCAGGAAAATTACGTCGCGGTCCAAATGCGCGCTGGAGCGCTTCAATTGGATGAACACTGCCAGATTCGCGGCCAACATGCCCTTATCGTCAATTGCGCCACGCCCGTAAAGATAATTTCCTTGAATGACGGCGCCGAAGGGGTCCACGGTCCATTTCGATTTATCCACGCCTACAACGTCGAGGTGAGCCATCAAGAGCAGAGCGCGTGAAGGATCAGGCACGGCGCTGGAGGAAAGGCGCGCGACGAGAAAACCGCGGCCGGGCGTGCTTTCAAAGGTTTCGGATGGAATGCCTTCTTTTTGCAGGATGGCGGCTATATATTTCGCAGCGACGAGCTCGTTGCCGGGCGGGTTGCTAGTGTCAATACGGAGCAGGCCTTGCAGCCAGCCGAGCGCGTCAATTTCGACCTGCGAAAGAGTAGAGTTTGTGGCTGGCGCGGCTTGCACGGGTTGCGCGGCATGCACGGCGGCTCGGCGGGACTGCGCGCGGCAGGGGGAAATAAAAAGCGAACAGCCCATAAGGACAAGAATCGGAGCTGGAATGCGCGAGCGCGCCATCCTGATTTCCCCCCAGAGAGTGAAATTCTTACGCAGAGCGAGTGACTACTCATACTATCATGTCGGTGGACGGCGCCCGGACGGGGACTCGGCGAGCGTTTTCTGAATTGCAATTGCGGGATTGCGGAAAGTTGGCGTGGACCATCCTGAAAGGGCAGTAGGCGCATCCTACTGGACGAAACGGGGCGTTAAGAGGGGAGTATCCATTTGAAGACTGTAAAGATGGGGATTCGGGCAATTCTGTTGGCGATCTTGATTGCGATGCTGGGTGTGCCGCCGGCAACGCTGCGTGCGTACGCGACACAGCAGGAGGGCCCGGTGAAGCCGGCGCCGACGCAGCAACCCGGCGCGGCTCCGCCGCAGCCGACGGGGCAGCAGCAGCCGCCATCGGCTGGACAGCCGCAGCAACAGGCGCCGCAAGTGGCGATTTCGGTGCAGTCGAACGTAGTGAATATTGATGCGGTGGTGACCGACAACGACGGCAACATCATCACGGGATTGAAGAAGGATAATTTTCGAGTTCTCGATGACGATAAGCCGCAGCAGATTTCGAATTTCGGAGCGAGCGAAGCGCCGATCACGATTGTAATCCTGATGGAATTCAGCAGCCGCATGGGCAGCTACTTCGGGTATCGCGGAAAATATTGGGCGTACAACTTTCTGGAGCACTTGAATCAGAAAGATTGGGTGGCGGTGAAGACGTTCGATCTGAAGACGAATCTAGTTTCGGATTTCACGCAAGATAAGAAAGGCGTGGAGCAGGAGATTGCCTCTCTATACTTCCCGGACTTCCACGAAGCTAACCTTTTTGATGCGACGCTGGAAACGATGGATCAATTGCGCGATGTAAAGGGCAAGAAGTCCATACTGATTATCGCTTCGGGCTACGACACATTCAGCAAGCACACGCTGGACCAGACGTTCAAGCGCGTGAAAGAAACCGATGTGACGATTTTCTGCGTCGGCATGGGCGCGGCGCTGGACGCCATGGGAATCCACGAGCGCAGCATGACCGGTCCGGAATTCGCGAGCGTCAATTATTTGCAGGCGGAAAACCAGCTGAAGACTTTCGCGGCGATGACCGGCGGGTACGCGTGGTTCCCGCGGTTCGAAGGCGAAATGAACGATATATTCAATTCCGTGGCCGTGTTTCTGCGGAATCAGTACACCATGGGATTTACTCCGCTGACTGCGCCAGATGGGCGATATCACAAGTTGAGGGTGGAAGTGGTGGATGAAGCTGGGGATGCGCTGACGACTCTGGATAAGAAGGGGCACAAGAAGAAGGTCGTGATCACGGCGCGGCAGGGCTACACTTCGCCGAAACCGGCGACGGGGGATTGAAACACTTTTCGTGCTAGGCCTGGAAGATTGCGAAGAGAGATTCCTCGCTGCGCTCGGAATGACAACTAACGGCCGCGGGACCTTGCCTGAGAGCCGTCAAGAATATCTGTATCTACTTCTTCACTATTCGTAGATCACGGCCGGTCATTTCGCCTGGCTCTTGGACTCCTAGAACACCCAGCAGAGTTGGCGCGATATCGCGCAGGGAACCGCCAGGGGTTAGTTGCGTGCGGCCGTCCTCCGTAAGCAGGATAAATGGGACCGGATTTGTAGTGTGATAGGTGTGCGGGCCACCGGTGACGGGGTCAATCATCGTTTCGGCATTGCCGTGATCCGCGGTGATGATCCAAGCTCCGCCGCGCGGGCGCAACGACTGGAAGATTTTACCGAGGCAATCATCCACGGTTTCGACTGCTTTGATTGTTGCTTCGAGCTTGCCGGAATGCCCCACCATGTCGGCGTTTGCGAAATTCATGATGATAGCGTCGAAGTTTCCTTTTTCGATCGCGTTTATCACGGTTTCGGCCACGCCGGCTGCAGACATTTCAGGTTTTAGATCGTACGTGGGAACTTTCTGCGAAGGCACTACGATGCGTTCTTCTCCTCCGAAAGGCTTTTCCACGCCGCCGTTGAAGAAATAGGTGACGTGCGCGTATTTTTCGGTTTCCGCGACGCGTAGATTCTTGTAGTCCTGCTCGGCAAACACATTCGCTAGGATGTGATCGACTTTTTCGGGCGCTAGAAGGTAACGCAGCCAGGGCCAGGTCTTTTCGTATTGGGTCATGGCGACGAAGGCGAGATTTTTCGGGCGCGCCGGATCGCTGAATTCCTTGAAGCCGGGCTCGATGAGGGCGCGGGTGGTTTCGCGGGCGCGGTCGGCGCGGAAATTGAAGAAGATCACGGCGTCATCGTCGCGAATCACCGCGCGCGGGATTGCGGGTTTGCCGGCCGCCGCTTCGGTGCTGATGACGGCGGGAACGACGAATTCGTCGGTGACGCCTTTTTCGTAACTCGCGCGGACGGCGGCGATGGGATCGGTGAATTTCGCGTCCGCGTCGCCGTGGACCATTGCGCGATAGGATTTTTCGATGCGTTCCCAGCGATTGTCGCGGTCCATGGCGTAGTAGCGGCCGATGACGGTGGCGATTTGGCCGACGCCGTATTCGCGCATTTTCTGTTCGAGGGCGCGCAGGAAATCAATGCCGCTATTGGGCGGGGTATCGCGGCCATCCATAAAGCAGTGGACGAAGACGCGCGTGACTTTATTTTCGCGGGCCATGCGCAGCAGCGCGTAGAGATGTTCGACGTGCGAATGAACGCCGCCATCGCTGACGAGGCCCAGCAGGTGGAGCTGGCGCGTGCGGCCGCGTTCCACGGCTTCGAGAAGCAGCGGCTGGCGCGCGAATTCGCCGGTCGCGATGAGCTGGTCAATGCGCGAGATATCCATGCGCACGATGCGTCCCGCACCGATATTCAAATGGCCCACTTCGCTATTGCCCATTTGTCCTTCGGGCAAGCCGACGGCGGGGCCGGAGGTCTGAATCAGCGTGTTAGGAAATTCCTTGAGCAAGCGGTCGTAGTTCGGCTTGCGCGCCAGCGCGATGGCGTTGCCTTTGGTTTCGGCGCGATAGCCCCAGCCGTCGAGGACGGTGAGGACGATGGGTTTTGGGCGTTTCCATGGTGTTGGCATGTCGCGGGTCAGAATACATTATCGAAGGCGAGTGTTCCATTTGGCCGTGCGAGATCTTGCAATTTTTCAAGTGTGGGGCTGGCTTCGGCTTACAAATTGCCGGTGCCGAAAGCGGCGAGGCAAACCTCGTCTTGCACAGGCGGAAGCCCATCACTGCGTTTGGGACAAGCAAGCTTCCGCACTCTCAGAAACTGCGGGTTGCGCATCGCGCGATTCCTACAAATGCAATGCTTTCCGGCCGGGGAAGCGGGCGGCGCTGCCCAGGGCTTCTTCGATGCGGAGGAGCTGATTGTATTTGGCGATGCGGTCGGTGCGGGAGGCGGAGCCGGTTTTGATTTGGCCCGTGCCCATCGCGACTACGAAATCGGCCAGGAAAGTGTCTTCGGTTTCACCGCTGCGGTGGGAGACGATTGCGGCGTAATTCGCTTTGCGCGCCATTTCGACGGCTTCGATGGTTTCACTTACCGTGCCGATCTGATTGAGCTTGATCAGAATGGCGTTGCCAATGCCTTCGGAGATGCCACGCGCGAAAATTTTCGGGTTGGTCACAAAAATATCGTCGCCCACGAGCTGGATTTTCTTGCCAAGATCGCGCGTGAGGGTCTTCCAGCCGTCCCAATCGTCTTCGGAAAGGCCATCTTCGATGGAGACGATGGGATGCTTGGCCGCCCAGCCCTCCCAGAATTTCACCATCTCCGCGGAAGTGCGCGCGGATTTGTCGGACTTCTTGAAAATATATTTTTTGCTGGCGCGGTCGTAGAACTCGCTGGCGGCGGGATCGAGCGCGATGGCGATTTGTTCGCCGGGTTTGTAGCCGGCGGCGGTGATGGCTTCGAGGACGCGTTCGAGAGCTTCTTCGTTGGATTTGAGGTTGGGCGCGAAGCCGCCTTCATCGCCGACGGCGGTGGAGTAGCCGTTCTTCTTTAACACAGACTTCAAGTGATGGAAGACTTCCACGCCCCAGCGCAGCGCCTCGCGAAAATTGGGCGCGCCGAGCGGCATGACCATGAATTCCTGGACGTCCACGGAATTATCGGCGTGCGCGCCGCCGTTGACGATGTTCATCATCGGGACGGGAAGAGTGTTCGCGGATGGATCGGACGAATAGCGCGCGAGATATTTATAAAGCGGCTCGCCGAGTTGCCCAGCAGCAGCGCGCGCGGCGGCCATGGAGACGGCGAGGATGGCATTCGCGCCGAAACTGGATTTATTGGGCGTGCCGTCGGCATCAATCATTTTGCGATCGAGCGCTTTTTGGTCGGCGGCGTCCATGCCGGTGACGGCTTTGGCGATGGCGCCATTCACATGGCTGACGGCTTTGAAGACGCCCTTGCCGAGATAGCGGGATTTGTCGCCGTCGCGGAGTTCGTTGGCTTCGTGTTCGCCGGTGGATGCGCCGGAAGGAACCGCGGCGCGGCCGATAGCGCCGCCGGCGACGTGGACGTCTGCTTCGACCGTGGGATTGCCGCGGGAATCTATGATTTCACGGCCGTGAATGCTGGTGATCTTTGTAGACATTGGGCTCCCATTAATTTGATGGCGTTTTGTGCGACAAACATCGTAAACGTTTTGGGGTGAGTGGTTCAAGGAGACGGCGCGAAACAATTGCTACGCCGCCGATGGGGCGGGCGAAATTGGGCCAGCGGGCACGGCCCTCCTTCGGCGGGTCTGCGACATGCCGTGCCCCTACGATCCGAAACTTGCGGCACGGCGGTTTCGCGCGCGCAGGAGTTTGCGGCCGCGGGCGCGCATGGCGGCCGTGCCGACTAAGGTCAGCTCCTCGATCAGAGGGATGATTTGCGCTTTCAATTTCGGATCATCGGCTGCGAGGTCCCAAATGGCTTGCATTGCGAAAGTTTTCACGATGCTGCTTTTGTCGCGAAGGTAATCGAAGAGGATGTCGAGGACGACGGTGCGTTCTTTGGCGTTGAGCGCGAGGCGTGGAAGAATCAGCGCGGCGTGCCAACGAATTTCTTGTTGTTCGCTGCTGCCGGCAATGGCCAAAAGCTTTCTTTTATATGGTTGCAGAAGATCGGGGCGTTGCCTGGTGATTTTTTCGATGGCGTCGGCGGCGCGCATGCGGATTACTGGATCGTCGCTGGAAAATCCCGGCGAACAGATCCGGAAATAAGGCGGGGCGAGCGAGCACGTTTGCGACAACTTCATTCGAGCGGCCGATGGAGCCGCGATTGCCGCCAGTCAGTTTGTTCAGGACCGAGTTCATCGTAAGAGGCGGGCACGGCATGCCGTGCCCCTACTGCCACGCGAAGCGCCCGGGCCGACGACGAAGAGAGATCCCTCGCTGCGCTCGGGATGACAACGAAATTGAGCGCGCGGGATTATTCCGGTTCTTCGATCATGGATTCGGGGCGGACCACCACGACGATGCCATTGTCGGTGACGGAATAGCGCGCGCGATCGGCTTCCTGGTCGTAGCCGATCACGGTGCCTTCGGGCAGGCTCACATGACGGTCAATGATGGCGCGGCGAATACGGCAACTCCGGCCGACATTCACGTGGTTGAAAATTATGCAGGAGTCCACTTCGCTGTAGCTATTGACGCGCACGTCGAGTCCCAGAACAGATTGCACCACGCGGCCGCCGGAGATGATGGAGCCCGCTCCGACGATGGAATCGAGCGCGACGCCCATACGAGACGGATCGGCGAAAACAAATTTCGCCGGCGGATATTGCTGCTGCCAGGTGTGCAGCGGCCAGCTTTTGTCGTAGAGGTTGAAGACCGGCGAGACGGAGACCAGGTCCATGTTGGCTTCGTGATACGCCGCGACGGTGCCGACGTCTCGCCAGTACGACTCTTCCTTTTTATTTTCGTCGCGAAAGTTGTAAGCGAAGACGCGATGCTTTTCGATGATGCGCGGGATGATGTCCTTGCCGAAATCGTGCTTGGAATCGGGATCTTCGGCGTCCGCGATCAAAATGGGCACGAGCAGTTGCGTATTGAAAAGGTAGACGCCCATCGAGGCATTCACCTTGTTAGGGTGTATGCGGGATGGTTTCGGATTCGCGGGCTTTTCCTCGAAGCCGACGATGCGCCAGTCCTTGTCTGTTTCGATGACGCCGAAACTGTTGGCGGCATCCTGTGTGTCCACTTCAAAGGTTGCGACGGTGACGTCCGCGCCGGCTTCCACGTGCTGCTCCAGCATCTTCTGGTAATTCATTTTGTAGATGTGGTCGCCGGAAAGTATGAAGGTGTAGTTGGATTGCTCGGAACCGATGGAATAAATGTTCTGGTAGACGGCATCGGCGGTGCCTTGATACCAGTGCTGCGAGACGCGCATCTGCGGAGTGAGGACTTCGATGTACTCGCCGTGACCCATCAAGGAGGACCAGCCGCGTCGTACGTGGCGGTTCAAGCTGAGCGCTTTATATTGCGTGAGAACGAAAATGCGGCGAAGGTCGCTATTGAGGCAATTCGAGAGGGTTATGTCGATGATGCGATAGATTCCGCCGAAGGGCACGGCGGGCTTGGCGCGATCGCGCGTCAAAGGCCAAAGACGTTCACCCTGCCCACCCGCCAACAGCACACCGATCGCGTTACGCATCAGAGGCATGGGTTCGCGTCTCCTCGAAACCGAGCAGCCGGTGAAGCGACATTCTAGCAGCAACCGAGGATGCGCGGCATGCGCGAGAGTGAAAATCCGGGCTTCGCTGTAGTAATTGCAGAGATACCTATGGATGCGCAATTTACTAGAGAGTTACAAAAACGCCGATCTCCGCTAAGGGGCAATTTAAACCTTGACTTAGGGGACAGCCGAGGATATTAGAACTTGGCAATTGCCGGTTTGGGTGTGAACCGGCTACACTGATGGTATCCCACCAGTGCAACTCAACAATCAACGGGGAACGGGGGTGAATACGCGTGGCAGAAGTTGTGATCCAAGAGGGTGAATCCCTGGAAAATGCGCTCCGGCGCTTCAAGAGAAAGGTGCAGTCGGAGGACATTATCAAGGAGATTAAAAAGCACAGCTACTACATGAAACCGGGTGAAAAGCGGCGTGCCAAAGAGGCCCTCTCGCGTAAACGTCTCCGGAAAAAGCAACGGCGTGAGCAAGACTAGGCGACCAAGTTGTTTGGGTCCATTCAAACAGTTTCGTGTCGGCCGGCATCTGGGTAGCGCAGGTTTTTCTCCTGAGTTTCCCCTGACGGCAGGCATGGAATGTTCCGCTGCGACACCTTTCCCAGCACGGCCTCGGAGCAGCGTATGGAATACCACGATAGGGTCCTGAAGTGCGCCGAATGTTCGGCTGAATTCGTCTTCACCGCCGGCGAACAAATGTTTTTCGCCGATAAGGGCTTCAAAAACGAGCCCAAGCGGTGCAAGGCGTGCAAAGCGAACCGCTCGGCCGGCAATGGTACGGGCACAACGCCCAGCGTACAGCGAGTGGAAACCAAGACCGTTTGCTCGCAGTGCGGTAAAGAAACGACGGTCCCGTTCAAGCCCACACAGGGACGCCCGGTGTATTGCCGCGAATGCTTCCAACAGCGGCGAACCATCGGGCCGACCGCCGCGACGGCATAGTCATAGCCGTCTGGCGAGGGCTTGTAGGGCCGGCGAGGTTCCCAATACGCGGTGAGTCCGAGCGATCGGCGGGCGACATGGGAGAACTCGTCCGGTAAAGGAAACCGGTATTTTCAAAGGCTCTTCTCAGCGCGAAAGCGCGGGGAAGGGCCTTTTGTTTTTGCGGCGCCGTTTTCTTATGCCGCGGCTTTTGCGGATGCGGCGGGCGAAATTCCGCGCAGAGCGGCCATAAAGGCTTCGGTTTCTTGTTGCGTGCCGATGGTGACGCGCAAAAAATTGGGCATGGAAGCGAACCGGCGTCCGACGACGATGTGGCGAGCACGGAGTTGGTCAATGAAGGGTTGCGTGTCCGAGCCCACATCAATCATGACGAAATTGCCGTGCGAGGGAATGAACGGGCGAGAGTCTTTGGCGAGTTCGGCGCAGAGCCAGCGGCGGGTGTCGTTCAACCGCGCGCGGCAGGTAGCGACGTAATCGTTGTCCGCGAGGCTGGCGAGGGCGGCGGCGAGCACGGCGGCGTTGCCATTATCTTGCGTGAGTTGATTGCTGATGAGCGCGATGGGTTCCTTGGCTCCGACGGCGTAACCCAGGCGCATTCCGGCCATGCCGTAAACTTTCGAGAAAGTGCGCGCGACGATCACGTTTGGGTATTTCGCGATGAATTCCGTAGCGCTGCCGTAACGCGGGTCGTCCACGAAATCGTAGTAGGCTTCGTCCACGAGGATGAGCGTGGTGGGCGGCACGCCCTGGACGAACGAGGCCATTTCGTCGCGGGTAACGATGGTGCCGGTGGGATTATTGGGATTGCATACGTACACGACGCCGGTTTTCGATGTGCATGCGGCTGCCATTTTCGGCAAATCGTGGCGATGGTCTGCGGTGAGGGGAATCTTCACTGGTTGAGCACGCAAGACCTGAGCGTATTCTAGAACGGCCTCGAAGGTGGGCTCGGCGGCGACGACATTCTTGCTGGAATCGAGGAAGGCGGCATCGGCGCAGCGTAGAATCTCCGTGGAGCCGCATCCGAGAGCGATATCTTCGGGAGTCACGCTGAATTTTTGCGCCAGGACGTCCATCACCTGAAGACGGTCCACATCCGGATAGCGATTCGCAATTTGGCCGCAAGTCGCGAGAGCTTCGAGGGCGCGGGGCGACGGGCCGTAAGGATTCTCATTGTAGTTCAGGCGAATAGCTTCGCCGGGAATCGGCTGATGGCGCTGCGCATCCAATAGCTTCGGCAGGCGCGGGGTCGCGAAAGCGAGCGCGAGGGATTGGCCGAAGAGGCGCGAGAAGTCGCGGCGCGAAAAGCTGTGGCGGCTCATGAAGGCTCCTGTGGAAAATTTCGTTCGGATAGTAACCTTCGGTGTAGGGTTAAACAAGGAACGGATTCGTATGGGAATTTTGGGGTGCGCAGCTCGCCGCTGCGCTGTGGCTGCAGGTCGATCCGGAGTTTCCCATTTGCCGCTGCAATCAGAACGCGGGCGGCTCCGGCGAGGCGAGCCTCGCCTCGTGAAAGCGGGAGCGCGCTCCCGCACTCCACATAGTTCAGCGCTGCGAGTGGATTTTGAGTCAAGCACTGAGATCATTTTCATTTGAGGGGGACAAGATGAGCAAAGGCAAGAAATCAAATCGAAAAGCGAAGAGTGCGGCGAAACCGAAAGCCGCGGTTCATGCGACCGCGGGCGTGAACGACAAGGAGTTGCGCGAGTATCTAGCGAAGGTTCTTACCTGGGGCGAAGCGCACGCGGATTGGAAGCAGGCGCTTGCGGGACTCGATCCGGCGCAACGTGGCGTGCGGCCGGCGGGATCGCCTTATTCGTGCTGGGAATTGCTGGAGCATGCGCGAATCTCGCAAGAGGACATTGTGGATTTCTCGACGAATCCGAAATATCGGGCGCGCGAGTGGCCGGCTTCGTACTGGCCAAATTCGCCGGCGCCGCCCGACGACGCCGCTTGGGAAAAGAGCGTGAAAGAATTTGCGAAGGGTACCGAGGTGATGGTGAAATTGCTGAAAGATCCGCGGACGGATTTATTCGCGAAAATACCGCACGGGACCGGCCAGACGATGCTGCGCCAGGCGTTGCTGCTCGCCGACCACAATGCTTACCACTTGGGCGAATTCGTGCTGGTGCGGCGGCTATTGGGAACATGGGGCCAGAGCTAACGAACGCTTCTCGCGAGTTCGCCAGCCAGCCGCTATAATAGTGATGAGGTTTTGAGGACATTGATGAGCCGTCAACAAGCAGTAGTGGACTCCGCGGCGAGCCACGACGCGCAGGAGCGCGTTTGGGACGCGTTTCGCCGGTGGGGATATTTGCAAGCGAATCTGGATCCTTTGGGCGGCCTGGCGCCGGTGGTGATGCCTGAGCTGGATGTCTCCGGTCCGGACGCGGACGCGGCGCGGCAATTCTATTGCGGCACGATCGGCGTGGAATTCATGCACATTCCGGAGCGCGAGAGGCGCCAATGGATTCAGGAGCGGATGGAAGCGGAGTTTGAGACGCCTGAAGCGGATCGCGAAAGGATTCTGGATTGGTTGGTGCGCGCGGAAATTTTCGAACAGGTTTTGCAGACGCGTTATCTGGGAACGAAACGCTATTCGCTGGAGGGAGAAGCCGCGCTGCTGCCCCTGCTGGATGCGATTTTGAATTCGGCGTCGGAGCAAGGAGCCGTGCAAGCGGTTTTGGCGATGAGCCATCGCGGGCGGCTGAACGTGATGGTGCACATCGTGGGACGCGGCGCTGCGGAGGTGTTTGCCCGTTTCGAGGACGTCGACCCGCGCAGCGTACTGGGCGGCGGCGACGTGAAATATCACATGGGAGCGACCGGAGCATTCGAGACGGCGGGTGGCAAGAAGGTGGGAATCCATCTGGTTTCGAATCCAAGCCATTTGGAAGCGGTGGATCCGGTGGCGATCGGGCGCACCCGCGCAAAACAAATGCGTCGTGGCGATGCGGGATTGCAGCACGTGGTGCCGGTGATCATGCATGGCGATGCGGCGTTTGCGGGGCAGGGAATTTGGGCCGAGACGCTGAACATGGCAGGGGTCGAGGGATTCGCGGTGGGCGGGTCGGTGCACATCATCGTGAATAATTTGATCGGGTTCACGACGATTCCGCGCGATTCGCATTCTTCGCGATTTTCGTCGGACTTGGCGAAGCGGCTGCCGATTCCCGTCTTTCACGTCAACGCGGAAGATCCGGAAGCCGTGGCGCGCGTGGGACGCATGGCGATCGATTACCGCTACGCGTTTGGAACCCCCGTGGTGGTGGACCTGATCGGTTACCGGCGGCACGGACACAGCGAAGTGGACGATCCCACGATCACACAGCCGCTGCGTTACCGGAAAATCGAAGCGCATCCGCCGCTGTGGCAAATCTACGCCGAAAAAATCGGCGCGGATGCGAAGCCGATTGTCGAACGCGTGCGCGAGGAATTGGACGCGGCGCAGAAGAGCGCGCTGGAACTCGAGAAAAATCCGCCGATGCGGAAACTGCCGCCTTATTGGGATCCCTATCGCGGTGGTCGCTACAACGCTTCGATGGAAGTGAATACGGGCGTGGCACAAGAGGAATTGACGGCGGTCGGAGAAGCACTGACGCGCTATCCCGAAGGATTTCACATCCACCCGAAAGTGAAGAAGCTGCTGGAACAGCGCGTGGAAATGGCGCAGGGAAAGCGGCCAATTGATTACGGGATGGCGGAAGCGTTGGCCTTCGGCACGCTGCTGAAGCAGCGGGTTCCGGTGCGTCTGAGCGGGCAAGACAGCCGGCGCGGGACGTTCAATCAGCGTCACGCGGCGCTGATAGATATCGAGACGGAAGAAGAATACGTCCCGCTGCAGCACGTGGGGCACGGCGAAGCGTGGTTTGAAGCGATCAATTCGACGCTGTCGGAAGCCTCGGTGCTCGGGTTTGAATACGGGTTCAGCCGCGATTTTCCCGAGGCGCTGGTGCTGTGGGAAGCGCAATTCGGCGATTTTGCGAACGGCGCGCAGATTGTGATTGACCAATTTATTTCAGCGGGCGAAGACAAATGGAACTTGCTCTCCGGCGTGGTGCTTTTGCTGCCGCACGGATACGAAGGGCAGGGGCCGGAACATTCCAGCGCGCGCATGGAGCGATTTTTGCAGCTGGCGGCGCGCGACAATATTCAAATTTGCCAGCCGTCCACGGCAGCGCAGTATTTTCATCTGTTGAGGCGGCAGGCGTTGCGCGGGTGGCGCAAGCCGCTGGTGGTCTTTACGCCGAAGAGCATGCTGCGGAATCCGGTGGCGTCATCTTCGCTCGCGGATCTGGCGGCGCCGCAATTCCAGAACGTGATTCCGGACGCGGGCGACGGCAGCGCGAAGCGTGTGCTGCTGTGCACGGGCAAAATCGGGCATGAATTGATTGCCGAGCGGAAACGCCGGAAGGATACTTCGACGGCGATTATTTTCCTCGAGCAGCTGTATCCGTTTCCCGAGGCGGAATTGGCCGCGGAGATGGACCGGCACGCGAACGCGCGCGATTTTGTGTGGGTGCAGGAAGAGCCGGCCAACATGGGTGCGCTGGCTTTCTTGTTGCCGCGGCTGGAACGGCTGGCTCGCGGGCGGGGAGTGCTTTCGGTCAAGCGATCGGCGAGCGCAAGCCCCGCGACCGGTTCACACAAGGCGCATGAAATGGAGCAGCACACCTTGCTGACGGTGGCCTTCGGCGGGGCGCAGAAAAGCTGAACGTCCGGCGCTTATTTCTTCGAAACGATAAAACTTTGCGGACCCGGCCCGGGGTGAAGTTCGTTCGCGGTAAACCCTGCCTTGGTGAACATTGCATCGTATTCGGACATGGTGTAGGCGTCGCCGGCGCGTGTGGTGCCGAGCATGATCATGCTGAACGCAGCGGGCGCAGGCGGGCTGACGCGATCTTCATTGGGCACAAATTCCGCGGAGACGGCGCGGCCACCCGGTTTCAGCGCGGCATGAACCTTGCGCAGTAACGAGACAATCGTCTGCTGATCGAAGTGGTGCAAGAACCCCGTGAGCAAGACCACGTCGTAGTCTTTACCGAAATCCACTTCGAACGCGCTGCCCGGCAGCTTGTGGTAACGCGCGACTACTCCAGCGGCTTTGGCGTTCTCCTCGGCAACTTGCAAAACTTGCGGCCAATCCACGGCAAAGATTTCAGCGTTGGGATTTTGTTTGGCGATGGTGACGCCGTACATGCCGTGGCCTGCGGCGATGTCCAGCACTTTCCATTTCTGCGCTGATTTAGCATCGAGTAGTTCAGCCAAAGCTGCGGCGGGGATGCGTTGCAGGCCGCTCATGGAGCGCGCAAACTCCACCCACTTTGAACTGTCGGGTTCCGCAGTGCCTTCTTCGCCCTTTATTGAAGTTCCCGCCCGGACGATGGCGGATAAATCGTAGTAGAGGCTCATCATCTCCGGGAGCGCGAGGAATTTTGCGGCGGCGCCGACATAGGTTGGCGAGCGGCGGTCGAGAAACGTAGCGGACTCCGGCGTTAGGCCGTATTGATTGCCATTCTTAGTCAAGAAGCCGTTGATGACGAGGTAGTCGCAGAGGATGCGCATGCCGCGATCGCTGGCCTGGCAGCGCTTGGCCAGAGCCGTGTGCGTGGTGGCTCCTTCACCGACGGCGGTGAAGACGTCCAGCTCGATGGCCGTTTTCAGCGCGGCGGTCTTTTGATAGGCGTTCAGAGTTTCGAAAATTCGTTCCGGGTTCGGGCGAGCGGATTCAGTGCGTGCTGGTTCTGTGTGTGCGGCCATGGGGTTAGATCCTCCGGCGAATGAGATGTCTTACTGAGCGGCGAAATTCTCTGTGAAGCACCAGTGCACGAATTCCGGTTTGTACTTATCCACTACATAGGCCGGGACGTCCGATTCATTGATATGGCGGTAGGCGAAATCGATCTCGCCGCCAGGTTTCACGGTACCGAGCAGATATCCGTAGACGTGAGTTTCCGCGGCGATTGCGTCGGCATGTTCCGGCGGGAGCGCATAGCGCACGGCACCCGCCGAGCCCACGATCCAGCCCGGTAAGATGCCGCCGTGCGTCCGCCAGTATTCCGTATTGAAAATTCCCGCCATGTAAAAGTGCTGGTGACTGGAAATCATGTAGACGTGCTTGTGCGCGTCGTTCTGCGCTTTCAGCAGATCGGCATAGACGCGGCGGCCAGTCGCGATGTCGGCGGGCGTTGCGTCCATGGCATGGTTCGCGGCGATGCTATCCGGCGGCGGTTCGTGCGCGCCCACTACGATCGTGGTCGTGAGCGGATTGGCGGCGTCAAGCTGCAATATTTTTTCGAACCATATCAATTGCGGCTCGTCGAATTCACTGTTGACGGCATTGTCGAGTGTGATGAAGTCTACGTTGTCTTGTATCCAGTGATAATAGGTCGTCAGCTTGTGGGCGTTGGCATCGTCGCTCAGGCGCTGTTTGCGGAGCACCGGGGTATCGAGCCAGTCGGCGAATTGGGCGAGGTACATTTCGCGAGTGTGCGGCCAGACGGTTTCGTGGTTCCCGATGCCCAGAAAAACCGGCAGCGTGCCGAAAGGTCTAAGCTGGCTCTGGATAAAATCGTCCCAGGCGATTTGCTCGTAGCCGCTGATGCTCAGCGGCGTGGCAAGATGTTCGGGTTGATGCTGAATATCCTCATCGAAATCGGAAAGTTTGCGGAAATCGCCGAGATGCCAGTAGAAGGAAGCGTTGTCTTTCAAGACGCCAGCGGCGATGGCGGGCATTACGACGTCACCGCAATTTCGGGAATCGCCCGAGACGGCGAAGGACCAGGTTGCGTCATTCGCGGTTGCTTGCGCACGCGCGGCGCGGGGCAATCCGCTGAACAGGAGCACCGCGAGCAATAGCACAGAGGTGCCGATTCGCCACTTCATCGAATCGCCCCCGGAACTGGCCGAACTTGTGCGCGAGAATCCATCGGAGCAGAGAGCCATTCTCTCGCGAGATTCCGATGGATGGCAATACAGAAGATGTTCATTTCGGGCGCGGAATTCATTTGGGAATGCGCGCGGCTTCGCTTACATTTCTGACGCGTGGCAAAAGGCGTGATTTGCGCAGCGTTGCGTTTGCACACGTTTTTTAGCCTTTGATGCTTTGCAGAGCGATGGACACTTTCGATCATCGAGGTGAAGGCAATGCAGATCGAGCCATTTGAGCTGGAGCGCTGGCAGTCGGTGTGGGAGAACAAGGTTGAGTTGAATATTTCGGAGAGCGGCGTGCATCCGTTGACGACGGCGGAACTGGTGCCGGACCCGGAACAGCTGCGCAAAATTCTCGACGTGCAGCTGCTTTATCCGCAAACCAACGGCAGCGAGGAATTGCGTTCGCTGATTGCGAGCTTGTATCCGGGAGCGACCGCGGAAAACGTGCTGGTGACCTCCGGCGGCTCGGAAGCCAATTATGTGTCCACCTGGGCGCTGATCGAGCCGGGCGATGAAGTTGTTTTTATGATGCCGAATTACATGCAGATTGCGGGAGTGGCGCGGGCGATGGGCGCGACGGTGAAGCCGTTGTGGCTGCGCGAGTCGCTGGATTGGGGAATCAATGTGGACGATTTGCCACGCGTGGTGACGGAGAAAACGAAGCTGATCGCCATTTGCAATCCTAGCAATCCGACCGGCGCGATTTTGCGGGATGACATGCAAGCGGCGGTGGTGGCGGCGGCTGCGAAAGTGGGCGCGTGGGTGATTTCAGACGAGGTTTACCGCGGCGCGGAATTCGACGGGGAGTTGACGACGAGTTTTTGGGGCAGCGGCTACGACCGCATTTTGTGCACGGCGGGTCTTTCGAAGGCATACAGCTTGCCGGGTTTGCGCACGGGTTGGGTGGTGGGGCCGTCGAAAATGATCGAGAAGCTTTGGAGCTATCACGACTACACCAGCATCGGGCCGACGATGCTGACGGACCGGCTGGCTTCGGTGGCGCTGGCGCCGGAGCGGCGGGCCTGGATTTTGCAGCGCACGCGGGAGACTTTGCGGCGAAATTATCCGCCGTTGCGCGCGTGGCTTGATTCGCACGCCGATATTTTTTCACATGTCCCGCCGCGGGCGGGTGCGATCGCGTGGGCGGGGCTGCGCGATGGACGGAATTCGGCGCAGATGGGCGAAGATCTGCGGGTCAAAAAGAGCGTGCTGCTGGTGCCGGGCGAGCAATTGGGGATGCAATCGTTCGCGAGGTTTGGATTCGGTGGAGATGCAGAGCAATTGCAAAAGGCGCTCGGCCGGATTGATGAGTGGCTGGGAGAAACGCGAGCAGCGAGCGCACGATGATGAAGCTGCGCGCAGGGCGATGTCTGACGCTGCTGATGGTCGTTGCGCTAGTGGTTCCGGCGGCCGGTGGGCGCGAGCCGGTTTATGGACGCAAGGCGATGGTGATCGCGCAGGAGGAACTGGCGGCGGACGTTGGTGTATCCATTTTGCGCGCAGGCGGGAACGCTGTGGATGCTGCCGTGGCGGTGGGCTTCGCGCTAGCTGTGACTCATCCTTACGCGGGAAACCTTGGCGGCGGAGGGTTCATGCTGATCCGCATGGCCGACGGGCGCACTACGTTCATTGATTTTCGCGAGAAGGCCCCGGGGCGCGCGAGCCACGATATGTACTTGGATGCTGCTGGGAATCCGACCAACGAAAGCGTGGTGGGATGGCGGTCGGTGGGAGTGCCGGGAACGGTGCGCGGTTTCGAACTGGCGCACGAGAAATACGGACGTAAACCGTGGGCTGAGCTTGTAAATCCCGCGTTGGCGCTTGCCGAGAAAGGGTTTCCCGTTTCGCGTCGGCAGATGAATTCGTGGAAGCGCTCGGCGCCGTTGCTTTCGCGATTTCCTGAGTCGCAGCGTATTTTTCTGAAAGGAGGCGCGTTCTACGACTGGCAGGAAACTTTCCGGCAGCCGGAACTTGCGCAAACCCTCGGACGGATCGCGCGTCTAGGCGCGCAGGATTTTTACGAGGGCGAGACGGCGCATCTGCTGGCGGCCGCGATGGCGAAAAACGGCGGGTTGATCACGCTCGCCGATTTGCACGGTTACAAGGCGGTGGAACGCGCGCCGCTGGAAGGCGATTACAAAGGCTATCACATCATTACTTCGCCGCCGCCGAGTTCAGGCGGAGTCGGTTTGCTGCAGATGCTCGAGATGCTGAGCGCCACCGATTACGCAAAATATGGTGCCGGGTCCGCGGAGACTTACCACTACATGGCGGAAGTGATGCGGCGATTTTTTGCGGACCACAATCAATACCTGGGTGACCCTGACTTCGTGAAGAATCCGATTGCCGCGCTGCTGGATCCGGCTTACGTGCGCTCGCGGGCGGGGACGATTGATCCGGAACATGCGACGCCGAGCGATCAGGTGAATCCCGGCCTTCCGGCGGGAAGCGAAGGCACGAACACCACGCATTACAACATTGTGGATGAGCAGGGCAATGCGGTAGCCGTGACCTACACGCTCAACGATGGATACGGCAGCGGCGTGACGGTGCCGGGCGCGGGATTTCTGCTGAACGACGAGATGGACGATTTTTCAGCCAAGCCCGGGGCGCCGAATATGTTTGGTCTGATTCAGGGCGAGACGAACGCTATCGTGCCGGGGAAACGGCCGCTCTCGTCCATGATGCCGACGATACTTTTGAAGGATGGCAAACCGTTTCTGGTGCTTGGCGCGCCGGGTGGGCCCGTGATCATCACGGCTGTCTTACAAGTGATTCTGGACGTGATTGATTTTGGGATGAATGTGCAAGATGCGGTGGATTTTCCGCGCGTGCATCAACAATGGAAGCCGGACCGGCTCGATGTGGAAAAGGGAATTTCGCCGGACACGATTGCTCTGCTGCAGCGAATGGGCTACGCGGTTGAAGTTGGGAATCCGGAAGTGACGGCTCGGGTGGAAGCGATTGAGATCGGCGATGGTTGGTTGAAAGGCGGGCATGACGGGCGCGGGCCAGGGAAGGTTGAGGGGTACTGAGAAATTCGAGTTTAAAGTGAAGAGTTAACAGTTCACAGTCGAAAGCAAAAGTCAAAAAATTTAACGCAGAGGGTGCAGAGAAAACCGGGAGACCGTAGATAAACCGGTTTCTTGATGGAATCTGGAGTCGCGTCTGTTGAGTGACACTTTTCTCGAAACTCTACGGCTTTTGTTCCGGCCTATTCCCACTGCGGATAAAGTAGTGGGGCTTGTCCAGATCGGCGCGGACGGCTACGTCGAAGAACCCCACCATCATTTCATCATAGGTTTGATCACCCCAGCGGACGGCTGCGTCGGGATCGGGATTGTGCGGATTATTTTTCGAGTTGTCATACCAGGCGACGGCCTGGAGGACCGTGCCCGCTTGGAGCGGGCGCGGCTCGGCGAGGCGATAACTTAACTGCCAGTAGAAATTGTAATGGACGCGCAGCAGCGGTTCGACGCTGCCGTCCGCGTGCAGGATGTTGTATTCGAAACGTTTTCCGCGCAAGTGCATATGCGGGAAAAAGCTGAGCAGCACCGCGTCATTCGGCAGCGAACCGTGGACTTCGACGCGGTAATCGTCCACGCCGGGCGGAATGATGAAGCGGTCGTTGGTCAATTGCAGAGTCAGGACGCGCTTCTGCGGGGGCTGCTTGGCGAAAATGATGCCGATGCTGGTCCGATCGTTGGCCGGTTTGCCGCGCGCCATGTAATGCATTTGAAACACCAGGTCCGAGCCCTTCGGTACGAATTTAGCCATGCCTTCGGGCCAATTGTCCGGCGAACTTCCCGGCGCGTAGACGAGAAGAATGTCGGCTGTAGTGAAATGCGTGTCCTCGCGGTCCTGCGCGTCGCTCATGTCCGCGCCTGTGAACGGAACGCCCAGCGGCGCCTGGCGCAGCCAGTTGGAACCGGGTGGACGAACGTAGACGACTGCATGATGGACGTTCGCGCGGCTCGACGGGCGTATCTCGGACATCCGCACCCATTTATCTTCGGTGAAGCCGGTGGGAACGATTTCGTAGGTGTAATCAATATCGCCGTGCGCGGGAAGCGCGACGGGCCTGGGCATCTGGACCACCACGTCCGGCTGCGGAATCACCCAACCCCGCGGCCAGTTTCGCGGTGGCGGCGCGTCTTCGCGTTTGCCTGCGGGCGCGCCTACGCTGGCCCACGAAACGAGCGTGTCTATTTCGCGCTGGGTGAGTGATGGGTCGTTCGAAAAGTGGCCGACCTGTGGATCGGCGAACCATGGCGGCATTTCGCGGTTGCTGACGGCTGCGGCGATCGCGTGCGGGAAGGGGAGAGTTTGATCGTAAGTCAGAAGCGGCATCGGGCCGATTTCGCCAGGCCGATGGCAGCTCTGGCAATGTTGCTGCAGGACAGGCAGAACGTCGCGATAGAAAGTGGGCTTTGCGCCGGAAGGGTGTGACGAAGGTGAATGTTCTTGAGCGAAGAGTGCGCCCGCAATCGCGGAAACGAGCAGCGCGGCCAGTGGCAGAGAGATTCTCAAGACAATCATTATGGATGCAAAGCCGTCTGGCGTGGTTTCGATTCGCGGCGCGGATGCTGCAATCGTGCTTCCGTTGACTTCGGCTCGGCAGCCGCCATAAGATGACGCGCAGCCGGGACCCTGCCCGCCTGCCATGAAAGCGCGTCCACCTGAGAACGAAACGGCGAGACTCGACGCGCTCCAGCGCTACGCAGTCCTTGATACGCTCCCCGAACAAGAGTTCGACGATCTATCGCGGCTGGCTGCGTTGATTTGCGGCACTCCCATCGCGCTGGTCAGCCTGGTGGATGTTGACCGACAGTGGTTCAAATCCAAAATTGGGCTGCATGAGCCTGAAACGCCCCGGGACATCGCGTTCTGCGCGCATGCCATTCTGCAGCCAGAGGTGATGGTGGTGCCGGATGCGCTGGCCGACGAAAGGTTCCGCAAAAATCCGCTGGTGACCGGTGAGCCAAACGTCCGTTTTTATGCGGGAGCGCCGTTGATCACGCAGGAAGGTTACGCGCTGGGGACGCTTTGCGTGATAGATCGCGTTCCACGGAATTTGTCCCCAGAACAGAAGGACGCGCTTAAGGCGCTCAGCCGACTGGTGGTGACGCAACTGGAGTTGCGCCGCAGCGTAGTGGACTTGTCAAAGGCGATGCGCGAGCGCCGCCTCACCGAAGAAGAACTCGACCAACTTTTCACGCTCTCGCTGGACATGCTGTGCATCGCCGGGTTCGACGGATATTTCAAGCGAATCAATCCGGCCTGGGAAAAAGTCCTGGGTATTCCCACGGCGGAGCTGCTTTCCAAACCGTACAGCGAGTTTGTGCATCCCGATGATCGCGCGATTACTGAGGCCGAGGCGCAGAAGATTGACGAGGGCGAGCAAGCGATTTCGTTCGAGAACCGCTACCGCTGCGGGGACGGATCGTATCGCTGGCTGCTTTGGAACGCGACGCCAAGCATGCAGCAGAAGCTGGTCTTTGCTGTGGCGCGGGACATCACGCAGCGCAAAGAAGCAGAGCGCCGCCTTTCGACTGGTTACGCGGTGACGCGTGTGTTGGCGGAAGCGGAATCGCTGGACGCGGCGGTGCCACTCCTGCTGATGTCCATCTGCGAAGGGTTGAGCTGGGATGTGGGAGCGCTGTGGCGAGTGGATGAGAATGCGGACGTACTGCGCTGTATGGATTTGTGGCATCCGCCGAACCTGAATTTCCCGACGTTTGTGAAGGCGACGCGAGCATCGAGCTTTGAACGAGGCGTGGGTCTTCCCGGGCGAGTTTGGGAAACGTGCCAGCCCGTCTGGCTTCCGGAGTTACACGAGGGAGCGAATTCTCCACGGGGGTCTTTTGCGCTCGCGGAGGGTCTGCACTCGGCGTTCGCTTTTCCGATACGGCTGGGCGAGCACATCGCGGGCGTGATTGAATTTTTCACGCGGCAGAACCGCAAGCTGGAACCGGATCTCATGGAAATGTTCGATTCGATCGGGAGCCAGATCGGGCAGTTCATCGAACGGCGGCGCGCGGAGATGGAATTGAAGCTCTATGCTGATTACTTGGAGGCGGCGCGGCACGCGCAACAAGAGGATGCCCGGCGCCTCGCGCAGTTGGTGAAGGAACTGGAAATCGCCAAAGCGAAGGCGGAGGACGCCACGCGTGCGAAGAGCGAGTTTCTGGCCAACATGAGTCATGAAATTCGCACGCCGATGAATGCCGTCATCGGCATGACGGACCTGGCGCTGGAAACGACAATGTCTCCCGAACAGCGGCAGTATCTGGAGACGGTGAAGAGTTCGGCGGGGTCGCTGCTGAATTTGATCAATGACATTCTCGATTTCTCGAAAGTGGAGGCAGGCAAGGAAGAATTGGAGCACATCGAGTTTCGCCTGCGCGATTCGATTGATGACACGCTGAAGTCCCTGGCGTTGCGCGCACAGGAAAAGGAAATCGAGCTAGCTTCGTATTTTCCGGCAGACGTGCCGGACGCGCTGATCGGCGATCCGGACCGGCTGCGGCGGATCGTGGTGAATCTGGTGGGGAACGCTATCAAGTTCACCGAGCGCGGGGAAGTGGTGCTGCGCGGCAATCTGGAATCGCAAGCGAAAGACGACATCCTGCTGCACTTTTCAGTGACCGACACGGGCATCGGCATCCCGGTGGAAAAGCAGCAGCGGATCTTCGAAGCGTTCGCGCAGGCGGACACCTCGACCACGCGGAAGTACGGCGGTACGGGATTGGGCCTGGCGATTTCGGCGCAGCTCTGCGAATTGATGGGCGGAGTGATGTGGGTGGAAAGCGAGGTGGGCCGAGGCAGCACGTTTCATTTCACGGCGCACTTTGGGCGGCCGCAATCATCGGCCGAAAAAATGGCGGAACCGTCGCCGGTGAAGTTGCACGATCTGCCGGTGTTGGTGGTGGACGACAATGCGACGAGCCGGCAAATCCTGGAGGAGATGATCAGCAATTGGCGGATGAAACCAGTTACAGCGAAGGACGGGCCGTCCGCGATGGAAGCTTTGCGGCGCGCGCACAAACAGGGCGATCCGTTTCGATTGGTGTTGCTGGACGCGCACATGCCAGGAATGGACGGGTTCGACGTGGCCGCGCAGGTGAAGCACGATCCGCACTTGCGCGGTACAACTCTGATACTTCTAACTTCTGCTGGGCACACGGAAGATATCGCGCGAGCAAAGAGTTTGGGTGCCGCGGCGGCGGTGACGAAGCCCGCGAAGCAGTCCGAGCTGTGGGATACGATCATCACGGCGTTGCATTTGGCAGGGCGGCAGAAATCGCGTCCTTCGGTGGCGCAGAGACGCGCTCGCACAGCCAGTCAGCCCTTGCGGATCCTGCTGGCCGAAGACAATCCCGTGAATCAGGAAGTGGCGGTGCACCTAATCGAGCGGCGCGGGCATTCGGTGATCGTGGCGGAAAACGGCCGGCAAGCCATCGAAGCGATCGAGCGGCATAAATTTGATCTGGTGTTGATGGATGTGCAGATGCCGGAGATGGGCGGCCTGGAAGCCACTCGAATTATCCGCGAAAAAGAAAAGGGCAGCGGGCAACATCTGCCGGTTATTGCCATGACGGCCCATGCTATGCAGGGAGACCGCGAGCAGTGTCTCGAAGCGGGGATGGACGGGTACCTGGCGAAGCCAATTGACCCGAAAACGTTTCTGCAAACTGTGGAGGGAATCTCGGAGCGCTCAGCGGTGAGCGGTTCCACCCAGGGGGAAGGAGCGGCGGGGGACACCGGTGCGCTCGACTCGAAGGCGTTACTGGCGCGCTTCAGCGGCAACCGCAAGCTGCTGCGAAATATCGTGAAGACTTTCCGCGAGGATTGCCCGCGAATGATGGACCGCATCCGCACAGCGCTGACGGCGCGCGATGCGGTAGGCCTGGCCGATGGCGCGCACGCGCTCAAAGGCTCGATCGGGAACTTCGGCGACTCGGCGGCGCTGGAAACCACACGAGAGATGGAAAAAGCCGCTCGGCAGGGTAAACTCGACGGCACCTGGGAGCTGTACGCGACGCTGGAAGACCAGATCGCGCTGCTCCTGCCGGCTTTGCATTCAATCGGCACGCAAAAAACGAAATCGCAGCGACAGGCTCGTTCACAGCATTCCGCCGGGAGGAAAAGATGACACGCATTTTAGTTGCCGATGATGACCGCACCACCCGCCTGCTCCTTTCCGAGACGCTGCGGGCGCAGAAATATACCGTGGTGGCGGTGGAAGACGGCGCGACAACATTGAAAAAATTGAAAGAGAGCAAGTTCGACCTGGCGCTGCTGGACGTGTGGATGCCAAAAATGAACGGTTTGGAAGTGCTGGCCAAACTGCGCAACGCGAAGACGCGGCCGAAAGTGATCGTGATGACGTCTGACGACACGCCGCAAACATTACTAAGCGCGATCCGTGAAGAGGCTTACACGTACGTTGCGAAACCGGTGGACCCACAGGCGCTCGTCGTGCTGGTGAAGGAAACGCTATCAAAAAAGCCCGGGCAGGGCTCGATTGAGGTCGTTTCGGCCAGCCCCAATTGGGTGGAGTTGGTCGTTCCGTGTTCGCTGGAAGAGGCGGAACGGATCGAAGCGTTCATGGCGCATCTGAAGACCGGACTTTCCCAGGACGTGCGGCGCTCGGTGGGGCAAGCATTTCATGAACTTTTGCTGAACGCCGTGGAATGGGGCGGAAAGCTCGATCCCAATCGTAAGGTGCGAATTTCCTATTTACGCGCGCGGCGGATGCTGATGTATCGCATCGCGGATCCCGGGCCGGGGTTCAAATTTTCGGACTTGGAACATGCCGCAATCTCGCACCAAGCCGATGAACCCACCAAGCACGACCAGATTCGCCAGGACAAGGGGCTGCGTCCAGGCGGATTCGGTTTGCTGCTGACGCAAGCCAACGTGGACGAACTTCTTTATAACGAGAAGCAGAACGAAGTGGTATTTGTGAAATACCTCGAGGAATAAATCAGCCGCCGTCTGGCCGCTCGCAAGAACTAACGGCCAATCGCAACTTTTACAGTCCCGTTTCATGGTAGCTTGGCCACTGTGGTAAATTCGAAGTTGGATGGCTGCCATGCGGAAGCTGCTGATTTTCGTCTTGTTTTTATGCGTGCTGGCGCTCGTCGTGATCGAGATTTTCCCCAGAGCGCAGCGCCAGGACCCGTCCGCGAAGCCCGCGCAAGCTTCCGTGTGGAACTCCGCCTCGGTGCGCGGCACTTTTGCGGGCTTGCAAGTTCATGAGGTGGACCCCACGCACGTCCAACTGGTTTTCTACTACGACCTCGTTAACGACAGCGATGCGGATTACCAGCTCACCAAAGGGCCGGGAACCTTAATCATGACGCGGCTGAAGTCCAACGGCAGTCTGAGTTCCGATGAGCCGATGGAGCTGGACCATTCAGTGTTTTTGCCGGCGCGAAATCGGACGCGCATCTCGCTCGAAAGCACGCAAACGTTTAGCTGGCCTTCGGGAATGCAGGCCGCACAAATGGGGCCTGTAAACCAGGACAAGTTCCGGGGGCTCGTTGTGCAGCAAGTAGGAAGCTGCAGCGGATTTGTGCTGTTCGATCAAGCGAAGCACATTCAAATTGAGCTACCCGGCGGCTGGCAGGAATTGCAGGCGCCGGCGACAGCTGCGAGCCTCAATTGAAGCGTTTACCGGTGCGGAAGAAACACTGTCGCGGCGTTGAAGCCGGCAGAGTGGCATCGTAGAATGGTCAAAACAGGGGCGTGTGGCCCTTGGATGACAAGCGCCACCCATGACTGAAATTCCAGAACAAAATGGTGGTTCCAGTCCGGCATCAGTACCGTTGAAAGACCGGCGCCTGCACCTTCGCCAGCGCGTCTCTTCGCTCACTTATGTGGATTTGGGCGAGGACAATGGCGGGATCGTACTCAACGTCAGCGAAGCGGGCATCCGGATACAAGCGGCGGCGGGACTGGAAGAAGGGCCGATTACGATCCGGCTGCAGCTTCCGGGGACTCGCAAGCGGCTGGAGGTGAACGCCGAGGTTGTGTGGGTGGGCAAGTCGCGGAAGGAAGCGGGGCTGCGCTTCGTGGATCTTTCCGAAGATGCGCAGTGGCAAATCCAAAAATGGATGGCGCGTGAGGCTTCGCCGGGAGGCGCGCTAGAGCAAGAAGAGATCGAGAATGAAGCGGAACCTGCGCGGGCTGAGACCGTTCTCGAGGAAGAGGTCCCAACTGGGGCGGCGTTCGCTGCGCGGCAGGATACGCCAGTTGGCGATGAACGCGCGTTCGACGACGAGTACAGGCCCGAAGATGAGCCGGTTCTGAGCGCCGACGAGATAGCTGAAGAAGCTGCCGAAGAGCCGGACGACGCTGCTGTGGATGCTTTCGAAACTTCGGACGTTGAGGAACTGCCCGAAGAGGTCGTTGAAGCAAAACCGGCGCCCGTAGAAGCACCCGCGCCGATCGCAGGACGCGTGATCGAGCCGGAAGCTATAAGATTGCACATCCCGGAGGCGCGCAAGACGGCGGAGCCTAGGCATCCAGTAGTCGAGGTTCCGGTTGCGACGCAAGGAAAGACTGAAGAGCTTCCGGTCTCCGTTTTCAACGGAATCAGCGGCACGCACGGCGCGCCGAGTATGGGATTATCAAATCCGCAGCGCGCCGCGATGAGAACTCCGCCGATCGCCGGCGACGCGCCGCTCTTCGTCAGACCGCATCGTCCCGCGCAAGCGCCTGATGACGACGGCTCGAAAAGCTATCGCGTGAAGCTGCAGAGCGGATGGTTCGTTGCGGCTCTGGTGCTGTTGCTGGCACTGATTTCATTTATCGCAGGGATGGCGGTGCGGCGCGGTGCGTTGAACAGCGTGATCGGCCAGACCGACGAGCCGGCACATCCGCAAAGCGCACCCGCTCTCGCCGCGGCTACGCCTCAAGCTACGCCGTCGGCGGACGCTTCAACAGGTGAACCGGCCGAGGCGCCTGCGAAGCCACTCGAGATTGAGGTTGTGGATTCCAACGGCCGGCGGTGGGAGATTGCTGCTGCATCCGGGACGAATCATGTGGATGCGAACGCTGAGCACTCGTCGTTAGCAAGCGAGGCCGCGCCGCCCGTTGCAAATGATGCACCCGCTGCGCACAAGCCGGCGGAGCCGCCGCGACCGACGCAAGACGCGTCGTCGGCGGTCGCTAGTGCGGATAAAGCTGGCGCTCCCTTGATGCTGACTTTGCCCGAAACGCCTATCAGCGCGTCGGGTTCTGTGGCGATACGCTCGCGCGGGGAAGTTCCCGTACCGCCCGGCGCGGCAAAATCCGCACAAGAGGGACGCAACCTGCAAATCGGTCAGCTCACGAATCTCGTCGAACCGGTCTATCCGCCGGATGCGCTGCAGCATCGCATTGAAGGGACCGTGAAATTGCATGCCGTGATCGGAGTGGACGGCGCCATCAAGAGTTTGGAGCCACGGAGCGGACCCGAGCTTCTGATTCAAGCCGCGATGACGGCGGTGCGCGACTGGAAATACAACCCGACGACGCTGAACGGCAAGCCGATCGAAACTCAAGAAGATGTCAGCTTCGTGTTTCGCCTACCGAAGTAGGTCGGCGCTCGAAAAACAGCCCACGTGCACCGGTTCCCTGCAATACCACAGCGACAGGATGGCGCGCTTCGAGTGCAAGAATCATTGACGATTGATACGGGCGGCGTATAGGATGGCAACGATTTTCATTTTCATATGGAGGCAATATGGCAAAGAGCAGGCTCACGAAGGTAGCGGAAGGAATCGGCGGCGCCATCGGCCGCGCGGATCGCACGGCGCAAAAAGTAGCAAAAGCGGGAGTGGTCGCGAAAAAGGAACTGGCAAAATTGTCGAAGGAAGTGGATTCACTCAAGAAGAGATTGCAGACAGCTACCAAAAAGTTGCAGAAGGCTTTGCGCTAGAATTCGCGTTGGCTACGCGTCAGGCTTCGCCGCGGAGGCGGCGAAGTTCTTTTGGCGCTCTTGGCGCCGATCATCATCTGGGGACGTACACCGATTGCGCGACGCATTTACAGATTTCGTAACCCGCTACGGTACAGGATTACAAGCCGCGCAGCTCTCGAGCAGCCCGCTCTTATTTCGCCGATAGATATTTTCGTTTCAATCCCACCGCAAATACGCCGCACCCGAGCATGAGCAGCGACGAAGGCTCCGGCAGCGCGACGGGCTGGCCAGTCAGGATTCTGAGCGGCCACTTAGTTTTTGGCGCCACTCCATTGTGAAGCGTACCGGGACCATCGGCGGAATTTAGATCGCCCTCACCCGAATCACCCGAATGTCCGGACGCCAAATCAATCTGATCGGATCCTGTGCCTTTGGACAGCTGCCCGGACGGCTCTACGAGTCCCGGAACGTCAGGGTAAAAATAAAATCCTCCTCCGCCATAAAAGTTCGTTGCCCACTGGAATGCGGTTGAATCATGGTTCGCGCCCTGATTCGAACCTATGTCGTAAGCGACCACGCCAGGCACCTGCGGCGTTTCGTCAGAGGAATTCGAAGGCGCGGCGAAAACCGAACGAGTCGTTGCGGGTGCGGGATCGCTCCAGACTTCGGATACCGGGTTCGGCAGCGAATTGTCTTCCGCCAGCAGGCCCGGTTCTTGGACACGAATCCTGGCGATTGTGGGGCTTGCGGATTGCGCCGCTGCGGCAGCGGCGGCGTCAAACGCATTGCCGTGAGAAGGGGCAACGAATTTCTTGGTGTCGCCGCGGGCGACGCCCGGCATGATTGTCGAAAGCATCAGCAAGAACACTGTGACGGCAGAAACTGGAACTACGGCTATACAAAGAAAGCGAGATCCCTTGGGGTCTGGCATGAGTCCTCGGCCGTCACGGGCTGGCGCGCGGCAGGATGCAAATCTAGCGGGGGGAGTGTTTTTGCACCATCGGGGAAATCTTGTAAATCGCGGGGAGAATGGACTGTCGCTGTTGACAATACTACGTACGGTGAATACGGCATATACCGGCGAAGAGGGCGCGAAGACCAGAGTTGTCGCTTTGAAAAGCGCGTGCTGAGATATGCGATTGCGTCGCGCGGCGGCGAGGGCTACTCGAAACTAGCTGCGGCTCGATTGGCTGCGTGCCGGTTTCGCTGGAGCGCTAACGCGCTTGAGCGCCTCATCGGTTGTGATGAGTCGCGCGCCGAGCGCTGTGAGCTCTGTGAGGGTGCGCTGCGATTCAGCCGAATTGAGCGTTTCAATAGCGTCCTGCACTACGGACACGCGACGCCCGCGCTCCAGCAAACCTTTAGCAGCTAGGCGCACGCAATATTCAGTAACGACTCCAAACACGATGAATTCGGCGTCGCGCGGCAGGCGCGCCAAGAGCGATTCCGCGTGGCGAATCTCGAAGATATCCAGCGTTTGTTTTTCCAGAACGATTTGCTGATATTGCGCAAGATTCTGAGGAAGCGTCGCGCTCGATTCATTCGGTATCGTGACGAATTTCTCAGTGATCGCTTCGGGCATCAATTTCGCGCCGGAGGAACCGCGGATGCAGTGCGGCGGGAATTGCGTGAATTCCGGGTCGTTTGCCTCGTGGATGCAGCCGTGCGACACCAGAAAGACGCGACCTTCGCGCGCCGCGTTGGTGAGGCGGCGGAGATTCGGCAGAAGCTTCTCGGCGCCCGGCACGTAAAGCTTTCCGTCCGGCTTCATGAAATCTTCTTGCGCGTCCACTTCCCAGAAGATTACATCTTTCGAGATTGTTTGATTTTCCATCCATTTCATTTTAGCACTCGGGTTGTGAGCATACGAGAGCTAGCTTCGCCGAGCGCCTGTATGTTGTGTGCGCCGCCTCTGCTTCCTTTGACTTAAGAATGATGTTAGTTTGCGAATGAAACCAGGAACCTGATTTTTCGCAAAGCTTATATGCCCGAGCGATTCGTATTTTCCGGACTCCGAGAACTTTTTGCCAAGGCCAATGAGGAGAAGTCCGGCGATCAATTGGCCGGACTCGCGGCGGCATCGGAACGCGAGCGCGTCGCCGCCAAACGCCAACTTGCCGATTTGCCGCTTGACGAAATCGTGAGGCAGCCGCTGATTGATCCAGATGACGACGATGTCAGTCGGCTGACTCTGGAAACGTTCGACCAGCAGGGTTTCGCGCCGCTCAAAAGCATGACCGTCGGCGAATTTCGCGAGTTCCTTCTGGAAGATTCCGCCGACGAAGCGGAGCTGCGGAAAATTCAGCGCGCGATCATCCCGGAAATCGCCGCGGCCGTGGCGAAAATCATGAGCAACAAGGATCTGGTGCTCGCGGCTGCCAAGATTCGCAACGTCACTCGTTGCCGCAACACGATGGGCGAGCGCGGCGTGCTGGGTATTCGCGTGCAACCGAATCATCCGGTGGACGATGTGAGCAGCATTTTGCTGGCGGCGCTGGAAGGGCTCTTTTACGGCTGCGGCGACGCGGTGATCGGTGTGAATCCCGCAGCGGATTCCGTCGAGACTGTCGGCGCAATCCTGCACGCGCTCGATCGCCTGGTGACTGCTTGCAAAGCACCGACGCAAACCTGCTGCCTTGCGCATGTCTCGACGCAACTCGCCGCGCTCAGCCGCGGCGCGCCCGTGGATTTGCTCTTTCAATCGGTGGCCGGCACGGAAACCGCGAACCGCAGCTTCGGCGTCACACTCGCAATGCTGCGAGAAGGCCGCGAGCAGGTGATCGAGCATCACCGTAAGCGGAACGACGTCGCGTGGAAGGGTACGAACGTGATGTATTTCGAGACGGGGCAAGGCAGCGCACTTTCCGCGGAAGCTCACTGCGGCGTGGACCAACTGACGCTGGAAGCGCGCGCGTATGGAGTCGCCCGCGCGTTCGATCCATTTTTGGTGAACAGCGTCGTCGGATTCATCGGGCCGGAATATCTTTTCAATGAGCGGCAGATCATTCGCGCGGGCCTGGAGGACCATTTTATGGGCAAGCTGTTGGGACTGCCGATGGGTTGCGACGTTTGCTACACGAATCACGCCGAGGCCGATCAAAATTCCGTGGACAATCTCGTTTTATTGCTCGGCGCCGCGGGATGCAATTATTTCATGGGCGTGCCGTGCGGCGACGACGTGATGCTGAATTATCAATCCACGAGCTATCACGACGCGATCGGCGTGCGCCGGATTTTCAGGTTGCGGCCAGCGCCGGAGTTTCTGGCGTGGCTCGAGGAGACTGGGATCTATCGTGACGGCGAACCGGCGAAATTCGATGCGTCCGTCCGCCGCTTGCTGATGCAAGGCCTTGAATCGTCGCTCGAAGGGATTGCTTGATGGCTGATCGCCGCGACGAACTGGCCGCGAATTCCGGATGGTCTGATCTCGTGCGCCGGATTCGCGCTCGCACGCCGGCGCGCGTTCTCGCCGGCCGCGCTGGAGCTGCCTATCGCACGGATACGCAAATCCAATTACGCGAAGACCACGCGGCGGCGCGCGATGCGGTGCGCGCAGAATTCGAGATGCGCGCGGTTTTCGGTGCGGACTTCATCGAAAAATGGAAAATTTTCGAAGTTCGCACGCGCGCATCTACCAAAGACGAATATTTGTTGCATCCATCGCTTGGACGTGAATTTGGCGATTCCGCGCGAGCAGAGATATTGCGGCGCTGCGTCCCAATGCAGGATTTTCAAATCGCGATTGGCGATGGATTGTCGGTTCCGGCGATTCGCGCGCAGGTTCCGGCGCTGCTGCCGTTGCTTTTTGCGGCAGCCACGGAGCGCGGGTGGAGTGTTGGACAGACATTTGCCATTAAGTATTGCCGCGTGGGGATTTTGAATGAGATTGGCGAACTGCTTCGACCGCGCGTCGCCGTGCTGCTAATTGGCGAACGCCCCGGACTTGCGACCGCGGAAAGTTTATCGGTGTATATGGCCTACCAGCCGCGCGCGGGGCATTCCGACGCTAATCGCAATTTGATTTCCAATATCCACGCACGAGGCTTGAATGCCGAAGATGCTGCGGTGCGCGTTCTGAATTTGTGCACGCAGATAATGAAGGTAGGCGGCAGCGGCTATTCGCTAAAAGAAGATCGCGCGAGTCTGGAAGGCTGTTGAAGGAACGCGTACAGGCGTGTCAGTCGCGCGAGAGCGTGCCCAAATAGAGCGCCATGCCGACCGCCGCGTGCATTCCCAATTTGTCGAGCGCGCGAACTTCTTTTTGGCTGCGAATACCGCCGGCAGCGGTGATCGGCAATTTCGTCAACCGCCGGAGCTTTCGAAACCACGCGAGATTGGTTCCCTGCATGGTCCCTTCGCGGTCCACATACGTGGCAAGAAATTCGGAGCAATGGGGCTCGAGCTCAGGAATCACCTGATCGGGACGCAAGGCGAGCCGCTGCCGCCAGCCGCGCACGACGATGTGCCCAGCCTCCGTATCTATGGCGATAATCACATGCTTGCGGCCAACACGCTTTCGCAGCTTGCCGAGGAAATCGTGCGCGACTTCACCGTTACGAAACGCGGCGCTGCCGACAATGATTTTCTCCGCGCCCCAGCTGAGCAGTTTTTCGGCGCGAGCCACTGTGCGTACGCCACCACCCACGCGAATCTTCATTTTGGCGCGGCTAGAAAGAATCTTGATCAAGCGGCCGTTCGAACCGGTGCCGATCGCCGCGTCCAGGTCAATAACGTGCAGAATCGGATATTTGCTAAAACGCTCGAGCAGACCAAGAGCGTCGTCCACGGAAAGCGCTCGTTTGCGGCCGCGAACCAATTGAACGGCCTTGCCGCCTTGCAGGTCAATGCAGGGAATAATCATCGGGTTATTTGCTCATCTTACCGGTTAAGGCGCACCGGAACGCCGTAAGCGGCGAGATATGTTTTGAGGCCGCCGATGGATTGTTCTTCGGAATGGAAAATGGAGGCGGCGAGCGCCGCATCCGCTCCGCCTTTGCTGAAGACATCCAGAAAGTCGTCGAACTTTTTCGCGCCGCCGGAGGCTATTACCGGAACGGATACCAGCGCGGCGATCGTTGCGGTCAGATCGCAGTCAAATCCGCTGCAGGTGCCGTCGCGATCTATGGAAGTGAGCAAAATCTCTCCCGCACCGCGCGCGACTCCTTCTTGCACCCATGCCGCCGCGTCGAGCCCCGTCGCCTGGCTGCCGCCACGAATGAAAACTTCCCAATGCCCGTTGGTTTTCTTGGCGTCCAGCGAAAGGACGACGGCCTGCGAGCCGAACTGCGCCGCAAGCTCGGAAATCAATTCCGGGCGCTCGATCGCGGCGGTGTTGACGGTCACTTTGTCGGCGCCGGCACGCAACACGGCGCGGCCATCTTCGAGACTGCGAATGCCGCCGCCCGCGGTGAAAGGAATATTCAATTGTTGCGCCACGCCGCGCACTGTTTCCAAAAATGTGGCGCGCCCATCGCGCGAGGCGGTGATGTCGAGCAGTATGAGCTCGTCGGCACCTTCACGGTTGTAGCGCGCTGCCAGCGCTTCCGGGTCGCCCATATCGCGCAAAGACTGGAACTCAATGCCTTTCACGACGCGGCCGGCGTTCACGTCGAGGCAGGGAATGATCCGGCGCGCCAGAGTCATTGCGCCGACTCCAAAAAATTACGCAGAATGGCGGCGCCTGCTTCGCCTGATTTTTCCGGATGGAACTGCACTGCCATCAAATTATTGTGTTCAATTACCGCGGAAAAAGGGAAACCGTGGTCGCAAACGGCGGCGGTGTGCGGATTGCAGACGCCAGCTGCATACGAGTGTGCGAAATAAAAATAAGCGTCGTCTGGGATTCCCTTCAGCAAAATTCCGGGGCGCAGCGGCCGGACCTGGTTCCAGCCGATGTGCGGAGCCTTTACGTTTTTCGGTAAGGCCTTCACTTGCTGGTGAATTAGATCGAGGCCTAACTCTCCGGGGGCTTCTTCGCTGGAGGCGAAGAGGGCTTGCAGTCCGAGGCAGATTCCGAGCACCGGGACCCGCGAATCGATGGCGGCTCGCAACGCGGAGGCCAAGTTTCTCTCGCGCAAGCCCGCGACGAAAGCAGAGAAGTGCCCGACTCCCGGAAGCACGATCGCTTGGGCGCTGCTAAGCTGTTCTGGCGCTGTCACGCGTTCGGTTTCTGCTTCCAACAGGCGAAATGCGCGCTCCACGGATGGCAAATTACCGGCGCCGTAATCAATGATGGCAATCTTCACAGGAGCCCCTTGGTGCTGGGCAGGACGCGGCGCAGCTGGCGATCGCGCGTTACGGCAAAACGCAGCGCACGCGCGAAGGCTTTGAACATCACTTCAATCTGATGGTGCGACGAGCGGCCATACATGAAACGCAAATGAACGTTGGCGCCTGCGGCCTGCGCGAAGGCTTGAAAAAAATCTTCGAGCAGTTCGGTTTGAAAATCGCCGACGCGCCGGGCCAGCGGCCGCCATTTGCAGACGAAATGCGCGCGACCCGAAAAATCGAGCGCGGCCATCGCGAGCGATTCGTCCATGGGCATCAGGAAATAACCGGCGCGGAGAATTCCGCGTTTCGAGCCGAGCGCTTGCTTTACGGCTTCGCCGAGCGCGATTCCGGCGTCTTCGACGGTGTGGTGCTGGTCCACGTCGAGGTCGCCGCGAGCGATGAGTTCCAGATCGAGGCCGCCGTGGCGCGCGATTTGTTCGAGCATGTGATCGAAGAAACGTATGCCGGTATCAACGCGCGCCTTGCCGCGCCCATCGAGATTGAGTTTCACGCGGATATCGGTTTCCTTGGTTTTGCGATGCAGCGACGCTTTTCTCATAGGCACTCTTTCAGTTGACGAAGGACGCGACGAGTTTGGGCGAGCGTGCCAATCGTGATGCGTACGTAGCCGTGGCCAGCAAAATCGAACGAGCGATCGCGGATCAGAGTGCCGGCGCGCGCGAGCGATCGCAACGACTCGCTTCGCGCGATCTCCAAGATTCAGCAGGATGAAGTTTGCGGCGCTCGGAAAGTATTCAATTCCTAGCTTTGCGAGCCCGCGTTGCAATTCCTTGCGGCTGCGGCGGAATTCGCGCAAAGTACGGCGCATATACGCACGATCGCGTATCGCGGCGCCGGACGCCACTAGCGCGGCGATATTTACAGGGTAGGGCGACTGTGCCTTTCGGAAAATAGCGGCGAGTTCGCGAGCGGCGAAGACGCAGCCAAGGCGCAACCCGGCGAGGCCGGCGGCCTTGGAGAACGTGCGCGTAACTACGAGATTTTTGTGCCGGCGAATCCATGGAAGGATCGTAATTCCCGAGTATTCGAAATAGGCTTCATCCACCACGACCATCGTCCTGGCCGCCGCTTTGAGGATTCGACGCAATGCTGCAGATTGCAGGACGTTGCCGGTTGGGTTATTGGGATTGGCGAGGAAGAAAATCTTCGGCGCGGACTGCATGCGAAGCGCTTGCAGGACTTCGGCCATCGGAAATCCCAGGTCAGCGTCGTAGTGCAGCGCCTGGATGCGCGCGTCGGCCAATTCCGAATAGAAGCGGTACATCGCGAACGTAGGTTCGACGAGCAAGACCGAATCATCAGACTCGAGAAACGTATCCGCGATGAGGTGCAGCGCTTCGTCGGTGCCGTTGCTAAGCAGCAGTTCATCGGGGTGCACTCCGAAATAAAGTGCGAGCTCGCGACGCACGGTTTCCTGCTCGGGATACGTGGAAACGTCCGCGGAGCTGAGTTTGCGGAGCGCTTGGAGGACCGCAGGAGAGCAGCCAGCTGTGTTTTCGTTGAAATCAAGACGCAGCTTGCCGCCGCGGCCTTCCAGCGGGGGATGATACGGGCGCATGCGTTCGACGGCGCGACGCACCGAGATTGGCGGCGTCATCGGCGCACCTCGACGGAGCGTCCGTGAGCCAGCAATCCTTCTGCTTTTGCAAATTGCTCAACGATTGGCGCGAGCCTCGCGCAGCCGGACCGTGATATTTGTTGCACGCTGACGCATTTCACAAAATCAGCCGTCGACAATCCCCCGCGCGAACGTGCGACGCCGCCCGTTGGCAGCACGTGATTTGTACCGGTGGCGTAGTCGCCGAAGGATTGCGCGCTCCAATCGCCGAGAAAAATGCTGCCGGCGTTTTCGAAGTGATCGGCATGTTTAGCGGGCGTGCCGGCCAAGCTCAAATGTTCCGGTGCGAAGCGATTGATAAAGCGCACAGCCTCTGCGAGGCTGCGCGCGATCAGCACGCCGCCGTTTTTCGCGAGCGAGCGCCATGCCGGATTCGTTTTGGGAAGCGTGGATAGTTGCCGTTCGATTTCGTTTGCGATGGCGCGCGCGAATGGCGCGGACGTAGTGACGAACAGCGCGATGGCATCCGGGTCGTGCTCACTTTGTGCGAGTAAATCCGCTGCGATGAAACGCGGATTGCCGCGCTCAGCGAAAACGATCGCTTCTGTTGGTCCCGCGAGCAAGTCAATGGCGCAATCGCCGCTGACCAGGCGTTTCGACGCGGTGACGTAACGATTCCCGGGGCCAAAGATTTTATCGACACGCGGAATTGTTTGAGTGCCGTAGGCCAGTGCAGCGATGGCTTGCGCGCCACCGACGCGCGCGATGTGCCGGAGCCCCAGCAGGTTTGCCGCAGCGAGAAGTTCGTCGCCAGGCTGCGGACTCGTCACGACGATCTTTCGCACGCCGGCTTCTTGTGCGGGAATTGCGGTCATCAATAGAGTGGAGACCAGCGAGAATCGCCCGCCGGGGATGTAAAGCCCCACGGTATCGATCGGTTGCATCCGCTGGCTGGCGCGCACGCCGGGTTCAACTTCGATGGTCCATTCTTGCGGCTTCTGACGGCGTGCGACCGCGCGAATATTGCGCGCGGCGCGCGTCACAGCATCCAGAAAGTCGGGCGCGACGCGGCGTGACGCATCGCTGATTTCTTGCGCTGAAACCCAAGTTTTGCCGGGATTCAGGACCACGTGATCGAAGCGCTTGGTCCACGAAAAAAGCGCCCGATCACCGCGGCGCTGCACGTCACGAATGATGCGGGAGGCAATCCGCTCCGCCGCGCGATCACGCCCGCGCCGCTGCGCCAAAATCCTATCTCCGATTGCGTTAGTGAGCCGCATTACGCGCATCAGTACACGATTTTGTTGAGCGGATACTCAACAATCCCTTCGGCGCGCGCCGATTTGAGTTTCGGAATCAATTGCCGCACGGTGCGTTCTTCGACGATCGTGTTGATTGCCACCCACGCGGGGTCGCTCAATTGCGCGATGGTGGGATTGCGCAAAGCAGGCAAGGCGGAGAGCACGCCGGGAAGGTCTTCGCGGCGCACGTTCAGCATCAACCCCACGCGGTTGTACGCTTTAATGGCGCCTTCGAGCAGCAGCACCATGTTCTCGATTTTTTCGCGCTTCCAACTATCCTGCCAAGAAGCGCAATTGGCGATGAACCACGGTGCAGATTCGAGCAGCGTGTCAACGATGCGCAGATGGTTGGCACGCAGAGACGCGCCGGTTTCGGTGACTTCCACGATGGCGTCCGCCAGCTGCGGAACTTTCACTTCCGTCGCGCCCCAGGAAAATTCCACGCGCGCACGAACTCCGTGACGTTCCAGATATTGCTCCGTAAGATGCACCGCTTCCGTGGCGATCACTTTTCCTTCCAGCTCGCGGACGTTTTTCACCGGCGAATCCTCGGCAACTGCGAGCACCCAACGGACTCGTCCGAGACTGCTTTTGGCGTAAACCAGCTCGGCAACTTCCTGCACTTCGCCGCTGGTTTCGAGGATCCAATCCTTGCCGGTGATTCCGGCGTCCAGTGCGCCGCTGCCGACGTAACGCGCCATTTCCTGCGCGCGCACCAGCATGCATTCGACTTCCGGATCGTCAATCGCAGGAAAATAATTTCGCGAGTTGACGGAAACGCGCCAGCCGGCGCGCGCGAAGAGTTCCACCGTGGACTCCTGCAGGCTGCCTTTGGGGATGCCGAGCTTCAGCGCGCTCATTGTTTTTTACCCTCGCCGTAGAGTTCCGCGGGAGAAATGACTCGTTCGGCCACGACTGCCGCCGAATCGTCGGCTTCGAGCCGCCGGAAGAAGCAACTGCGATAGCCTTCATGGCATACCGCGCCGCCGGAAAGCTCCGCGCGGACGAGCAGCGCGTCCTGATCGCAATCCACGCGCAGTTCGCGGAGCAAAAGCTTTTGGCCGCTGCTTTCGCCTTTTGTCCACAATTTCTGGCGCGAGCGGCTGTAGAACGTTACGAAGCCTGTCTCGCGGGTTTTGGCCAGGGCCTCGCGATTCATAAAGCCCAACATCAGCACTTCGTCGTTGGCATAGTCCTGCACGATGGCGGGTATCAGTCCATTTTCCTTTTCGAAGTCGAGGTCCATTTACTCTCCCGAAAAACAAAAAGCCCGCTAGCGCGTTTGGCGCCAGCGGGCTGATGAGTCCAGCTAATTTTGCGTCTAGCTAGTCACACCACCGCGGGCACGGTATGGTGTGATGATGATGGTGAAGCGCATGTGCCCGCACGTTCATGACAATTGAAACGTAACGCATGGCCCGGTGATTGTCAACGAATTTTGGGGAGCCCAAAGATCTGCGCCTACTTTTCGCCTTCCAGCGGCACGAAATCCACAATCGTGGGGGAATTCACCTCGATTGATTTGCCGGCTGGGGTCAGGCGGCCTGATTTTGCATTGATCCGGAATGTGACGATATTATTGGAATCCTGATTTGCGGCGACCAGCCAGTGGCCGGAGGGATCGATGGCAAAATTGCGCGGCGTCCTTCCTCCTGTTGGAACGTATTCAATCAGAGTGAGCGTGCCCTTCTTGGGATCCACCGCAAAAACGGCGATGCTATTGTCGTCGCCGCGATTCGAGGCATAGAGAAACTTCTCGGCGGGATCGAGCACGACTTCCGCGGCCGTATTCTCCCCATGGAAGCTGCTGGGAAGTGTGGAGATTTTCTGCACGGGCGTCATGGAGCCGTCGCTCGGGTCGTAGGAATAGACCGTCAGCGAAGATTGCATTTCGTTGATGACGTAGACGAACTTGCCGCTAGAGGCAAGCGTGAGATGGCGAGGACCTACGCCGGGGTCAGTCTTGATTACGCGGGCAGTGCCGAGCGTCCCTTGCGCCGCGTTGAACGGGTAGACGAGCAACTCATCGAGGCCGAGGTCGGCGACGATGGCGAAGCGGTTATCGGGAGACATCGCGATGGAGTGCGCGTGCGGTCCTTTCTGCCTTTCTTTATCAACGCTCGAGCCATAGTGGCGGACGAACGCGGTGGAGTCGCCAATTTTTCCGTCGGCCAATACGTGATAGACCGCCACGCTGCCTTCATCGTAATTGGCTATCAAAACGTAATGCCCGCTGCGATCGAGAGTGATGTACGCAGGCCCGGGCGCGAGCGAAGAAACCTGATTCAGCAGCGTTAATTTTCCCGTAGCGGGAGCGATCGAGAACGCGCTGACGCCTCCGGTGGGCTGTCCATTGAAATGATTGGTTTCGTTGATGGCATATAAAAACCGGCGATCGGGCGCCACCGCCAGGAAAGATGGATTCGCTGTCGCCGCTGCGAGTTCGGGCGGCGTGAGAGTGCCGTTCGTGGGGTCAAATTCGCAGACATAGATGCCCTGGCTGCCGTGCTCGGTATAGGTTCCGATGTAAACGCGATCCTTTGTGGGACCTGCTGCGTGCACGGAAAAAAGTGCGGCGAGCAAAAGGACTGACGCCAGAAAAAGCCGACGCACGGGCATTACGCGGCGAACGGGAAACTGCGTCTTCATAATGGAATCCTCCGAAGTGGGAGCTGATGCTGCCAAAGTCCTCAATGGCTTGCGACACTCATTTTATTGCGGCTCGGGAATTGGTTCGATGCGGCTCAACAGGAAAACATATCCCGCAATTCCGAGCAGCAAAATCGCCGTGGCCGCAATAAATGCCGACGCGAACGCGTGCGTGATAAAGGCCACGTATCCCGTCACGATCGGGGCTGAGATCGCTCCCAGTTGGCCGCAGAAATTGACGATTCCGCCGAGCCGTCCAACACTTTCTCGCGGCGCGATTAGCGACGGCACAGTCCACGCGACGGGTGCTGCAGCGGCCAGCCCTCCCAGCGAAATGCTGATCCAAAGGAGAGCCGTTACGGGAGAGTGTGCGTGCGCCGCGCCTAGAATTCCGAGGCCAAATCCTGTGCCGACTACCAGCACCGTCTGGCGGACGCGGCTCGGATCAGCGCCCCCGCGAATCAGGGCGTCCACCAGCCAGCCGCCCACCACCAAATCCGTGAACGTCGCGAAAAGCCACGGCACGCTGGTGTATAGCACCGAGTGTAGCAAGTCAACGTGCAACGAAATCGAAAGGTAGCTGGGCAGCCATGTAAGCAAAAGATAGAAACAATAGTTGTAGGCGCCCCAGCCGAGGCCAAGCCCGCAGACCTTCGGTTGGCGGAGCAAATAGCCGAGCGAAGCGCCGTGCGCGGCGCTCGCAATTCCTTCAGGTTGCACCCGGCCTTCTTGCATGAATTGAAGCTCTTCGCGAGAAAGCGATTTGTCCGCGTTGGGGTTGTAATAGGTCCAGTAAAAGAGGGCGAAGTAAAAAAAACTGATCAGGCCGGTGGCCGCGAAACTCCAGCGCCAGCCGAAGCGCAAGAGCAGCAAGCCGAGAAATGGCACGCCGATCGCGGTGGAAAATTTAGCAGCGGCGTCGGTGATGGCAGTGGCCAGACTACGTTCACTTTCCGGAAACCAGTAGCCGAGCGCTTTCGCATTGGCGGGAAACGTGGGAGATTCGCCGACGCCGAGAAGAAAACGCGCGCCAAAAAATCCCGCGAGGCCGCTCGAGATTGCGGCGCCAAACGAAGCGGCGCTCCAAAGCAGCGTGCTGACGCATCCCACCCGGCGCACGCCCCAGCGATCGAGCAGTACTCCCGCGGGAATTTGCATCAACGCATAGGTCCAACTATAAGCGCTGGAAAGAAAGCCGAAGGCGATCATGGAAAGCCCGAACGAAGCGTGCAGCGCGTCCTGCGAGACGGAAAGATTGACGCGGTCGAAAAAATTCACCAGGACGCCGAAAGAAAGCAGAAACGCAATCCTCCAGCGCCTGCGCGGCACGGCGGAAGGATTGGGGAGCGACTGCGCCAGGATCAAGCCTCGCTCAAGAGCTCAACAGCTCAAGAATGGAGCGGCAACGATGGAATCAAACGCGCACAGTGTCCCACGATTGCAGGTCAGCGACAACGCTGTGAATCAGTAAAACTACCAGTACGAGGGCGGAACGGTCGGTATCTTCAATTGGGCCACTGATAAATGAATGCCTCGCCCCGCTCACGCTCGGGCCGGTAACCTGTAACTTTTGACACTAGCTTCCCGACGTTATTAATGCCACTGTCGCGCGCTATTCGGGTTCGCGGCCCCACCCGCCGGAAATCTTCGTTCAAGGCGAATCGAGAGAGGGTTCACCAGGCAAACCGCCACGGCAACAGCGATCCAACCGACCGCACGGGTGGATTATCGTCTCCACACGGTATTTTGTCTCTGCTTTACGCAGAATTGGGATGTATGCTGCACCGAACAAATTTCTCTGAAGCTGGCGCCTCCGATCCATAAGGACACTATGACGTCTACGACCGCCTTGCGGTTCGATAGTTCGAGGAACGACCAACCCGACAAGAATAGGCTGAACTGGGCAATCGCGCCGGTCCTGATGATGTTTCACATTGGCGCAGTGGTGGCGCTGTTCTTCTTCTCTTGGAGTGGGCTGTTCGTCGCGATCTTTTTATTTTGGGTGACGGGCGGGCTGGGACTCGGCATATGTTTTCACCGGCTGCTCACCCATCGCTCCTTCGCGACACCCAAGTGGTTCGAGTATTTTCTCACGATTTGCGGAGTGGCAGCTCTGGAAGGCGGACCTTTGCTGTGGGTAGCCACGCATCGTAAGCATCACCAATTCGCGGACAAGGAAGGCGATCCGCATTCGCCACGCGATGGCAAGTGGTGGGCTCATGCCGGATGGATCCTGGTTGGCAATGCGTTACGCCAAGACGTTGCAACACTCAAACGCTACGTCCCCGATCTGGCCGAGGATCCCGTCCACGTTTGGCTCACGAAATACCATCTTTTGCCGTCGGCGATCCTCGGGGTCGCGTTGTTCGCGATCGGCGGATTCCGCTTGGTACTGTGGGGCGTTTTTCTCCGCACCGTCGTGGGGCTTCATGCGACGTGGATCGTCAATTCCGCCGGGCATATCTGGGGGTCGCGCCGCTTTGAGACCCGAGATACTTCAACCAACAATTGGTGGGTGGCGCTAATAAGTTTCGGCGACGGCTGGCACAATAACCATCACGCTTACCCCGTCTCGGCCCGGCACGGGCTGAAGTGGTATGAAATTGATTGCAACTGGTACGCCATTTGGATTCTCAAGCAGTTCGGACTTGTGTCTCGCATCCATCGAGCCGAATTGCCCGCCGCCCTGCACCCAGGTAAATTTCTCGCCCCGTCAGTCGATAGACGAATCTAAGCAAATAACTCGGCGCGGGTCGCTTTCTTGTAAACGCTTCAATCCAAACTGAACCTGACTACCGGAACGAGGAGTGTAACTGTGAAATCAGCTTCGCTTTCCTCAAATGTCGGAAGCGCTTTGAAGATGCCGCTTTTCTATCTGCAGGACTACACGCTGCTCGCCGCTCACTCAGTAGCAGCCATCTTCACCACCACGCGGTACGCCAACGATCTCGTCGAACAGATGGACCAAATCGGAGTGGGGTCGGTGCCAATTATCATTGTGGCGCTTGCTTGTGTCGGCGGCGTAATTGTGCTGAACGCTGCGTCGCAATTTGTACGCTTCGGCGAAACCGTCTTGACCGGCGACGCACTGTCGCTCTCACTGCTCCGCGAGCTCGGTCCGGTTTTCACGGCGCTCCTCGTTGCGGGCCGCAATTCCACGGGTATGGCGTCGCAATTGGGCTCGATGCTGGTTACCGAGCAGGTGGACGCGATACGGGGACTCGGAATTGACCCCATTCGCAAGCTGATGACTCCGCGGGTGCTCGCCGCCGTCCTAATTCTACCTTTGCTCGTCGCCATCGGCGATTGTGCGGGCTTGTTCGGCGGATTCGTGGTCGCAACTGTGACACTGCACATTGACGCGCAGCAGTTCTGGACACGCGCGGTTAAGGCGCTGGTCCTGGGCGACCTGGTTATCGGTTTCTCGAAGCCTCTTGTTTTCGGGTTTATCCTCGCGACCGTGGGTTGTTATCAGGGGCTCCGGGTCGAAGGCGGCACAGCGGGCGTGGGCCGAGCTACGATCATGGCATTTGTTGTGTCTTCGTTGGCAATTCTCGTCGCGGATTTGTTACTCACGCGGCTGTTGCTTTACACATTCAATCTGTAACACGACGCGTAACATTCAGGCCGCGCTGCCGATCCGATCTACGGGGCACATCGCGACGGGAAAGTTCTTGAGTTGGCAAGGTTCAGGGTGAAATTATTTTCATCTCGCGGTGACACGAATTTCTTTTTCAGCGCTGAATAGGGAAGAAGAGAAACGGATCTTGCCTCGAAATCGGAGAGCGGCGCGAAAAAACGGACACGTTAATTGATTGCAGCATCTGCGCTCAGTGATTCGTTGGTGGGCCCGCTAGGATTCGAACCTAGGACCAACGGATTATGAGTCCGCTGCTCTAACCAGCTGAGCTACGGGCCCCTGCGTTCAGAACATACTACACGGCATCGAGTCGGCAAACAAAACCGCTGGACTGTAACGAAGCGGCGATTGCTGGGTGGCTAGAAACGCTTGCGCGACCATTTTTGTGCTGTACTCTAGCTGTCGATGGATCGGCTTGAGCAATTCGCGCGATCAACATTGGCTGGGCTTGTTCAAAATCCTCTAGAATCTAAGCGCGCGGTCGCATGATCTAGCGATGCAGAACGATACCTCGCGGCCTTCGCTCGTCGCTGAACGCCAATGCACATTGACGCTCCTTTGGACGGGGGCTTCTTTGATTTGCACGGTTAATCCATGGACCTGAAACTGAACGGCAAAGTGGTCGTAGTGACCGGCGGCGCCAAAGGAATTGGCGAAGCGATCGTGCGGGGCTGCGCAGCGGAAGGCGCAATCCCCGTTATCGTTGATCGCGACAGCGAAGCCGCCGCAAAGTTGCAGACGGAGTTGCTTACGAGCGGCGCCGAGAGCCAAGTGATCATCGCGGAAATTTCCACACCGCAAGCTTGCGCCAACGCCGTCGAACAGACGCTCGGTAAATTTGCCCGGATTGACGCGCTTGTGAATAATGCCGGCGTGAACGACAAAGTGGGCCTCGAGCACGGCAGTCCTGAAAATTTTATTGCCTCACTTTCGCGTAACCTGGTGCACTTTTATGCGTTCGCGCATTACGCGTTGCCGGCGCTGAAGAAATCGCGAGGTTCGATCGTCAATATCAGCTCGAAAACCGCCGTCACCGGGCAGGGCGGAACTTCGGGTTACGTGGCATCGAAAGGCGCGATTCTGGCGCTTACGCGCGAATGGGCCGCGGAGTTGCTGCCGGACGGCATTCGCGTGAATGCCGTAATCCCCGCCGAGGTGCAGACGCCGCTCTACCAACAATGGCTGGCCACTTTCGAAGATCCACAGAAGAAGCTCGCGGACATCGTCGCGAAAATACCACTCGGCCGGCGCATGACCACGCCTGCAGAGATCGCCGCGATGGTCCTGTTCCTAATTTCCGAGCGAGCGAGCCACATCACGGCCCAGCATGTCTTCGTTGACGCCGGATACACGCATCTGGACCGCGCGCTTACATAGCTTGCAGTAAAGGATGCGAAGAATGACGTCAACGGCGAGCGGACTGTCCCACAACCACCGATGACCACAATCTGCGCCGTACTTACCGGTCCAAGGCTCGTACATCTTTCCCTCGTTGACCTGGTAATCGTCGTTTTCTATTTCGTTCTCGTTCTGGCAATTGGCTTTTACCTGAAGGGCCGTTCCAACACTGGCGAAGATTTTTTCCTAGCGGGCCGTGAAATGACGGCATGGATCGCCGGCCTCAGCTTCCTCTCCGCGAATCTTGGCGCGCTCGAACTGATGGGCTGGGCGGCGGCCTCGTATCAGTACGGAATCCTGGCGACGCATTGGTATTGGGTCGGCGCGATCCCGGCCATGCTCTTTCTTGGCTTGGTGATGATGCCGTTTTATTACATTTCCAAGACGCATTCTGTCCCGGGTTATTTGAAGCTGCGCTTCGGCGAGTCCAGCCGCGCGCTTTCCGCGATTTGCTTCGCGTTCATGACCGTCCTGATGAGCGGCATCAACATGTACGCGATGGCGCTGGTGATGAAGGTGGTGCTGGGTTGGGATATCAATTTCAGCATCTGGGTTTCGTCGCTCACCGTAGCCGTTTACGTAACGCTCGGCGGCTTGCGCTCCGCGATTTTCAACGAAGTGCTGCAATTCATCCTGATATGGGCTGGAGCATTGCTGATCCCGATTCTCGGATTGATCGAAGCTGGCGGCTGGAAACAGCTGCAGGTAAAAGTCGCGCAGAACGCGTCCGTGGAATACACGCACTTGTGGTCCACCCTGGGATCGTTCAAGGACAATCCCATGGGCATTCACTGGACCGGCATCGTGTTCGGTCTCGGTTTCGTAATTTCGTTCGCTTATTGGACGACAGATTTTCTCGTCGTGCAGCGCGTGCTGGCCGCGAAAGACCTGCGCGCTGCGAAGATGGCCCCGGTCATCGGCGCCGCTTTCAAAATGTTCGTCCCGTTTATCGTAATTCTGCCGGGCCTGCTGGGATTGGCGGTATTGCCGTTTAAGCTGACGGGCGAAGCGACTGCGGTGGCGACTGGCGGCCACAGCTACAACGAAGTCTTGCCGCTAATGCTGGCGCGCTATTGCGGGCCTGGACTACTCGGCCTAGGCGTCACCGCGCTGATCGCGGGATTCATGTCCGGCATGGCGGGCAACGTGAGCGCGTTTTCAACGGTTTGGACGTATGACATCTATGCGCCGCTGTTCAAGAAAAAGGCCAGCGACGCGCATTACGTTCTGATGGGACGCTGGTCGACCGTTGTGGGCGTGATCATCAGTATCGGCACTGCTTACCTAGTGATGCAGTTCCTCAGCATCATGGATTATGTCCAGGCGCTCTTCAGTTTCTTCGTGGCGCCGCTTTTTGGCACGGTGATTCTGGGCATGTTGTGGAAACGAGCATCGCCCGCCGGCGGATTCTGGGGATTGCTTGCGGGCACAGTGTCGTCCATCGGAATGTGGGCGTGGGTGAAGTTTGATCCCTCCGCGTTGCGCTATGTAGCGTTTTCCAGCGATGCGCGCGACATGGCGGAAAATATGTATCGCGGACTTTGGTCGTGGATCATCTGCGTCGTCGTGACCGTATTCGTCAGCCTGCTCACGAAGCCCAAGCCGGAAACCGAATTGGCGGGCTTGGTGTACGGCGCGACGGACATTCCTTCCGAGGACAAGGTTCCGTTTTACGAGCGGCCCGCGTTTTGGGCCATTGTCGTGGCCATTGTTTTCGTCGTCCTGAATATCATTTTCTGGTGAGGCTGATGCGATCCGACGAACCCATTTCGATCTGGTTCTTCATAGGAATTTCGCTGCTCTTCAACGGCGTGCTGATTCTGGGCGCCGGCCTCTATCAACTTGTCCATCCGCCGGCCGTGCGGGTCGTTCTCTTCCATTTGCATGCCGGAATTTGGTGGGGCGCGCTTCTTCTTGTGGCTGGATTGGCTTACTGCATTCGCTACGGTCCCTCTCGCGGCTGATCCCGCGCGGCTGGCCGAGCAGTTGCCTCAGCCGCGCTGGTGACGGCTCAAAGCTCGCCGCCGGATCGCACATCGCTCGGATTTTCCGTTCAATCTCAGATGGATCTTGCGTTTATTCGACGCTCGTCTTATCGAAGCCGCGTAGTAAAGTAATACGCCGCAAGCTGGCAACGCGGTGGAATAACTTCGGTCTTGAAGGATGCCGGATGGCAATTTTGGTCACAGGCGGCGCGGGATATATCGGCAGCGTTACCGTCGAGCTGTTGCGAGCGGAAGGCGAGAGCGTCGTGGTGCTGGATGATTTGGCGCGCGGCCACCGCGCGGCGCTGGCGCCGGACGTTCCGTTTTACGAAGGTCGTGTGGGAGACCGCACTTTGCTGGAACGCATCGCCCACGAGCACGAACTCGAATCGTGCGTGCATTTCGCGGCGCTGGCATACGTCGGCGAGTCCGTGCAGAATCCCGCCAAATATTTCGAGAATAATGTCGCGCAAGGCATCGCTTTTATGAGCACGCTGGTGGAAGCGGGTGTCCGCCGCGTGGTGTTTTCGTCTACTTGTGCCACCTACGGAGAATCGGATCAACCGGCAATTTCCGAGCGCACTGCGCAATGGCCCGTGAATCCCTACGGCTGGTCGAAACTGATATTGGAGCGTTTGCTGGATTCCTACGACGGTGCCTACAGACTGAAATTCGTCGCTCTGCGATATTTCAATGCCGCTGGTGCGACGGAAAAGTGCGGCGAGCACCACGAGCCGGAATCACACTTGATCCCGAACGTCTTGGCGGCCGCCCAAGGGGATGCGCCGGAAGTCTCTGTATTTGGCAAAAACTATCCCACGCCGGACGGCACCGCGATCCGCGACTACGTGCACGTGGCGGATCTCGCTGACGCGCACATTCGCGCGCTGGGGCATCTGCGCAAGGGCGGGAAATCGGATTTCCTGAATCTCGGCACGGGGCACGGTTATTCCGTGCTGGAGGTCATCGAATCGGCGCGGCAGACGACCGGGCGCGACATCCGCATTCGTTTTGAGCCTCCGCGTCCCGGCGATCCTCCGCGGCTGGTCGCAGACGCCGCGAAGGCAAAATCCGTTCTCGGCTGGACGCCCAGCAAATCCGACTTGCGCTCCATCATTCAGTCTGCGTGGCAGTGGCGGCAAAAGCATCCGCATGGTTACAGCTCGTAGCAATCGGGAAGCCTGAATTCATGGCGAAGAAACTTCTGGGAATAGATGTGGGCACCGGCGGCACCCGCGCCCTGCTGGTGGACGAGGCCGGACGTGTGCTGAATTCGGCCACTGCGGACCATGCTCCGATGCATTCTCCGCAAATCGGCTGGGCCGAGCAGGATCCGCACGATTGGTGGCGTGCGGGGTGCGCCGCTGTCAAGGCTTGCCTCGAAAAAGACCATACCTCCGCCGGCGAAATCGCCGCCGTGGGCCTGACCGGGCAAATGCACGGGCTGGTTCTGCTCGATGCGATGGGCGAAGTGCTGCGCCCTGCGATCATCTGGTGCGACCAACGCACCGGTAAGCAGTGCCAACAAATCACCGAGCGCATCGGCGCCGAGCGCCTCATCGAACTCACCGCAAATCCGGCGCTCACCAATTTTACGCTGCCGAAAATATGGTGGGTGCAGCAGCACGAGCCGGAGATTTGGTCGCGGGCTCGCACGATTCTGCTGCCGAAGGATTATTTTCGCTTTCGCCTCTCGGACGCGCGAGCGATAGATGTCGCCGAAGCGTCCGGCACTCTTTTCTTCGACGTCTCGCAGCGCAGGTGGTCGAAGCCCATGCTCGAGGCGTCCGGTATTAGCGAAGGCATGCTTCCCGCGCTGCTTGAATCTCCCGAAATCAGCGGAGCTATTTCTAAAGAGGGCGCGGCGGCGACGGGTCTGCTGGCGGGAACTCCGGTGGTTGCCGGAGCTGGGGATCAGGCCGCGGGCGCTGTGGGAATGGGAATCGTACGTCCGGGCGCGGTGAGCGCGACGATTGGAACTTCAGGGGTCGTGTTTGCGGCAACCAGCCGCCCGGTGCTCGATCCGCGTGGCCGCATCCACACTTTCTGCCACGCGGTTCCGGGGCGATGGCATGTGATGGGCGTAACCCAAGCTGCAGGGCTGTCGCTGCGTTGGTTTCGCGATGAGTTCGGCGCGGGAAATGGCGCTGCGACGGGGCATTCTGATGAAGATCCCTACGAGCGATTGACCGCCGAAGCCGCCAAGATCCCACCGGGCGCAGAAGGCTTGCTGTGGGCGCCCTACCTGATGGGCGAACGCACGCCGCATCTTGATCCATACGCGCGTGGCGCGCTGGTCGGAATCACGGCACAGCACCACCGCGGCCACGTGGTTCGCGCCATCCTGGAAGGAGTGGCTTTCAGCCTGCGAGATTCATTTGAAATTTTCCGCGAGCTGAAAATTCCCGCGCAGTCGATCCGGCTTGGTGGAGGCGGAGCGCGCAGCGAATTGTGGCGGCAGATTCAGGCCGATATTTACGGCACGAGCGTCGAGATTGTCGAAGCGGAAGAAGGACCGGCATTCGGCGCCGCGCTGCTTGCCGGCGTGGGTGCGGGCGTATGGCCGTCGGTGGAAGACGCGTGCGATAAATCCGTGCGTGTGGCGCGCCGCGTGCCGCCCGACTCCGGCACCGCGAGCGACATGAATCTTCGCTATGCTGTGTACCGCCAACTATACCCAGCGTTGCGCGGCATTTTTAACGAACTGCAGGAAGCCTGACATATCATTTGCTGACGCTCGAGTATCAAAGTCCAAGGAGTGCGATGGCCACCGACAAGTATCAACCAAAGCCCGAACATAAATTCTCTTTCGGATTATGGACCGTAGGCAATCCCGGGCGGGACCCATTCGGCGAGCCGGTCCGGCCCATTCTTCCTCCAGTGCAATTGGTCCAACTGCTCGGTGAAGTCGGTGCATGGGGCGTGAACTTTCATGACAACGATCTCGTGCCAATTGATGCGACCGTCGCCGAACGGGACCGCATTGTGCGTGATTTCAAAAGAGCGCTGTCCTCGCTCGGGCTGCGAGTTCCGATGGCAACCGTGAATCTCTTCACCAATCCCGTTTTTCGCGATGGCGCATTCACCGCCAACGATCCCGCGGTCCGCGCCTACGCCGTGCAAAAGACGATGCGCGCCATGGATCTGGGCGCGGAATTCGGCGCCAAGATTTTCGTGCTCTGGGGCGGGCGCGAGGGCGTCGAGACTGATGCCTGCCGCCGTCCAGAGGAAGCTATCAAGCGCCTGCGCGAGGCTGTCAACTACCTGTGCGAATATTCCGTCGCGCAAAACTACGGATACCGCTTCGCGCTGGAAGCTAAGCCCAACGAACCCCGCGGCGATTTGTATTTTTCGACGACAGGCGCCTACCTGGCGTTTATCCCGACGCTCGATCATCCGGAACTCGTGGGCGTAAATCCCGAAGTGGCGCATGAGACGATGTCCGGGCTGAATTTCCTACATGTTGTGGCGCAAGCCTGGGAATCGCGCAAGCTTTTTCACATTGATTTGAACGATCAAGTGATCGGCCGTTACGACCAGGATTTCAGGTTCGGCTCCGCGAATCCGAAGCTAGCATTTTTTCTGGTGCGCTTCCTCGAGGATTCCGGCTACGACGGCCCACGGCACTTCGATGCTCATGCATACCGCACCGAAAACTACGATGGCGTGAAGGATTTCGCGCGCGGCTGTATGCGCACTTACTTGATCCTCAAAGAGAAAGCCGCGCGATTCAATGCCGACCGCGAAATTCAGGCCATCTTGAAAGAGGTCAACGAGGCGGACAAAAGTGTCCCGGCCGTAAGCGCGTATTCAAATAAGAATGCCAAGGAGCTGCTCGCCTACTCCTTCGATCGCGCGGCGCTCGCGTCCAAAAGATTGCCCTACGAGCGGCTTGACCAATTGACGATGGAGATTCTCTTCGGCGTCCGCTGAGCGCCGCGTCGGTCCTAAGCTGACTTTAAGCCATCAGGAACAAGCGGCATGGAACGCAAGCGCACGCCGCTCGCGTCAAAGATCGCGTTGCCAATCGCGGGAGCGATTCCCTCAATGGGCGATTCCCCCGCGCCGGCTGAAGGCAGATCCTTGCGATCGAGCAAGACCGCTTCAATTTCCGGAACATCGCTGAATCGCGGTAAACGGTACTTCGAGAACCGGCCGTTCAAGATTCGGCCGTCTTCGAATTCAATCGCTTCAAAGAGCGCTCCGCCCAGGCCCATGATGTTTGCTCCCACCACTTGATTGCGCAGACCGTCGGGATTGACGATCGCTCCGCATTCAAACGCGGCGACCACTCGCACGACTTTCACGTCGCCGGATTGCCGGTCCGCAGAAACCTCCGCGCAAGTGGCGAAGTAGCCGCCTTTGTCGCAGCCGCCTGCGATTCCGAAACCTTGTCCCGCACCAGTTTTCGCGCGGCCCCAGTTGAATTTCTGGGCCGCAGTCGTGAACACCGCTTTCAGCCGCTCGTCTTTCAAATTCCGCAGCCGGAATTCGAGCGGGTCCATTCCGGCTGCGTGAGCGAGCTCGTCCATGTGCGTCTCGCGCGCGAAATGATTCGCTGTGGCTGCAAGCCCGCGATAAGAACCCTGCCGCAACGGAGATTTCGTCTCATGAAACTCAATTTTCTGGTTTGGTATGTCGTAGTACGTGCGAATCCCCGCTTCGCCGGAATTGTAGTTGTGAAATTCCCAGGCGATGACCGAACCGTCTTTGCGCAGGCCGCTCGTGATTTCGATCACTCCCGCGGGGCGAAAGTAAGCCCAACTGAATTCTTCTTCGCGAGTCCATGTCAATTTCACGGGACGCTTCGCCGCGCGCGCGAGGCGCGCCGCCTCGATGGCCGTCTCCCCGGTATGTTTTCCTCCGTAGCCCGAGCCCATGTCGGGCATCAACACGCGCACGTGATCTTCGGGGAGGTGCAACGTGCTGGCCAGTTCGCTGCGCACTCCAAAGGGACGCTGCGTTCCGGTCCATACCGTCAAGCGATCGCCGCTCCATTGCGCGAGCGCCGCGCGAGGTTCGAGCGGAGCATGCGCGATGTAAGCAACTGTATAAGTTTGCTGCAGACGATGATCCGCCGAAGCGAGTGCTGTCTCTACGGAACCGAGTTGCTGCGGCGGCGCGTCATCTGCATCGCGCGGCACTACATTTTTCTTCAGATACTCGAACAGCTCCTTGCTCGACGGCTGCGGATCGGATTTCCACTCGACGCGTATAGCCGCTGCAGCGGTTCGTGCTGCGGATTCGCTCGGCGCCGCCACTCCCACAAAATTGCCGTCATGCACAACTGTGACGCCAGGAATCTGTTCCGCCGCGCGCGTATCCACGGAAACCAGCGTCGCGCCGAATGCGTTCGGCCGCACAATTTTTCCGTAAAGCATGTCCGCGATTTTCTGATCGCTCGGATATTGGTGTTTCCCGGTGACGAAATCGCGGCCATCCACTTTGGGCAGCGGTTGGCCGGCCACCGTCCAGTCGGCGGCAGGCGCCAGCGGGTCTACCGCCGGCAATGATTCCGTCAGTTGCTGGCCTTTTACCAGCGCGGCATATTCCACGGATTTTTTTGTCGTTGTATCGGTGATGCGGCCATCGGCGGCGACCAGGCGCGTGCTCTCCACCTGCCATTGCGTTGCCGCGAGATTGATCAAAACGTCGCGCGCGGCCGAAGCGGCGCGACGAAGTTGCAGATTCATCACCGGCGTCGAGAGGCTGCCGAACGTCCCGCGGTCGTAAGGCGTCAATTGAGTATCGCCCATCACCATTTGAATCTTGGCGACACTGACGTGAAGCTCCTCAGCCACCGCCTGGCTCAAGGAAGTGCGAATGTTTTGCCCGACCTCCACTTTTCCGGTGAAGACCGTCACACCGCCATCGTCGCCGACGTGCAGCCACGCCGAGATTTCCTGAGGCAACTCTTCGCCGGAATGCCGCCGCCCGCCGCCCGATTCCTGCCCCGCGCCCGTGCCCTTCGCGGCGCAGACAATCAAAACGCCCGCTCCGAGATACTTGAAAAATTCACGGCGATCGGTTTCGAAACGATAAGGCGGCGCTTCTTGCAGCTCGTATCGTTCTGGTTCGATCGGGAAATCGAAATGCTGCCTGTCGGTCATTGGCCCGCACCCTTCTGTGTCCGGGCTGCTTTCTGAATCGCGGCCACAATGCGCGGCTGCGTGCCGCAACGGCAGACGTTGCCTTCCATGGAATCGAGAATGTCGCTCACGGAGGGGTTGGGGTTTCCATTCAGCAGCGAAGCAGCGGACATGATCATGCCGGAAGTGCAATATGCGCACTGCATCGCGCCTTCGTCAAGAAATGCCTGCTGCACCGGATGCAGCCGGTCTCCGGTCGCGAGGCCTTCGATTGTGGTAATTCGCTTATCGGCTACGGTGCCCACGCGCGTGATGCACGATCGCCGCGCCGTTCCTTCAATCAGCACGGTACACGCACCGCACTGTCCCTCGCCGCAACCGTACTTGCTGCCGGTCAGTCCTAGATGATCGCGCAAAACGATCAGCAAACTTTCCTGCGAGTCCGCGCTTATGTTTCGGCTCGTCCCGTTTACGTTTAACTGAGTGATTGTCGCCATCCGAACACCTCGCTACCGGAGTGACCGCATTGCGTTCCGTGGCACTGAGGAATCACAGCTTACAGCATTGCAAAGAATCATGTCCAATTGCCCATATTAAGATGCACGAAAATAGGCCCTCATTCACGGTCGGCGCACACCCTTGCATCCCAATTCTTGCTTTCCGAATCCTAATAACCGTAAGATAAAGGAGCAGCTAAAGTAGCCGCTGCGCAGAGCGGCGTCTTTCTGAAGTTCCCGGTTGTCTGTATCCGCGCATGAATATTGAGCAGCGACAAAGAGGCTTCCTCGGCGAAATCGCATCCAACCGGCGATTTTGCCTCCGCGTGGGCGTGCTAGTCCTGCTTTTTGCCATCGCGGGATTTTGCACGCTTGCGAAAAATAGCCAGTATTATTCGAAATCCAATCCCGCTCACTACATCAACATTTCCAGCAAGATGAAAGTAACCGCTTCACCGGCGGCGATGGATCGTACGCCGCTCCGTCACGAAGTGCGATTCATCGCACCACTGCCGCAGGTTCGGATTCACCGGGTGGTTCGGGAGGAAATTCCGCCTCTGCCCTCGATTGCTGTCGCAGTCTCCCTGCAACATCGCTCCCCTCCACTTTTTCGCGCGTAACGAATTGCGCGTTTTTGAACTCTAAAACTTCCAGCCTTTAGTTCGATTCGGGCCCTTATTTCGATTTGTCCGCGGACATGATCCGGGACAGGAGCCTTCATGAATACGGAACCATTGCCCTCCGCGTGCCTCGATCAATTGCGCGCGCTGAGCAGTTGCGTCGTGGCCAGCGCTATCGAGACGTTCGCCGTACGCTTGCGTAATAAGGGCTTTACCGATTCCCGGTTGCATTGCATTTTCGACGAACTTCCACCCGTCGTCGGCTATGCCGCCACCGCACGCATCCGCACCTCGGACCCTCCCATGGAGGGCCACAGCTTTTACGACCACCGCGATTGGTGGGATTCTTTGCTGACGATTCCAGCGCCGCGAGTGGTGGTGATTGAAGACATGGATAAGGACCCCGGCCTCGGCGCCTTCATCGGAGAAGTGCACGCCAATATCTTGCGCGCGCTCGGCAGCGTCGGGCTGGTGACCAACGGCGCCGTCCGCGATCTGCCCCAAGTCAATCGGATCGGCTTTCAGATGTTCGCTGGGAATGTGTCTCTTTCTCACGCCTACTCTCATGTGTTCGACTTTGGCGGCACCGTTGAAATTGCGGGCCTCGCCGTTCGTCCCGGCGACTTGATCCATGGAGATCTTCACGGAGTGCAAACCGTTCCGCTCGAAATCGCGCAAGATGTTCCGGCCCGTGCCCTCGAGATCATCGAGCACCGCCAAGATTTGATTTCGTTTTGCCATTCCGACCGGTTCTCACTGCCCAACCTTCGCCGCAAAATTCAGGAGTTGAAACCGTGATCAGCAAACCAGCCACGTTGCTTTCATTTCTCGCATTCGTTCTTCTCGCGGCACTTTTCGCCGGCTGCGGCAGCTCGCACGATACCGCGGCCGAAGATGCCGGTAATGCGCCGCACGTAGCCGTCGTAAAGGTGCAGCGTCACAATCTCTCCAATACGCTCGAGATCGCTTCGGAATTCCTCCCTTATCAAGAAGTGGATGTTTACGCGAAGGTTTCCGGCTACATCCAGAAACTCTACGTGGATTGGGGCACGCACGTAAAACAGGGCGAGCTTCTCGCGGTGCTGGAAATTCCCGAGTTGCAACAGCAGCTCCAGCAAGATGAAGCCTCCGTTCGCCGCAGCGAGCAGGACGTGGCGCGCGCACACGAGGAGCAAAGCCGCGCTGAATCCGCCTACAGCGTCGCGCATGTCACCTACACGCGCTTGGCCGACGTGCAAAAGACGCGGCCGGAACTCGTGGCGCAAGAGGAGATAGACGTAGCGCAAGGGAAGGATCTGGAGGCCAGCGCCGGTGTGTCGTCCGCCAAAGACGCTTTGGCCGCTGCCGAACAAGCCTTGCTTGCTTCCAAAGCCTCGCTGGAAAAAGACCGGGCGCTCTTTGCATATGCGCGCATGACGGCGCCGTTTGACGCCGTGGTCACGCGAATTTATGCGTACACAGGGGCCCTTCTGCCGGCCGGAACGTCTTCGAACAAGGGCGATTCCGCGCTTTGCCACCTCTCGCAAAATAATCTTCTTCGCCTGGTGATTCCCGTGCCCGAACGAGCTGTCCCGGATATTCATGACGGCGAGATGATTGAGGTAGACGTCTCGGCGCTCAAGCGCACTTTCACCGGAAAGATCGTGCGCTATTCGGACCAAATCGACCCCGCTACACGAACCATGCACACCGAAGTGAACGTGCCCAATGCGAACTACGAATTGGTGCCCGGGATGTACGCATCAGTGAAAATTCCTCTGCAATCCGCGGCCAATGTGCTCGCTGTGTCGGTGCAAGCGATCGCGTCTACCGGAACCAACCAGGGAACGGTGCTGGTAGTGAACTCCACCAATCACCTGGAAAGACGCGAAGTGAAACTGGGATTGCAAAGCGCCACCGACGTCGAGGTTCTCTCCGGCCTCAAGGAAAACGAAATGGTGGTGTTTGGCGAGCAGAATCAGTTTAAGGACGGCCAGGTTGTTTCTCCCCAGATCGTGGCCAACCCGGAGCCCGAGTAAAAAACCATGCCGACATTTTCAATACGACATCCGTATTTCATCATCGTGCTTTGCCTTTTTATATGTGTCCTTGGCGTCACCAGCCTCGCGCAAATGCCCGTGGACATGTTTCCCCCGATCAACATCCCGGTCGTGCTCGTCGCCACTTTTTACAACGGCATGCCGCCGGAACAGATTGAAGCCGACATCACCGACACGTTCGAGCGCTTCTTCACCCTGGGCAGCGGCATTGATCACATGGAATCGCGTTCGATGGCGGGCGTCAGCCTGATCAAGATTTTCTTTCAGCCGGGAACCGACGCGAATGCCGACGTCACTAACATTTCCAACCTCGCAATGGCGGATTTGCGCCGACTCCCTGAAGGCACCCTTCCTCCCGTCGTGCTGCAAGTAGACGCCTCCAGCCTTCCCGTATGCCTGCTCACGGTCGAGGGCCAAGGGCTCAACGAAACGCAGCTTCACGATTATTTGCAGTATCAAATCCGCAATCAGATTGCCGGGGTGCCTGGGGCTACCGTGCCTCCTCCTTACGGGGGCAGATACCGGCAGATCATGATCTATGTCGACCCCTTGAAGTTGCAGGCGCACGATCTGAGCCCCCTGGACGTGGTCCGCTCCATCAACGAATCCAACCTGATTCTTCCCGCGGGCGATGTGCGCATCGGCCCGATGGACTACAACATTTACACCAACGCCCAGGTTCCCAACGCCGACGCCTTGAACCAGGTTCCGGTGAAGACCGAAGGCGAAAAATCAGTTTTCGTTTCCGATGTAGGTAAGGCCGTGGACGGTTCCTATCTGCAATACAACATCGTCCGCGTCAACGGCCAGAAATCCGTGTACGCGCCGATTCTCAAACAAGGTGGCGACACCAATACCATCTTGGTCGTCAACGGAATCAAGAAAGCGATCACGAAGCTTCGGGATATTCCGGCGCAGTTGCATGCGCACGTGGTTTTTGATCAATCGCTTTTCGTAAAGCAGGCGATTTCCACCGTGTTGCGGGAAGGTGGTATCGGGCTGTTCCTTACCGCTGTCATGATTCTGTTGTTTCTGGGAAGCATGCGCGCTACGGCGGCGGTTTTTCTTTCCATTCCTCTTTCCGTGATGATTACGTTTTTCGTCCTGCACTCCGCCGATAAGACTGTTAACAGCATGGTTCTCAGCGGCCTCGCGCTCGCATTTTCCCGGTTGATCGACGACTCCGTCGTGGTCATCGAAAATATCTACCGGCACATCGAACTGGGTGAAGATCCAAAAGTCGCCGCGGTAAAGGGCGCGAACGAAGTGGCGCTGGCCGTGCTGGCCATTATGCTCGTGGCCGTGGTCGTTTTCTTCCCGGTTACGCTGCTGTTCGGTGTCAGTAAGTATTTGTTTTCGGCGCTGGCGCTGGGCGTCGTACTCGCGCTTTTCGCTTCTTACTTCGACGCCGTCACCGTCGTCCCGCTCTTCTGCGCGTATTTCCTGAAGCCCGCCCACGAACATGCCGAAGGCGCCCCGGAAACGAAAAAGTCCTGGGGCGCCAGATTCCATGCGAATTTCAACGCCAAATTCGAAAAGATGCTCAACGTATACGAGAAGTATGTAAATAAGACGCTCGATCGTCCGCGCGAGGCGCTGTTCTTGTTTGGCGGAATCTTCCTGCTCAGTTTTGTTCTGATTCCCTTCGTCGGTGTTTCGTTCTTTCCTCGCTCTGATGCCGGGCAATTCGTCATCAACGTGAAAGCGCCCACCGGCACGCGCATCGAGGTCACCAACGATTACGTCAAGCAGGTGGAAGGCATCGTGCATCAGGTGGTGAGGCCGGATGATTTGAACACCGTGGTGTCCAACATCGGCGTGATGGCCGATTTGTCCGCGCTTTTCACTCCCAATTCCGGGATGCACACGGCTGTCGTCCAAGTGGGCCTCAAGGAAGATCACAAAGTCAGTAGTTTTGTTTACATGGACGAAGTCCGCCGTCGCATCGCCTCCCAACTCCCTCAGTTGCGCACTTATTTTCAGTCCGGCGGCTTGGTGGACGCGGTGCTGAATCAGGGCATGCCTGCGCCGATTGACGTTCAGGTGAGCGGCATGGACCTGAAAACAGACGACCGCATCGCGCAGGACCTCGCGCGCCAGATCAAAGCCGCCCCTGGGGTTTCCGACGTTTATGTCCCGCAGGACATGGACTATCCCGCGCTGGAAGTGAACGTGAATCGCGAACGCGCCGCCGAGCTCGGCCTCAGCCCCAAGGAAGTGATTGACAACATCATCACCGCGCTCACTTCAGACGTGATGATCGCTCCCAGCTATTGGGTGGACCCCAAGAATGGCAACAATTACTTCGTCACCGTGCAATATCCGGAGAATCAGGTGAAATCGATCGAGGATTTGAAAGCCATGCCGCTGCACGCGCCCGACCTGAAAATGCCTACCTACCTCAATCAGGTCGCGGATGTAGTGCCTCTTCAAACGCCCACCGAAGTAGATCATTACCAGTTGCAGCGCACGATTGACGTTTACGTCGCGCCGACGGGAGAAGACATCGGCGGCCCGCAGCGCGAAATTTCCCGAATCATTCAGCACACGCAATTGCCGCCCAACACGCGGATTGATATTCGTGGCCTCGTGCTGACGATGGAATCCTCCTTTAAGAGCTTCGGTCTGGGTCTTTTCCTCGCGGTGCTGCTCGTCTATCTGATCCTCGTCGCGCAGTTTTCTTCCTTCGTGGATCCATTTCTGATCGTCCTGGCCGTCCCTACGGGTCTTATCGGCGTAATCCTCACGCTAGCGCTCACCGGCACCACGCTGAATATTCAATCGCTGATGGGCATCGTGATGCTTCAGGGCATGGTGGTCTCCAACAGCATCTTGATCGTTGATTTCGCCAACGTGCTGCGCGGCCAAGGACACAATTTGCGCGAAGCCGTCGTGCACTCCTGCCGCATCCGTTTGCGCCCCATTCTGATGACGTCGCTGGCCACCGTCGTGGGACTTTTGCCGATGGCTTTCAAGCTCGAAACCGGGAGCGAAGCCTATGCGCCGCTCGCGCGCGTGATCATCGGCGGCCTGCTCACCTCGATCGTGCTCACCATCTTCGTCGTCCCCGCGGCCTATCTTTTGATGTATCGCCGCCGCGCGGAAGCGTCCGCGTCTCTAATCGCCGAGGAGGCTCACTAATGCGTCGCTGCAATTATTCTTTCTTCTTCGTCGTTCTAATCGCTGTGCTCAGCGCCGCGCTGCCAGTCTCGGCGCAAATGCAACCGGCGACGCCCTCACAGCCGCAAGCCCAGCCGGCAACCCAATCGTCGTCGCAGGCGACCCAGAGCCTCACGTTGCAGGAAGCGGAGAAAATCGCCATTCAAAATCATCCGCAGATTCAAGCGGCGTCCTACCTCGCAAACCTGGCCAAAGCGCAGGTCACCGAGGCCCGCTCCGACTATTACCCCCACGCGTACGGCAGCCTTACAGGCGCGAAATCGGAAACCAATAGCCGTATCACTGCCGGCGCATTGAATAACTCCATCGTCTACGATCGCTTCGCGGACGGAGTCGCGGTGCAACAACTCGTCACCGATTTTGGCCGCACCCACGAACTGGTGAAAAGCTCGCTGCTGCACGCCAAAGCCCAAGAGGAAAACGTCACAGCAACGCGAGCCGACGTGTTGCTCGCGGTGGACGCCGCCTACTACGGCGTGCTGAAAGCACAGGCCGTATTGCAGGTCGCGCAGGAAACCGTGAAGGATCGCCAGCTTGTCTCCGATCAAATCACCGCGCTGGAAAAAAACAAATTGAAGTCTGGCCTCGACGTCAGTTTTGCCAACGTAGACCTGGCGCAGGCGCAGCTCTTGCTGGTACAAGCGCAAAATGATTTGGAAGCTTCGTTTGCCGACCTTTCCACCGCACTTGGTTATTCCGATCAGCGAACATTTCAACTCGCGGAGCAACCGCTGCCTCCCGCGCCGCCGCCGGATCTTCCGACCCTGATCGCGCAGGCCGTGCAGAATCGCCCGGAACTGGTCGGTCGCCGGCTGGATGTGAACTCCGCTCAGAGCTACGCAACCGCCGAGCGCGACCTTTGGTTTCCCACCATCAGCGGCGTGGGCGTCGCCGGCCTCACTCCGGTCCGCGAAGAACCCCTTGCTTCGCGCTATGCCGCCGCGGGATTCAACGTGAATATTCCCATCTTCAATGGACGGCAGTTCAACGCGCTTCACGCCGAAGCGAATGCGGAGGCTAGCGCCCAGCAGCAATATCTGCGCGACTTGCAAAACAACATCGTCCGGGACGTGCGCAAGGCGTGGTTGAACGTGAATTCCGGTTACCAACGCCTGGCTCTGACCGATCAACTTCTGAACGAGGCGAACCAAGCACTGAATCTTGCCCAGGCGCGCTATAAACTCGGCTTGAGCTCCATCATCGAATTAAGCCAGTCGCAGTTGAATGAAACACAAGCGGAAATCGCGCAGGCCAGCGCCAAATATGACTACGCCGCAGAATTGTCTGCGCTCAACTTCCAAATCGGTGCGCTGCAGTAGTCAAGAAAGTTTCGCCAGCCGAGTATGTCGTGGTGGGAAGTACGCTGTCATCCCGAGCGAAGCGAGGGATCTCTCTTCGATTTCCAGTGCGAGCGAGAAGCAGACGGTAATGCCACCGCGTCCGCGTTCCTAATTCGCCAGCTTCACCGACTCCATCAATCCAAAAAATCCCTCCGCGAGCGTGGGATGAATGTACACGGCGCCCTTCAGCACCGTGTAAGGAGCCTTAGCCAATATCATCGCTCCCAGTATCTGCACCGTCTCGCCACCCTCGCTCGCGAGAATCGCCGCGCCAAGAATCTGATCGTTCTCGCCGTCCACGATAATTTTCATCAGGCCGGTCGTTTCATCACGCTCGATCGCACGCGCCACCGAAGACATCGGGTACGTCCCCATTTTGAATTTTCGTCCCGAGGCCCTCGCATCTTGTTCGGTGATGCCCACGCGCCCCAGTTGCGGGTCGGTAAAAAGCGCATAAGGGAGGTAGCGATGTTCGATCGTCAGGTTTTTTCCTTCAATGAGGTTCGCGTACACGATCTGGTAGTCGTTGTAGGCAATGTGCGTGAACGCCGGGCCGCCTTTCACGTCGCCGGTCGCCCAAATTCCCGGCACGCCGGTTTCCATCCGACCGTTCACCTTTATATAACCGCGCGCATCGGTCACCACTCCTGCCTTACCCAGATCAAGGTCATCCGTGTTCGGTTTGCGGCCGGTAGCGACCAATAGGTGCGACCCTGAAACTGTCTTCGCGCCCTCTTTCGTTTCGTAATTCAGCGCGATTTCGCCGCCGCGATTTTCGACGCGCGTGGTTCTCGCGCCGAGTTCGAAACTGATGCCTTCCGCTTCGAGTTCCTTCTGCAGTGCCTCGGTGATGTCGACATCCTCACGAGGCAAAATCCGTTCGCCCCTATGAATGATGGTCACGTGGCTGCCGAAGCGCCGGAACATTTGCGCGAACTCGAGCCCGATATATCCGCCGCCCATCACCAGCAAATGGGAAGGCACTTCTTGTAATTCCATGATGGACGCATTCGTGAGGAAGGGAATGGAATCCATCCCGGTAATCGTCGGAATCTCCGGGCGCGTTCCGGTGTCAATGAAGATTTTCTCGCTCTCGAAAGTTTCACCGCCCGCTTCCACTTGATGAGGTCCGCTGAATCTCGCGTGCGCGCGCACCAGCCGGATATTGGGGCGATCGTTGATGCGCTTCTGAATCGAATCGCGAAAACCCTGCACCACCTTATTCTTTCGCTCCACCACTGCCGGAAGATCCACGGTCACGTTGCTCGCCCGTACTCCCCAACGCGCCGCGTCTCGCGCATAACGCGCCACCTGCGCCGAGGCCACCATGGTCTTCGTGGGCGAGCAACCGGTATTGATGCACGTGCCGCCCAAATGCCCGCGCTCGATGAACGCAATTTTCCATCCGAGGTCCGCCAGCGCGTACGAAAGTGGTTTCCCCGCCTGCCCCGACCCAATCACAATCGCGTCGAATTTCATCTCGCCCACCTGGAAAAACAGCGCCACAAGTGTACTAGCAATCAAGGAATCACGGTCTCCCTCAGGAGCAATAATCCGGCATCTCGCATGGGGTGTTCATGCCGGGTGTGCCAAGGAAACCTGAACAGAAAATTAACGTCGCATTCAACGGCGTCGCATCTAGAATCTACGGATGGCCAGGGGATGGGAAAGCAAAGCAGTAGAAGGACAGGTTCAGGAATTTCAGTCCAAAGAAGATCGCCAAAATAAGAAGCAGCTCAGTCAGGCTCAAGTCGAAACGCGGCGGCAAACCCAAGTTCTGCTGCTTGCCCGCGCCCGCGTCGAAAAGCAATTACAATCCAACCAGGATCCGCGTTATCGTGAACAGCTCACCCGCGCTCTGGCAGACCTTGATGCGCAGCTCGCCGAATTGTCCGCTGATACAAAATAACTGCTCGTTGCCGACCGCTTTCCCCTACGTCTCTAGGATATGATTTGAACTAGGGGGAGTCCGGCGATGCCGCAGAACCATGCCGCCTCAGAAATCGTGCAGACCCGTTGTTGCATCGCGGGTGGCGGACCGGCCGGGATGATCGCGGGTTTTCCGCTGGCACGCGCGGGCGTGAATGTTGTCGTGCTCGAAAAGCACGCTGATTTCCTGCGCGATTTCCGTGGCGATACGATTCATCCTTCCACTCTGGAATTGATGCGCGAATTGGGAATCCTGCAAGATTTTCTGCAGCGCCCCCATCAAGAGCTTCCGCAAATCGGCGCGCAAATTGAGGATTTCGCGGTTACAGTCGCCGATTTTTCCCATCTTCCCACTTACTGTAAATTCATCGCGTTGATGCCCCAGTGGGATTTTCTGAATTTTATTGCCGGCAAAGCCAAAGCCTACCCGAATTTCCAGCTCTGGATGGAGTCCGAAGTAACCGATCTAATCGAAGACGGCGGAAAGATCGCCGGCGTGCGGGCACAAACTCCTCGCGGCTCCCTGGAGGTGCGGGCACGCTTGACCATTGGCGCCGACGGACGCCACCCGATCGTTCGCCAGAAAGCGGGATTCAAAGTAATTGACCTGGGTGCGCCCATCGACGTGCTCTGGATGCGCCTTGCGCGGCAGCCGGGCGATCCGCACCAAACACCTCGGTTGATTCCACGCCGGAAAGATTTTAGTGATGCTCAACCGGGATGATTACTGGCAATGCGCCTACGTCATTGCCAAGGGCGAATTTGAGACCATCCAGAAAAAAGGATTGCAAGCGTTTCGCGACGACCTCGCCGGGATGGCCCCCTTTCTGCGTGAGCGCGCTGCCGAATTAAAGGAGTGGAACGATGTAAAACTATTGTCCGTCGACGTCGATCGCTTGGAGCAGTGGTCGCGCGAAGGGCTTTTGTGCATTGGAGACTCCACCCACGCGATGTCGCCGATCGGAGGCGTAGGCATCAATCTCGCGATTCAGGATGCTGTGGCGGCGGCAAACATTCTGGCGGGCCCGCTGCTGCAGGACAACGTCACGGAGGAAGTACTTCGCAAAGTGCAGGAACGCCGCGAATTTCCAACGCGAATGACCCAGCGGCTCCAGGTTTTCGCTCACAAACGCGCTATCGGTCCGGCTTTGGCGAAGCGTGCGCCGATTCGGCAACTACCGCTGCCTTTTAGATTAATGCAGAAATTCCCTGTGTTGCGCCGCATTCCCGCCCGCATGATCGGAGTCGGTTTCCGGCCCGAGCACGTGCACACGCCGCTCGCACCTAATCCCGCGGCCGTCCCGGATCGGGGTCTTCGATAAACACCACGCCGACGCCATTCTGGTTCTTCTCGCGCCCCAAGTCGAAATGCACCACGGTTCCGCGTAAACTCAGCATGCTCGATCGCGTGGGATCGCCTGACGCTTCAATCACCACGCGCACCTCGGACTGCAATCGCGGCCGGCTGTTCAGCGCGAGGTAAGCGCCCTGCAGACTCAAATCCCGCACTGTGGCTTTTTCTTCGAATGGCTTCCCATCTTCGGTCTGCCCGCTGATCGTCGCCGCAAACCGCAGCCGCCGCCGCAAGCCGAGGCGCGATTCGCGAATGGCCACGTTCACGCCGCGCTCGCTCATGGTGATGGACATGCCTTCGGTGGCCGCCCACGTCGCCGGAAATTCCTGGCGCGCCGCCGAAAGGAATCCATCTACGATTTTGTCCGAAGAATCGGGGTCGTGGTGAAACAAGACCAGATTGCGCACTTTCGCCTCCCGCGCGATCTTCACGCCCTCGAGCCAGCTCGAGTGGCCCCAGCCTTTGCGGTCCGACGCGAGTTGCTCGGGCGAATACTGCGCGTCATAGATCAGCACATCGGCGGCGTGCGCCAGGTGACGCAGATTTTGGTCGCACTCGGGAGCGCCCGGTTCGTTGTCCGTCGCGTAGACCATTGAGCCGCCCGCGGTGTCAATCCTGTATCCCAGGCATCCTTGCGGATGATTCAAGAAGCATGTCGAAATCCGCGTGCCGTTCACTTCCCACTTTTCGCCGTCGGTCACTTCGCGGAATTCGCGCGCGGCCGTCATCATCGTCACATCCACGGGAAAATAGGGAGTGGCGAGCTGTGCCGCGAACACTTGCTCCAGGCTGTTCGGTCCCAAGTACTTGGATTGAAAGCTATAAAACTGAAAACGATTTTGCGATTCGAAGAACGGATGAAAGAACGGAATTCCCTGGATGTGGTCCCAATGGTAGTGAGTTACGAGGATGTGCGCGTCAATTCCCTGCCCGCGTTGCGCTTCGGTCAGGCAATTCCCCAGCGTGCGCAGCCCGGTCCCGCAATCCAGAATGAACTTTGTACCGTCCGGCGCGGTCAGTTCGAGGCAAGGTGTGTTGCCGCCGTAGCGCCACGTATCGCGCTCGAGCGTCGGCGTAGAGCCGCGTACTCCCCAGAACACCAGTTTGGCAACTTGGTGCGTCATCGCCGGGTGAATCGCGATGTTCCCCGCCCGCGCTCCCTCTGAGAGTTGAAGGCCACGAAACTGTGCCATGGTAGGCGGGTGCGGCAAGGTAAGTCAATTGCGTTTCGTGCCCCGCGTTCATTCCGGGTACGAATCCGCCGCGAAACGATGGGGCGCTAACTCCTAGCCGCGCCCGCACGAATCCTCGCTGTGCGCGTAAGCGAATCACGGTTAAAATCCCACTGATGCATGATCACGCACACGATGGCACTCATCATTCTCACGCTGGTCATGACCATGGCCACAGCCATGGACTCGGCGGACACTCCCACGTGTCTCTCCCCGCTGAAGGCATGACGCTCGCGCTGGGCATCGCCGTGCTTGCCACGTTTGCGCTGGTCGCAGTCGAACTCATCGCTGGATACGCAGGCCATTCGATCGCGCTCGTCAGCGACGCGGTCCATAACCTCACCGACGTGCCGACACTAGTGCTCTCCTGGCTGGCGATGCGCTGGGCCATGAAGCCTCCCACGCCTGAAAAAACGTACGGCTACCACCGCGCGGGAATTCTCGCGGCATTCGTCAACGCCGTGCTCCTCTCTCTCGTTTCGCTCGGACTATTGTACGAGTCCTTCATGCGGCTGCGCAGCCCGGTGGAAGTGAAAACGGGCCTCATGCTGTGGGTTTCCGTTTTCGCGCTGCTTGTGAACGGTGGAATCACGCTCGCGGTGCACAGCGGACGACGCGACCTGAATATTCGTAGCGTGTGGATTCACAATCTGGGCGATGCACTTTCGAATGTCGCGATTGTGTTAGGAGCGCTCGCCATTCGCTATACGGGCGCGGGGTGGGTGGATCCGCTCATCGGTCTTGCGATAGGTGGGATGGTGCTATGGTCGGGCATTGGCATTTTGCGAGAAAGCTCGCACATCCTGCTGGAAGGCTTGCCCCGCAACATTCAGCTGGAGTCCGTCGCGCGGGCGTTACTACGCGTCGAAGGAATTCAGGAAGTTCACGACATTCATATTTGGACGCTCGGCACTGACCTCAACGCGCTCTCCTGCCACATACGTATTCCCGACATGCACATGGAAGAGAGCGAAAAAGTTCTGACGCAGGTGCGCGACGTTCTGGCCAGCGAATTTCAAATCAGCCACACGACGATTCAATTCGAACGCGCTGGACTCCCCGCCCACGCCGGCCTGTACATGCCTGAACCTCTGCAGCGCACCGAAGAATAGAAGGGATTCGAAATGCTTCTCGGAAGGGCACGGCTTCGGCCGCGTCAAAAACTGCAAAGCCTCAGGGGCTTTAACTCCTGAGGCTCGTCCAGCGACCAATTGAATTAATTGAGACAGCTTCCGGGCTGGCGCAGTTGATTACAGCGGTGATTGCAGCGGCGTTCCGCGCTCTTCGTTCACGCGTGCCGTCGAATCGGTGTCTATATCGCTCACGGCCACGGTGCGTCGCCCGCCGTCTGGCGTGATGTAGATGATCTTGTCTTGCGCGTGAGTGAACGCGAGCGCGTCCACCTGTGTTCCGTCGCGCATTACCAGCGTGAACGAACCCACATCGGGCAATGGCGCGGCTTCTTGCCGTTCTGGCTCAGACACCGGCGCGTTCGCGGCATCGGCGCGAAAATCGCGCTGCTGATCGTCGGGCGGCTGTTGATCATCTGCCTGCTGGCCTTCATCCTGCTGTCCGGCCACCACATCGCGCTGATCGGTCGCGTCCTGGGTCTGTCCGTCGGAATCGTCCGCTATGCCCGGCCCGGCGTAGTAATAGCCTCCGCCGGTGAGGAAATAGAACTGGGGAGTCGCGCCTCGGGGGTTGCGTGGGTGATGGTTGCGATTACCGCCGTTTCCTGTGGGGATGGATCCGACACGGGGCGCTCTAATGCCCAGACCCGGGCTGCCCGCTGCGCCCGCTAGCCGATACGGTGTGCCCACGCCATACACGGTGAATGGGTTGGTGCGCGGCCGAGCGACGGAGGAGCCGTTTGCGATCGTGACGGTGGGTATTGTACGAATACCGGCGGAATGAGATGCATTGCCAGCGAATGACATGGCCCCGGAAGAACCGCCTGCACGAACGCCGCTACCACCGCTTCCCCGTTGCGCTTGGACAGCCGCGGGAACGGCGAGTAGCACCATCGCGACCAACCCGTATAGCCATTTAGGTCTCATGGCTGCCTCTTCGCCCCACACCTATCAGACGCCTCGAACTGCCCCGCGGTTGCTGCCACTTTACACCTGTTTACAAGTCGCATCGCGAACTATTCGCGGCGTTTCGGTGTCTAATCACCATGGCGAATTGTGCGTTTCCGGCGCTCGACGTTGTATTGCTGCGAGCCGCTCGGAAATCTCACCTTTGCTTTTCCCTGTCCCCCGGATGTGCTATAAACGTCCGTCCGAAGGACTACTAGAAATGGGACAGCCGGAAGCCGCTTTACGAGCGGCGCAAGCAGCGGAGTCGAACGCGATCGGTCGCGCGGTTCAGCCGGAGCCGGCACAGGCGTCACAGTATTGCCCGCGATGTTCGGCTCGACTGGAGCCGCGAAAGTGCAAGATGATCTGCACGTCTTGCGGGTATTATATGTCCTGCTCGGATTTTTACTGACGAGAAAGCTGGCCGCCCCAGGGCAGTGGCTTCTCAATTACACTAATTCCAAATACCGTTTCGAATTTTCCAGGAGGCGCGAACGTGGCACTGAGAATGGTTGATAACGAAGTGAATGGCGTGACCGTGCTCGAGATCGAAGGGCGCATCGTGCTGGGCGAAGAGAGCAACGCGTTCCGCGAGAAAGTGAAGAGCCTGCTGGCGGCGGGCAAGAAGAAGATCGTGCTGAATCTCGCGCAGGTCGGTTACATAGACAGCGCGGGGCTTGGCACTTTGGTGGCCACCTTCCACAGCGCCCGCTCGCAAGGCGCCGTCCTGAAGCTTGCCAACCTCGGTTCGAAATTCAAGGAAGTGCTGCAAGTCACGAAGTTGATGACCGTGTTCGATACCTACGACAGCGAAACGGCGGCCATCCAGAGCTTCGCGAAAAGCGCCTCGTAGTTCTGGCGGCTCTCCTTTTTTTGGTCGAGAATGTGGGGCGGGTCTAGCACTCGCCCTGCACGCTCGTCGCGCCTACCAGCTTCCGTTCAGTTGCTTGCCGCTCTCAGTTGCCGCTGCGCGCGCCGGCCTGACCTTCGACGCGTCCCTCCACCTGGTAGATTGCAATACCGCTCATTAATTTAGGGTAGAAGTCCGTGGATTTTTGCGGGAGCACGTCGCCGCCGAGCGCGATATCAGCAACTTGCTGGACGCGCACGGGATTGAGCAGGCACGCGAGTTGAGCGTCACCGCGATCCACTGCGGCGAGAGCTGCGTCCATTTCCCGCTCGTAGCCGACGTTTTTCTCCGCTGCCACAGCCTCGGCGCCGATTCCCAATCCTTTTTCGATGATCAGCCGGTGCAACAGAACGATGTCCAGGCCGCGCTGCGCCTCGGAGACATCCGGCAACATGGTCTCCAGGTCGGCATCGCGCCGCAGCAAAAATAGATAGAATGCGCCTCCGCCGGGGTAGATACCGATCGCGCGGCGGCCGTGATTTACTTTTTCGAGGTCTTTGTGAAATTCGGCGAAAGCAGTGGCGCGCTCTTCGGGATTTTGAAACGGGTAGGAATACCAGTCGAAGGCTTGCGCGACGTTCTGGCGGAACTTGTCGAAATCGAAGTCGGGGACGTTGCGGATGAGCCGGTGCGTGGGAAGGATGGTGAGGCCCTTGGAATGCGTGTTGATGAAGGTCATCATGGCGAATTCGGGCGCGGCGTAGGGATCGTTGACGCCGGCGCGGACGCGCGATTCGTTGCGGAAGTTGAGGGCGGTTTCGTAGCGATGATGGCCGTCGGCGATGATCAGTTTTTTGTCGGCCATGGCGTTTTGAATTCTGCGGATGTTGGCGACGTCGGTGACCGGCCAAAGCCGGTGAGTTACTCCGTATTCGTCGTGCATTTCGTTAGCCGCGGGCTGTTTCGAAATTTCTTCGAGTAGGTTGTCAATGCGGCGCGTCGCGTCGTCGTAGAGCATGAAAAGCTGGCCGGTTTGCGCGTGGGTGTGACGCAAAAGCTCGATACGGTCGGCTTTGGGTGCGGAAAGAGTGCGCTCGTGGCGGAAGACGATGTGCGCGTCGTAATCTTCGACGCGGCCCAGGGCGATGAAACCGATGCGCGTCTTGCGGGTGTGCGTTCCGGGGACGAGATATTCCTGGGAATAGACGTAAATGGCCGGGGCGGAATCCTGCACCAGGACTCTTTCGGCGATCCATTCCTTGATTTTCTGTCCGGCGCGCGTGTAGACGTTATTTTCAGGCGCGTCGGTGGCCGCAGTGCGGCCCTTTTCGATGGCGATCAGGTTGTAGGGGCTTGCGGCGTAGTATTTCTCTTGCATCGCCGGGGTGATTTTGTCGTACGGCTGAGTGAGGGCTTTATCCAGCGGGACGCGGCTCGTGTCGTAACGGAAGGCGCGGAAAGGTTGAATTTCAGCCATGTGGGCCTCGGGTGGCAGTTTGGGCAGACTGAGAAACGCATATTGTAGCAGAGGAAGAGGTGTCCCGCGAAAGCGTCCGGGACGCGAAAGGCGCGATTCGTGATTTGTGACTCGTGATTGGTGCCGCGCGACTCGTGGGCCGCGCCCCGTGATTCCAAGCGCGCGATTTGGTGATCTTGAAACCTCAAAAAAATGACGATTAGAACTGAGTGCTGTGCTTTGTTTTGTAGGAGATATAGCGCTTTCTAATCGCGGGGTGTGACGATTAGAAACGGCGTGATTCGTGAATCGTGACTCGTGATTTGCAAAGGAGGGTATTTCGGCGTGCTTACTAACTCCAGCGGGCTCCCAAAACAGAAATTGAAATGTGCCTGAAAGTTGGCGATTGATTTGGGTCCCGGGTGTTTGTTTTGTGTGAGTTACGATGAATTCTAATTGGCTGGGTTGGCGATTGATTTTGGAGTGGGTGTCGGCGATGTAACATTGTGACATCCGATGTAACAGCGTGGGACACAGACCCTGAAACCCGTGATTCGTGATTTGTGATTCGTGATTCGAGCACGACGAGGCCGGGGCCGTGATAGGTCCTACGTCTCTCGTGAAAGGCCGACCCGGGGCGTTCTTGTTGCGATTAGAATTTGGTTCAGCTTTTGTTTTCAGGGAGTTGCGCGGAATTTTGAACGAGGTGTTGTTGCGATTAGAAACGCGTGGTTGGTGCGTGTGGTCCCGAGAGTGGCGAGGCCGGGAGGGGCTCGGAGTGCACGCAGTTCGTATCGAGAAGTTTTGGACGTCGGATGTTTGTTTTGAATGAATTGCACGAATTATTGTGTCACGTCATCCTGGCGCGTCGCCCGTGTACCCATTCGCATGGGGCATTCTCAGCGGGGCCGAAACGTGCCCCGACTTACCTTATCACATTTACCTTGTGATTACGAGTATTAAGTCGGAACCAATGCTAACGTGCGACGACGGCTCTTAGTGCGCGAAATCTACGGAACTTTCTGAAGCCCATCGGTGTCAATCAAGCGTATGGTGTCGCTTAAATTGCGCGTGCATATGCGGGTCTGCATGGGTGACCCGATGATCGCGCTCGAGGCCAAGGGGCTGATGAAGTGCTATACGTCGGTCCCTGCCGTGAGCGAGATCTCTTTCACATTGAATTCCGGCGAGGTTTTGGGTTGCCTGGGTCCCAATGGCTCAGGCAAGAGCACCACGGTGCGCATGCTCACCGGGCTTTCGGATCCCACTCACGGCCAAGTGCTCTTTTGCGGTGAAAATATCCAAGGCGACCTGGTCGGGTACAGGAAGCGTCTGGGCTACGTTCCTGAGGAGGCGAATCTTTATCCCTTTCTTTCGGGCTGGGAATACCTGGAGCTGGTGGGGACTCTTCGCGAGATGGACAATGCGATTCTCGCCAAGAAAATTGATGCGCTGCTGGAACTCTTCTCGCTCCATCGCCACCGCCATTCCGCGATCGGGTCATACTCAAAGGGGATGCGCCAACGCATCCTGCTGATCTCCGCGTTTCTGCACGACCCTGACCTTTTGATCTTCGATGAGCCACTCTCCGGGCTCGATGTGACTTCCGCGCTGATCGTAAAGAATCTGATAAGCTGCTAGGTGAAAGGGGAAAGGCGGTCTTTTATTGTTCGCACGTTCTCGAAGTAGTGGAAAAAGTGTGCTCCCACGTGATGATTCTGCGGAAAGGACGAGTGCTGGCGTATGACGCGACGAGCGAGTTCAAAGAAGCGCGGGGCAATCGAATTGGAGCATGCGTTCATGCATTTGGTTGAGGACCGCGACGCAGACCAGACGGCGCGAGATATCCTCGACGTCATGGACGCCGCTTGATGTCTTCGTCTGTAATCCGGAATTACCCGAATGGAGAAATTTCTTCGGCAAATCGTTTCCCCGGCTCGTGCGCCATTGCGTGGACAGAATGTTTCATGGCGGCGAAACTTCAGAAGCGGACAGCGTGGAATTCGGTTTTGGCGCGGTTCTGGGACTTCTGGCTCTGCCCGGCGTATTCGCGTCGCTCTTTCTGGCGGACAAGTACGGATCGTTATTTCAGGTTCTTCGCGGTGATTTGGATTTCGATCCGTACCTTGCGTCACTTCCCGATGAGTATTTCTTTATCGCGCTTTCGATGGTGGTAACGGCGTCCGTGGTGGTGTGGAAATGGGACAGCCTGATGCCGGACCGGCGCGACTACGCCAACCTCGCGCCACTGCCCATTCATAGCCGGCGTTTTTTCGCTGCCAATCTTGTCGCGCTTCTTTTTTTGGCCACGATTGTGTCTCTCGATGTGAACGCCGCGTCCGTGGCGCTCTTTCCTTTGGTGGTTTGCGGATCGCACTCTTCGATCAGCTACTACGCCGTATTTCTAGGGGCCCATCTTGTAAGCGTCGTGCTGGCGAGCGTGTTCAGTTTCCTCGCGGTGCTGGCGACCTTGGGCGTGCTGATGAGCGCGCTGCCGTTTCGCACGTTCCAAAAATCCTCGCTGTATATTCGATGCACAATCGTGACGCTGCTTTTGGCGATGCTTTCGACCAGCTTCGCGGTGCCGGGCATGATCCACGAGTTAACACAACATCCCTGGCTCAAATTGCTGCCGCCGGTGTGGTTCATTTCCCTCAACCAAGCCATGCTGGGAAAGGCCGGTCCCACGGGTCGCGGCGCTCGGTGGAAGAGCGATGGTAGCGACGGGCGTGGTTCTATTATTGAGCATCGCCGCTTATGGCATCAGTTACCGCCGGTGTTTCGCTCTGGGCGCGGAATCAACGGCAGGTCCGTCGAAAGGCGATGGCTCTATCGTGCGCACGCTCTTCGGTTTGTTGGACCGGCTGGTTTTTCGCAATCCATTCGAACGCGCATGCTATCGCTTCACTATCAAGGCGCTTGCTCGCGGTGAGAGCCAGGCGCTGGTGCTGGGTTGGTTCGGGGGGTTGGGAATCGTGGTTGCCGCGCAGACGCTGGCTGGCACGGTCAATGCACAGGCGGGTACGGGCGAACGCGTGCCTTCCGCAGCGATACTGAGTATTCCGCTAACGCTGGGCTACTTTCTGATTCTCGGAATGCGCTGCGCGTTCGAGATTCCCGCCGCTCTGCGCGCGAACTGGTTGTTCCGGCTAACGGTTAGTCCCGATACTTTCGGATGCGCGCCCCTAGCTAGCAAACTGATTTTTCTACCGCTATTTCCCCCGTTGATTTTGATTGCCCTTCCTGTGTACGCGCATTTCTGGGGTTGGGAACTAGCGTCCGTCCACGTCGCGATTGTCGGGGCGATGTGCGTGCTGTTCACCAAGATTGTGCTGACGCAATTCCGCAAGCTCCCATTTACGTGCTCGATGCCGGCGTTTCAGAGCAACTCAATCGTGATCATTCTGATCTACATCATCGGGTTTTTCGCTTTCAGCGGCTTGACGTCTTCAGCGGAGCACTGGGCGTTTGAAGATCCTCTGCGATTTCTGGTTTTCGTTCCCTGGGTGCCAGGCGTGTGGCTCGGACTGCGCTACTGGCAGCGGAACCTGACGTACCTCGACAAAAAAATTATCTTCGAAGAGCAATCGCCTTCCGCGGTTGAAACGATGAATTTGGGCTTTGGCGCGCGCTGAGTCGCCCGTTGCGGGACGATTCGCTTGTGCTACGACAGGAAGGCGAAGAGAGATCCCTGCCTGCGGCGGACAGGCCTCGCTACGCTCGGGATGACAAATTAGGAGGCAGCACGGCCAGCGTTCGGGCTGGGAGTTCAAGGCCTTAGGGCATACGAGTGGCCGTGCCGCCCGCCACTTCGCGCTTAGCCTTCTTCTATGCGTTGGACGTGGATCTCGCTGGTGGTAGGGTCCAGAGTGCCCGTTACTTTCACTTCTTTGCCTTCGAATTTGGCGATTAGTTTTTGGTCGGCATCGAGGTGATACCAGCGTTTTTCGTGTTCGTCTCTCAGGACGAACCTGTCGCCATTCATCCAGATGGTTCCGCTGAAGGTTTTTACTTCTGTCTTGTCGTTCGATTGAATTTGGGACTGGACTTGCGGTGCGAACTGCTGTGTCGGTGCACCTGCGGCATTTTTCGAATTTAGACTTGCAGCGGGAGGAGCGGCTCCGAAGGCAGCCGTTATGATGGCGATGCTCAGGACAGCGCTTGTTCGGTACATGCGTCACCTCTGGTTATGAGTTGGGGCTGGATTTTGGTGCGTGGCCGAATAGCGTTTGGGTTAGGAGCGGCATTTAGCTCGCCGTTTGGCGATGGGGAGGGTTTAGTTCAATTAATTCAATGTGTTGGAGAGTGGCTGGCCGTTCATTTGCTTATGTTTTAGCGAGAATCTGCCCGGCACTTTCTGCGGAGGTACGGGCAAAATATTCCTTCGGGGGTACTGGAACGGTGAGTACCGGAAATTCCGGTGGCGTTCGAGATCAGATCTCGATGGGATTGTACGACAAGAGCAGAGCGCCGCGACAAGCGCGGAAACGGTTGAATCAACGCGGCGCCAATCGGGAGATTGGCGTTCCGAGGTTGTCGGTCAGAATTTGAATTCGGCGATTTGGCTTAGGAAGCGGATCAGCGTGGCGATTTCGTGGGGCTTCAGGGTCTTGCGGAGTTTTTCTTCGGCGTTGCGGCGTTCTTTGACGAGGTTGTCGCGGTAATTGTTGCCTTTTGCGGTGAGTTGGACGGGGAGGGCTCTGCCGGTCGCGGCTTTTTTTTGGGCTAAGAGGCCTTCGCGGATCATGGTTTTGATGGCGCGATGGACTACGGTGCGGTCATAGCCGAGGAGCTTGGCGATTTGATTTGGATTGAGCGCGACGCCCCCGCGCAGCGTGGACATGATGAAACCGCGGGTTTGCGAACATTTGGTTTTCTGTTCGAGCTGCTTGCCGACGGAAATGTACGCCGAGGCGAGATTCAACAGGATCGAGTCCTTCAGAATTTGCGGCGGGATCGGGACGAGTTTTTTGTCAATGCTGATCATAGGGGCGATCATAGGACGCGCACCGTTTGTTCGAGCGGCCTGCGCCACTGCGGGCGGTCTTCGTGGTCGGCGGATTTTTTTCCGACCGCGATGACCATGACGATCTCATGATCTCTGCGCGAAAGCTTCAGCAATTTGGCGAGGCGGCGGCTGTCAAATCCTTCCATCGGGCAGGTGTTGAGGCCGAGAGCTTGGGCGGCGATCATTAAATTCTGGCACGCGAGCGCGGCGCTTTTGGTGGCCCATTTGAACATGCCTTGGCGCCCGACGGGAAGCGTGCCGCCCGTTTTCCAGATGTGCAGGAGGCGGAGGATGATCCATTTGATCGCACCGAAAATGCCGAACCAGCCCTGAATGAAAAACCATTTGCCGAATTTGGCGCGGCGTTCGTATTCGGCGATCTTTTTTTCGGTGAAGCCGGCGGTGCGCATCCAGGCCAGTTCGCCGGCGGTGGTGGATTGCCAGGAGCCGATGTCCGCGACGGCGACGACGAGGGCGGCGGCGGTGGCGGCGGGGCTTTGGCCGAAGCAGAGTTGGGCGGCGGTGCTGCGGATTTCGGGCGTGGCCAGCCAGTAGAAGCGGTAGGGCTGGATATTGAAGCTGGAGGGAGCTAGGCGGGCGGCGTCTAGGATCTGGTCGCGGGTTTCGGGCGGGATGGCGATGGGGTCGAAAACCTTTACGGCTCGTCTTTGACAGATGGCTTCGAGGGCGTTGGACATTGTGGTGAACCTCCAATGTTGCTATTACAACATGCTTATGTTGTCTTTGCAACATGTAATTTTGCTGGCGCGGGCGGGGGGGAATCAAAGCTCGGTCGGTGAAAGGCAAAGGCCAAGGCTGCCCGGTGCGTCCCCAAAATGCTGGGACGCACCGGCCGCTACAAATTCAACTACGCCAATCGGGAGATTGGTGTTCCCAGGCTGCGGGTGACATTGTTGGTGGTGCCGCATAAAATGAATTGTTGGTTTGTTGCGGCGAGATGTTGCGAGATTTCGCGAGGCTTCCTGCGGGAATGACCACAAATCATAAGCGGTTTGCAGGGGTGCGCGTTTTGATCTTTGATCTGGACGGCACTTTGATTGATTCGAAGCTGGATTTGGCGCATTCGGTGAATGCGATGCTCGGGCACATGGGGCGGGAGGCGCACGTTCACGAGACGATTTTCAGTTTTATCGGGGATGGCGCGGCGATGCTGGTGCGGAGGGCGCTGGGGGATGGGGTTACGGAAGCGGAGGTCGAGCGGGGGCTGGATTATTTTGTGAGCTACTACCGGGCGCACATGCTGGACAACACGGTGGTGTATCCGGGAGTGCGGGATGCGTTGGCGGAGTTGGCGACGTCGGGGACGCATCCGGCGCGGGCGATGGCGGTGTTTACGAACAAGCCGGTAGTTTTCAGCCAGGCGATTCTGGATGGGCTCGGGTTATCGCGGTATTTCCGATTTGTGTATGGCGGGAATAGTTTTGAGAGGAAGAAACCGGATCCGATGGGAGTGGAAGTTTTGTTGCGCGACCTGCAGGCGTCGCCGCGTGAGGCGTTGATGATCGGAGATTCGGACGTGGACATCAAAACGGCACGGAACGCGGGGATATTTGCTTGCGGAGTGAGTTATGGATTTGGGCTGGCGGGTTTGCGCGCGCATCCGCCGGATTTAATGGTGGATAGTTTGCTGGAGCTTCCGGGGCATCTGGACGGCAACGCGCGGATTCCGTAGCCGATGATGTGGCGTGCGCGAAAGATGGCGGACTGAAGTCCGCCGCTACAAAGGCCGCTTGTGGATGAGGGTGTTGCCATTAAATCGCTGCGCAGGGTTGTGGAGTTGTTGATTTCGATCTTGCTGATCTTGATGGGGGGTGGTTTTCTGGGCAGCAATCCTGCTGCGTTTTCTGTTTCCAATTCCGACACTGATGCGAAGGGCACGGCTGCCGAGGCGGCGATGCCATTTCGCGCGGGCGAGATTTTGAATTACCGGTTGGAGTGGGCGCCGTTTTCGAATGCGGCATCGGTGCAGACCGCTGTGGTGGAGCGGCGCGATCTTTTCGGGTGGCAGACGTGGCACTTTCGCGCTGCGGTGCATTCGCAGCCGCCTTTGCGCAATCTTTTTGAAGTGGATGACCAGTTCGATTCGTACACCGACGTTGCGAATCTGGACAGCCATCAATATGAAATGTACCTGGACGAGATGGGGAAGAAGCGGGACGAGGTGTTGCACCTGATCGCGATCGGGCAATCGCGGCGCGGGAATGTGGCGCCGGTGATCGTCCAGCCGGGGACGCGGGACCCTCTCGGCGCGTTTTATGCGCTGCGGGCCACGGACTGGAAGCGCACGCCGGAATTGCGCGTGCCGCTTTACGACGGAAGCGATTTGTATGAGATGCGCGCGCATTTGGAAGTTCCGGTGGAAACCGTGGCGATTACGATCGGGAATTATCAAGCCACGCAGATTGCCATCCATCTTTTCATACATGGCAAGGAAGTGCCGCAGACGAATTTTTCGGTGTGGCTGGCGCATGATGCCGCGCGGACGCCCGTTCTTGTGGAGGCGGAGATGCCTTATGGGAATTTTCGGGGGGAATTGACGGAGGCGAAGTGAGGAAGAGCGGGAGCTTCAGCGGCCAAACGGCCTGCGGCAAAACGAATCGCACTGTTCGTTTCAAGGACGAATTCGGCCCGAGGAATCTGCTATTGCGCCAAGTTTCAGCGAAAAGCAGATCCCTCGCTCCGCTCGGGATGACATACGCTCCACTCTTGCGCGATTTTGAAATTCTGAACGCGAAAGTTCGCTTTAGCAAATTGGGTAAGTAATTGTTGCGGGCGATTCGAACGGGGGCGGCGCTTAGTCTTCGGGGACGACCCAGTCGTCGGGCGGGAAGTCAATTTGCCAGAAACTGGGGGAAGGCTTTACGAACTCGATGCCCATTTGGGCCCTGCCGGCCTGTTCGGTGCCAACGTAGACGATGCGGCATTGCCGCGTGGTTTGCGTGGCCTTATTCGAGATGGTTACTTCCTGGGCCGCGGCGACACGAGCCGCCAGGGCAATCAGCGCGCCGTGCGCATTTACGACGAGCGTGCGCGTTTCTTCGTCAAAATCTTGATTCGTGGCGGTTTTGCCTTTCACGCTGATTGGGACGCTGAGGAGCACGCGCATGCTGCGGCGGCGGCCGGGATCGGTGATGAGCTTTTGCGCTTCTGTCTTTGGAGCTGTAGGTGCGCCCATACGGCTACCATAGCTGGCTGGTTCGTACTGGGCAATGGAACTATCTTCCTATTGGCGATTTTAAGTTACTGGCACGGGCGAACGGGGTTCGCTGGCCGTGAGTACAGGCGAAAGTGCAGGCAATATTGGCGCGGCGGATCGCGGGGTGTGCGCGCGGCGGGGCGGGAGCTGCGTCAGCAGTGGACGACTTTTCCGACGGGCTGCTTGACGTTGCGCGTGGCGTTACGCGTGTCTACCACGAGTTTGGAGTGGCGGACGATCGCATCGTAATCGTAGCTGGAGTGGTCGGTGGCGATCAGCACGCAGTCGTAGCTTGCGAGGTGTTCCGGCGTCAGCTCGACTGATTTCATATTCGAAAAATCGTAGTGGCGCATTTTGTGAAGGTGAGGGAAGTAGGGATCGTTGTAATCGAGGATTGCGCCGCGAGCGGTGAGAAGTTCGAGCAGCTTCAGGGAAGGAGATTCGCGCAGGTCGTCCACATCTTTTTTGTAGGCAACACCGAGAAGCAGGATTTTCGAGCCTTTCACGCTTTTCTCGTGATCGTTCAGCGCGGTGATGAGGGCTTCGACCACGTTGTAGGGCATGGCGGTATTGATTTCGCCGGCGAGTTCGATGAAGCGCGTGGCGAAATCGTATTCGCGCGCCTTCCAGGAAAGGTAGTAAGGGTCCACCGGGATGCAATGTCCGCCGAGGCCGGGGCCGGGATAGAAGGGCATGAAGCCGAAGGGTTTGGTGGCGGCGCTATCAATGACTTCCCAGATGTCGAGATCCATGCGCAGGGAAAGCTGTTTGAGTTCGTTCACGAGCGCGATATTCACACAGCGGAAGATATTTTCGAGGAGCTTGACCATCTCGGCGGCGCGAGTGGAGCTGACCGGAACGACTTTCGAGACGATTTGCGCGTAGAGATTGGCGGCGGCGCGTCCGCTGGGCGGATTGATGCCGCCGACTACTTTGGGGATTTGTGCGAGACCGTATTGTTTATTGCCGGGATCTTCGCGTTCGGGCGAAAACGCGAGATAGAAATCAGTCGTGGTGTTTTCCGCGGCCGGGCCTTTCACCAGAGGACAGCGCAAGCCGCCTTTTTCGAGAATCGGCAGAACCAGTTCCTCGGTGGTGCCGGGATAGGTAGTGCTTTCGAGAACGATGAGCTGATGGCGTTGCAAATTCGGGGCGATGGCTTTGGCGGTGTTTTCGACGTAGCTCAAATCGGGCTCGCGGCGCTCGTCGAGCGGAGTGGGGACGCAGATTAGAACGGCGTCCATTTCCTGGAGGCGCTTGAAATCGGTCGTGGCGTCGAAGCGTTTGGCCTGTACGTGGTGCTGGATTTTTTCAGCAGGGATGTGCTGGATGTAGGACTGCCCGGCGTTGAGCTTTTTGACTTTTTCGTGATCGAGGTCGAAGCCGGTCACTCGCTGGCCGACGTCGGCAAAACGCAAGGCGAGCGGCAGGCCAACATAACCGCAGCCGATAATGCCGATCTTGATGTCTTTCGACGCGAAGAATTCCGGAGTGCGTTCTGCAGGCACTGGCAACCTCTCGTTGGGGTTGAAGATTTTGACGGCCGCCCTCAGGAACGGCTGAAAGACAGCTTCAAGACGAAAAACGACTATAACAAGAATCCGAATTCGTACAAAGTTGCGGCGGATGGCGGGTAGTGCGTCAGTTTCCGATTAGGGCTGCCAGCTCAGGCGGTCACTGACCGGCTGTACGGGATAACTTCCGAGTGGACAACTATACATGCTCGATGAGCACACTTTGGCTTGGGGGCTGTTAGCTTGCGGGTCCAGCAAACAGCAGCAGATTCCCATCCGGATCCTTGACGACGAAATTCCTGGCGCCCCAGGGCTGCTTCTTCAGCGTCTGGTGAAAGGCAACACCAGCCGACCGAAACTCAAGAAACAGTTGCTTAATCTCGTCCGCTGTAGCGACGGTCATAGATGCCGACAACAGTTCCTCCCGATTGCGGACCGTCGACTCGATTACTGGCCGCTCGACACACCTTAGATTGAGGCGCGCCACGTCGCGACCCACCTGCGCATAGTAGGGAGGTTTGCCGTAACGAAATACAAGCGAAAAGCCTAACTTCTCGCAGAAAAATTCGCATGATCTCTGGATATCGGTGACGAACAGTTGCGGCTCGGCACTGACAATCGTTGCTTTGGATGCCGATGATCTTACCTTGAGCGACGTCGCCGAAAGTCCAGTTTTCAGGGCTTGCCAACTAGCGAAGCCTTGCTCTCTTGCGACCATTTCTTGCGCATCGCTGAGTTTAAAACTCGCCGCAAGAATCTCGGAGTCGGGCATATTCAGGAAACGAGGCAGACGCGCGCGGATTTGTGCGGCGACGGGATAGTGGCGTTCGCGGTGCCACCGCAATATGAGCTTGGCTTGCTTCTTGAGGTTCTCTAGATTGGGCATGTAGGCCTCCACGATGAAATCGTAGGTGGGCATTGCCCTTCGGCGACGTGCCGTTGCTCCTACATGCGCAGGGGGCAGTATCTGCGACGGTGTCAGAAGTTGTCAATTGAGAACGAGGCCGAGCTACACGTTGTTGGGCCGCACTTGCAACCACGGAGAGTGATCTAAACGCGTTTAGCTGTCGCGGCCGTCATGTATGACTGACAGAGAAGCACGAGTTGCTCTCGCGATTTTCGGACCGCGGCCGGTGACGGTCCGGCCTCGAGCAGGGAACGCATTGCGCCGGCCATCGCTGCGAGCATTATGTCCACGGCAAATTTGTCCGGTGGAAATTTGACATCTGTCACCGTCTGAAGCATCGCCCCGACGGCTTTCCGCGACCGCTGACTGGCTCGCTTGACCAACGCGGGACCTCCCAGGTCTCCCGCCACTCGGTAGAGAGCGACGGAAATATCAGGGCGCTCCAACTTGGCCTCGACGAACGCCTCCACCATTTCCTTAATCATTTCGGCCAGCGGTTGATGACAAGCGCTCTCGCACGCAGCCTCAACCCTCGCCGCTACGCGATTCATATGATTTTCTATCACCGCAAAGAGCAACGACTGCTTATTGGGGTAGTACTGATATAGGGTCCCGACGGAGACACCGGCACGCTCGGCAACCCGTGTGGTGGTCAATCGCTCAAGGCCATGGCTGAGCAAAACCTGAATAGTCGCCTCACAAATCGACTCGACCGTTACGGTGGACCGCGCTTGAATGGGCGTCTTTCTTGGTTCAAATGTAACGAGGGCGTCAGCAGGCATATGCGAACTCCAAACCTGAAGAATCCTTCATCCAATGATTGTAACAAGGAGGAACGGAATGATTGAACAAATTAGTCTCGCCGGCAGTTTCGCGCTGCCCGGCACCTCGATGACTTTGAACCGCATGGGTTACGGCGCCATGCAACTGGCCGGCCGGGATGGCGACAAGTTCGTATGGGGACCTCCACGAGATGTGGACGGAGCGATTGCTGTTCTGCGAGAGGCCGTCGCGAGCGGCGTGAATCATATCGATACGAGCGACTACTACGGTCCGCATGTAACCAATCGGATTATCAAGCAGGCGCTTCATCCCTACCCGGATGGCCTGGTGATCGTCACCAAACTCGGCGCCCGGCGCCCTAAGGACGGATCGTGGGTTCCAGCTTACTCGCGCGAAGACCTGACTGCGGGGGTTCACGACAATCTCCGCAATTTGGGCCTGGATGTGCTGGACGTGGTCAACCTGCGTTTTGGCGGAGTGATGGAACCATCCGAGGGATCGATCGAGGAACCATTGACGGTACTGGCCGAACTGAAGCGTCAGGGGCTGATTCGTCATATCGGATTGAGCAATATAACTCCCAAGCAGTTGTCGGAGGCTCGAACCATTACCGAGATCGTGTGCGTGCAGAATTTCTACAACGTGGCGCAAAGGAAGGATGATGCTTTGATCGACGATCTGGCGGCGCGAGGTATTGCCTATGTTCCATTTTTCCCGCTGGGAGGGTTCACTCCGCTTCAGTCATCGGCACTGGACGCAGCGGCCGCCTCACTGCAAGCCACACCGATGCAAGTTGCGCTTGCCTGGCTTCTGCAGCGCTCGCCAAACGTGTTGCTGATTCCGGGAACGTCGTCAGTGGGGCATCTTCGCGAGAATTTGAAGGCTGCGGCGCTTCAAATCCCGGCGGAAGTGCTTGCGGAGCTGGAATCGATTGGTCGCAGTCCCAGACAGTAACCCCGACAGTAACAACGGCCCGAAATCTTTATCGTTTATGGCCATCGCCCGAAAAAAAGGAGATTACTATGCAGAACAAATCCGTCGCCCTGGTCACCGGGGCTAATCAAGGAATCGGCTTTCAAATCGCAAAGGACCTCGCGGCACGCGGCTTCACGGTGCTGGTCGGGTCGCGCAATTTCGAGCGCGGCGAGGCTGCGGCCAAGCAGATGGGGCCGGGCGCACGCGGGCTCCAGCTCGACGTGACGAATCAGGCTTCGATCACCGCCGCGGTGGAGCGCATCCGCAAGGAGTTTGGCCGCCTCGATGTGCTGGTCAACAACGCGGCTATTTCGAATACGAGTAAGCGGCCGGACATGTCCGTGCAGGAGTATTCGAAGTTGACGCGCCCGAGCAACGTGTCCCTCGATGAAATGCGCGCGGTGTGGGATACCAACGTGTTCGGCGTACTCGCCGTTACCCAGGCGATGCTGCCGCTGCTGCGCGAGGCGCCGGCAGCGCGCATCGTCAACGTTTCGAGTGGCGTTGGGTCGCTGACGCGGAATTCGGACCCGGCCTACGCTTACCGGTCGATCTTCGGCCCCGTCTACCCTGCGTCCAAGACGGCTCTGAACGCAATCACTCTCGCGATGGCTATCGAGCTGGACTCGACCGGGATCAAGGTGAACGCCGCCTGCCCGGGCTACACCAAGACGAACCTCAACAACTATACGGGCACGCGGACTGTCGAAGAGGGCGCCCGCGAGCCAGTGCGCCTCGCGCTGCTCGGTCCGGATGGTCCGACGGGCACGTTCTCGAACGAGGATGGCCCACTCCCGTGGTGACGTCGTCGAACTTCGATATCGGAAAGCATCCAGGCGATTGCTTGAGCGGGCTACTGTGCGTCGGCTCTCTCGCGGCGGCCTTCCATCAGAAACATGGCGAAGTCCGTGGCGAGCGGCTTCGCGGCGAGCTGCCGCATCATTAGCGAGAGTTGACCCCGATGGTAGGTGGAATGGTTCGCCAAATGTTGCATGAGGTGCGCCAGGCTGATTTGTGATGTGCGAACGGGAAGCATCCTTCTCAAGGATTCGTTCGTTACACGATTTACAAACTCGACTTGTTCTCTCTCGACTTCCGCCCACTTTAGCCGCACCGCAGCGAGGTCAGGAAACGCATTTGGATTAAATACGGCGTCGTGACGGGTCCACACATCGTCGATGAAGGCGGAACTGGGGGACGGTTCCTTCCAACACGTCAGCCAACTGCGCTCGCCGCCGACGATGTGGACGAGCGTGTCGCGCACAGAAGGGAAGCTGCCGCCCAGATCGCGCGTGAACTGCTCAGCGTTGAGAGTGGAGACCGCTTGGAAAACCGTGCCGTTCGCCCAGCGGTCGTATTCGTACAGTAGCTGAATGTCATCTTTAGTCATGGAGGTGATCGGCCCTCTCCTTTGGCGATCTTATCTTGCCACGGGAATTCGGCAAGACCCTCCCTGCGGTTGCTTCTGGCAGCTTGGCAATTGTTCCCGAGTGACGCGTGGACCAGAAGCTAAAGGGCGGTGACTGCTCGGATCGCCGATTACATTGTGAGGACGGCGCGGAACCGGGCCTTGCCCTCTGCGACGCGTTCGTAGGCTTTAGCGGCCTCCGCCAATGGGTAAGACTCGACGATGGTTTTAACTTTTCCTTGCGCCACGAAATCGAGAGCTTCGTAGAGATATTCGGGCCCGTTCTGCTGGCTGCCGATGATGCGGATGCGTTTCGAGATGAGATCCACCAGCGAGACGGATATCGGCTCCGCGTCGGCGCCCATAGCGACCAGCCGGCCATCTGGCCGCAATCCCTGAATGCTGTCCACCATGGACTTTGTCGAATTGGAAGTGCTGAGGATGATGTCAGCACCGCCCGCCGCGGCAAGGCTTTTTCCGTCGCGGACAATTTCATCCGCGCCGAGTTCCCGGATCAACTTGTCTTTGTCAGGGGAGTGGGAAATGGCGATGGTCTCAAAGCCCGCCGCCTTCGCGTATTGCACTGCGAGGTGTCCAAGGCCGCCGATTCCGAGCACAGCTACGCGCTCGTGCGGCTGGGGATCGGCCCAGCGCAGCCCGCCGTAGACCGTGTAGCCCGCGCAGAAGATCGGCGCTGCCTGCTCGTAGGAAACCTTGTCCGGAATCAGATAGGTTACGTCGGAATTCATCAGCATGTACTCGGCGTGCCCGCCTGGTGTATTGACCCCTGTGCCCTTCATGTCAGGACAGAACATTCTGCGGCCACGCTGGCACCATTCGCAGTGCCCACAGGTGGATTGAACCCAGGCGGTACCCACGCGGTCGCCCACCTTCCGCGTGGTGACGTCGGGAGCCACGGCGACGATCTCGCCAACCGGCTCGTGGCCGAGGATTCGGGGAAATGCTCCGGGAAAGTGTCCGAGCGTCAGATGGACGTCGGTGTAGCAGATACCGCTTGCATGCATTTTCACCAGGACCTGGTTAGGTCCGGGTTGGGGTTGCGGAACGTCTTTGATTTGCCACGAACTGTTCACGGCGGGTACGACTGCAGCTTGCATCGCGTTTCCTCCTGAACACGATTCGATGCGGGAGATTCGCAGCCGCTGCATGTTTTTTGGGAGCGCGGATCGCTGAGCGTACACGTGGAGCAGAGATTGACGGCGAATTGTCGCCTAATCGGAAGCTTACCCATTGCTTGGTGGTTTCGAGATTTCGTTCGTGACGACACATGCCCGCAGCGTACCGAGGTTTTCGGGACGCTGCGGGCGCTACAAAATCTGCTGGTGCGGCGGCGTTGTGGCGTTCGTGGGCAACCGTGGTGCGGTACGCGAGGCATGCCTCGCTGGGCGAAAGCGGCGGCACGCCGCCGCACTCCATATAGTTCGGCGATGACGGTTCGAGCGGTGCAAACTTTTGGCTCGCGGCGGCCGCTACAAAATCTTTGTGACGCTTCGATGCGATTTTGCTTAGGCCAGGCGGTGCCAGCCGTCGGCTGTGATGGCGCGGGGATTGGGGAGCGGGGCGATTAGTTTGCCGCCGCGGGCTAGGAAGTCGCGTTCGCGGACTTGGATTTCGGGCATGAAGTGCCACGGCAAGACGAGAAAATCATCAGCGTGGGCGCGGGCTTCGGCTTCGGAGACGATGGGAATCCAGGTGCCTACAGTGAATTTGCCCCACTTTTCGGGATTGCGCTCGGCTGCGGAACGAATCAGCGTGTGATCGAGACCAAAAATCTGCAGCAGAGTGTTGCCTTTGGTGGAAGCGCCGTAGACGGAAATTTCCCGGCCTTGTTCGCGCTCGACGCGCAGCCAATCCCGCAGTTTCGCGCCAATGTGTTGCACGCGAGTGCGGAATTCTTCATAGGGAGCCAGCAAGGACAAGCGCGCGGCATTTTCCCGCGCACGCATTGTAGCGACACGATCGCGGCGCGCGGGAACCGAAAGCGCAGGGGAATTGCGGTGAACGACGTACACGCGAAAACTGCCGCCATTCACTTCATTGGTTTCTACATCGGCGACGGCGAGACCGTGGCGAGCGAGCAGCGGTTCGAGCGAGGCGAGCGAGTAGTATTCCAGATGTTCGTGGCAGATGGCGTCGAAGGCGTTGCGTTCGAGGACCAGTGGCAAATAGTGCATTTCGATGATCCACGCGCCGTCTTCCATTAAGAGACTGGCGACATCGGCGACGAATTGATTGGGATCTTCGAGGTCGTAAAACATGGCGATGGAAGTGATGACGCGAAATTCTTCACCGGCAACGAGCCGGGCGGTGAAAAAATCCGGAACGATGCGGTCGGTGCCCACGGCGGCTTCGCAGGCGAGATTTTCGGCGGGCTCGAATCCCACGCGGCGGATTCCTTCTACGGCGTAAGAGCGCAGGAGGGTGCCGTCGTTGCAGCCGATATCGAGGACGCTATCGCCGCTGCCGAGTCCGGCGAAGTGCGCGGCTTTCTCGGAGATGTCCGCGAGCGCGGTGCGCATGGTGCCGCTGATGCCGGATTTATACCAATAGTGGCGATAGAGCCATTCGGCCGGTGTGGTGTGGCGCAATTGCGCGAGGCTGCAATCGCGGCAGAGAAGAAGATCGAGCGGGACGCGCGGCCAGCGAGCGCTATCGGGAGAATCGGCGAAATTGGAGACGTAAGGATTGCCGAGGTCCAGCACGCTTTCGATGCGGGCGCTGCCGCAGGAGCGGCAGGCGGTGCACGCTTTCACTTCGGGGCGGCGTTTGATGGGGAGCACCTTCACTGAGGATTCTGCGAGTCCTTGGATCATGATTCTTTCCTTCCGCGGATCTAGAGGCTTTGCGCTAGCGCGTTTTGTTCAGGTTCTGCCACGCCGCGCATGAGAGTGGAGCGGTACCACTCGATGGTTTCGAGCAAGCCGTCTGCCAGGCTGCGGCGCGCGCGGAAGCCGAATTCTTTTTGCGCGCGAGTTACGTCCAGCACGCGGCGCATGGTGCCTTCCGGATAATTGGGATCCCACTGGATGCGCCCGGTGTATCGGGTGATGCGGGCGATGCGGCGCGCGAGTTCATGGATAGGCACTTCGGCGCCGCTGCCGAGATTGATGGCGTCGCCCCCGGTGTAGTGTTCGAGCGCGAGGAGAATGCCTTCGGCGCAGTCTTCGACATGCAGGAAGTCGCGCGTGGCGCAGCCCGTGCCGCCGATGATGATTTCGGAAGCGCCGGTATCCACGGCGTCCACGAATTTGCGAATCATGGAGGGAATTACGTAGGCGGTCTTGGGATCGAAATTATCGCCGGGTCCGTAGAAATTCGTGGGAATCAAAAAGACGCAATGAAAGCCGTACTGTTGGCGGTAGGCTTGCGCCTGGATGAACGGCAAACGCTTGGCGATGCCGTGCACTGCGCGCGCGGGATCGGGCAAGCCTTTGAATAGATCCTGCTCGCGCAAGCGGGACGGGAGCATTCGTGGGATAGGAGCTGGCGCTGCCGAGGCAGATCATTTTCTCGACGCCGTGTCGGCTGGAAGCTTCCATTAGCTGCATGGACATCATCACGTTGTTGTAGAAACTTTCGGCGACGTCGCGATGGCCGGCGGGATTATCCACGGTGGCGGCGAGATGAACGAGCAAGTGCGGGCGGAATCTATCGAAGAGTTGCTCGATATCGCCCCAGCGGCTGAGGTCGCAGGCAGCGCGGCGAGGGACCATGATTTCGCGGCAGCCGCGCTCGCGCAAGTTTGCGAACGACGACGCGGCCGAGGAATCCGGCGCCGCCGGTGACCAAGATGCGGCGGCCGTAGAAAACGCCCATGGCGGAGGAAGTAGCGTCGAGGGCTCTCATTCGCCGCCTCGCATGGCCATTTTGCGTTCGATCTGGCCGCTTAATTTGTCTTCGAGGAGTTGCACGTCCGCGTCCACCATGATTTTCACCAGGTCGCGGAATTTGGTGCGGGGAACCCAGCCGAGTTTTTTGCGCGCTTTGGAGGAGTCGCCTTCGAGGCGGTCAATTTCCGTGGGGCGGTAATATTGCGGGTCTACTTCGACGTGGCGGCGCCAGTCCAAGCCGACTTCGGCGAAGGCGCGCTCGACAAATTCGCGGACGGAATGAGTTTCACCCGTGGCGAGCAGGTAATCCTCGGGCTGTTCCTGCTGCAACATGCGCCAGATGCCTTCGACGAATTCGGGAGCGTAGCCCCAGTCGCGTTCGCCGTCGAGATTGCCGAGGTAGAGCTTTTCCTGCAGGCCGTGGAGAATGCGCGCGACGGCGCGAGTAATTTTTCGGCTAACGAAAATTTCTCCGCGGCGCGGGGATTCGTGATTGAAGAGAATGCCGTTCACGGCGTACAGGCCGTAGCCTTCGCGGGCGTTCACCGTCATCCAGTAGCTATAGAGTTTGGCGCAACCGTACGGGCTGCGCGGGCGGAAGGGCGTGGTTTCTGTTTGGGGGCATTCGTAGGCCTGGCCAAACATTTCGCTGCTGGCGGCGTTGTAAAAGCGTGCGGGGATTCCTGTCTCGCGAATGGCGTCGAGCAGGCGAGTGGTGCCAAGCGCGGTGATGTCTCCCGTGTATTCGGGGATATCGAAACTGACGCGGACGTGGCTCTGTGCGCCGAGGTGGTAGATCTCATCGGGCGCGATGCGATAGAGAAGTTTCGAGAGGCTGGTGGCGTCCGACAGATCGGCGAAGTGCAGGAAGAAACGGGTTTCGTGCTCGTGCCAATCTGAGATGAGATGGTCCACGCGGTCCGTATTGAAACTGCTGGAGCGGCGCTTGATGCCGTGCACTTCGTAGCCCTTGCCGATGAGCAGCTCGGCGAGATAGGAGCCATCTTGGCCGGTGATGCCCGTGATGAATGCTCGCCTGCGACGGTCTGGAAAGGCGGCTGTCATGTGCTTACTCGCTCCGTTGGCGCGTTGAGCCTGAAAAGTTCCTGATACGTACAGATTCGACCGAATTGGGAGTTACTTCAGCCCGTTGGCGGCGGCGACTGGCGATTCCGCAAATGAAACAGTTTCACTGGGCTGCATAGCCCTGGAGAGCAATAATCTGGCCAATGCGTGCGCGGCTTTCCGGTGATTAACGCGCGTCTGCGGTGGCGCTCGCGCGTTGTTATCCGTTTCGCGCTGCGTTATTCTCGGCTGCGATGATTGATATTCATTGCCACATACTTCCCGGGCTTGATGACGGTCCCGATTCGGTTGAGATGTCCGTGGAAATGGCGGAAATGGCGATTGCAGATGGAATTACGCACGTCATTTCGACGCCGCACGCGCATCCGAACCACGCGTTTGTTCCCGAATTGGTAAAGGAGCGGCGCGATGAATTGCAGGCGCGATTCGAGGGGCGGTTGGTCTTTGCGACTGGATGCGATTTTCATTTGAGTTTTGAAAACCTGCGCGAGATACGCCACGATTCCCGCCGCTTTACGCTGAACCAAAAGAACTATTTGCTGGTAGAGTTTGCCGACTATTCGATTCCGCCTTCGATGGACCAATCGCTGCACGAATTACATCTGGCGGGGTTGCGGCCGATCATCACGCACCCGGAGCGGAATCCTTTAATACGGTCGAAGCCGGAGCGACTGTTTCGCTGGCTGCGGCAGGGTTGTTATGCGCAGGTGACGGGGCAATCGCTGCTGGGGAAATTCGGGAAGTCGGCGCAAGAAGTGGCGGAAGAGTGGATCGGGATGAACGCCGTGCATTTTTTGGCGAGCGACGCGCACAACGTGACGTCGCGGCCTTTGCGGCTGAAGGAAGTGTTTGAGCACGTGGCGAAGAAGCGCGGCGAGGATGTGGCCAACGCGCTGCTGGTGGATAATCCGCGGGCGGTGTTTGAAGGCAAGCCGCTGCCTTGGGTGCCGGAGATGGATGAGGATGTGGGGCTTAGTCCTGGGGCGACACCGTTGAAGAGGCGCAAGAGGTTTTGGTTCTTTTGAGATTTAGGAGATTGCGGCGAACTTCAATTTGAGCTTCACGCCCCGATAGTTGGGATGTCTCACGATCGAGCAACAGGACGTAGGGAACTTCAGCGGCTAAAGCCGGTTCTAGCTTGCGCACTTTATGTCGTGGCTAAAGCCACGACCCACAAAGATTTTCGGATTGTCGTAGAGCTTCAAAACCGGATAAAGACAGGGCAGATTTTATGCGGGAGCGAAAAGCAGATCCCTCGCTTCGCTCGGGATGACACTCGCTTTACTTTTTTTCGCATACTATAAGGCTGTGCTCTGACGAAAATCATAGTCCCGACACACACTCTAAAGGCACGACCCACAAAGATCCTTCAACTTTCATGCGAGAAGCGTGGTGCGGGAGAGACCCTTCGAACCAGCACTGCCGGTTCTCAGGGTGAATCGTCCTGTGGGACGATTCACTTGAAGAGTTCGAGGATTTCTTCGTAGCGCTTGAACGGGGCTATCAAGTAGGCGCCAGCTATGCTTTCGCTGCGTGCTGTGCGCGCCCAGTCGAGCATGCGGCGGGCGAGGACGAATCCGCGCTCGCGAGCGTGCTCGCCGGCTTTTTCCATTTCGCGCAGAGTGGCTTCGGGGATGACGATGCCGGGGACTTCGTTATTGAGGCGCAGGGCTTGTTTGTAACTTGTGAGCGGCCAGAGGCCGACTACGATCGGCACTGGCGATTTTCCGCCGAGGCGCTTTAGAAACGCGTGCCAGTGCTCGGGATCGAAAATTGGTTGGGTCATCGCGAAATGCGCGCCGGCTTCGATTTTGGCTTCAAAGCGCCGCAGCTCTTCGTCAATATCTTCTGCGACCGGATTTACGGCCACACCGATGGTGAAATTGGTGGCGCCGCCGAGACTTTTTCCAGCCCAATCGGTGCCTTGATTCAGCCGCGACAAAACTTTTACCAGGCCGATGGAATCCACTTCGTAGACGCCGCTGGTTTCGGGATGATCGCCGAGCGACGGCGGATCGCCGGTGATTGCGAGAATGTTGCGGACTCCTCCAACAGCCCAGGCGCCGAGCAGCATGGCCTGCAGGCCGATGATATTCGCGTCGCGCGTGGTGACGTGCGGGACGGTTTCAAAACCGTGGGCTTCGAGCGCGCCGGCTAGAACGAGCGCGTCCATGCCTACGCGGGCGAGGGTGCCGCTATTAATGTCAATCGAGTCCACTTCGTCCGAGGCCATCACGCGGCCGACCTGGTCGAGGATACGTTCGATGGTGACGCCTTTGGGTGGATCTATTTCCACCGAGGTGACGAACTTGCCGGCCTGAATTTTGCGCCAGAGTTTGCTTTCGGGCTCGCGCGCCGCGATGCGCCGGAAGCGTTCAGCGGGTTCGAAGACTTCGATCGAAGCCGCAGAGGCTTTTGCGCCGTCTTTGGCTGCACTAGATTTTCCGGGATGCAGCTTCTTTACGGCTTCGGCCATCGCGCGGATGTGTTCGGGCGTGGTGCCGCAGCAGCCACCGAGAATTCGCGCGCCGATTTCCGCGGCTTCCTGAGCGAAGAGCGCGAAATATTCGGGAGAAGATTTCGGGTAGACGATGCGGTCGCCGACGCGTTTGGGGAAGCCCGCGTTGGGCATGGCGGTTAACGGCAATTTCGCGGTGGCGGCGAGTTCGCGCAGAACCGGCAGGAGAAGTTGCGGACCGATGGTGCAGTTCGCGCCGAAGGTTTGAATATTTTTGTCTTTCAATCGTTCCCAGGCATCTGGCGGGCGGGCGCCGCCGAATGTGGAGCCTTCGTCCGAGTAGGTTAATTCTGCGGCGATTGGCAGACGCGAGAATGAGCGGATCGCGTCCACAGCGGCGATCAGTTCTTCGATGTCGCTGAAAGTTTCGAGTAAAAACAAATCCACGCCGCGCTCTTCGAGCGCTCCAGCCTGTTCCTTAAAAATTGCGACGATTTCCTCGTGGGGGAGTTCGCGGACTTGCTGGACGATTCCGAGGGGGCCGATGGAACCGGCGATGAACACTTCGTGCTTCGCGGCTTCGCGCGCTTCGCGGGCGATTTTTACGGCGCGGTGATTCAGTTCGGCGACGCGGTCGCCCATGCCGAATTGCGAGAGCTTGTGGCGGTTGGCGCTGAACGTGTTGGTCTCGATTAGTTGCGCCCCGGCTTCGATGTAGGTTTGATGAACGTGGAACACGGCTTCTGCGTGCGTGGTGTTGAGTTCATCCACGCAGCGCTGCGGCCCGACGGATTCGTACAGCAGCGAGCCCATAGCTCCATCGCCGACCAGGATGGAGTTTTTCAGCCGCTCGTTGAAGTCTTCGATTCTCATGCTCGGTCGCTGGCCCTTTCGTTTTTGTCGAGCGCCGCCCTGCTGGTTCTGGCGGACTGCAAAAAGTTCACAATTATACCATTGGGGTGGCGGCCGCGCAGTGCGCCGGGTATTGGCGCTCAACATTTTGGGCGCGTGTCGCCGAAAGTGTGCTATCTAGTCGGCGCAAAGCTTCTTGAAAAAACGAAGGCAAGGAGGCAGTATGAGCCACGCTTCACAAAGCGTCGTGAAATCAATGCTGACGCTCGGCATTGTATTACTGTGGTGCGTTGCAGCGGCCCCTGCGGTGGCTCCAGCGGCGATTTTCGCGCCGGCTCAGACACTCATATTGCAAGCGGCCCATCAGCCGCCGAATGCGGGCGTGGACAATACCAAAATGGGGCCCTATCGCGCGCTGGCGAAACTGGCGTATGCCTCGTTCCAAAAGGGAGATAGCGCAACGGCCGCGGAATTGGCCCGCATCCTGGAACGCGTGTGGGACAAAGCCGAGGACTACGGCGGCGATACGGCACTGTCCAAGACTAACCCGACGCTCTTCAAACAGGTTGATAAGGCGATGGATGATTTCATCACGCCGCTCGAGAATTATGCGAAAGGCGCGCCCGAGACGGCGAAAGTGAAAGCGGCGTACAACGCTTATCTGGAAGAATTGAAGCTGGCGGATTGACCATGAATGACAGCAGCGCGAAGAAAAACGAGCCGTTGGTGCAGGTGGCGAGAGAGCCGGACCGCGACGAGGAGTTTCGCGGCCCGTTTTATGAACTGCGCAAGCGCAAAATCTGGTTTTCCGATGAAATGCGGGTCGAGCACGCGGGGCTGAAGGAATCTTTGTGGCCTTACATTCGCGGGTCGAGATTTTTCGTGGCGCTGACCTCGCCGCTTATATATGGCTGCATCATTCCGTTCATGATCCTGGATTTGTTCATCACGCTGTATCACGGATTTTCGTTTCCGATCTATGGGATACCCAAGGTGCGGCGGTCGGACTACATCATTTTTGACCGCGGGAAATTGTGTTATTTGAATTTGCTGGAGCGCATTAATTGCGCTTACTGCTCGTACGGAAATGGATTGATGGCCTACGTGGTGGAAATTGCGGCGCGCACCGAGCAGCACTGGTGCCCGATCCGGCACGCGCATCGCATTCAACATGCGCACGACCGCTATCCGCATTTTTTGCCGTATGGCGATGCGAAGGCTTACCGGGCGCATATTGAAGAGGTGCGCACGGATTTCCGGGATGTGAAGGGCGAAGGATAGATGTCGGCAAACCGGTGGCGCGCGATATACTCAGCGTGAACCGACACATTATGAAGAAGAAAAAGGGGAATCGAGAACGGGCCGACGAGTTACGTCGTGGATATGATCTGTCAAAATTGAAGGGCGGTGTTCGCGGCGAATACGTCGGTGTTTACGGGAACGGAACGAGAATTTTGCCCAGGCTGATTCGCAGCGAAAAGGAAAATGCGGCGTGCGCGCGCGCTTTACGAACTTGACCGACGCGGCGGCAAGCAGACTCGCACGGAAAAAAAATTGGCTGATCTCCTGACTCTGCTCATCGAGGATTTCGAAGCGAAGCGCTATGAACTCCCTCGTGCCAAGCCTGTGGACGTGTTGCGGTTCTTGATGGACCAGCACAGCCTCAAACAGAAGGATCTGATCGGCGTGTTTGGGACGCGGGGCATCGTTTCCGAAGTGCTTAGCGGCAAGCGAAAGCTCAACAGAGAACATATCGAACGCCTCAGCCAGCGCTTTCGCGTGTCGCCGGACGCGTTTTTCTAGATTGATCACGTCGCGCGGATGCCGCCCGCAGCGGGGTTGGCTGACACGGCCACGGCATGCCGTGCCCCTATGTTTGGTGATTTGGCGCGTTGCGAACGTCAAAGGCTTTTACCGCAGAGACGCAGAGGGCGCAGGGAAATTCCCCGATGTTGCGGCCTGCATTACGAGTGTCTCCGCCGTGCGCTTATTACGCAGTGAAGCGGTAGCCTTTGCCGCGGATTGTTTGGATGTGTTTGGGGTTTTGGGAGTCGTCGAGTTTTTGGCGTAGCCAGGAGACGTGGACGTCTACCGTGCGGGACGTGACCTGGCTGTCATATTGCCAGACTTTCTGCAGGATTTCCTCGCGGGGGACTACGCGGTCGCGGTGATCCACCAGATATCGCAATAGTAGAAGTTCCTTGGCAGCGACTTCCACGCGCTGGCCGGCTTTCAGGATTTCGGAGCGATCAAAATCAATTTCCACGTCGTCGAAGCGGAAAGTGTGCACGGCGATGCGGCGCTCTTTGTGCACGCGGCGCAAGAGCGCTTCGATGCGCGCGAGTAGTTCGGCGGGGTCGAAAGGCTTCGCGAGGTAATCGTCGGCGCCCAGTTTCAAGCCGACGACGCGATTCACGACTTGTGTTTTTGCGGTGAGCATCAGGATCGCGCAGTCGACGCCTTGTTGGCGCAGTTCGCGGCAGACGTCGAAGCCGGTTTTTTTCGGCAGCATCACGTCGAGGATGATGACGGAGAATTGCTCCTCGGTGGCCATCGCGAACCCCGACGCGCCGTCGGTGGCCGCGGCAACTTCATAGCCTTCCGCCGTCAGCAGGTCGGAAATGGTTAGCACCAGGCCGGGCTCGTCCTCGACGATGAGGATGCGCGGAGTCATTCCGGCGCTCCGGCTGACGCAGCGGGAATTCGAATTATGAATTCCGTGCCCTCGCTGGGCTGGCTTTTCACCGCGATGGTGCCGCCATGAGCTTCCACGATTTTTTTCGCAAGAGTGAGACCGAGGCCGGTGCCGTGAATCTGGTCGTGTATGGCGCGGCGTCCGCGATAGAAAGAATCGAAAATATGTTCGCGTTCTTCTTCGGGTATACCCGGGCCGTGGTCGGCGACGCGAATTTCGACGGCGGGCGCGACATTGGGCGGCGCGGCGGCCGCGAAGATTCCGATCCAGTTGCTTGATTGCGTGCCGTATTTCACGGCGTTTTCAAAGAGATTTTGCAGGACGTGCTCCATGGCTTCGGGATCGGCGAGAACGGGCGGCAAATCGCGCGCGATTTTCTTTTCGATGATGAGATTCGTATTTTCGAGGTCCAGGCGGCTGGATTGCAGGCTGCTTTCGATAAGCGCGTCAATCGCGACTGGCGAGCGCTGGGCGATGACGCGGCCGGAGCGCGCGCTGCCGTAACGCAGAACTTGGTCCACCAGCGCCGTCAATTTTTCGCTCTCGTTTTGAATTAACGTGCCGTAGCGCGCGACCTGCTCAGGCTTTTGCGCGAGATTGCCGCGCAGATTGAATGCTGCCGTGCGGATCACGGTGAGCGGCGTGCGCAATTCATGCGAGACGCCTTCGACGAAATTCATCTGCAGCTCGGCCATTTGGCGTTCGCGGCGCGAGAAGCGCACCAGCGAAGCCACCGTCGCAAGAATGAGGAGCAGCAACCCGGCAGAGAGAGCGAGATTGCGGCGGCGCGCGCCGGCGACGATGGACTCGAGTGAGCCAGCGTGATGGTGCACGCGCAAGAGCCACAATCCGGAAGCGCGTGCGGGAAATGGCGGCGGAGGCGGAGACGAGGCCACTCGTTCCGCGGACCCACGAACGAATGAGGACACCGGCGGCGTGATTTCCATAAGAGCGACGGAGGCGTCTGGAGTCCAAATTTTGCTGCGCGGAGGGCGCGGTGCAGAATCATAGAGCGGCGTGAAGGGCACCTGATTGACGACGATCTGGGCGTCGTAATCGAGCTTCCCGGACACGCCGAGATAGCCGTTCAACATTTCGGGAACCAGAGTGCGCGCGATGTAGGCGTCGTTGAGTTTGAGAATCAGCCAATCCTGCTCGCGCGAAATGGCGCGGCCAAAATGCGGGATGACGCGAAGAGTGGGAATCTGCGGAAGGCTTGGCCCGGGAGGGCCACCATTCGCGCGGGCGAGAAGTTCGTTGTGGATGGAGATCCAATCGGAGGGCCAAGCGGTTTGCACGAAGCGGCGGCCTGCGGAGTCCGGAATCAAGAGAGTGAGTTCGTTCCCGTGCGGAATGGCGAGCGCGACGCTCGAGACGATATCGGATTGCGAGGCGCTCTGCGCGCGATATTTTTCCAGATACGCGTCTTCGGCGCTCTGCTTCGCGAATTCCGCGGACGATGGCACGAAAGCGAGGCACGCCGAATCAATGCGCTCGTTGAAACTGCGGCGGAGAAGTTCGAGGCGCGAATCCAGATTGCTTTTGAGGCGCAATTGTTCGCCGGCGGCGACCTGAGCGGTCCAGCGGTATTGCAGCACGGCGAGCACCGCGCAAAGAATCGCGAGCAGAATTACCGAGGCCCACGAGAGCCACGCCCGCCGTTTGATTTTTCCCAGATCCAAAATTGCCCTCCACGCGTCTTTCGCTCTGCACCGCAATTTTCCGGATAGATGTGAGACTGCTAAAGAGCCAGTAAAGTGAGCGTTAAGAATGTAAAGGCTTGGCCTGAAGTCACATCTTCCGCGGCGCTAATGGTGCGCGTCTATGCAAGAGATGGCGCGAATCGCCCGCCTCACGAACACGGGGATAGGTTCAGAAACGACACAAGAATCGTGGCTTCAGGAGCTAAAGCCCCATGGTTCTCGCAACTTGTACGGCGGGACTGAGGTCCCGCCCTTCCGGTAACAACCGGCGACTTCCGACGTCGCGTGGCGGGCGACAGGACCAAAATACTGGTCTTCGAGAGCGTACGTTGACCACAGAATTGTTAGCGCTTTTGGCCGACTAGGCCTGCGACGGTGTCCATGAGATCGAACTTGGTGAGGACTTCGAGTTTTGCGCCGGGCATTTCGACGAAGACGGCGGGACTATCGTGGCTGAGGATGTGGGTCACTCGCTCGACGGGAGCGCTTGCGGAAACTTGCGGGAGCGGGGCGCCCATCACTTCGCGGATGACGAGCTTGCGAAGATCTTTCCCTTGCAGCGCGAGATTCAGAATCTGATCTTCGAAGACCGTGCCGATGGATTTTCCTTCTTCGAAGACGGGAAGCTGCGAAATGTCCTGCTGCTGCATGGTTTGGAGCGCGTGGAAAACCGTTTGATACGGGCCGGCGACGATCATTTCGCGCGTCTTGCCGTTCTGGCGTTTGACGCGGATGACGTCGGCGGCGGAGAGAGCGACTTCAGCGTCCACGTATCCGTGTTCGCGCATCCAGCCGTCGTTGAAAACCTTGGACATGTAACGCGAGCCGGAATCGGGCGCGAAAGCTACGATGAAATCGCCTTTCTTCGCGGTTTTGGCGATTTTCAGCGCGGCGGAGATGCAGCCACCGCCCGAGCCTCCGGTGAAAATGCCTTCTTGTTTTGCGAGACGGCGAGCCCAGACGAAACATTCTTCATCGTTAACCTGCATGACGTCGTCGAGAATCTCCAGATTCATGGTGGCCGGGAAAATATCTTCGCCGATGCCTTCGACGACGTAGGTTAGGGCCTTGCCGACTTTTCCGGTCTTGACCTTTTCGTAATAGAGCGAGCCGATCGGATCCACGCCGATGATTTTGACGTTGGGATTTTGTTCCTTGAGGTAGCGTCCCACGCCGGAGATGGTGCCGCCGGTGCCCATGCCGCAAACGAAGTGCGTGATTTTTCCCTCGGTGTCCTTCCAAATTTCCGGGCCGGTGGAGCGATAGTGAGCTTCCGGATTCATGGGATTGGCGTATTGATTAGGATAAAAGGAATTGGGAATTTCGCGCGCGAGTTTTGCGGCGACGGAATAGTAGCTGCGCGGATCTTCAGGCTCGACGGCGGTGGGGCAGACGATCACTTCGGCGCCGAAAGCTTTCAGCAGATCAATTTTTTCGCGCGATTGCTTGTCGGTGATGGTGAAGACGACTTTATAGCCGCGGACGCAGGCGACGAGCGCGAGTCCCAGGCCGGTATTACCGGAAGTGCCTTCGATGATGGTGCCGCCGGGCTTTAGTTTTCCGGTGCGTTCGGCTTCTTCGATCATGGAGATGCCGATGCGGTCTTTTACCGAGCCGCCGGGATTCATGTAATCGGCTTTGACCCAGACTTCGGCGGCGAAATCTTTCGCCAAGCGATTCAGGCGGACGATCGGCGTATTGCCGATCGCTTCGAGAATGTTGTTGCACTTCATGCGTGTGGAGCAGCTCCCGCAAAATTGAGCGAACCAAACAAGCTTAGAGAGTTTCGGAAAGCGTGGCAAGCGGGAAGGGGGAATCGTTTCCGTAATCGCGATTCGCTACGCGTGAAAGGGCGTTGCGTTGCGGCCGTGCTATGCTTTTTTGGTGGGGCAAGAAACGCAGGGCGCGGAATATCTTTTCTACGATGGACATTGCGGGTTGTGCCATCGCGCGGTGAAATTTGTGCTGAAGCACGATCGCAGCGGGGGCGCGTTTCGGTTTGCGCCGCTGCAGGGCGAGACTTTTGCGGCGCGGGTGGCGGTGGAGCGGCGGGCGGGATTACCGGATAGCGTTGTGGTGCAGACTCGAGATGGGGCGCTTTTAGTGCGGTCTGTTGCGTTCTTGCATATTTGGCGGCGGCTCGGTGGGGGCTGGGCTGCGCTGGCGTCGGTGCTTGGCGTGATTCCTCGAGGCTTGCGGGATTTTGTTTATGATTTCGTGGCGCGGGTCCGGTATCGGGTGTTTGGGCGGCAGGACGATGTTTGTCCCATCGTGCCTGCGGAATTGCGGGCGCGTTTTGATCCGTGAAGGAAAAAAGTTAACAGTTCACAGTTGAAAGTTGACAGTTAATGGCCAATCATTTGCGTGCTGTGCCAGCGCCACGTTTTTTGCGACGAGCCAGCGGGACGCTCTTCGCGGCAGCTCAGGGTAAACCTGCGCTACTGGCCTGCTGTAACACAATATTCATAATCGCCGCGTTGACGATTGGGTAGAATCAGCCGCCATGTCCACTGACCATTTGCAAATTATCGCATCCGCGGGAAGCCGGGAAGGCCAGAAGGTTTTGACGCTGAAAGGCTCGCTGAATATTCAGACGGTTTTCAGTTTTCAGACGGCGACGCGCTCGGAAACCGCGTCGAAGATGATTTTGGATTTCAGTGGAGTGTCATACGTGGATTCGGCTGGATTGGGTGCGTTGGTGGGCGCCTACGTGGCGGCACAGCGCGCGCAGCGGAAATTGGCCGTGACGGGAATGAATACGCAGGTGAAGGCACTGATTGATATGACGCATGTGGGGACTTTGATCAAGTCTTATGACACGGTGCAGGAAGCGGAAGAAGCACTGGGGTAGATTTGGAAAAGTGAAATTGGAAATTCGAAAATAGAAATGTGGGTTGTGGAGTTTTCGGTTTAGCTGGCTCTCCTGCCTTTCTTTTCTCGTTTAAAATTCAGCCTCGCTTCGAAAGCCTGTATGTTCGTAGGGTTCTGACTTTAAGACGAAATGCCGATCGTTAGTTGCGCACTGGCCGCGAGTTTCGCCGGCGATCGAGGGGCGCAGCAAGCAGCGCCCCTACGGCCCCGTGCTTGTGGCGGGAGTGTGTTTGGTCATTGGTGGGCGGCCCGGCGAGGGCTAAAGATCGAAAAGCAAAAAGCAGATCCCTCGCTCCGCTCCCTTCCTACGTCAGGGCAAGCGGGATGACAACATACGTGGTGGAACGTCGCCAGTCGGGGGTAGCGCGGAGCTACGCGGGGGCTTCCGCGGCTGTCTCTGTGGTGGCTTTCGGTGCAAGCTTTGGCGTGATCCTGCGCATCACCCACCTTACCAAAAGCATATTCAGGAAAATTGAGATTAGGGATGCGGCTAGGGTGGCGGTGAATACTTCTTCGCCGACCAGGCCGGATTTTTTTGCTACTTCGACTAGGATGAACGAGAGTTCGCCGATTTGCGTTAGTCCGGCGGCTACTGCGATCGAGGTCCAGAGCGAGTAGCGGAAAAGTTTCATCACGCCTAGCCAGACCACGAATTTCCCTACTACGATCAGCAGGAGCATCACGCCCAGCAGCGGAAGATTGTGAATGATCACGCTGGGGACCACGAGCGTGCCGAGCGAAACGAAGAAAAGCGCGACGAACGCGTCACGTAGAGGGATCAACGTGGTATGCGCTTCGTGCAAATCTTCGGAACCGCTGATGGAAAGTCCCGCGAGGAAAGCGCCGAGGGCGACGGAGAAGCCCACGGCTTGGGCGACAGCGGCGGAGACCAGGCAGATGGCGATGGCGACGAGCAGGAAAAGTTCGTGGTCTTTGGTGCGCGCGGCCTTGCGCAGAACGCGGGGAACAACCGTCATCGCGAGAAAAACGAGCGGGATGAGAAGAAGGGCGGCTTTGCCGAGAGTCCATGCGGCTTTCTGGAAGCGGCCTTCGCTGGGGCCGCTGAAAATGGGGATGATGATGGTCATGAAGACGACGGCGATATCTTCGACGAGAGTGATGCCAATCATGACGCGGCCGTATTCGGTGCCGAGCGCGCCGCTATCCGCGAGCAGCCGCGCGAGGACCATGGTGCTGGCGACGGAGATGGTGGCGCCGATGACGAAGCCCTGAATCATCGTCCAGCCAATGAGCCACGAGACGCCGAGCGCGAGCGCCATTGAGAAGAGGATTCCGAGCGTGCCACCGCCGAGTGCGATCCATTTCACGCGCATCAGGTCCGGGATCGAAAAATCAACGCCAATGGAAAACATCAGCAGGACAACGCCGACTTCGGCGAAAACTTCGAAGGTGTGCAGGTCGGAAAGATGCGGGCCCGGAGTGAAGGGGCTGATCACGATCCCGCCCAGGACGAAGCCGAGGATAAGCGGCAGCTTCAGGTGCCAGGCCGCGAGTCCTCCGAAAACGGCGGCGAGGAAGATATAGGTCAGATCGCGAAACAGGATTGGGTTGGCTTCCATGGGGGCCTCGCCCGCCCGGCGGTTCGGGCGGGACAAATCTACTTGGCGGGAGATGAGGCTGCAATCGCAAAAATCAAGTGCGCCACGGAGGCACAGAAACACAGAGGGAATTAGGCAAGGAAGCAAAGAGGCAGGGAGGCAATGAGAAGGCGCGACTGATTGGAACATTCTGCGGACGTAGAATCCGGCGGGGCGCGCGAGGATGCGCTAGAATGTCAGTTAATGGAAAGATTTTATCGGGCGACGATGAAGATTACCGGAGACACGGTCTTCGGCCAACTGGCGTTCACGTTTCTGCTGCTGTGCGCGGTGGCGGTGGGCGCGGCGGTGGGATTGCTGTTTGTGTATTCGAGCGACTTGCCGGAAATTCATGCGCTGCAGGATTATCGGCCAAACGTGGTGACGGAGCTCTACGCGGACGACGGACAATCCATCGGAACTTTCGCGCTGCAACGGCGGATCCTGCTGACTTACAACCAGATTCCGAAAGTTTTGCGCGACGCGATTCTTACCACTGAAGACCAGCACTTCGAACAGCACTGGGGCGTGGACATTCCGCGCGTGCTGGAAGCGGCGTGGCACGATGTACGTCACCATCGTCTCGCGGAAGGCGCGAGCACGCTGACGATGCAGCTCGCCGGCGGGTTATTTCTGAATCGTTCAGACCGCAGCGCGCGGCGCAAGATCGAAGAAACCTTGCTGGCAATTCAGATCGAGCGGCATTACACGAAAGAACAGATTTTCACGATGTACTGCAACCAGATTTATCTGGGAGCCGGGAACTACGGGTTCGAGGCGGCATCCGAATATTATTTCGACAAACCCGTGGGCAAATTGACGCTGCCGGAAGCGGCGATGCTGGCGGCGATCATTCGTGGACCGATTTACGCGCCGATCAATCATCCGGAACGTGCGCTGGCGCGGCGGAATCTGGTGCTGTCGCTGATGGCGCACGACCGCAAGATTACGGAGGCGCAAGCGGAGGAGGCCACGAAGTTGCCGCTGGGCCTGCACATCGCGCCGCTGCGCAACGATCTGGCTCCGTACTTCGTCGAGGAAGTGCGCGAGTATCTCGAACACACCTACGGAACCGCGGCGGTACACGAGCAGGGATTGCGCGTGTACACGACTTTGAATGTTGCCATGCAGAAAGCGGCGGACCAGGCGGTGCGCGACGGGTTGCACGCCTACGACCGGCGTCACGGATGGCGCGGCGATCTGCCGAACATTTTGGAACAGCACGAAGGGCCGCTTGACCGTTATCAGAGTGACGATTGGCACGACGCGATCCAGAAGGGCGATTACGTGACGGGCCTGGTGATGAAGGTTGAGCCGACGTTCGCGTCCGTCAAGATCGGGCCGTATCACGCCATGCTGACGCCGGCGGATTTTTCGTGGACCGGGCACAAATCTCCGCCAGAACTGCTGAAAGTGGGCGATTTGGTCTGCGTTTCGATCAAGGAAATTTCCGGAATTACGGCGCGCGTGGGGCTGGAGCAGGTTCCCGCGGCGCAGGCCGCGTTGCTGGCGATCGATAACGCAAGCGGCGAGATCAAAGCGATGGTGGGCGGCTACGATTTCGAGGAATCGAAATTCAATCGCGCGACGCAAGCGGTGCGGCAGACGGGCAGCTCGTTCAAGGTGTACGTGTACTCGGACGCGCTGGAGATGGGAATGAGCCCGTTCGACACGATTGTGGACGAGCCGGTGACGTTTCGCAGCGGCGGGCAGAATTATTCTCCGCGCAATTACGACGAAAAATTCGAAGGCCGGATCACTCTGCGGCGCGCGCTGGCCGATTCGCGGAATGTGCCGGCGGTCCGGTTGCTCGATCACGTGGGAGTGCTGAACGTGGTGGACCTGGCGCGGAAGTTTGGAATCACTAGCCCGCTGCCGCCGTATTTGCCGTTGGCGCTGGGCGCGGCGGATTTGACGCTAATCGAGCATACCTCGGCGTTCACGGTGTTTCCGGATGACGGCATACACATCGAGCCGCATTACATCCGCCGCGTGACTTCTTATGATGGCGCGGTGCTCGAAGAACCTCGGCCGAACGTGACGGACGTGGTGCCGCCGGACGTGGCGCGGACGATGGTGGCGATGCTCGAAGATGTAGTGCAATTCGGAACGGGAGTGCGCGCGAAGGAATTGGGGCGTCCTTCGGCGGGGAAAACCGGGACTACGAACGATTTCACTGACGCGTGGTACCTCGGATTTACGCCGCAGCTGACCGCGGGAGTTTGGGTGGGGAACGATGACAAGCGCGTGTCACTCGGCAAAAAGGAAACCGGCGCGAGAGCGGCGTTGCCGATCTGGATCGAGTTTATGCAGCAGGCGACGCAGGGCGTGACGGTGGAAAATTTCCCGAATGTGACGCCGCTCGAAAAAATTGCGCCGACCAAGCAGGTGCTGGTGGATGTGCCGGATACGGCGCCGCCTGCCGATGCTGCGGAGCAGGGTTTGGCCCCGGCTAAGGTGCCGGTCGCTGCGCCGGTTAGCACGGCACCGGCTGGGGCGAAGCCTGCACCTAAATTGCCGCCTTCGCCGAAGACCATTTCGCCAACTTCGGCGCCCGCGCCTGCGCGTGTCACTGCCGTTGCTGCGCCGCATTCGTAGCACCGGCGTTTCCCCAACGATTTAACCCTGCATCCTTTGAGAATAAACGAAAGGCGCAAAGCCGGCGGGACGCACTTCGATGCCGCTAGTGGCGTCTCTGCGTGAGCCGGCGCTACGAAACCCTGAAGGGATCCCAGCCCTCGGATTTCAGCGGTTGGCTACTGCCGTCCGGACCGACGAGAACGATGTTTTTGTTGAGTGTGATTTCGCCGATTGCGGTTAGTTCAGGCGCGCCTGGGGATTCGCGAAGTTTTTTAGCGTGGCGTGGTGAGACTGTGAAGAGGAGTTCGTAATCTTCGCCGCCGTGTAGGGCTAGCTGGAGCGGGTCGAGTTTGCGGTTCCCGAGTTTTTTTGTGGCGGATGCGGGGATTGCGATTGTCGGAATTTTGTTCGCGTAGATTTTTGCGCCTACCTGGCTTGCGGTGCAGAGGCGGGATAGGTCGGTGGAGAGGCCGTCGGAGATGTCCATCGCGGATGAGGCGACGAGGCGGCGGGCTAGCCAATCGCCAAGGGCGATGCGGATTTTTGGGTAGAGATGCGGTTGGGTCAGGGCACGGAAACGCCGATCGTCGGCCAGGCCGCGAAGAACTAGTTCGAGGCCGAGCTGTGCGAGGCCTAATTTGCCGCTCACATAGATTAGGTCGCCGGGCTTGGCGCCGGAGCGCGTTAGTGCGCGGCCGGGCGCGATCTCACCCAGCGCGGTGATGTTGATGAAGAAGCGGTCGCTTTTTGTGGTGTCGCCGCCGATGACCGTCATGTCGAGTTCGCGGGCGGCGCGGGCCATGCCGTGGAGAAAGTATTTGAACCACACCTCAGGGGCTAAAGCCCCGAAACGGTTTTGGGTTTTCGGCACGGCAAAAGCCGTGCCCTGACGAAACCCGATTGCGCGGGTGAATTTTGATGGCAGCGCGAGCGTGAGCAGGAAGTAGCGCGGGGTGGCGCCCATGGCTGCCAGATCGCTGGTCGCGCGCACTAGGGATTTGTAGCCGATGGAATCGGGCGGGTGCGTTTCCGCGAGGAAGTGGACGCCTTCGAGGAAGGCGTCACAGGTGAGGACCCATTCGCTGCGGCCGGTCGGCGCGAGAATTGCGGCATCGTCACCGATGCCGAGTCGCAGCGCTCTTGGGCCGATCGACGCGGGATGGTGCTGCAATCGAAGAGAGGTCCCTCGTCGGCTGGAAGGCGGCCTCTGTCGGGATGACAGCCGCGGCGAGTTTGCGGCTCGCGATCGCGTCGCGGTGCCCTGCTCGCTGGCGGCGGACAGTTCGCGCTGACCGCGCTTCTTGCTGGATTTCGATGTGGTGCCAGCACTTAGAGCGTGCTCGATTTTTTCGACCAGTTGGCTTTCTCGTTCCATCCTGCACTTCCGTACAGTTGTAACTCTTTCCGTATCTAAGGTAAGGTCTGTCAAGGAAAACTGTAAGGCAAATCGGATGGCACTCCGGTAAGTACTTTGCATTCGTGGAGAGGTTGTGGAAAACTTAAGTTTGAGGTTGACCAAGGTGGGTACGGTCATTACAATTCACGCGGTTTTGTACCAGGCCTCGTTCTGCTGGAGACTTCTGACGGAATCGAGTGGCCGCTGCGGGGGACGCGCGGTGCTCGACAAACTGGATCGAATTATTTCTGGCAAAAATTAAGACTATGAAGGGCAAGTACTACACATTTTTTATTGCATCGAGCGCGTCTGGGGGGATGCGACGCGTACGTGTGCCGTATTACGTGCTGCACGCGCTGGCAATTCTGGCGGCGGTGGGCGGAATCACGGTGCTGGCGGGGATGGGTTCGTATTCGCGGATGCTCTGGAAGGCCACGAATTACAATTCATTGCGCCGCGAGCAGGATACTCTGAAGCAACAGTATAAAGCGCTGCAAACGGAAGTGAAGGATACCAACCAGCGGCTCGACTCCTTGCAATCGCTCGCGAGCGAAGTTGCGGTAGCTTACGGAATCACGCGTTTCCGGCAGACGCCCTTTGCGTTCAGCGATGATGAGCAGCAGTCGGACGTCGAATACCAAGATTCAGTGGACGAGTTCAGCTACCTGGAACGCAACGCTTCGGCTGTGGCGATGTCGAGCGGCGGAATGCGTTTGCTGCCTGCGGCGCAATTGAGCAGCTTGGGAATCGTGCCGACGCTTTGGCCGGTGGTCGGCGAGATCACCGGACATTTTGGCGAGCGACTGGATCCTTTCAGCGGTGAGGGCGCGTTTCACGCGGGAATGGATATTGCTTCGCATTATGGCGACGCCATTCATGCGACGGCTGACGGAGTGGTGGCCGTGATGGACCAGCGCGCGGGGTACGGACGGCTGGTGGTGATTGATCACGGATTTGGCGTGACCACCTGGTACGGGCATCTTTCGGGGTTTGCGACACACGTCGGCGTGCACGTGAAGCGTGGAGATATTATTGGATATGAAGGGCAGAGCGGGCGCTCGACTGGTCCGCACCTGCATTACGAAGTCCGCATTTACAATACACCTGTGAACCCCTGGCGTTACCTCAGCAGCGCGGCTACGTCCGCTTCCGCCGCGGATTAATCTTTCCGGTTTTTGAAAAACACCGGCCTCGCCGTGATTTGTGTTTCTTCCCGCATTTTCTCTCGCGCGGCTTAGTTGTGCGTTCAGTGCGCGACGGGATGAACGGCTGGGGAATGCGTCAGCGCAGCGGCTCGGGCTGGCGTGGCATTGAGCATGGCGGGAGTGATGTCCAGAACGAGGCGGACCAATTTATTTTGATGCGTGATTTGGGCTTGGCTGACCAGGGCTTGGAGGAAGGCGATCTGTTCTTTAGTCATCTGGCGGCGCGTATTGGGGTCAGAGAGCGCCATGGAACCGGCCATGCGGCCGCCTTCGAGAAGTATGGAAATGGCGAGGGCGTTTTTCAGGGAATCAGACTCCGCGTCAAGCGTGATTCTGAGGTTATTGCCTTCGGGCTGGCCGGCCAGTGTTATGGCCTGAATGCTGCGGGCGAGTTGTTCGAGCTGCGGCGCATTACGGAAGCTATCGTAGAAGCTGGCGGGAAGATGCTCGGTGCGCGCGACACCGAAGATCGGCGCGCCCGCGACGCGGTCTATGCGCGATTGCATGGCGGCATCGCGACGGGATGAGCCGGATAGATTGATGTGGGACAAAAGATCCGTGGCGTTCCTGCCGCCGGCGAGAGCGATACGCGTGGGCGAAAGAAACGTGAGTGAAACGGGGGATTGCCGGGAACTTCGTAAACCGTTTGCGAGCCGCGGGTCACTTCTTTTCCGGTGCGCAGCGCATAGGATTTTATTTTTTGCTGGTCGAAGCGGCCGTCGGCGATGGCGACGACGCGATCTTCGCCAAGAACGTTTGCCGGGGTGCCGATGCTGGCAGGCCAAAAGGCCACGGCGGCGTGGTCGAGGTCGCGCGTGTAATCGAAGCCCGTATCGCGGACGAAATTAGCGTAGTCACGATCGGCTTGGGGGCCCGGCGAAGCGAGACCCAGCGCAGCAGCGAGCGGGGAATTTTGCAACGAGCGCAACGCTGCCGCGTCTATATAAGCTACGACTGGAGCGTCGGGCGGAAGTTCGCTGAGAATGTCTGATGGAGGCGCCGCAGCGGGTGCGCCGGGTACTGCTGAGACGATAGGCGGTAGCGGGCGATTGTGCCAGGAATAGAACGCCGCGCCGCCAGCGAGCAGCAGCAACAACAGCAGGATGCCGACGACAATCCAGGCGCGAGTTGTGGATGACATCGGCACGTTAAATTTGTAATCCTTGCGTCTAAGTTAGTGTAATGTTTCCACCCCCGGCTGCGTAGCAGAATTCGGAGGATTCGTAAGGTGCGATGGGCGCAAGTTTGTGACGCGAACGACTCCGGCCAACGAATGGGACGCGAGCGGCCTCTAATTTAGATCTGGCGATGTCTTTCGCGAAGGATGGTTTCCGGTATGAAATTCAGATGGATGCAAGCGATCGGCGTGGGAATGCTGGGAATCTTCATTAGTCTATCCGCGCATGCACAAACCTCGTCGCAGATGGCGCCCGCGCCGGCCGCAACACAGGCTGCGACGCCCACTGCGGATCAGGTGCTCGATCATTATGTGAATGCGATTGGCGGACGCGCCGCCTGGACCAAGCTGAATTCGCGCGTATCCAAAGGCACGATTGAAATTCCTTCGATGAATAATTTAGCCGGAACCGTCGAGATTCACGAGAAGGCTCCGAATTCGATGCTAGCCGTGATTATGCTGGGCGGCGCGGTTTTCGAACAAGGCTTCGATGGGACCACGGCGTGGTCGGACGATCCACAAAATGGATTGCGGGTTTTGAGCGGCGCGGAATTAGAAGATGCGCGGCGCGAGGCGGATTTCTATCACCCGCTCGATCTGAAAAAAATCTACTCGAGAATGACTGTGACCGGCATGGAAAAAATCAACGATCGCGATGCATACGTTCTGGAAGCTTCCACCGGTTCAGGCGATCCGGACAAGATGTACTTCGATACAGAAAGCTGGCTACTTGTGAGGGCGATCAACCACCGAAATACGCCGGACGGAGTGAAGGCGTTCACGGCGGAAGTAGGCGACTATAAGGATGTAGACGGGGTCAAGCTGCCGTTCACGGTGCAACAGAGCAGCGCGGAATCGGCGTTCGTGATCAAGTTCACGGAAATCCATCATAATCTGCAGCTTGCGGACGGCCAGTTCGCGAAGCCAGCCCCTGAGCCAGTGCAAAAGTAGCGGATTCTTCGGAAAAGTTACCGTCGCGAGAACACTTGGCTGTATAATAGTAAGGCACTCCCGGCATCCTGAGCGCTGAGAATGTGTTCGTCTGGCAATGGTTTTGCGGCTGACAGAAACTTGCTTGCAATTTGATTGCCTGTGTGATAAATTCGCTCGGTTTGCCAGTGCTGGCGTAGCTCAGTTGGTAGAGCATCTGATTTGTAATCAGAGGGTCGGGGGTTCAAATCCCTCCGCCAGCTGAGATTGACGTAGCGAAAATTTTGGCAGGGGTTGCGGACGGAATTCCTCGCGATAAGAGCGCTAGGGCTGGTGTCTCTGGACACGAGCCCTTTCTGCATTGCGGAGTGCCCCGTACAGCAGTCCGGTTAAAGAAACTGGTTGGACACGCGGGATGCAATTGTGTCCCGGAAGATTTCATGGGACGGAGCTGAAGCGTCCCGAACGATTTTGCGGGACGGGTGGGTGAGTGGCTAAAACCAGCAGACTGTAAATCTGCCGCTCCTTGCGGGCTACGGAGGTTCGAATCCTCCCCCGTCCACCAGCAACTCGCGTGAGCCCGCGCGTGGTTGGACAACCGAGCGCGACGATATTCAAAGCAACGGAAAAAATTCAGAAGCGCGGCAGCTCCGGCGGCGATTCTGATTGCAATTGGGAGATGCGGGGCGACCGGTACAAGCCTGGGTAGCTCAGTTGGTAGAGCGCGTCCTTGGTAAGGACGAGGTCACCGGTTCAATCCCGGTCCCAGGCTCCAGATTTTCGTGAGCCGCAATTACAGGGCGGGTATTCATGGCGCGGAATCTGGAAGTTGTGGTCGGAATGAGCGGGGGTAACTCAGTGGTAGAGTCTCTGCCTTCCAAGCAGATGGTCGCGGGTTCGAGTCCCGTCCCCCGCTCCATTGCACAACCCTAACTTTGATTTTTGATAGGGCCCCGGAGCACTGAAACGATTTCACGCGGACATCGTCGCGCAGTCCTAATACGAGGGTGATACCAGATGGCGAAAGAGAAATTCGAGCGGAACAAGCCGCATGTGAATATCGGGACGATTGGTCACATTGACCACGGCAAGACGACTTCGACGGCGGCGATCACGAAGGTATTGTCGAAGAACAATCCAAAGGTGACGTTTCGGGCGTTTGATTCGATTGACAACGCGCCGGAAGAGCGCGAGCGCGGAATCACGATTGCGGTGTCGCACGTGGAGTATGAGACGGCGAACCGGCACTACGCGCACATTGATTGCCCGGGGCACGCGGATTACGTGAAGAACATGATCACGGGAGCCGCGCAGATGGACGGCGCGATTCTGGTGGTGGCGGCGACGGACGGGCCGATGCCGCAGACGCGCGAACATATTTTGCTGGCGCGGCAAGTCGGTGTGCCGTACATCGTGGTGTTTTTGAACAAGTGCGACATGGTGGACGATCCGGAATTGCTCGAACTCGTCGAACTCGAAGTGCGCGAGTTGCTAAAGAGCTATCAATTTCCGGGAGACACGTTGCCGGTGATTCGCGGGTCGGCACTGAAGGCCCTGGAAGGCGATGCGAAGTGGGAGAAGTCGATACTGGAATTGATGGAAGCGGTGGACAAGAACATCCCGCTGCCGGTGCGAGATATTGATAAGCCGTTCGCGATGCCGATTGAAGATATTTTTTCGATTTCTGGTAGAGGAACGGTGGTGACGGGAAGAATCGAGCGCGGCAAAGTGAAGGTGGGAGAGGAAGTGGAGATTGTGGGCTTCCGACCGACGATGCGCAAGACGGTGACGGGCGTGGAAATGTTCCGCAAGTTGCTGGACGAGGGCATGGCGGGCGACAACGTGGGATTGCTGCTGCGCGGCACGGAAAAAGATGAAGTGGAGCGCGGGCAGGTGTTGGCGAAGCCGGGGTCGATCACGCCGCACACGAAGTTCAAGGCGGAAGCGTACGTATTGACGAAGGAAGAAGGCGGGCGGCACACGCCGTTCTTCACGGGGTACCGGCCGCAGTTTTATTTCCGCACGACGGACGTGACGGGGGATGTGAAGTTGCCGACGGGAGTGGAGATGGTGATGCCGGGCGATAACATTTCGTGCGAGATCACGCTGATCACACCGGTGGCGCTGGAGAAGGGTTTGCGTTTCGCGATTCGCGAAGGCGGCCACACGGTCGGAGCCGGCGCGGTTGCCGAGATCATCGAGTAGACGACTATGCGAGAAATCATCACACTACAGTGCAACGATTGTAAGAACCGGAACTATACGACGACCAAGAACCGCAAGAAGCACACGGAACGCTTGGAGACTTCCAAGTTTTGCAATACTTGCCGGAAGCATACGGGGCATAAGGAAGTGAAATAGCGGCTCTGGATTCGGCGGGTTTTCTTGGCCGAAGCGATGGATGCTCCTTGGTTTTGTTACATGGTTCGATGCGCAGATGGCTCGTTCTATGTCGGAATTACCGACAACATTGACGAGCGAGTCGAGGAGCACAATCGCGGTTTTGGGGCAAGATTTACGAAGTCTCGGCGGCCCGTGGAGTTGTTTTGGAGTCAAGGATTTCCCGATATTTTTTCGGCGCGGCGCAGAGAAGTCGAGTTGAAGGGCTGGAGCCGCGAAAAGAAACTGCGGTTAGTACAAGAGAGAACTGGCGTGCGGCGGGTAAACCCTTCGAACCCGCCACTGGCGGGTTCTCAGGGTAAAGGGGAGTAGGTTTAACGGTAGACCATCGGTCTCCAAAACCGAGAGTGGGGGTTCGAATCCCTCCTCCCCTGCCAGCTCTTTTGCGTGGCGACGCGGAGCGGTTGGATGCGGAGTGAGCGATGACGTGCCGGGGAATTCTTGGGGACGAAGGCGGGCGTGGAGATGGCACAGGCGGCAAAAGTGAATAAGGATGAGTCAGATCGCGTAGACGCATTTTCCCTGATGGAGCCGGTGGGGAAGCTGGCGGCGTATCCGAAGCGGTTCCGGGCGTTTTTGCATGAAGTGCGCGTGGAAATGCGGCAGGTGAACTGGCCGTCGCGCGCGAACGTGATTTCGACGACGCTGGTGGTGGCGCTGACGGTGGCGTTTTTCGGGGTGTATTTCTTTTTCACGGACATGATTTTCGGAAATACGATCAAATGGTTGATTGAATATGCAAAGAAACTCTGAAGAAACCAACGCGAGTAGCGAAGGCAACGAAGTGAATCAAGCGCCGGAAATGCCCGAAGGGCACGAAGAAGCGAACGCTGGGGCAAGCTCCAGTTCAAAGCAGTGGTACATCGTCCACACCTACTCGGGCTTTGAGAAGAAAGTGAAGGAAAGCCTGGAAGGCCGCGTGGCGGCGTTCGGGCTGACCGACAAGATCGGGCAGATTATTATTCCGACCGAGTCGGTGGTGGAAGTGCGCGGCGGCAAGAAAGTGATTTCACCGCGCATGTGTTACCCGGGCTATGTGCTGGTGGAAATGGATATGGATGATTACACCTGGCACGTGGTGCGTTCGACGCCGCGGGTAACGGGATTCGTCGGGTCGGGGCAGACGCCTTCGCCGCTGACCGAAGAAGAAGTGCAGAACATTTTGAATCGCGCGACGACCACTGCGGAAAAGCCGAAGCCGAAGCTGTCGTTTGACCGCGGCGAGAAGGTGCGCATCGGCGAAGGGCCGTTCGCGAACTTCACCGGCGTGGTGGAAGAAGTGAATTCCGACCGCTCGACGTTGAAAGTTTCGGTGACGATTTTCGGGCGTTCGACGCCGGTGGAGCTGGATTTCGCGCAGGTGGAAAAAGTCGCGTAAGCGTTTTAAGGACAGATAAAAATGGCGAAGAAAGTTCAAGCGACAGTGAAATTGCAGTTGCCGGCGATGAAGGCCACTCCGGCGCCGCCCGTGGGCACGGCACTGGGCCCGCACGGCGTGAACATCATGGATTTCTGCAAGCAGTTCAACGCCAAGACGGCTAAAGAGCCCGACGGCATGATCATTCCGGTGCTGGTGACGATTTACAGCGACCGCACGTTCAGCTTCATCATGAAGACGCCGCCGGCTTCGGAATTGATCAAGCGCGCGGCGGGAATCGTGAAGGGTTCGCCGGAACCGAACCGCAACAAAGTGGGCAAGCTGACCGCGAAGCAAGTGGAAGAAATCGCGAAACTGAAGCTGCCCGACCTGAACACGATGAGCCTGGAATCGGCAGTGCGTTCGATTCGGGGCACGGCCCGCAATATGGGCGTTGAAGTTACCGAGTAGTTCGGCAGCACGCGCAGGAGTCCGAAAAAATATCGGACGCAAGTAGTTCTTAACTGCGCAGGAGAGAAAAGACGATGGGCCGCAGCGCAAAAGTAGGTGGAAAGAATATAGACCGCGCACGAAAGATGGTGGAGGCGCGTCCTTACAAGCTGGAAGAAGCCGCGGAATTGCTGCGCAAAGCGCATTACGTGAAGTTCGATGAGACCGTGGAGCTGGTTTTGAATCTGGGCGTGGACTCGAAGCAATCGGACCAGATGGTGCGCGGCACGGTGGTGCTGCCGCACGGGCTCGGCAAATCGAAGCGCGTAGTGGTGATCGCGGGCGGCGACAAGGTTCGCGAAGCGCAGGAAGCAGGCGCGGATTTCGTCGGCGGCGAAGACATGGTGGAGAAGATTCAGGGCGGCTGGACGGATTACGAAGCGGTGATCGCGACGCCGGACATGATGCGCTCGGCCGGCAAGTTGGGCAAAGTGCTGGGGCCGCGCGGACTGATGCCGAATCCGAAGGCTGGAACGGTCACGGCTGACGTCGCCAAAGCGATCAAGGAAATCAAGGCCGGTAAAGTGGAGTTTCGCCTGGATAAGACCGGGCTGATCCATTCGCCGGTGGGCAAAATCAGCTTTTCGGCGCAGCAGCTGGCGGGGAACGCGCATGCGCTGCTCGCGGCGATTATCAAGGCCAAGCCCGCGGCGGCCAAGGGCAAGTTCATCAAGAAGATCACGCTAACTTCGACGATGGGTCCGGGCGTGCTGATTGACGAAGCCGAAGGCGATCACGCCGTAGCGGCGGCAGCGTAACCAGGGCAGTACGAGGGAGATTTTGGGATGAAGAAGAAGTCCGAAAAAGTGACGCAGGCGGAAGAGCTGAAAAAGCAGCTGGCGACGGTCTCCACCGTAATTCTTTCGACGTTCCAAGGGATCACAGTCGAGCAGGATACGCAACTGCGCCGCAGCGTGGAAGCCGCGGGCGGAAAATATCAAGTGGTGAAGAACACGGTGGCGGAGCGAGCGGGAGAGGGAACGCCCACCGAGGGATTGCTGAAGGGGCTGAAGGGCACGAACTCGATCGCTTACACCAAGACGGATCCGGTGGCGCTCGCGAAGATTCTGACGAAAGTTGCGAAGGACGTTCCGGCATTCCAATTCCGCGCGGGCTGGGTGGAAGGGCGCGTCATTTCGATTCAGGAAATCAAGCAGCTGGCGGATTTGCCGAGCAAGGACGAACTGATCAGCAAGATCATGTTCCTGCTGAATGCTCCGGCACAACGCGTGGCGACCGTGTTAGCTGCGGTGCCGCGAAATCTGGCGGTGGTTACCAGCGAAGCGGTGAAGGCCAACAAGTTCGGAGCAGGCGGTGCGGCAGCTGAGAGCAGCCCGGCTCCTGAAGCGACTCAAGCGTAGGGAATTCGCAGGGAAGTCCGGCAATCTTGCATTCACGAGATTTGGATGTTCAATTCGGAGGAGGATAGGAAACAGCGATGGCCAGCAAAGTAGAAACAATTCTGGAAGAGATCAAGGGTCTGACGCTGCTCGAAGCTTCTGATCTGGTAAAGAAGATGGAAGAAGCTTTCGGCGTCTCCGCGGCAGCAGCAGCGCCCGTGATGATGGCGGGCGGAGCGGGCGCGGGAGCGGCGGGCGCACCGGAAGAGAAGACGGAATTCACCGTGGTTCTCACCGAAGTGGGCGCCAACAAGATCAACGTGATCAAAGCGGTTCGCGAAGTCACCAGCCTGGGCTTGAAAGAAGCCAAGGACCTGGTGGATGGCGCTCCCAAGACGGTGAAAGAGGGCGTCAACAAAGACGAAGCCGCCACGATCAAGAAAAAGTTCGAAGACGCCGGGGCCAAAGTAGACGTCAAGTAACACCGCCCCTGCGGCCTGCACGTGATGGCCGCAAAGGAATTCGCGTACGCGCGCACTCCTTAGGAACAAGGAACTTCACAATACGTCCTTCCCGGACTGACGGGGCGGGTGTCTACCCGTGCCGTCATTTCCGGCATGAATTCATTTATGAGGATGGTCCATGAGCAATCGCAACGGTAATCGCGCCACTCGGGAACGGGCACGCCTGGACTTCGCCAAAATCAAGACGACCGTCCAGATTCCGAACCTGATTGACGTGCAGAAGAAGTCGTATCAAAGATTTTTGCAGATGGATTTGCTGCCGAGCGAGCGGGAAGACACGGGCCTGCAGTCGGTCTTCGCATCGGTGTTTCCGATCCAGGACTTTCGCGGTTTGTCGCAGCTGGATTTCGTGGATTACGCGATCGGAAACTGGGAGTGCAAGTGCGGCCATTTGCGCGGCCTGCACCACTTGCGCGCCACCTGTCGGAATTGCGGAGCCTCGGTCGTCACCAATCCTTACAAGACGGGCGACGTGCTATGCGCGAAGTGCGGCACGTTCAACAAGAACACGCCGACTTTTTGCAACAAGTGCGGCGACCCGGTCACGCTGCAATTGAAGTATGACGTGAACGAGTGCCAGGAACGCGGCATGACGTATTCGGCGCCGCTGAAGGTGACGATCCGCCTGACGATTTACGATAAGGACCCGGACACCGGCGCGAAGTCCATTCGCGATATCAAAGAGCAGGAAGTTTTCTTCGGCGATATTCCGCTGATGACCGAGAACGGCACGTTCATCATCAACGGCACCGAGCGCGTAATCGTCAGCCAGTTGCATCGTTCGCCGGGTGTATTTTTCGAGACAGCCAACAATCGCAGCTACTTCCTCGGCAAGATTATTCCTTACCGCGGATCGTGGGTGGAATTCGAATACGACACCAAGAACATTCTGTACGTGCGCATTGACCGCAAGCGCAAGTTCCTGGGGTCGATTTTCCTGCGCGCGTTGGGAATCAAGTCGAACGAAGACATTTTGCGGACGTTCTATCAAGTGGAGCGGATTTCGCTGCGTGAAGGCGAGCTTTACTGGAACGCTTCGGAGGGCTTGATTGACCGCAAGCTCTCGAAGGAAATCAAGCATCCCAAGTCCGGCGAAGTGCTGGCGGGCGCGCATAAGCGCATCAGCGACGCGCTGTACAAGGAATTGGTGAAGGCGCGTGTGACGCAGGCGGAAATCGGCGTGGCGGACCTGGAAGGCGCGGTTACGGTCGGTGAGCTGGTAAATCGCCAGACCGGCGAAGTGCTGCTCGAAGCGAATAAGCCGCTGACGGCGGAAATGTGGGCTTCGATCGCGGAAGCTGGGATCACGGAAGTGGATGTCTGCTTCCCGGACCGCGACGACACCGGCATCATCGTCACGCGCACTTTGGAAAAGGACACCATCCGTTCGCCGAAGGAAGCGCTGATCGAAATTTACCGCAAGCTGCGTCCGGGCGATCCTCCGACGCTCGAAACGGCTACGGCGCTCTTTAACGGAATGTTTTTCGATGCGCGCAAGTACGATTTCAGCAAGGTAGGACGGCTGAAATTCAACATCAAGCTGGGACTGGAACTCCGCTCGAGAAGCGCACGCTCGATCCTTCGGATTTTGTGGCGGCGATCAAGTATTTGCTGAAGCTGCGCAAGAACGTGGGCTCGGTGGACGACATTGACCACTTGGGGAATCGCCGCGTGCGCGCGGTGGGCGAGTTGCTGGAAAACCAGTTCCGCATCGGCCTGGTGCGCATGGAGCGGGCCATCAAGGAAAAGATGTCCGTGTACCAGGAAATGTCCACGGCCATGCCGCACGACTTGGTAAACGCCAAGCCGGTAATGGCGGCGATCCGCGAATTCTTCGGAAGCTCGCAGCTTTCGCAGTTCATGGACCAGACCAACCCGCTCAGCGAAATCACGCACAAGCGGCGTCTTTCGGCTTTGGGACCGGGCGGCTTGTCACGCGAGCGCGCGGGATTCGAAGTCCGCGACGTGCACCCGACGCACTACGGGCGCATCTGTCCGATTGAAACGCCGGAAGGCCCGAACATCGGCTTGATCAGCTCGCTTTCGTCGTACGCGCGGATCAATGAGTTCGGCTTCATCGAGTCG
>CAWIAM010000004.1:0-17786 GCA_963834215.1 uncultured Acidobacteriota bacterium | reverse complement strand
GTTTAATCAGAGTCTCGCCAACGCTTATTTCCAGAAGCAAATCACCATGGACGTGGCGCTGGCGCGCTCCTCGAATCCAGATGAATTGCAGGATTTGATTAACCGAGGGGTGACCTCACCAGCATAAAGCAGCAAGGCGCCAGTTCGGCGATAAGCGAGAAAGGAACAGGAGGTAACAGATCATGCCGGTCTTTACATATAAGGGAGTGAATCGCGCGGGACCAGCGGTGACCGGCGAACGCACGGCGGAAACCAAGGCCGAATTGGCCGCCACGCTGCGCCGCGAGCAGATCAACGTCAGCAAGCTCTCGGAGAAGGGCAAGGAGTTCAACATACCCTCCTTCGGCGGCGGCGTGGACTCCAAGGAATTGGCCGTTTTCACGCGCCAGTTCTCGGTGATGATCGACGCCGGCTTGCCCCTGGTGCAGTGCCTGGAGATTCTCGCCGGCCAGCAGGAGAACAAGACCTTCCAGAAGGTCTTAACCGGCGTGCGCGCTTCGGTGGAAGGTGGCGCGAGCCTGGCCACCTCGATGAAGCAATACGAAAAGGTTTTCGATCCGCTCTACTACAACATGGTGGACGCCGGCGAGACGGGCGGTATTCTGGACACCATTCTGCAGCGGCTTTCCACCTACATCGAAAAGAACGTCAAGCTGAAGCGCGCGGTGAAGTCGGCGATGATCTACCCGATCGCCGTCCTGGGCATCGCGGGCGGCGTTATCATTTTGCTGCTGTGGAAGGTCGTCCCGATTTTCACGCAGTTGTTTAACGGCCTGGGCGTCGACCTGCCGCTTCCGACGCGCATCGTCATCGGGCTCAGCAATTTCGTCGGCAGCATCTACGGCTGCTGATTCGTGGTCGTGTCTGGTCGGTGCCGGATTCGCCTTGAAAATGTGGTACGGCACTCCGCAGGGCCGCTACGCGCTCGACGCTCTCATCTTGAAGATTCCGATGGTCGGCCCGCTGATGCGCAAGATCGCCGTGGCGCGATTCACGCGCACCCTGGGAACTCTGATTTCGAGCGGCGTGCCGATTCTGGAGGGTCTGGATATCACCGCGCGCACTTCGGGCAACGCCGTGGTCGAAAAGGCCATCTTGCAAACGCGCAAAGCCGTCGAAGCTGGACGTTCGCTGGTCGATCCGCTGAAGGAAACCGACGTTTTTCCGGGCATGGTGACGCAGATGATCGGCGTCGGCGAACAAACCGGCGCGATGGACGCCATGCTTCAGAAAATCGCCGATTTCTACGAAGACGAAGTGGACGCGGCCGTGAAAGACCTTCTGACCGCCATGGAACCGATGATGATCGTGGTCCTGGGCGTGGTCGTTGGCGGCATCGTCATTTCGATGTACTTGCCGCTGTTCTCGTTGATCGGCAAACTGGCAGGCAAATAGAACTTGCGTGGCAGCGCGAGCGCAGTGCGGGTTCCTGGTAACTGGAAGTCCGCAGCCGCGCGCTGTCGCGGCTGGCACTAGCGTGGGCAGCGCAGGAAGCGGCGCGAAAAGCGCCGCGAGCACGGTGAAGAATCTAAGATGAAATCCACACCTAGTGTGAGCGAATGGCTTCCGTGGCTGGGGCGCGTACGGTTTCTGGCTATTACCTTCCTGGTGGGATCGTTATCGCCGCGCGGCATCTGACGCCGATCATCCGTTTCCGCTCACTCCTTCTGTCCGCTGATCGCGCTCTGGTACACGCTCGCCATTGTTTACGTGATCTTGCAGCGCTGGATTCCGCAGGCGCGCTGGCACGCTCCGCTGCAGATGGTCTGCGATCTGGTGATGATCACGGGCGTCGTGTACGCCACCGGCGTGCAGGACAGTTATTTCATCTCGCTCTACCTGCTGGCCATCTTGATGGCCAGCGCTCTGTTTTCACGCCGCGGCGTTTTCATGGTCGCCGCGTGAGCTTCGTTCTTCTGAGTGCCGCGCTTGAACTGACGTACTACGGAGTCTTTCCGCGCACCGCGAACTCAACGCCCACGCTGCGCGCGCTCGAATTCCTGGCTGGCCAGCAATCTGTTCGCGTTTTTGGCGGTGGCCTATCTGGGAAGTTTGCTGGCGCAAACCCTGCGCAAAAAGGGTCTGGAGCTTGCAGGAAAAAAGCGAAGAGCTCAAGGACCTGCAGGCCTTCAATCAGGACATCATTGAATCCATGCGCGGCGGCCTGCTGACCACCGATCTGGAAGGCCGGATTCTGGTGATGAATCGCTCGGGAGCGGAAATCACCGGCTGCGGGCTGGGTCTGCTGCGCGGCGAAAAAATTCAGGACGTTTTTCCGGGATTCTGGCCGGTGGAAGTGGACGAGCAGGGCAATCCGCTCGCTGCGCGCAAGGAAATCGAGTTCAGGACACCCACCGGCGCGATCCGCTTTCCTGGGACTCTCCATTTCTCCGCTGCGCACCGCGCAGAACCAGACCACCGGCTTCGTTTACAACTTCCAGGACCTGACGGAACTGAAGCGGCTGGAGCGGGAAGTCGTCACCAAGGAACGCATGGCCGCGCTTGGGCCGCCTTTCCGCCGCCATCGCCCACGAAATCCGCCAGCCCCTGACGGCTATGACCGGCGCGCTGAAGGAACTCGCTCGCCTGGCGCCGCTCGATGACGACGACAAAAAGCTCGTCCACATCGTCAGCCGCGAATCGCAGCGCCTGAATCAGATCATCACCGATTTCCTGAATTATTCGCGCGAGAAAACCTATTCCTTCGCCGACGTGGATGTGGTGCCGCTGATCGAAGACACGCTGCTGCTGCTCGAGCGCGACGCCACCGCTCAGGGAAGATTTCGCATCGTGCGCGATTTCAGAGTTCGCAGCGCTGCGCGCCCGCGCCGACCGCGACGCGCTGAAGCAGGTTTTCTGGAATCTCTGCAACAACGCGCTGCGCGCCATGCCCGCGGGCGGCGTTCTTACCGTCAGCCTGGAAGCAGACGACACCTGGGCGCGCATTCAGATTAGCGACACCGGCATTGGCATTGCCCGTCGCACAGGCGACGCGCATCTTCGAACCGTTTCAATCCGGATTTGCGGGCGGCACCGGCCTGGGCCTGGCCATCGTCTACCAAATTCTGCAAGCGCATCGCGGCCGCATCCGCGTCGAGACCGAGAGGGCGCAGGCGCGGAATTCATCGTCGAAATTCCGCGGGCCGCGCGCCCTCGCACGGCGCCGTCCGCTACCCCAATTCCGGAAACTCGCAGCCATGACGAAAGTCTGCGCGCAGTAGGGAAGGGGTAGCGCGCCATGGCCCACCTGCTCGTTGTTGACGACGAACCCTCCATCTGCGAACTGCTGGAAATCAGCTTTCGCAAGGAGGGCCACAAAGTCGAAGTAGCCTCGAACGGCCAAGCCGCCAAGCGGCGCCTCGCCGTCGCAAGTTTTCGACATCGTCATCTCCGACATCTGCATGCCGGATATGGACGGCGTGGAGCTCCTGCAGTACTCCAAGGAAGTTTCTCCTTCCACCATTTTCATTCTGATCACCGGCGTTCCCACCGTCGACACCGCCATTGACGCCGTAAATTTCGGCGCCGACCGCTACGTCATCAAGGGCGATCGCTTGCTCGACGAACTGCGGCCCGCCGTAAAGCGCATCGCGGAAAATCAGGCGTTGAAGAAAGAAGCCGGCGAACTGCGCCGCCAGCTCCGGCGCTTCACCGGCTTCGACCACATCATCGGCGCCAGCGCAAAGATGCGCAGCCTCTTCGATCTGATCGAAACGATCGCCCCGCAGTCCAGCCGCGTGCTGATCACCGGAGAAAGCGGCACCGGCAAGGAACTGGTCGCGCGCGCCATCCACGAAAATAGCGCGCGCGCGAAAGCTCCCTTCATCACCATCAACTGCGGCGCCTTTCCCGAAACCCTGCTGGAATCCGAACTTTTCGGCTACATGCGCGGCTCGTTCACCGGCGCAAACGAAAATCGTCGCGGACTCTTCCAGGCGGCGGATGGCGGCACGCTCTTCATGGACGAAATCGGCAACATGAGCCTGACCATGCAGGTGAAGCTCTACCGCGTCCTGCAGGAAGGCAAGGTCCGGCCGCTCGGCAGCACGGAAGAAAGCGACGTGGACGTGCGCGTGATCGCCGCCACCAATAAAGACTTCGCAAAGGAAATCGCCGAAGGCCGCTTCCGCGAAGACCTTTACTACCGCCTCAGCGTGATTCCGATTCATCTTCCGCCCCTCCGCGAGCGGCGCGAAGATATCCCGCTGCTCGCCGCGTCCTTCCTCGACCGCTATTCGAAATCCATGGGCAAGAAGATCGAAGGCATCGAGCCGGAAGCCATGCGCCGACTGGAAGTTTACGATTGGCCGGGCAACGTCCGCGAACTCGAAAATACCATCGAGCGCGCCGTGGCTCTGGAGGGCTCCGCGCGCATTTCCGCCGAAGGCTTGCCTGCCCGCATCCGCGAACACTTTCAGGAGGCCGTTTCGTCCCACCACTCGAACGGCAACGGCAACGGATCCATCCTGCCCGAAGGTGGCATCGACCTCGAGATGCACATCCAGGACCTCGAGCGCTCCTTCCTGCTGGCCGCCATGGAGCGTTCCGGCGGCGTCCGCACCCGCGCCGCCGACACTCTTAAAATGTCGTACCGTTCGTTCCGCCACTACGCTAAAAAGTACGGAATATGAAATTCCTACGACAGCTCGTGTCCTCCGATCACACGCTAACAGAAACAGCACCCAACATGCGTAATGCTGCAGGCAAGCAGTGCCACAATGAACCTAGCTTTCACGGCGAGTACTCGCCGAATTCGGTCTGTTTTTCAGACACAAATTGTCACAATTTCTGCGGAGGTGCGGATACCGCAGCCGTACGGTAAAGATTTGCATATTATAATGTCCGCTAACTAGCACATAACACGGTACTTAACTCTCGATGAACACACGTTGATTATAGACCATGATACTGGCTTCCGTCGTGCACTGTCGTCACCAGCACAGCGACAGCGAACGTCCAAAATTTCGCGTCACAACTTCAAGGAGAGAAAATGAATAGGAAACAGAAGGGTTTTTCGTTGATCGAGTTGTTGATCGTCGTGGCGATTATTTTGATCATCGCGGCGATCGCCATCCCCAACCTGCTTCGCGCCAAGATTGCGGCGAACCAGGCCGGTGCGGTGGGCACGCTCCGCACGATTTCTTCGGCGGAACAGACGTTCTCGTCTACGTATAACGACGGCTTCACGCTGACCCTCCCGCAGTTGGGCGGCCCGGCTGGTTCGAACACCTGCGCGGCAGCGGGCTTGATTGACGAAGTGTTGTCAGCCGGCGTCAAGGGTGGTTACACCTATACGTTCAAGGCGAATGGCACGGCTCAGCTTGCGGCGGGCATTCCGGCAGCTTGCGGCACGTCCGGCGACACAGGGTTCTCGGTGACCGCTAAACCGACCACCGCTGGTTCGACCGGTATCGCCAGCTATTGTATCGATGAGACTGGCGTGGTCCGTACGGACGGCGCTGGATCAGCAATTCCGGCTCCTTGCTCGCTCTCGGGCTTTTCTCCGTTGCAGTAAGTTAAGGCAAGAACGGGGAGGAGGTCACCGACTTCCTCCCCTCTTTTTTTTGAAGGTGCTCTCAAGAAATTGCAAATGCGCTCAAAACACTCAACGCAATCGATACGCTGTACAATCAGTTCGGCTGTACCCAGCTGCGAGGGGAGCAGAATCACCTGTCGGGGCAGTGACCCTTTGAGTCGCAGTAAACCGACGCGATTTGTCACTTTTTGAGAATCCGGGTGCGCTCGCCACGCTGCGGCCAACCCAACAGGCCCCGAAAGCGTCTGTATGTATCTGAAAGCGGCGGATATAATGCAATGTGCCAAAACGGTAAACTGCCACCCGAACTTGGTACGCCCCGTGCAGTTATGGCAGCGTACCCCGCCAGAGGGATACGACGCAAAATAAGATATCCGATCCAAGGAGAGAAAATGAACAGGAAACAGAAGGGTTTTTCGTTGATCGAGTTGTTGATCGTCGTGGCGATTATTTTGATCATCGCGGCGATCGCCATCCCCAACCTGCTTCGCGCCAAGATTGCGGCGAACCAGGCCGGTGCGGTGGGCACGCTCCGCACGATTTCTTCGGCGGAACAGACGTTCTCGTCTACGTATAACGACGGCTTCACGCTGACCCTCCCGCAGTTGGGCGGCCCGGCTGGTTCGAACACCTGCGCGGCAGCGGGCTTGATTGACGAAGTGTTGTCAGCCGGCGTCAAGGGTGGTTACACCTATACGTTCAAGGCGAATGGCACGGCTCAGCTTGCGGCGGGCATTCCGGCAGCTTGCGGCACGTCCGGCGACACAGGGTTCTCGGTGACTGCTCAACCGACCACCGCTGGTTCGACCGGTATCGCCAGCTATTGTATCGATGAGACTGGCGTGGTCCGTACGGACGGCGCTGGATCAGCGATTCCGGCTCCTTGCTCACTCTCCGGCTTTTCTCCGTTGCAGTAAGTTAAGGCAAGAACGGGGAGGAGGTCACCGACTTCCTCCCCTCTTTTTTCGAGGGGCTTCTAGAGAGATTGAAAATGCGCGTCCAACACTACAGACCGACCCAAGTTCAAAACCGCCGACGCGGTTTCTCCCTGATCGAGCTGCTGATCGTAGTGGCGATTATCCTGATCATCGCGGCGATCGCGATTCCGAACCTGTTGCGCGCCAAGATAGCGGCGAATCAGGCATCCGCCGTGCAGACGCTGCGGACGATGACATCGGCCGAGCAGACGTTCTCGTCCACGTACAACGACGGATTTACGCTGACGTTAGCACAGTTGGGCGGTCCTCCAGGTTCATCCACCTGCGCAAATGCCGGCCTGGTTGATGAACTATTGTCTATGCCGCCCGCACAAAAGGAAGGCTATACGTTTGTGCTGACGCCAAACGGCAAAGCCTCCCTGACCCTGGGTGTTCCAGTAGCCTGCGGCGCATCCGGTGACACCGGGTATACGGTCAGTGCCACGCCGATAACGCAGGGCATCACCGGAACCGCGAGCTACTGCGTGGACGACACGGGCGTGATTCGCGTCAACGCGGCAGGCGTGGTGATCCCCGCGCCCTGCGATCAATCTGGCTTTTCCCCGTTGCAGTAGTTCGGCGAGAATGTGTCCGAACGCGGCGTGACCCTCGGCGCGCAGAAAACTTTGCCCTCGTTCCTTCCCGATTCTTGCTAATCTGATTTCGTGCTTCTTCTCATTCTCGCGATTGTGGCGATGGGTTTTGCGCCGGCATCCGCCCCGGACGCGAAATTGGTGGTGCGCGCTTTGGAGTCGCGCTATCACCACGCCACCACTCTGAAAGCCGCATTTTTCGAGCGATATTCCGATGGCGGCGGAGGCGTTTCGGCCGAATCCGGCACCGTCTACTTCTCGCGCCCGGGGCGCATGCGCTGGGAGTACGAATCGCCCGAGCAGAAACTCTTTATCGTGGACGGCGCCAATGTCTGGTTTTATGTCCCCGCCGATCGCACCGCTAGCCGCGCCAAAGTTAAGGATAGTTCCGACTGGCGCACGCCGCTCGCGCTGCTCACCGGGAAGACGGACTTCTACCGTCTTTGCCGCACGATTGACGTGCTGGATTCAGCGAAGGACGACAATCCCGACGACCGTCCTCTCCGCGCTGAAGATACGATGCTACGCTGCGTTCCGCGAAATGAAACCGCCGGTTCCGATGGCGAAGTCAGCGAGGTATTGATCGAGTCCGATCCCGAAGCACACTTGGTGCGCTTGCTCATCCGCCAGCCGGGGGCTCTCGAGACCGAATTCCGCTTCGCCAACTGGGAAGAAAATCTTCCGATACCCGAAGCGAAGTTCCATTTCGAGCCTCCGCCCAATGTCGCCGTGGTGGATGAATCCGCGCTAGCGAGTTCTATTCATTGATTGATGCGCGACATTACATCGTGGTGTTACATTACGAACCCCACCGAGCCTGCCCGCGGTTAGCGTTTCAACGGATATGCTAAACTTTAATCAAGACGTCCCAAGCAGTGGGCCGTCTATACCCTCGTGGGCCAGTATGTATGTAAAGTCGGAGATACGTCCGGCCGGGTCTTCCAACAACTGGAGACGGCCCAGACCGAGGGGGAAGTTCGCCAGAAGCTCGCCGAGCGTGGTTTTCACGTTTTTTCCGTCAAAAATGAGTTCAATATCCTCGCGCAGTTCAGCGGCGCTTCCCGCGCCCGCAAGATCCTCACCAACGATTTCCTGATCTTCAACCAGCAATTCAGCACGCTGATCAAAGCTGGCCTGCCGATTTTGAAGGCTCTGGACTTGCTCGCCGAGCGCGCGGCCGCGCCGCGGCTCCGGCCAGTGCTGCAAGACGTTCGCCAGAAAGTACGCGAGGGCGCGCTGCTGTCGGAGGCGCTAGCTGCACAGGGCTCGTTTCCTCCGGTGTACGTAACGGCGATCACCGCCGGTGAGCGCAGCGGAAACCTCACGGGCGTCCTGGAGCAGTACATTTCCTATCTGCGGGTCAGCACCGGATTCCGCAAAGGACTAATCACGGCGCTGATTTACCCTGCCATTCTCGTGGTGGCCGTTCTGCTGGTTCTCATGTATCTCGTGACCTATGCCATGCCCCAGTTTGCGAAACTGTACTCGGATCTCGGCATCAAGCTGCCCGGCATAACGCAGTTCATGCTGTCTTTGTCGGCGCCTCTTCGCGATTATTTCGTGCTGGTTTTTGCCGCGGTCGTCATCATCGTGCTCGCGATGTTCGTTTGGACTCGCTCGGACCAGGGCGCCCTCGCGATTGACCGCCTGAAACCTAAGATTCCGGTCTTCGGCGATATCTGGCTCAAATCGCAAATCGCGCAATTCGTGCGCACACTTTCGACGCTCCTTGCCGGCGGCACTCCCCTGGTCGCTGGCCTCGAAACATCTTCGCAAGCCATCGGCAGCCGCTTGATCGCCACTTCCGTGCAAGGCGCGGGTGCTCGCGTGCGTGAAGGCCGCACACTGCACGAAAGCCTCGCGGAAACCCGACTGGTGCCTGACTTGGCGCTCGAAATGATTGAAGTCGGCGAAGCGTCTGGCGCACTCTCTGCCATGCTCACCAGCGTCGCGGAATTTTACGAAGAAGAAGTAAGCACTCGCTTGCAACGCACTCTGATCTGGGTTTCGCCCGCCATTTTGGTGGTTATGGCGGTTGTGGTAGGCTCTATTTTGATATCTCTTTATCTTCCGCTGTTTTCCCTCCAAGTGGGTTCCGGGGGTTAGGATTTGGGTTCCATGGCTACACCTACGAACAATCCGGTCGTTCCAGGACTGCCGAACGAAGGCGCCGAGCGCGATCAAGCGCGCCGGCTCGCCGAACGCTATCGTTGCCCCTTCGTGGATTTGCGCGAACAGCGCATTGATCCCGACCTTTTCCGCAGCATTCCGGCCGAACTGATGTTCCGCTATAAATTCGTTCCGCTCGAGGCGCATGACACCACGCTGATGGTCGCCATGGCCGATCCCAGCCAACTGCAGCTCACTGACGAGCTGTCGTTGCTGCTAGGGAAGCGCCTGCAGATTCGCGTCGCGACCACCTCGCAGATTGACGACCTACTGAAGCGCACCGAGCAGTCCCAGCGCGTACTGGATCAAGCCACCGAAGGATTCACGCTGCAGGTCGTCGGCGACGAAGAAGACAGCGAAGAAAATATTTCGATGGATAAGCTCACGCGCGATTCCGGCGTGAGCCCCGTCGTTCGTTTGGTGGACACCGTAATCTTCACGGCGCTCGAACGCAGAGCGAGTGACATCCACATCGAGACGCGCAACACCGAAGTGGTGGTGAAATACCGCATTGACGGCGTGCTGCAATACGCCATGCAGCCGCTTGCCAAGGAATGGCACGCCACGATTCTTTCGCGCATCAAGGTAATGAGCGAGCTGGATATCGCCGAGCGCCGCGTCCCACAGGATGGCCGCTTCCGCGTGCGTTACAAGGGCCGTTTCGTGGACTTCCGCGTTTCCATCATGCCCTCCGTTCACGGCGAAGACGCCGTCTTGCGCGTCCTGGATAAAGAGACGCTGAGCGAGAAGTTCCGCAATTTGACGCTGGATGTTGTGGGCTTCGACGGGCCGGACAAGACTCGTTTCCGCCGCTACATTCAGGAACCTTACGGCATGGTGTTGGTCACCGGGCCTACCGGTTCGGGCAAGACCACCACGCTCTACGCTGCGATCAACGAGATTAAGAACGACGAGGACAAAATTATCACCATCGAAGACCCGGTCGAATACCAAGTCCGCGGAATCACCCAAATCCCGGTGAACGAAAAGAAGGGCCTCACATTCGCGCGCGGCCTGCGTTCGATTCTGCGCCACGATCCGGACAAGATCATGGTCGGCGAAATTCGCGACCAGGAAACCGCGCAAATCGCCATCAATTCTGCGCTCACAGGCCACCTGGTTTTCACCACGGTCCACGCCAATAACGTGACGGACGTGATCGGCCGCTTCATCAATATGGGCGTCGAGCCTTACAATTTTGTTTCGGCACTGAACTGCATCATGGCGCAACGTCTGGTCCGCGTGATCTGCGAAAATTGCAAGAAACAAGTCCAGTACACGCCGGAAGCGCTGAAAGAATCGGGCTTGGACCCGGCGGAGTGGATGCAGGTGCCCTTCTACGAAGGCACCGGGTGTCTCGAATGTTCGGGCAGCGGCTACCGCGGCCGCTCGGCGATCACCGAACTGCTCGATCTCTCCGACCACATTCGCGAAATGATTATCAATCGCCGTCCGACTTCCGAAATCAAGCGCGTGGCGAAGGAAGAAGGAATGTCGTTTCTACGCGATTCCGGCCTGGCCAAAGTTCGCAGCGGCACCACCACGCTGCGTGAAATCAACAAGGTGACGTTCCTTGACTAGTTCCGCCACGCTGGCCACGCGATTCTTTGAACTCGGCCCGGTGAAGAGGATGGAGCGCTGGCTCAACGCCATGCCGCATCCGTCGCACGTGGTCGAAATCGCGTCAACGCACGTCGCTGCCGCTCACTGGTCGAAGACCGGCGGCCACTTGGAATCGCATGCGATCGAACCGCTGCCGCTCGGCGCAATCATGCCCTCGCCGGTGGACGCCAACGTGATCCAGCCCGAAGCCGTGCGCTCGGCGCTGCGTAAAGTTTTTAATCGCGTACCGGTGCACGACGCGCCACTCGCTCTGCTAATCCCCGACCCGGTGGTGCGCGTTTTTATTCTCCCGTTTGACACCTTGCCGCGCCGCGCCGATGAAGCGGTTCCGTTGCTGCGCTGGCGCCTGAAGAAGAGCGTCCCATTTGACATGGAAGAAACCGTGGTTTCCTGGATGCGCCAGAGCGGCCGTGAAGCAACTTTGGAAGTCATAACGGCTGTGGCGCGCCAGAGAATCGTCCGCGAATATGAGGACATTCTTGAACCGCTGAATGCCAGCGCACGGGTTGTACTGAGTTCCTCGCTCGCGAGCCTGCCGCTGCTGGGTGATGAAGGCGGGACGCTGCTCGCGCGCATGTCCGGCAAGACCCTCACTACCGTGGTGGTCAACGCCGGCCGGCTGTGCGTCTATCGCTCCACGGAAATGACGGGCGAAGCGTCGTTGCTCGATCCGCAAGCGATGCTTGATGAAGTGTATCCCGCGATCGCCTATTACCAGGATACTTGGGGCAGCAGTCCTGACCGCGCGTGTGTGACGGGATTTGGCACGCGCGCCGAAGTATTTCGCCGCGCGCTTTCGGCGGAACTGAAGTGCCCGATTGGCGCTTTAGCGGAAACGGAAAGCGCTCTGCGACTGGATTCCGGCGCGAAAGATTTGATGTATCAGGATCTCGACGCGCTGGCCGGCTGGATGTTGAACGGAGGCTCCTGAGCGTTTTGCTCGGGGAATATGAAACTCAGGCTAAATCTTTCGACGGCGCCGCTGGAAAACAAGCGGCCCTTCATCGCCGCCACCGGCGTATTGGGTGTGGTCGGCCTTTTCGCGCTTCTGCTGCTGGGGCACGGCGCCTATTCTTCTTGGCTTGCTAACCGCGAGCTGCGCGCGGACATCTCACACTGGCAGGCCGAGATCCGCGCTAGTCAGGAGAAGCAAGCGTCCTTGCAAGCGTATTTTGAGACTGAGGGCGCCCGCCAGGTGCTCGATCGCGCGGCGTTCTTGAATTCGCTGATTGGCCAGCGCAGTTTCCCGTGGACCAAAATATTCATGGATCTCGAGCAAACTCTGCCGCCCGGCGTGCGCGTGGTAAACATTTCGCCCAAGCTCGAAAATGGCCGCGCCTTGGTGGCGCTGACAATCGGCGCGGAATCCGACGATAGCAAGATCAAATTTTTGCAGACGCTGGAAAAGTCCAGCGTTTTTACGGACATTCACGTGATTGACGACCGGCATTCGGATAAGCAGGGCTCCGCGGATCCGGTCACCGTGCAATTAACGGCCTGGTATTCGACGATCTGACTGACGACACAACTATGGACGCAGCCTGGAAAACTTGGAAGATATGGATCATCGGAGGCCTCGTCGCGCTCTTCGCCGCGGACCTCGCGGTGGGCTACGTCCTTTGGCAATCGTCGCGCGAAGGCGTGGACGCCATGCGGGCGCAGCGTGATCGACTGGAGCTGCAATCCAAGCTACTGAAGGCCGACGTCGCGCGCGGCGAGCGGATTCGCGCTTCGCTTTCCGGAGTGGGCAAGGAATACGATGGCTTTTACCACACCGCGTTTCTGGGGTCGACCGACGGATACTCGGCCATTGACGGCGATTTGGGCACCATTGCCAGCAAGTCGAACCTGCGGAGCACCGGCATTGCGTTTCGCGAAAAGGAGATCAAGAGCCGCGGAGTGGTAGAAGTAGATATCGCCGACACCGTGGAAGGCGATTATCCGGCTATCATTCAGTTCATCAATGGCCTCGAACGCTCCAAATATTTCTATCTCTTGAGCGATTTGCAATTGGACTCGGCGTCAACGGTGCCGGGCATCCGTTTACATCTCGAGCTACACACCTATTTCAGGACCTGAGCGATGTCGAAACGCAACGAAATCTACGTGCTCGTAGGCCTGCTGCTCGTCGCAGCGGTAGCCTACTTTCTCAGCCGTAGCGATACTCCAGGCGTGAAGGGCGTTCAGGCGGCCGACACCAAATTTCATCCCTTAAGCGTGGATGAACCGCAGCTGCGGCTCGATCTGCTGGAAAAAATCAAGAAGCTCGAATATTCCGGCTCGCACCGCAATATATTCACGTTTGGTCCGCCGCCTCCGCCGCCGAAGACAGAGCGGCAGATTGAGCAGGAGCGATACGCCAAATACGGACCGGCTGTGCCGCCGCCTCCTCCACCCGTGACCGTTCCCGCGCAGCTTTTCGGCTATGCCTCGATGCCCGATAGCGGGAAGCGTGTGGCATTCTTTCTCGATGGCGATGACGTCCTGGTCGTCGAAGAAGGCTCGGTATTCCTGAACCGTTTCCGGCTCGATAAAATTGGCAATGATTCCGCGGACGTGGAAGAAGTTTCATCCGGCCGGCACGCCACCGTGCAGATGGTCGCGCCCGTGAGCGGCGAGGCGGCCTCCAGCTCTCTCAATCAATGAACGAAGAAAATATCTCCGGCGAGAACGTGAAACGCGTCGCCGCGCGCGTACCGCGTGCGTCGCGAAAACGGGCGGCAAAACGTGGGCGCCGCCAGCGCTCGCAAGAAGGCGGTTTTGCATTCCTGCTGGCGCTGGGGCTGATTGTATTAGTCGTTGCGATGAGCCTGGTGGTACTGCAAAACGGCGCCACCCAGCACCGCAGGATGGTCGAGGAAGAAGCCATCTGGCGCGGCAACCAGTACGCGCGCGCGGTTCGCCTCTATTTTCATAAGACCGGCCATTATCCGCAGGATCTCGAAGATCTGCAGAAAGGCTTGCCCGAACTTCATTTCCTTCGCCAAGCCTATAAAGATCCGACCAACCAATCCGACGGCTCTTGGCGCTTCGTTTACGTTAACGCCGCGGGCCAAATCATCGGCAGCACCAAATACGCGAATCTCCAGCAAATGGCTCTGATGGATGCGAACGGCGGTCAGTTGCCAGTCCTGCCCGGAACGCCGGGCGGCCCAGGCGTCCCGGCATCAAGCCTCGGCGATCCAAACAACAATTTGAATTCGCAGCCGGGCCAAGCAACTCCCGGCGGGATTGGCACGGACACCTCCAACCCGTCCGCACCAGGCGGCTCGGGGAACGTGTCCGCCGATGGACAGAATCCGCAATCGCCTGACAGCCAAAATCCTCCACAGCCGACCGGACAAAACCCGCAGAATCCGCAAAGCCCGCAAAATCCCACCGCAGGTCCGATCGGTCAAAATCCGCTCGGGAATCAGAATCCATTAACCTCCTTGCAGGGCGGGCTCGGCCAAGGAGGCGCCATCACACAAGCGAGCCTCGCCGCGATGGCGCTGCTGAAGCCCACTGGACCCGTAGACGGACCGGTGCTCGGCGCGTTCCTAACCGGCGTGGCATGCAAACAGGATTCGCCGTCTCAGAAGGTCTATCACGGCGGAAAAAAGTACCTGAACTGGGAATTCATCTGGAACCCGCTCGAAGACGCCGCCGCAGCCATGCAACAACAAGCGGGCAACGCCGGCGCTACTGGCATCGGCCAGAACGTAAATAGCGCATTCGGCGGCGCGGCAAGCCCGAACGGCAATCCCGGCCAGCCGACGCAGCAGCCAGCGCAGCCGACCGCCACAACTCCTCAGTTCCCTCAGTAAGCGCGATTTTTCCAGCTAGGTTTACGCGAGGTTCAAATCAGTTTTTGGCAGGCGGCGCTGTAGTCTTTTCGTGCGCCATTTTCGAAGTGATTTGGCGCACGTAATTTTGCGTCTCGCGGAAGGGCGGAATGCCGCCGTAGCGTTCCACCATCTCCGGTCCGGCATTGTACGCAGCCAGCGCCAGCGTCAGATCCCCGCGGTAGCGGGTGAGCAGATCCTTCAAGTAATGCGCGCCGGCGTCAATATTCTGTGCCGGATCGAAAATGTTCGCGACGGAATAATGCGCGGCCGTCTGCGGCAGCAATTGCATCAGGCCCAACGCCTGCCTCCGCGAAACCGCGCGCGGATTGAAATTCGATTCCATGGCGATCACGCGGACGATCAAGTCCTCGTCCAAGCCATGCTTTTGCGCCGCGGCGTGAATCAAGTTGGCGTAGGGACCAGCGCTCGTCACCGGCGACGGCGGCAGCGTCTCGAAATGGTCTTCCGGCTCTACGCTCACTAGGTCCGCGGCCAGTACGTCCACCGTGCCGCCCTCCACAGTTAACCGCACGTGAGCGCCGTCCATCTCATATCCCGTGATATGCAGCCGCAACCCCGACCGCAGGACGGCATAATCCGCCCGCACCGGAGAAGCGCACACCACTGCGCCGATCAGCAGCGCACCTCCGATCAGAGCGCTTTTCATGAGCCGGCTCATGCGTTCAATTCTCAAGCCTCATATGCTCCCGCTGCGATCCGTGCCATCGAGTGCGTACCGGCGAATGGCCGCGGCCAACCCATCTTCGTCGTTCGATAGAGTAATCGGCCAGCCCAGTGATTTCAACTCGGCGACCGAATTGCCCATCACCACCGGACGCCCCGCGAATTCCAGCATTTCGCGGTCGTTCCAGTTATCGCCGATAGCCATCACGTTCTCTGCCGGAATGCCGCGCCTGCGGACCCATTCCTTCAAAGTCGAGCCCTTGGTCACGTCTCTCGGCAACACGTCCAAGATCGACAAATCGCGACCCTCGTACTCGGTGAGCGCCAGAGTGAATTCGCTCGCAAACGGAAGCGCCGCCAGGCTCGTCATCGCCGCGCGCATGGGAATGCATTGGCCGGTGTACATCACCTGAATCGGGTCCTCGCCGTTCATGCAGCTGGGCAAAGGCGCCATTTCGGCGATGTACTCGCGATTGCGCCGAAAATAACCTCCGCGAAAGGGATCGTCCCAATCCACTTTCTCCAGGATCACTTGGCGCGCGCCGGGCCGGTCGAACACCACCGCCGCGTGCGCGCGAAATTCCGGAGTCGCTTCGAGCACTCGCCGCGCCGTTGCGCTTGAAAGCAGGTAACGCAAGTGCGTCGTGCCATTCCGAGATTTCGCGAGCGCCCCGTTATTGACGATCATGTGCAGATCGCACGGCAACGACTGCGCGATCGGCAGCGCAAAATCAAACCGCCGCCCGGTAACCAGTACGATTTCGATTCCGCGCGCCGCAGCCTCGGCAAGCGCCTGGGAATTTGCCGGGGATACCTGAGACTTGCTGTCGAGCAAAGTCCCGTCAATATCCGTGGCAATCAGCTGTATGGGCACGGAACAATTCTATCGTGTCCGCGCGGTTCTTGCCCCGCTCTTTGAGGTTTCCGCCACTATGCTATCCTGCTTTTCTTGTGAAAGGGAACTGACCTGACGGACAGGCTCTATTACCGCGATTCTTTCCTGCGCGAATTCGACGCGCAAGTGGTCTCCTGCGACCCCGAGGGCGATCGGTTTCGCGTGATACTAGATAAGACCGCGTTTTACCCGACCTCCGGCGGCCAGCCTCACGATCTGGGCAAGCTCGGCGATGCCACGGTAGTGGAAGTTCTGGATGCGGACGAGGGCGCGCCGGGTGCGGCAGGCTTGGAACACCACGTCGTTCATTACACCACCGCCGAGGTCCCGGTGGGCGCTGTTCACGGCCATGTGGACTGGCCGCGCCGCATTGACCACATGCAACAGCACACTGCGCAGCATTTGCTTTCCGCGGCATTCATCGAGCTCTTCGGATTGCAGACTGTTTCGTTCCATCTCGGCAAGGAAATCTCGACCATAGACCTCAGCGCGCCCGCGGTGCTCGCTCGCCATCTAGAAGAAGCCGAGCGCCGCACGAACGAAATCATCTTCGATGATCGTCCGGTCGTAATCCGCTTCGGCACCGCTGAAGAGTTCGCCGAGCAGGGCATTCGCAAGAAAGTGGAGCGCGAAGGAATTCTGCGGGCAGTCGAAATCGAAGGATTCGACTCCCAACCCTGCGGCGGCACGCATCTGGCGCGCACGGGGCAAGCGGGCCTGCTCCTGATCCGCAAACTCGAGCGCCGCCGCGGCGATTTGTGGCGCGTCGAATACGTGGCAGGCTATCGCGCGTTGACCGCGGCGCGCAGCGATTTTGGCCTGCTCACCGAAGCGGCCACGCTGCTCAGTTGTGGCCCCGCGGACGTTCCCGTCGGCATCAGCAAGATGGCCACCGAACGCCGCGAGCAATTTTCGGCGGTGAAGCACCTTGATGAGCGACTGGCTTTGCTCGAAGCGCGCGCTCTGCTGCGCGAGCATGACGAATCGCGCGGCATGCCCGCGTCCGAAGCCAATTCGGCAGAACCTCGCGTCGTCGCGGCCGCAGTTCCAGAAGCGACGGCTGCCTACCTCGGTCTTCTGGCGGCGCGGCTAGCGGCAGTAAATAACGTCGTCGCGCTGCTGGTCAGCCGCGAGGGCGGCCACGTCGTCTTCGCGCAGTCCAAGGGATTGGCGCCCGATTTGGGCGCGGCACTGCGTGAATCTCTCAAGCAATTTGGCGGGAAAGGCGGCGGCTCTCGCGATTTCGCGCAAGGCAGCTTGCCCAATCCTGCAGACGCCGACGCCTTTCTGGCCCACGCCAAAAGCATGCTGCAGCCATAAGCCGCTCCTGCAAATAGCGACAAGCCGCGGCCAACCCTTTGCGGCAGCTAACCGTTCAAATAACGTGCGCAGTCAAACGATTGCCCGAGAGTCCCTTCGCATAGTAGATTGTTTCGGGACTGCCGGACGCCGGCTCGGTGGCGATGCGAGCCGCGTAGCGTC
>CAWIAM010000003.1:0-136945 GCA_963834215.1 uncultured Acidobacteriota bacterium | reverse complement strand
GAAAGGCTGCGGTTCCGACCCAGAAACCTGCGAGCGATCTGAGATTTTTCTTGTACGTTCGCGTGACTGTAAATTCTTTTCCGTCTTTCAGGCGAAGTTCGTATTCTCCCGTCGAGCACGGGCGGAGTTCCCGCACGAACGAGGCATTCACCAACGCGGAGCGATGAATGCGCACGAACCCGTATGGTTTCAGTTTCTCTGCGATCGTGGAAATGGATTCCCGCAGCAGATACGAACCGGTCTCCTGCTGAAGCAGGACGTAATTACCCTCGGCCTGCACCACAACCAGTTCGCGGGGATCGATGAAGAGAATCCTGCCCGTTGTTCTTGATCGCGATCTTGGAGGAAGCCGGCTGGGTCGGTGGCCGAAGATGCGGCATCAACTCCAGCAATCGCGCGGCTCTCTCGCTCGCCGTTCTTTGAGCAGCAAAGTCCAGAGCCTTGTTGACGCGTTCGCGTGAAAACGGCTTCAAGACGTAGTCCACGGCGTGTTTTTCGAATGCCGCCACGGCATGCTCAGAATATGCGGTCACCAGGACCACTGAGGGTGCGGGCCGATCGGATCGCTGGAGGCGGCCCAATAGTTCGAGACCCGACAGCTCCGGCATGTGGATGTCGAGCAGCATCACGTCGTAAGAGTCTTTCGATAAACGCTGCTGGGCCGCGAGCGCGTCGGGCGCTGAATCGAAACGCTCGACATCGGGCCTGGCCGCCAAGATCTGTGCCAGCGCCGTAAGGGCTAAGGGTTCATCATCGACAATCAGAACGCGCATAACGGGTCTTTGGCCTCGGAAGTGGCCTCAGAAGCAGCGAGGGCGCGGCGTCCGTTCGAGTTGCCGGGCCGCGAATTCAACGTGGGAAGAGTTAAACTTGCTGTGACGGTGCGATCCTCAGCGATTGCGAGACGCAGGCTCGCGTCACCTGCATACAGATACTTTAGCCGGGCTTCAACGTTTCGCAGTCCCACGCCGGTTCCGTTGGAAGGTTCACCGCCGGCACTATTGCGCACGCGGATGTTCAGTATTCCGTTCTTTGTGTCGGTGGCGACTTCGAGCCAGCCTCCCTCGCGTAACGGAGCAATGCCGTGTTGAACGGCATTTTCCACGAGCGGCTGCAGGATCAACTGAGGGACCAGCAACTGACAGGTCTCCGGAGCCACTGCCCACTCGATCTTCAGCCGGCTGCCGAAGCGCATCTTTTCCAAATCGAGATAGTCCTTCGCAAATTTTAATTCGCTCTCGAGGGGAATCAGGTCTGAGTTGTCACGCTCAAGTGCTGTGCGCAACAAATTCGAGAGGTTAATGATCATCAATTTGGCAGTCTTGGGGTCTTCCTCAGCCAGGGTCGCGATTCCATGCAGCGTATTGAAGAGAAAATGCGGTTGGAGCTGCATCTTCAGCGCCTGCAGCTCACTGGCGGCGAGCGCCTGCTGGTATTCGTACTTCTCAGCTTCTTGCGTGCGCACGCGCTTCAGATACGCGTAAGCGTGGCCCGCCACAACGATGGCGATGTATACGAGCGTCTCGTCGGCGAATGAGGTTCGAACAATTTCAAGCCATGCTGGAAGTGAACGCGAAACATACGGGGGAACCACCAGGTACAATATCGTCAGGTGGATCAATACGAACGGCACTGCTCCAAGGCCCCAAGTCAGCCCGTAGCGAAAACGGTTCGCGGAATAACGAACATATTTTTCAGCCAGATAAAAGATGGGTGGAGTCCACAACGCCAAGGCAAAAGCGCGCACTCCGGCTTGCATCAGCAGGTCGAGGAATGAGAACCAAAGATTATGTCTATCGAGAGGCTTGTACTGCAGCCCCATAAGCATCGCGATGCCGTACCAAAACGCGATTGACAGCAGGTAAGCCCGGACGATGCCACGAAGGCGGGGTGACATGCCGCCATTCTAATCCTTTCGACATGGGAATCCGAGTCGTATGTGATTCAGTACGTAGGGCGAGGGCGTCGAGCATCTGCCGACAGCTTTTCGCGTTCGACTGGTTCTAGATGCTCAGTGAGGTGCGGTAGACGGGGAGCACGCTGCACGCTTCTGCGATTTTCTGGGTTTGTTCCGGAGTTAGGTTGAGAAACTCAAAGCCGAAGACGCTGCCGGTATTGTGTCGAACCGCAGCCCGGACCTTGCTGCCTGCAATGGACTCAAGTTCGACCGTTTCGCCCACATTTAGCGCGGCGGCCGTCATAACCGAAGTCCCGCTCACGCTGATTTCCAGCGTCATCCCTGGTTTTGCGGAGCCTTGCGAGAGCCGAAGGGTAACCGGTTCGCTGAATCGGTAACGAGCATGCCGTCTTCGATTCTGAGCGTCTAATCCACTTTCGCCGCCGCCGTGCTTTTCCGCGCTCACCGCTCGCTCGACCATTTTACCTCCAAGTTGACGCGTAGCCGTAGCAATCCGGGACCTAAGAACAGGAATCGATCGTTTCGCGTAATCGACTGAAGCGCCGCGCGTTAGTTTTGCGGCTGTTCTGCTTTGGGTTCGGCGTTTGGTTCGCAGGTGAGATTGAAGTTCAAAATGGAACGGCACGATGAATCATGGCGCCTTCTCGGCAAAGTCAACAGCTCGCAATTCGTGCCCCCAGCGGCTAAAGCCGCTCAGATTGTGCGCCGGTTATGGCACGGCTAAAGCCGTGCCCTGACGAAAATCATGGTTCTGTTATCGAGTCTGTAGCCAATCGGTCAGAGCCTGTAGCTAATGAGTCATATTGCAGATCGCGTTATTCTCACTTTCTACTTGACGCCCAGCGGACATGCTTCACAATCGAGTTCCCCCTTCCTGGCTTTACTTTCAGCCTCTGCCGTTCTTGCCGGGCTGATCGAGCCATCCACTTCGGCGTGTGCCATGACGTTCAAGACGAAACTGATTGCAGGGATCGTAGTGGCCCTGGCAACTTTGGCCTACATCGGCGTTCTTTCCTACCGAAGCATTCTGCGCAGCAGGAACGATGTCCAGTGGGTCACGCACACACACGAGGTGCTTGAGCATTTAGACGGTTTGCTGATCGCTGCCGTGGACGCGGAAACTGCCCAGCGTGGTTTCATTATCACAGGAGACGATTCGTACCTCGAACCTTATCGCGATACCGACGAAGCGATTGAGCGGGTGTTCCAGGAGCTGCGCCAACTCACTTCCGACAATCCGATTCAGCAACGCAACCTCGATCGTTTGGAACCATTGCTAGCCGCACGCTCTTCCGAATTGCGCGACCGCATCAGCCTTCGCAGAAAAGAGGGCCTTGCCGCCGGAGTTCGCTCCGTCGAGGATGGCACCGGAAAGTGGACGATGGACCAGGTTCGCGCCGTGCTCGGCGATATGACGGCGGAAGAGCATCGCTTGCGCGAAGTGCGAGTGAAAGAAGCTGATGTCAGCGCAAAGCGCTCGCAGTCGGTGATCGTGGCCGGAAATACGATCGGATTCCTCTTTCTGTTTTTTGCTGGTTTGCTGATCTATCAGGAAATGGCGCGGCGGCGGGGAGCGGAGGAGAAGATCCGGGAGCTGAATGCGGACCTGGAAGACCGCGTGGCGCGCCGGACGGCGGAGCTCAACGAGCGTACGCAAGACCTGGCGCGTTCGAACGCCGAACTCCAGCAGTTTGCTTACGTTGCTTCGCACGATCTGCAAGAGCCGCTGCGCATGGTGGCGAGTTTTACGCAGCTGCTCGCCAGACGGTACAACGACAAGCTCGGCGATGATGCTCGAGAATTCATTCACTATGCGGTGGATGGAGCCACGCGCCTGCAAACCCTAATCAGCGACCTGCTCAGCTACTCCCGCGTGGGGACGCACTCCAAACCATTAGAATTCAAGCGGTGCGACGAAGTGCTCGACCGAGTGTTGCTGAACCTGAAGCTGGCTGTCCGCGACGCCGGGGCAATAATCACCCGCGATCCGCTGCCGCCGGTAATGGCCGATGAAGTCCAACTGGGCCAACTATTTCAAAACCTGCTGACCAATGCGATGAAGTTTCGCGGCGAAAACTCACCACGCATTCACATTTCAGCCGTACAACAAGGCGCTCTTTGGAAAATTTCCGTACGCGACAATGGTATCGGCATCGCTCCGGAGCACGCCGACCGCATCTGGGTCATCTTCCAGCGCCTGCACACCAAGACTGAATACGCGGGCACCGGCATCGGCCTGGCCATCTGCAAGAAAATCGCGGAACGCCACGGCGGAACTATCTGGGTGGAGCCTTCGCCGGGCGGAGGCTCCACTTTTAGTTTCACTATACCTGTCTGCAAAAATCAACCCCAATTGGAAGAGAGGACGGAAAATGAACTTCGAGTCTCAGTCGCCCATAGTTGACATCTTGCTGGTGGAGGACAATGCCGGCGATGTCCGCCTTACGCAAGAAGTCCTCAGTGACAGCAAAATCCGCAACAATCTCATGGTCGCTACAAACGGCGAGGAGGCTCTGTCGTGCCTGCGCAAACAAGGCAAGTTCCACAACGTTGCGCGGCCAGATCTGATTCTGCTCGACCTGAATCTGCCGATCAAAGACGGCCGCGAGGTGCTCGCCCAAATCAAGGAAGATCCAGACCTCAAACGCATCCCCGTCGTGGTACTGACGACCTCGCGCGCTGAAGAGGACATCCTGAAAACCTACAACCTGCACGCCAATTGTTACGTCACCAAGCCCGTGGACCTGGACCAGTTCATCAAGGTGGTGAAATCACTGGAGGATTTTTGGTTAGCCATAGTGAAGCTGCCGAACCACAAACAATAAGCGCGAGGCGCTTCAAGGTCCTGCTGGTGGAGGACAACGCGGGTGACGCGCGCTTAATCCAGGAGTCCCTCTCCGACACTTCCGGAGAGTCGTTCGACCTGGAGATCGCCGACCGCTTGGGTCCGGCGTTGCGACGCTTGAGCAGCGGCGGAATTGATGCTTTGCTTCTCGATCTGGGGCTTCCCGATAGCAAAGGGCAGGAGACGTTTGACCAAGCCAAAGCGCAAGCCCCGGCCGTTCCGATTATTATTCTCACGGGGCTGGGCGATGAAACGCTGGCTTTGAAAATGGTGCAAGAAGGCGCGCAGGACTACGTCGCCAAGCTCAACCTGGACGGAAGCGCGCTCTCGCGGGCAATTCGTTACGCCATCGCCCGTGAGCGAGCCGATCAGGAAATTCGAAAATTCAATGAGGAGCTGGAAAACCGTGTGAATCTGCGCACAGCAGAGCTTGAAGCCGCGAATAAGGAGTTGGAGGCTTTTAGCTACTCGGTTTCGCACGATCTGCGCGCGCCCTTGCGCCACATTGACGGCTTTTCCAGGATTCTGCTGGAGTCTTGCGCCTCCAAACTCGACCCCGATGAACAAGCGTATCTGGACCGGATTTGTAAGGCCGCCGGCCAGATGGGGAATCTGATTGATGACCTCTTGAAGCTCGCGCGGGTGGGCCAGCACGTCCTGAACTTGAGACCGGTCAACCTCAGCGCTCTCGTCGGGCAAGTACGCGAGGAGTTGGAAGGCGACACCGGAGCCAGGCAAATCCAGTGGAAAGTAGCCGAACTGCCGCGCATGATTTGCGACGAGGGGCTGATCAAGCAGGTTTTCGGAAATCTCATCGGCAATTCGATCAAGTACACTCAGCAAAGAAGCGACACGGTCATTGAGATCGGCCAAACTCTTGCTGGGGGTACTCCCGCATTCTTCGTTCGAGACAATGGAGCCGGTTTTGATATGAAGTATGCCGGCAAGCTCTTCGCGCCGTTCCAGCGTCTGCACAAGGCCACGGAATTTGAAGGCACCGGCATAGGTTTAGCGACGGTGCAGCGCATCGTCCAAAGGCATGGCGGCCGCATCTGGACGGAAGCCGAGCCCGGCAAGGGTGCCACGTTCTATTTCACGTTGGAATCCACGGCACAAGCTTTCCTGGTGCGGCGGGCGGCCGAGCCATCCGCTGCGCCGCGCAATTGTTCTTAGATTTTTGAGGATGCCGCATTCTTGCCGGTTGGCGGTCTAGGGGCGCGTGGGAGGGTCAGCCACTCGCCAGTGCGTGGGGCGACACACCGTTTACCGCGTGCGTTGACACGAATGGCATTTCCGGTAGCATGAAATTACCCCTTCGAAAAATCCTATTGTGCACATTCACGCGCGCGGCTCGGTGTGTCTCCGTGCGGTGTGTGGGTACGATTGGATCAGCGTATCGGCGACTCCGGGATCGGAGTTTTGGCGATGACGGCGCGGGATTCGACCCGGCCCACGCCGAGAAACTGTTCGGGGTTTTCCAGCGTCTGCATGCAATGGAGGAATTTCCGGGAACGGGCATCGGCCTAGCCACGGCGCAACGGATCATCCACCGGCGCGGTGGGCGTATCTGGGCGGAGAGCAAGAAGGGCCACGGCGCGACCTTTTATTTCGCGCTGAGCGCAGCCCCCCGCGAGGCGGCCAAGATAGCGTGAAACGCACCGGGAATAAAATTGGAGGAGTATCGACACTTTTCACGCTTTTCACAGCGCTCGTCTGCAACATTCGCTCATGATTTTGAACCGGGCAGAGAATTGCAACTGCAAACCTCTAACACCTGTCTTCTCCTGACCCTGCGTACCATTGACCGCTTTTTTTCGCGCGGCTACCTTGTGATTTCCTGAAACAAATTCTGCTGTGCGTGCCTTTGTGGAGCTGCGGATGCATCGAAGCTGGTTACGTTTAGCGTGCTATCTGGCAGCACTGCTGACGTTTGCGGGCGCTTGGACCGGGAGCGGATTCGCCCAAAGCACACCTACGCTTACGGTGGACGCGGCGGGGAATCCGCATGCGATCAATCCGGATATTTATGGCATTGCGAATTACGGATTGGACGCAGGATTCGCGAAGGAAATACAGGTTCCAAATATTCGCTGGGGTGGCGATGGGACGACTCGTTACAACTGGCAAGTAGATTCGAGCAATTCCGGATTCGATTGGTATTTCATGGGCGGGAACGGGGAAGCGACGCCGGTCCCCAGCGCTTCCGCCGACCTGATGATCAACACTTACAAGACTGCTTCGAACGCGCACACGCTGCTGACAATTCCGATCATTCCTTACGTGAACAAGTCCGCGGCGTGGTCGTGCAGTTTTCCGGTTTCGGTGTACGGGCCGCAGCAATCCACGAATCCTTACGTCCATCCGAACGGCGACAGTTGCGGGAACAGCATCGCGTCGAATGGAACGCAACTGACGGACACAGACATTTATGCGAATCACATTGATAACACCGTGGCGCTGCAGCAGGGCTGGGTGCAGCACCTGATTACGACATTTGGGACGGCGGCAAACGGCGGAGTTCCTTACTACCAACTGGACAACGAGCCCGGCGGCTGGAGCAACACGCATCGCGACGTAGAACCGACGCAACCGGACTACGACACGATCATCAGCCTGGGGCAGCAGTATGCGGCGATGATCAAGGCGACAGATCCTTCGGCGAAGGTTTTCGGGCCGGTGGATTTCACGCTGGGCGGGTGGATTGGAACTCCCGCGAAGCAGAATAATTTGTACGCGGGGCAATATTATTTGCAACAAATGGCGGCATACGACGCCGCGCACCAAGAGCGGATCCTGGATTATTTTGACGAACATTATTATGGAGGCGGTTCGACGGACGCAGCGGAGCTGGCGGATACGCGTTCGCTGTGGGACCCCACGTACAACTCGGGGACGTGGGTGGAGCAGTATTATTTTGATGGGCCGATGATGCTGCTGCCGCGTTTTGAGAATTGGATTCAGACTTACTATCCCGGAACCAAACTGTCGATTTCCGAATACAGTTTCGCCATGGGCACCAATCCGCTGGTGGACATGTTGACCGAAACCGACGTACTGGGAATTTTCGGCGTGCAGGGACTGGACTTCGCGAATATGTGGAACGTGCCGAAGCCCACCGATCCAGTCGCATATAGTTTCCGCATCTTCCGAAATTTTGACGGCGCCGGCGGCCAGTTCGGCGAAACGTCGGTGAATTCGACCAGTACGGATCAGGGCCAGCTTTCGGTTTACGGCGCGCTACGGAAAAGCGATGGCGCGCTGACGGTGGTGGCGATCAACAAGACGACTGGCGCAATTCAGACTTCGCTGTCGCTCGCAAATTTCAATTCCAATTCGAGCGCCGCGGTCTACACCTACAGCAACGCGAACCTAACGCAGATTGTCGCCGGCGCGCCCGTTTCGGTGGCGTCGAATTCGGTCTCCTACAATTTTCCGGCGTACTCGGCGACTGTTTTTGTTTTTACACCGGCCGTCGCGGTTCTCGGAACCACCGACACGGTGCTCACCACCTCAGCGACGCAAATCACGAGCGGCCAAAGCGTGACCTTTATGTCGACCGTTCAGCCCGAAACCGGAAGCGGTGATCCCGCTGGCACCGTTGCGTTCCTGGACGGGACCACCCAAATCGGAACCGGCACGATCAATGGTTCGGGCGAGACGTTGTTCATGACGTCGACGCTCAGCGTGGGCTCGCATTCGATCACCGCGAAATATTCTGGGGATTCCAACTTTTCGGGATCGACCTCACCGGCGGTGTCGGTGATGGTTTCGGCGGCGGCGAAAACTGCGACGACCACGACAGTGATGCCGTCAGCCACGAACCTCACGACCGGACAAACTCTGACGCTGAATATAAAGGTTGCGCCCGCTTCGGGCAGCGGCACGCCCACCGGCAGCCTGACGCTGCTCGACGGCGCGACGCAGATCGCAACGCCCTCGCTGGTCGCCGGCACGGCATCGTTCAGCAGCAGCACGCTCGCGGCGGGAAGCCATTCGTTCACCGTGAATTATTCCGGCGACGCGATTTTTGCGGCTTCGTCTTCGGTTGCAGTGACGGTTACCGTTGCCACGCCGGCGAAGATTGGTACGGCGACTTCGCTTTCCGCGTCGGCGACGCAAGTGACTAGTGGGCAGAGCGTTACTTTTAGCGCGGGAGTTACGGCGCAATCGGGCAGCGGCCTGCCGACTGGCTCGATCTCTTTTCTGGATGGCTCTACGCAAATTGGGTCCGCGGTGTTGAGCGGTGGATCGGCTTCTTTGAGCAGCGCTGCGCTCGCAACGGGAACTCATAGCATCACCGCTGCTTATTCTGGCAACGGGAACTATACGGCTTCGAATTCGGCGGCGGTGATGGTAACTGTCGTTGCTGCGGCTACGCAGGATTATTCGCTTGCCATGAGTGCGTCGTCACTTACTGTGGCGCAGGGTGGTTCCGGGACGTTGACGATCACGGTGACGCCGACGAACGGATTCAAGCAGTCTTTGGGATTGGCTTGTTCTGGATTGCCTGGGGGCGCGAATTGCAGTTTCAATCCGCAGAGCGTGACTCCTGGGGTAGGGTCCGCGAGTGCGATGTTGACCGTGCAGGCGCCTGATGCTGCTGCAGCGGGCGGAACCCCGAGCGGTGCATTCCCTGGTTCGCGCGGAGCGGTTTTGTACATTTTCGCAATCGCCATGATGGGATTCGTGGCCGCGACCGCCAAGAGACGGCGCGTGACGCGCGTTGCGGAACTTGTACCGGCATTTGCGATGTGGCTGGTGCTTGTGGCGTTGGTCGCGACAGTGAGTTGCGCGGGATACAGTGCGCCATCGAGCGCGGGACAGCCGACGAGCTATGTGGTGACGGTTACGGCGTCTGGCGCGAATGCGCCTACGCATGCGCAGCAGTTTACGTTGATCGTGAAGCCGTAGGATTTGGCGCGCGACTCGCGGTGACTCTTCGAGATGGCATGCAGGCGATGCCTGTGCGCTAGTTGATGGCTTGGTGGATTGGCGCGGCTGCTGTCGTGGTGTTTGGTTTTCCTGCCATGGCGATGGCGTTGAGGATTGTGTCCGTGGCGGTGTCTTCGCCGATTGTGGAATTGATCATCAGGTGGAAGCGCTGGCGGTCGGGCCAGTCCACGCCGAAATATTGTTTGATGAAGGCGGCGCGGTCGCGGTCCACGCTTTCTCCCAGCTGTGCGGCCTCTTTTTCGCTTTTGCCCTGAGCGCGCAAGCGGCGAATTTTTTCCTGGAGCGGGGCGTAGACGAAGACGTGGAAGGCATCGGGGCGATTTTGCAGGTAGTAGGCGGAGCCGCGGCCGACGATGACGCACTGGCCGGCTTCGGCGGCGCTGGTGACGACGCGTTCGCAGACCTGGCGGATGCAGTCAGTGTCCGCAAAATTCGGGTTGGGAGCGTGGACGCTGCCTTCGTAGCTGCCGTGCATGAAACCTTTGAGGAGGCGGTAGTACATGGGATCTTTTTTTTCTTCGTGCTGCTCGACGACGCTGCAGTCGCATTCCATCAGGCGGGCGATTTCGTTGGTGAGGAGCTGGTCCCAGAGTTTCCAGTTGAGGCGTTGGGCGACTTTTTGGGCGATGTCCACGCCGCCGCTGCCGTATTCGCGTTCGATGGTGATGATTCGGATCATGGGCGTTTCACCTTCAGGTCACACTCGCTGAAAAAAACATATATATCGTTGGTCCGGGGCTGGGTGGATGGACCCTTCATTTGCGGAGCCCTCGTTCGGCTCCTCTTTATTACGAATCGTGCGATGCGCGATGCATCGTGCGTTATGCGAACGAATCATACCATTGAGGTTGTCGACGGTGAAGGGCGCGGGAAATGACTATCGGGCGGAGGTGGGATCGTTGGGGGATTCGTGCATGCTGAGGATGTACCAGTGATTATCGGATTTGCGGCAGAGCATCATGCCGCGGCCGGTGGTGTGAACGTTGGGGGATTCGATGGTGTAGTCGTAGAGACTCCACACGACGTCGCCGACGGCACGTTGATCGTTTATCGTCATGGAAAGGTGGGCGCGCGGGACGAGGTGAAAATATTGCTGGCGTAAATGGTTGGTGGCCTGTTCGCGGCCGCGGAGTTCGCCGGCGGGAGAGCTGAGGACGAAATCGGGATCGAAGCAGGTGGCGAGCTTATCGGCGTCGGCGTTGTTGAAAGCTTCGGAGCAGGAGTGCATGGCCTTTTCCATTTCGGCGATGAGCGATTCCTCGGAGGAGCTGGGCGGGGAGATGGCGAGGCGAGCGACGCTGCGTTTTAGATCAATGGTGACGCCTAGGCGTTCGAGGAGATCCACGCCGAGGACGCCGTCGAGCGGGCCGCCGCAGGCTTTGGCGATGGCGGTCAAATCAATCGCAGGTAGGCTGATTGCACGAAGAGTGTGATTGCCGAGGGAAAGTTCGTTGACGGAGACTTCGCGCGCTTTCAGGGGCGTGATTTCGTTCCATGATTGCACGCGGACTTCCTTGGCGTGGCCTTGCGGGAAGGATTTTTCGTTGAGCATGGAAGTGGCGGCGGTATCTATGAGGAAGCGTTTGTCCTGTTTGTCTATTTGCAGGACGATGACTGGAAGGCTGTCGCAGCGCTGGAGCGGAATTTCACTGCTGGTCGGTGGGGGTTGGGTCTGCGCTTGCGCGGCGTGAGGGGCTAGCGTCACGAGCAATCCAGCACAGGTGCAAACGCACGCGAGCCGTCGCAGACCTCTACGCATCACTTCCTCGATTGGACTGTTGTGGTGACTTCGTCAATCCTGCGCAAAATGGCGTCGCCCGCGGAACTGTAAGCGCGCTGATCGCGAAAGAGGCGCGAGCTCCAGTTCGCTCCCATGGCGAGCGCTTGAATCTCGAAGGCTAGCTGGCGCACGTCAACGTCTTTGCGGAGTTCGCCGGCAGATTGCGCTTCGCGCGCGGCGCGTTCCAGATTTCCCAGCCACTTTTTCATGAGTTCGACGATGCGGTCGCGGACGCGTCCTGGGCGGTCGTCGAATTCGAGCGAGGCAGCGGAAAAGAAGCAGCCGCCGGGGAACGTTTTATCTTCGCCGTAGGCGAGCCAATTTTGGCAGAGAGTGCGAAGCAGTTTGACGCCGCGGAGATTTGCGGCGGGAAGGATGACACGTTCTACGAAGATATCGCGCGCTTCGTCCACGACGGCGCATTGGAGATCTTCTTTGGAACCGAAATGGGCGAAGAGACCGCTCTTGCTGATGCGGAGGGTGGCGGCGAGTTTGCCGATAGTGAGGGCTTCTAGGCCTTCGATGGAGGCGAGGTTGACGGCTTTGCGGAGGATGGCGTGGCGGGTTTTCAGGCCACGAGGCCGGCGGGCGGGTGGCGGCAGGGCGCTGGTGGCGCGGGCTTCGTTGTGGGCTTTCGTTTTCACGGGCGGATAATAGCACGACCGTTCGTTCTATTACAAGCGTCGAAAAAGGGATGATCGTGAGGTAGGGAAGGAAAGGGACATGGAGGGGCTCGAGGAGTTGCGGTGACGGAGCGGAGCTCAGTTGTTTCTTGCTTCAAAGATTTAACACAGAGCGCACAGAGGAAGGCGGAGGGCACAGAGACGCGAGACATAGAGACAGAGAGGCAAAGAGGACCGGGCGACAGCTTGCTAGGCGAGGCTTGCCTCGCCTGGATCGTTTTTTGCGGCTTCGGCATTGGGAGAAAGCGGCGGCGTGCCGCCGCACTCCACGCGATCTTGCCGCGCAGACGGAATGCGGCTGGCGGGTCGTGCTGCGCCGCGCAGCGTTTGCCGGACGGAACGCGGCGGAGGTATGATGGCGTCCTCCTCGGCCAACCCTAGGGCGCGGGTTGATATTTACTTCTGCTGGAGGCTCATCATGAAAAGAAAACCCCTTCTCATTATCGGCGGCATCATTGTGTTACTAATTTTGATCATTTTGGCGTTGCCGCTTTTTATCAACGTGAACCAATTCAAGCCGACTTTGGAAACGAAGCTGGGCGTGGCGCTGGGGCGCAAAGTGGGGATTGGCGACATCGGACTTTCGATCATTTCGGGGTCGGTGACGGTGAAGGATGTATCGGTGGCAGACGACCCGGCGTACAGCAATGGGGCGTTTTTGACAGCGAAGTCGCTGGACGTGGGCGTGGCGATGATGCCGCTGATTTTTTCGCGGCAGTTGAACGTGAGCTCGTTCACCATCGAAGAACCCGAGATCACTTTGCTGCGCAACGCGAACGGGACTTGGAATTATTCGACGTTGGGTGCCGCGGGGCAATCGAAGAGCAGCGCGTCTGCGCCCGCAGCGGGTGGCGGCGGAGCGGCATCCACGCCGACCGCGCCGGGATTCAGCGTGGACAAGCTGAAGATTTCGAACGGGAAAATGATTGTCGGGGAGGTGGGCGCGAAGACCAAGCCTAGCATTTATTCGAACGTGAACCTGGAGGCTTCGGACCTTTCGTATACGACGCAGTTTCCTTTCAAGTTGACAGCCACGGGGCCGGGCGACATGGATTTGAAGGTGGAAGGGAAGGCGGGACCGATCAACCAGACGGATACATCGGCGACGCCGTTGAATGCGACCGTGAACGTGGGGCACCTCGATTTGGCGAAGACGGGGTTTATTGATCCGGCGTCGGGGATCGCCGGGATCGTGGATTTCAACGGCGACCTGAACTCCGACGGCAAGGTGATGAGTTCGAAGGGGTCGGTGAAGACGAACAAGCTCAAGGTGATGCCATCAGGAGCGCCTTCGAGCGTGCCGTTGAATGTGGATTATGCGACGGACTACACGATGAAGGATCAATCCGGCGTGCTGAAACAGGGAGACATTCACATCGGAAACGCGCTTGCGCATTTGACCGGAACTTACAGCACGGCGGGTGACGAGACGAAAGTGCAGATGAAATTGAATGCGCAGGGAATGCCGTTGGGCGATCTGGAAGGATTTTTGCCGGCGGTGGGAGTGGTGTTGCCGCCGGGGTCGAAGCTGCAGGGTGGAACTCTGACTGCGAATCTGACGCTGAGCGGGCCGGTGGACAAATTGGTGGTGGCGGGGCCAGTGAATATGCAGAACGCAAAGCTGGCGGGATTCAGTTTGAAATCGAAGCTGGGAGCGCTGTCGTCATTTACCGGGCTGGGCGGCGGGCCGGGATCGTCGTCGGATACCGAGATTCAGACGCTTAGCGCGACGGCGCACTATGATCCGACGGGAACGAAGATTGATGATTTGAATTTGGTGGTACCGACGATTGGGAGCGTCACGGGAGCGGGCACGATGAGCCCGAGTGGTCAGTTGGATTTCAAGATGGTGGCGAAGCTGGCGGGAGGAATTGGCACGGGAATTACTCAGGTTGCTGGAGGAGCGGGCAAGCTCGGTTCCATGATGGGGGGCGGGAAGGGGAATTCGGGCGGAGGGATACCGTTCAAGGTGCAGGGGACGACGTCGGATCCTAAGATTATTCCGGACATTGGTGGAGCAGCGGGGAGTTTGGTGAAGGGCGGAATGGCGGGAGTGGGAGATGCGGGGAAAGCGCCTGGGGCGGCGGCTGGGGCGATTGGCGGTTTGTTCGGAAAGAAGAAGAAACCTTAACCAGTGGAAAGTTCGCGTGGGTGGCAGGATGGGGAGCAGCTAGCAGCGCCCCGCGGACAGTTGCTAGCGCTGGGGCGGCGGGACGGTCAGGGCGTTTTCTGCGTCGCTGAAGAGGGTGCGGAGGGCGCGCGTCACAACGCGCAGTAGGATTACGATTACGCAGAGGGCTATCGCAACGATCGTTGACGCTAAGTAGGGGTGTTGCGTCACGATCCACATCAGGAATACGACCAGGGCATCTTCGCCCAGGCTCAGCGCGAAATTCGAAAATGGTTCGGGGGAGTGAGTGATCGCGGCGCGGGCGGTCGTCTTGCCTCCGTGTGCGGCGAGCGCGATCAAACCGCCGGCGAAAGTGGCGGCGATTTGTTCCCATTGCGGCAATCGCGAAGTGGCGGCGTAGGCGAGGTAGGCGGCGACGGGAACGCGCACGAACGTGTGTGCGGCGTTCCAGAGGAGGTCGAAGAGCGGAATTTTATCGCCGACGAATTCGAGCAGGAAAAGCACCGCGCAGATCGTGATTATTGTCCAGTCTTGCAGTTTGTGCAGCGAATCAGGCAGGACGAGGACGTGGTACCTTCCGAGCAACCCTAACATTCCGACGGTAGCGTAGACGTTGAGGCCTGCCGAGAAGCTGACGACTACGAGGATGGCAGTGAGTTCTCTGCCTTGGGGGATGGCCGGGGATAGGAGCGCGAGGTTCATGGATGGGAGCGGAGCGCCGCGCGGCGGGCCGCTAGGGACTCGCCGTGCATTGTTGCGTGCTGTCCATAGTCAGCGCGGTCACTTCGCTGGCTGCTTGGCGATGACGAGATCCTTGATTTTGTTGTAGGTGGCCTGCGGGATGATTTTCTTTTTGACCAAGTCGGTTTTCGCATGGTACGGGCGGCCGTCAATTATTTTTTGCGAGTAGACGGCGCCGATTCCCGGCAGCGCGTCAAGTTGTTCTTTGGTTGCGCTATTCAAATCCACGAGATTGCTGCTGGTGGGAGCTGCGGACTTTGTGGCCTGAAGCGCGGTGGGATGGTTGTGAGCCAAAACCGGAAGGGACAAGAAGAAAAGAAGCGATGCGGCGAGAACAAAGCGCGAAAAATTGTGTTTAGGCTTCATGGGATGCTCCTTTTGTGGGATAGGCGCAATGCGTTCGGGCCGCGGTGTGGGCTGGGAAGCTGCCACCGAACAGCTTGCCGGGGCCTACGATACCACCGGCTGCAGACGAGATTCTAGCATCGGTAGAAAAATCGAAGGTGGGGCCGGGGATTGGTCGGACATGCAACGGTCGCGTCTTTTTGGCTAGTATAGTGTTTGTCGGCGGGGGGTGGTGATCTTTGGGGGAGCGGGGTGGCGGGGTAATCGGGGTCAGGCCAGGTTTAGCAGCAATCGTGGAATGGGGCCGGAAACACCGTACTGGGATTTCCGGTGTGGTGTGCGTGTGTGTTTTGTTGGTGGCGCTGGGGCCGCTGCTGGCGCAACAGATTTCTTCGCGACAAACTTCAACAAAAACTGCATTGAATGCTGCTGAACTGGTGCGTTTGCGCGCGGAGTGGTTTTTCCGGCAGCGCGCATCGGCGAACGGGCACGTCCCTGGCGCGCTGCTGCTGCGGGCGTTTGCGCAAAATAAGAAGATGATTGCGGCGGAAGGGACTTTTGCCGAGCGGCTCAGCGCGCGCGGCGGAGCGGCGCTTGGGCAGACTTCGTGGACGCCGCTAGGACCGCAGCCCACGGCGAACACGATGTTTTATGGAAATGTTTCGGGGCGGGTTACGGCGTTGGCGGTTGATCCGTGCGATGCGACGGGGAATACGGTGTATGCGGGAGGCGCGGACGGCGGCGTGTGGGTGAGTTTCAATGCGTTGAGCGGGAAGCCGGTGACGTGGCAACCGCTGACGGACGAGCAGCCTTCACTGGCGACGGGGGCGCTGGCACTGGTTTCCTCTAGCTGCCAGACGATTAACGGGCACGTGCAGAGCTCGGAAATTCTGGTGGGAACCGGCGAATCGAATTACGCACTGGACAATATATATGGCGCTGGCGTGCTGCGTTCGATGGACGGAGGGCAGACGTGGACGCTGGATGCGACGTTCACGGCCAGCGCGTCGCAGGGGCCTGGCGCGAGTGGGCCTTACATTGCGGCGCTAGCAGTGCAGCCGCATCAAGCGACTCCGGTGATACTGGCGGCGGTGCAGGGAACGGATTTTGCGGCGGGAGGAGCACTGCTTTCGGGTGTGTGGCGTTCGACGGATGGAGGCGCCCACTGGACGCGCGTCCAACCGGATGGAGGCGGAGCGGCGGGCGCGCCGTTTAATCCCGCGACGGATGTGAGGTTTGACCCAAGCGATGCGACCGGGAATACCGTGTTCGCAGCGCTGGGCGATCTGAACGGGGATGCGGACGCGGGAGCGGCATGTGCCGCCGGGCCTTGCAATGGCGTTTACATTTCGCACGATGCGGGAGTGACGTGGAATCGCGTGACGGGATTGGATGCTGCGTCGACGCCGTCACTTTATGGAGGTATTTCGCTGGGGCTCGTGGCGGGGAGCGCGACGAGCAGTTCGATCTTGTATGTGGCGATCGCGGACGCGAGCACGAAGTCGGACAATTTGCTGGGCGTATTGAAGGGCACGGGGATTCAGTCGAATGGCTCGGGGCCGGGATTTACGGCGATTTATCCCAGCGGGTCGAACTTGCCGGATTTTTGCGCGCCGCAGTGTTTTTACGACATGAAGATTGTGGCGGTGCCGCGGACGTCCGGGGCGATTATTTTTGCCGGAGGATCCGCGCAGCCGCAACTGGCGACGAACGCGTTTGGGACCTCATCCATTTACCGGTCGCTGGATGGAGGGAGTACGTGGGGCGACGTGAGCGCGGATGGCAGCGGCAACGGAACCTCGACGCACGTGGATGTGCACGCTTTGAAATTTGCGGTGGAGTCTGGTTCGCACGTTCTCGCGATGTTCGTAGGGAACGACGGCGGGGTGTGGGCGTCGCAGGACGTTTTCAATCCGAGCGTGGCGGCGGGGAACCAGCATTGGGCGGATTTGAATACGGATACGGGAAATCCGAATACTTCGCTGAGTTTGACCCAGTTTTATCCGGGGGTTTCGATACATCCGAGCACGGACAAAACTGTTTTTGGCGGGACGCAAGGGAACGACATCCAGCAATACAGCGGGACGCTGGATTGGAGCGCGGCGCTGGCTTGTCCTTACGACGGCGGATACACGGCGATCGATCCGCGGACGCCGAGCACGATTTATGCGGCTTGCAGTTATTTGGGCGGGCCGGGAACGTTGAATAAAAACACCATGAATGGAGTGCCGGGGCAGGATGGGATCAACTGGGCGGCGATTGACTTCAACAACGGAATTAATTTCAGCGACAACGCCGATTTTATTCCGCCGCTCGTGCTGGATACCAAGAATAGCCAGAACCTTTATTTTGGGACTTACCGGCTGTATCAGACGACGAATGCGGGCGGGAACTGGTCGGCGATCACGAGCGATTTGACGACGGACGGCAGCGACAATTTTGTGACGACGATGGCGGTGGCGCCGAGCGATTCGAACACGATTTGGGTGGGGACTTCGGATGGGCAGGTTTGGCAATCGTCGGAGGCGCTGCAGGGCGCGCCGGATATTCAGAAGGTGAATCAGGCGGGCCAGCCGGCGCGAAGCGTTACGGCGATTGCGGTGGATTCCGCGAATCCGAAGGCTGCGTTCGTGAGCTATTCGGGATTTTCGTGTCCGGGGAGCAGCGGATGCGACGGGCTGGGGCACATCTTCTTTACGAATAACGCGGGTGCTGCGTGGATTCAGGTGGACGGCAATCTGCCGGATGTGCCGGTGAACGATATTGTGATTGATCCGACGGACGCGACCGACAACACGATTTATATTGCGACGGACGCTGGAGTGTATGCGAGCGCCAATGCTACGGCTGGAAGCGCGACGACGTGGAGCGTGCTGCAGGCGGGGCTGCCGAATTCACAAGTGATGTCGCTGAAGCTGCGCAGCGCTTCGCGGCTGTTGGTAGCGGCGACGCACGGGCGCGGAGCGTGGAGCACGGTACTGCCGGCGCTGCCTGGATTCGTGCTGACGGGGTTGAGTCCGGCGTCGGCGAGTTTTGGCGGCGGATCATTTTTGGTAACTGCTAGCGGGGATTCTTTCACGGCGAACTCCGTGATCAATTTTAATGGCGCGGCGCTCGCGACGACTTTTGTTAGCGCGACTACTTTGACTGCGACGGCGTCTGGCGCGGGCGCGCCCTGCGGCGGGGCGGTGCCGGTTACGATTTCCGATCCGGTGCTGGGGACGACGAACAGTTTGACGTTCAGCGTGATGGGAGCGCCGTGCGATTTTTCGTTTGGGACGGTGACACCGGCGAGCGCGACGGTGAGCCCCGGAGGAACCGCAAATTATAAATTTTCGTTGCAGCCTGTGGGCGCGACGGGTAGCGCGGTGCAGTTGACGTGCAGTATTCCGCTGGCGGGGGCGAGTTGCGCATTCACGCCGAATCCGGCGACGCCTGTGGCTGGGGGAACTAGCGTGGCGGTGGCGGTTACGGTGCCAGCTACAGCCCTCGTGCAAGATTTTTATGGGATGGGAAGGCTTGCGTTCTTCCGCAGCGCGGCACGTGAGTGGGGATGGGGATTTGCGTTGTTCATGATTTTTGCGATTTTCGGTATGGCTGCCGCGCTGGATTCTGGGTGGCGGCGGCGGGCGATGATTGCAATTTGTTGCGTGGGAGCGATTATTTTGGTGAACATGATGGCGGCTTGCGGCGGGGGAGGCGGGCCGCAGCCGCAGACATATGAGATTAGGATCTCCGGGGCGAGCGGAAGCTATCAGCACTTGACGTCGGTGCAGGTCGTGGTAGATTAGGGCTGTTGGAGGCCCCCAGCCGCTCGGACGACCTGTTTGACTAGGTTTATTCTTCGGGAGGTACACCGCCATGACCTGCCCGCAGTGCCATAAGCACATTCCGGCTAAGGCAGTTTGGACGACGTCAGGATTCTCAGGCGTGGTGTGTCCGGAGTGCCACGCGAGTCTTTGCCCGACGCCAATTTCAGCGGTTATTGTGTTTGCGCTGTCTTTTGGGCTGGGAGACGTTGCGCTGATGCTATTGCATCACCGGGGCGCGGATTTTCTGGTGGCATTTGCAGGATTTTTCGTGGTGTTTGCGGTGGTGTTTGCTTTGGCGGCGCCCGTGATTTTAAGGATGCGTTTGAAGGATCATGCGGGGCCGCATCTTTCGGGGAATCGCGCCTGAGGACGAATGGCGGTCTGAAGACCGCCGCTACAGAGGCATAATACCGAAGGCCACGAACGTTGAGATTGCCAGCCTAGAGCATTTGACGCAGGACGTATTGCAGGATCCCGCCGTGTTGGTAGTAGGCTACCTCGAAGGGCGTATCAACCCTGGCTACTGCCGTGAACGTGATTTCCTTGCCGTCTGTTTTGCGCGCGCGGACTTTCATTTTTTTGCGCGGCTCGAAATTGTGAGCTAATCCCTCGACGTCGAAAATTTCGAGACCGGTGAGGCCGAGCGAATTCAGATTTTCGCCGGGGAGAAATTCGAGCGGCAGGACGCCCATGCCGACGAGGTTGCTGCGGTGAATGCGTTCGAAACTTTCCGCGAGCACCGCGCGGACGCCGAGAAGGATGGTGCCCTTCGCGGCCCAATCGCGCGAGGAGCCGGAGCCGTATTCTTTTCCGGCGAAAATAATCAGCGGGACGTGTTCTTCGCGGTATTTCATGGCGGCATCGTAAATGGACATTTTTTCGCCGCCGGGCTGATGGAGGGTCCAGCCGCCTTCGGTGCCCGGGGCGAGCAGATTGCGCAGGCGAATATTTGCGAACGTGCCGCGCATCATTACTTCGTGGTTGCCGCGGCGTGCGCCGTAGGAATTGAAATCCTTCGGCTGGACGCCGTGCTCGATCAGATATTTTCCCGCGGGAGAATCGGGTTGGATCGAGCCGGCGGGCGAGATGTGGTCGGTGGTGACGCTGTCGCCCAGGACGGCGAGCGCGCGCATGCCGTGCAGATCGCCGAGCGCGACCGGCTTGACCGGCATATTTTCGAAATACGGCGGATGCTTGATGTAGGTGGATTTCGCGTCCCAGGCGTAGAGATCGCCTTCAGGGATGGGCAGGGCACGCCAGTGCTCGTCGCCGGTAAATACGTCGGCATATTCCTTCCGGAACATTTCGCTGGTGACGGACGAGCGCATGGTTTTTTCGACTTCCTCGGGCGTGGGCCAAATATCGCGTAGGTAAACGGGCTTGCCGGATTTATCGTTGCCGAGGGATTCGTTGACGATGTCGAAATCCATGCGGCCGGCGAGGGCGTAGGCGACGACGAGCGGCGGAGAGGCGAGATAATTCGCGCGGCAGAGCGGATTGATGCGACCTTCGAAATTGCGATTGCCGCTGAGGACCGAGACGGCGACGAGATTATTGTCCTTAATGGCTTTGCCGATGGGTTCGGAAAGCGGGCCGCTATTGCCGATGCAAGTGGTGCAGCCGTAACCGACCAGATTGAAGCGCAGCGAATTGAGAAAAGGCCAGAGGCCGGCTTTTTCGATGTAGTCGGTGACGACTTTTGAGCCGGGGGCGAAACTGGTTTTGACCCAGGGCTTGGTTTGCAGGCCGCGCTCGACCGCTTTCTTGGCGAGCAAGCCGGCGCCGAGCATGAGGGATGGATTGGAAGTGTTGGTGCAGCTGGTGATGGCGGCGATGACGACGGAGCCGTCGGCGAGATCGAATTTATCGCCATTATTTTGCACGCTGACGTGCTTGGGTTGCGCGGTGAGCGTTTTTTCGAAGGACGATTTAGCTTGCGTGAGCGGTACGCTATCTTGCGGACGCTTGGGACCGGCCATGGTGGGGACGACGGTTGCGAGATCGAGCTCGAGGCGATCGGAGAAGATCGGATCGGGAGTGTGATCGGTGCGGAAGAGGCCTTGCTCTTTCGTGTAAGCCTCGACCAGGCGGACCTGATCTTCTTTGCGCGCAGTGAAGCGAAGGTAGGCGAGAGTTTCGGCGTCAACCGGGAAGAAGCCCATCGTGGCGCCGTATTCGGGGGCCATGTTGGCGATTGTGGCGCGGTCGGGAAGGGTGAGGCTGGAAAGCCCCGTGCCGTAAAATTCGACAAATTTTCCGACGACGCCTTTTTTGCGCAGCATCTGCGTGACGGTGAGAACGAGGTCGGTGGCCGTGGCACCTTCGGGCAAGCGGCCGTGCAATTTGAAGCCGACCACCGCGGGAATCAGCATCGAGAGCGGCTGGCCGAGCATGGCGGCTTCCGCTTCAATGCCGCCGACGCCCCAGCCGAAGACGCCTAGGCCGTTGACCATAGTGGTGTGCGAGTCGGTGCCGACGAGCGAATCGGGGAAGGCAACGGCGTGGCCGTCTTGCTTGTTCGCTGAAGACGACGCGGGCGAGATATTCGAGATTGACCTGGTGGCAGATGCCGGTGTCCGGCGGAACTACCTTGAAATTCTGAAAACCTTTCTGGCCCCAGCGCAGGAAAGCGTAACGCTCGATATTGCGCTGCATTTCGAGGTCGGCGTTGAAGGCGAAGGCGCCGGCGACGCCGAATTTGTCCACCTGGACGGAGTGGTCAATCACCAATTCAGCGGGGAGCAGCGGATTGATTTTTTTTGGTTCGCCGCCGAGTTGGCGCATGGCTTCGCGCATCGCGGCGAGATCCACTACTGCGGGAACGCCGGTGAAATCCTGAAGCAGCACGCGGGCGGGCATGAAAGAGATTTCTTTTTCGGAGGCGCCCTGGGCGCTCGTGGGATCCCAGGCGGCCAGCGCGCGGACGTCTTCATCGAAAACGAAGCGGCCGTCTTCGTGGCGGAGCAGGTTTTCGAGGAGGACTTTCAGGGAAAACGGAAGGCGCGTGACGTTGCCGATGCCGGCGCGTTCGAGCGCGGCAAAGTGGTAGATTTCGAAGGCGTCGCTGCCAACGTGGAGTTTGGTGCGCGTGCCGAAGGTGTTTTTGGATTGGGGGCTCATGCGAGAGTCGCTGCTCCTGTGATTTGAACAGTCTAGTTTAGCGCAGTAGGCGGGAGGACTTGCGGGATTTTCGGTTTGGGTTGAGGGCCGCGCGGCGCGGGCCGACCGCAAAAGGCAAAAGGTTTAACGCAGAGTCCACTGAGAAAAGATGGAGAGCAACGAGAGTGGGGAGAGAAATACCGCGAAGACGCCCGCCGTGCTCGTGACAAAAACGCGGCTTCAGAGGCTAAAGCCCCGACGTGTTGCAAGAACTTACGGCGGGACTGAAGTCCCGCCCTTCCGAATCGCACCGCTTGCGGGCTGCACTTAATGCTTGGGAGGGACGTAGCTGTCGGGTAGTTTGGCGCCTTCGCCGAAGAAATAGGTTTCCATTTGTTCTTCCATGATTTGCTGGGACTTCGGATCGAGCGGATTGAGGCGGAACTCGTTCATGAGCATTTTGGAGTGCTCAACCCAGAGCTTCCAGGCTTCCTTGGAGACGTTGTCGTAGATGCGTTTGCCGATTTCGCCTTTCCATGGAACGCGGTCGAGCCCGGGCATTTCGCGGCCGAATTTGACGCACTTCACCATGCGCACGGTCTGGGTCGCCGGTTGCGCGGGAGCGGCTGCAGCGGAATTGCCAGAATTTTTCTCGTCGGCCATGAAGGCGTCTCCTTGGAATCAGGTGCAATTCAAGATACTGCATTGGAGGAGGAAATTCCAGTTGGCGGAGTGATGAGCGAGGATTAACGGAGTGTCGCACCTACGGCGCTCCTCATTTTTTGCGTTGAAACCCAGCGCTCACGCGCTGGGCTAATTTCTGCCGCGGCCTACGGCGCTGGATCTTCTTTTTGCCGAATACCCGGCGCGGTGCAGACCTGGGACATGTCTGACACTTTAGACCCGGGAGATTCCTGACACTGTCGTGGGCGGGCTCTCAGGGCAAGCCGGCCGGCGCTGGTTCGCGAGGGGCTCCGGACGCTGGCGGGGCAGGGGTTGTAACCGGGTGGTGTGGGAGTTGTGGTAGGCTCTTGGGGAGCAAAGTTTTAATAAAACTGTTGGATAGCTGCCGGGATGTAACCGCTGAGACCTGGGAGAATTTCTATGAATACCCGAGCCGTTGACACTGCCGAAGCCACGCAGAGCGGCGCGTATTATTGCGAGGTACCGAACGATCCGTGCGCAATTGTGATGTTTGGCGCTTCCGGAGACTTGGCGCGGCGCAAGCTGCTGCCAGCACTTTACGATCTTTCCTACCATTCGTGTCTGGCGCCGCGTTTTCGGCTGTTGGGATTTGCGCGCACGCACATGAGCGATGAAGATTTCCGGCAAAAGGCCGGAGAGGGGCTGCCCAAAGGAAACGAAGAAGGCGCGGACGAAAATCAGAAGAGCGAATTTCTGAAGCATCTGCAATATTTCACGGGGGATTACGACAATCCCGAAGCGTTTCGGATGCTGGCGCAGCGGCTGGACGAGCTGGACAAAGAAGGACCTCTCGGTGGGAATCGTCTTTTTTATCTGGCGACGCCGCCGGAAGTATACATGCACGTGATCGAGCAGCTGAAGAATGCGGGGCTGACGAAACCGAAGACAGAAAGATCCTGGACGCGGATCATTATTGAGAAGCCCTTCGGGCGCGACTCGGCGTCAGCTCGTGAATTGAACAGCAAGGTGCTGGCGGCGTTCGACGAGTCGCAGGTCTATCGCATTGACCACTACCTGGGCAAAGAGACCGTGCAGAACATGCTGGTTTTCCGCTTCGGCAACGGGATTTTCGAGCCGCTGTGGAACCGCAATTATGTGGACAGCATTCAGATTACCGCTGCCGAGTCGCTGGGCGTGGAGCGCCGGGCCGCTTTCTATGAGACGGCGGGCGCGTTGCGCGACATGATTCAGAGTCACGTGCTGCAACTTACTTCGCTGGTCGCGATGGAAGCGCCCGCGAAGTTCGACGCGACGTCGGTGCGCAACGAAAAAATAAAGGTGTTGCAGTCCATGCGGACTTTCACGCCGGAAACGATCTGGAAGTCGGTGGTGCGCGGCCAGTACGGGCCGGGCCAGGTCAACGGGAAGCCGGTTCCGGGATATCGCCAAGAGCCGGGAGTAAAGCCGGATTCCGCGACGGACACATTCGTGGCTTTAAAATTGTATGTGGACAATTGGCGCTGGAGCGGCGTGCCGTTTTATTTGCGCACGGGGAAACGGCTGGCGCGGCCGCTAACGGAAGTGGCCATCCAGTTCAAGAGCGCTCCGCACATGGTTTTCCGCGGCGAAGACCACGAAACGAATTCGCTGATTTTGAACATTCAACCGGATGAAGGAATTTCGCTTTCTTTCGGAGCGAAATCGCCGGGAGCGCAGATGCACATCCGGCCGGTGACGATGGATTTCAAATACAAGGATGCGTTTGGAACAAGCACGCGGCCGGCGTACGCGACGCTAATTAATGATTGCATACGCGGTGACGCCACGCTTTTTGACCGCGCAGACAGCGTGGAGGCGGCGTGGGCACTGGTGGATCCGATCCTGGAAGCGTGGCAGGGCGCATCGCCACCGCCATTCCCCAACTATCCGGCGGGGAGCCAGGGGCCGAAGGCCGTGGACGATCTGACGGTTCCCGACGGGCGGCAGTGGCGGCCGCTGTAACGTGGGCCGAGTTGCTTTGCTGATGATGAGCGGATTTCCGGTGCGGAGGGTGTGATGATTTTGGCGGGTGACTTGGGGGGGACCAAGTCCAATCTCGGTCTATTCGATGTGAAGGCTGGTAAGTTGGTCCGCGTCAACGAAAAACGTTACGCGACGCAGAAACATTCGGGGCTGGAAGAGATCACGACGGATTTTCTGAACGGCGCGAAAGCGACGGTGACGGCGGCGTCCTTCGGAATTGCCGGGCCAGTGGTGAACAATCGCGTCCACGCAACGAATTTTCCGTGGATTGTGGACGGCGCGAACGTCGCGGCGCATCTACAGGTGCCGCACGTGCGGCTGATCAACGACGTGGAAGCGGCTGCTTATGGGATCGCGGTGCTGGAGCCGAGCGACTTGGAGACGATTCATGCGGGTGTGCCTTTGCCGCAAACCACGCAAATCGTGATCGCGGCAGGCACCGGGCTGGGTGAAGGCGTTCTTTACTGGGACGGCAAGCAGCACATCCCGATGGCGACCGAGGCCGGTCATGCGGATTTTGCGCCGAATACGAAACAGCAGGCGGAGCTTTGGAAATTTTTGAACGAGCGGCTGGAATTTGTGAGCACGGAAACGATTTTGTCGGGAGGCGGGTTCCAGCGGCTGCATGAATTTCTGGGCCCGACGGTGCGACATCCGGGATTTGACGATGGGACGATTGATCCGGCGCCGGAAATCACGCGGATGGGGCTATCCGGGGAATGTCCGGTGTGCGCGAGCACTTTGGATTTGTGGGTGGAGATTTATGGGTCGGAGGCCGGGAACCTAGCGCTGCGGACCGTGGCGCGCGGCGGGATTTATATTGCTGGCGGGATTGCGGTGAAGGTGCTGCCGAAAATGAAGAATGGGAGATTTACGGCGGCCGTGAAGCATAAAGAGAAGCTGGAGGATTTCCTCTCGCAGATTCCGATTAAAGTTGTGTTGAATGAGAATTGCCCGCTTTTGGGGGCGGCTCGCGTGGCTTGGCAGAACCTCTAGAAGTTTCCTTCCTGAAGGAATAAAGACAGAGCCACAGAGAAATATTTGAGGGTGCGGAGACGGTGGGCACGGCATGCCGTGCCCCTACGACGTTGAGGTAAGGTGGACGTCCGGGCAAGCTGGGGCGCAGTCCTCCTGCGGCGGATCTGCGACTAGCAGCGACCCTACGGATCCCCTCAGATTTTTTTTCTTGGGATTATCGACGGCGTGACCTAGCGGCTGGCTACTGCACTGAGCGGGCTACTTTGTGGTGTTCTCGTTGGGAGTTTTGGGTATTGCTCGGATCTGGGCGAAAGATTTTGCCGTCTAGGACTGCGGTCACGGCACGGACCAGGTCTTGGGCGGTTTGCGATTTGAGCAGGCAGCCATCGGCGCCGGCGGAAAAGATTTCGTGGATGATGCGCTCGGAATCGTGGACGGTGAGGACCAAAACCTTGGCCCGCGGGCTTTGAGCGACGATTTCGCGGAGGGCCGCGAGACCATCCAGAACCGGCATATTCAAATCGAGAATCACCAAGTCCGGACTCAGCTGAAAAGTTTTTTCGATGGCTTCCCGCCCGTTGACAGCTTCTCCGCAGATTTCCCACTTCAACTCGCCTGCAAGCAAGCCACGCACACCCTGGCGCATGATTTCGTGATCATCGGCAATCAATACGCGCACTTTCTTTTCTGGCGATGAGGCGGGCGCGGAAACTGCGTGGTCTTCCGCGGAATTTTCGTTTCCCGAAGCGTTAGCCGCGGCGATTTCCTGCTCGCGTGAGACGCCTTCGACGGGAAGCGTGGCAACGACGCGCGTGCCGCGATTGGGGACCGAGACGATTTCGAGCCGACCGGAAAGCTGGCGCATGCGCTCACGCATGCCTTGAATGCCGACGCCGGGACGTTCGGCACTGAAGGTTTCCGGAGCTTCGGGACTCACTTCCATGCCCTTGCCGTGGTCAATAATTTCGAGGGTCATTTCTTCGGCGTCCGCGTTCACGCGGATGACCGCGGTGGGGCTGCTGGCGTAGCGATGAATATTGGTAAGGCTTTCCTGCACCACGCGAAACAGCGTGACCTCGGTTTCGGGTGAAAGGCGCATCAAGTCCGGGGGAACATCGACGGTGACGCGGATTCCGGTGCGGGTTTCAAAGCCTTGCGCGTACCAATGGAGAGCGGAGCCGAGGCCGAGTTCATCGAGCAGCGGTGGGTGCAAGAGATACGAAAGCGTGCGGATTTCGCTGGAGATCTGGTCGGTGAGGGATTGGCACTCGCGGGCGATGGAAAGGACGCTGGGATTGTCGCGCAACTTGCGGAGCATCTGCGCGAGGTTCATGGATTGCAGAGCGAGTTTTTGGCCGGTGATGTCGTGCAAATCGCGGGCGATGCGGCGGCGTTCGTCATCCTGGACGCGCATGGAATACGTGGAAAGGCGGCGCAACGCTTCGGTTTGGCGCTTTTTCTCGGAAATATCTTCGATGGCCAAGAGAATCAGATATTCGCCCTGGTGGGGTTCGATGCGGCGGGCGTTGATGCACATGGTGCGGGCGCCGAGATGCGGAAAGTCGTGACAGACTTCGAAATCGTCGGCGCGCTGATTGTGCTGGATGATGTGGTCGAGCAAGGTGCGGAGGGCGGGAATGTCCCACTGTTTCTCGCCGAGGTCGTAAACCAGCTTTCCTTCCGTTTCCGGCGCGGAAATCTGAAACAGACGGCAGAAGGCGGAATTGGCCAGAGTGACGCGAAGATCGCGGTCGAGAACCAGCAAGGCCTCGCGGGCGTTTTCGATGAGGGCATCGGCGAAGACGCGGGTCTGGTCGAGGTTGCGTTTTAGAATGTCAATATCGTGGAAGCTCAGGACCGCGCCTTCCACTTCGTTGCCGGAACCGCGGTAGGGACGAACGCGGACGGAGTACCACTTTCCGACGCGAGATTCGCGCAGCTCGCAGTCGCTGGTAGCCATGTGCTGGATGGTTTCGCGCGCCAGTTCTTCGAGGTCAGCGGATTCGAGATTGGGACGAATTTCGCGCAGGCGACGTCCGACGTCGCCGGGCTGAAGGTTCAGGAGCTTTTGCGCGAGGGGAGTGAAGCGGCGGATGCGAAGGTCGCGGTCAATAATCACCAAAGGGATGTTGACGTTGGCGAGCACGCCGGCGAGATCCTCATTCGCTTCGAGTAATTCGGCATTGCGGTGATGGAGGCGATCGTTCAGGACGCGTAGCTCTTCGTTGCCGGATTGCAATTCGGCCTTGGCTGTTTCCAACTCCTCGTTGGCGGCCTGCAACTCCTCGGCGGCGGACTGATATTCCTCGGAAGTGATGGCGTGGGTTTGCGTGCTTGACTGCAATTCGTCTCTGAGCCGAGTGGTTTGTTGGCCGAGAAGTTTATTTTCGCGAAAGAGCGCGGCGACCTGAGCGGGTTTAAGGCGCCTGGACTTGGCGTTAGGCAGCGAGGCGGCCGCGGCCGATTCCTCCTGAAACACGATGAGAAAGAACTTCCTGCTGGAGGAAGACAGCGAGAGCGGCGAGATTTCCAGATTTACGGAGCGAACGCGACCCTTTGATTCGATCGTCACTCTTCGTTTACGGACAGGTTTATTCGTCCGGTTGGCCTGCGGCAGCGCTGCTCGGATGCTCTTGAGCAGAGCATCGCCGGCGATTTTCGAGAGGTCGAAGGTGGGGGCGCCGGTGGCAGGCTCGAGATAGGGGCCGACATGGCCCCAAATTCGCAGGATTTGCAGATCTTCGTTGACCACGATGCTGGCGGGCAGGAAGCGGGCGGTGAGCAGATTCTCCGCTTGCTTGATTTCGTCGAGCTCGCGCGTATCCGGTGCGGCAGTGCGCGGTCCACGCAGCGGCGTGAGTTCCGCGATGTCCTTGGGAAAATATGGGACCAAGTAAGTGGTACGCGCGTGCTTTCGGAAAATATTTTTGAGGCCATTGGCGGGCGCGAAGTAATCGGAGAGCTGATTGACGTCCTCGAAATCGCCCAGGGTCAGCCGTCCGGCGGGACTCAGGGCGTAGTGCAGCTGGGAGACGACGCGCTTTTGCGCCAGGGGATGCAAGCGATTGAGAACGCGGCGGCAACTGATAAGATCCATGCGCGAGAACGGCGGATCGTTGGCGAGATCCTGGTGGGCAAAAATGCACATATCGCGAATGGACTTGTTGATCAGGAATCCGCCGGTGGCGGGGGAAAAGAAATTCTTGAGGCGCTGCGGGGAGACGTTGGTCATGCGAGACTCGTCATAGATTCCGGTGCGAGCCGTTTCGAGGGCGGCGGCGGTGATATCCGTCGCAAAAATTTGAACTTGCGGCGGCGAGGCAGCGCCATTGCCGGACGCGCTTTCTCGCTTGGCGTGCAGGAGCTCCGACAGGACGATGGCGATGGAGTACACGTCCTCGCCGGAAGAGCAGCCGGGGACCCAAATCCGGAGCGGGGCGTCTGGCGTCCTGTGAACGCTGAGCAGCGCGGGCAAGACTATTCGGCTCAAGGCGTCGAAGGGGATCTCGCGATCGAAGAAAGGTGTGAAAGATGCGAGGAGGTCGCGGAACAGGGCGCGGAGTTCGCTGGGTTCTTCATTCACGTAGCGCAAGTATTCGTTCAGGGTCGCGATGTTGTTGAGGGTCATGCGGCGGGTGATGCCGCATTGGAGCGTGGCCTGGGCGTAATGGCTGAAATTGACTCCGGTAGCTTCCTGCAGGCAGGCCAGCACGATGTGATGATCACCGAGGAAGCTGGGCGCGGCAGGACGGCGCGAGAGGTGAGCGGCGAGTTCGGCGAGCTTGCTCGCGAGTTCGTGCGGATTCAGGACGAAGTCAATGCATCCGGATTCGGCGGCGATTTGCGGCACCCGGGAATTCGAGGACGACGAAGTGCAGGCCATGGTGATGCCGCCTGCGGACTGAATCGCTGCGCAGCCTTGAACGCCATCCGGAGTGTCGCCTGAGAGGATGAGGGCGACGGCATGGTTGCGGCGGTCCGCGGCGAGGGAACGGAAAAAATCGTCCGTGGACGTGGAGAGGGAGCCGCGAGGTTCACGGGAGGCACGAGAAATTTGCAGCACGCCGGCGCGGATCGAAACGAGCGCGCCAGGCGGAGTGACATAGACGTGGCCGGGTTGCAGTTCCGTCGCGGTGCGAACTTTCTTGACAGGGAATTTCGCAAGCGCAGAAAGCGCGGAAAGGTTGGTGCCCTGAGGCGAAACAATAACGAAGGCCATCCCTGTGCGGGCAGGCAAGTGCGAGAAAACTTCAGAAAGGGCCGCTGCGCCGCTTTCTGAGAATCCCAAGCCTGCAATCGGAAAAGTAGCCTCAGGCATCGCGAAAGCTCACTATGAAACGTACGCGGAGACACGTCCGTTACACACGGGCATTGGGAAATTCATCCTACTCCGAGAGCACGAGCTAAAGCAATTAATCTTGAGTAAAGGGGAGAGGGACTATGTTGGGAGCCCGACAGTGGGTGTGGGAGCTCGGGTGGTGCAGGGACGCGCGGCGCAACGAGAAGAGTAATCACTGCCGGCGAGATTCCTCGAGGGTGAGGCGGATGGCGTCTATATCGAGGAAGGTGATGACGGCGCCTTCGATCTTGTTGTTCCAGGTTTTATAGGGGCGGACGCGCATGAGATAGCGGTCGTGCTCCCCTTGGACTTCCTGTTCCTGGGGCACGCCGGTTTCGATGGTGTTTTGGACGATGCTGTCGAGATCAATACCAACGAGATTGGGGCGGATTTCGGCGAGCCGGCGGCCGATGTCCGCTGCGCAAAAATTGAGGAGTGATTCCGCGAGAGGAGTGAAGCGACGGATGCGCAAATCGTCGCCAACCATTACGATCGGCAAGCTGACGTTGCTGAGCAGATTGACCATATCGTTGTTGCTCATGGTCAGTTCGGCGTTGCGGTTCTGAAGTTCTTCATTGAGCGTGGTGAGTTCCTCGTTGGTGGATTGCAATTCCTCCTTGGCGGTTTCCAGTTCTTCGTTGGTGCTTTGCAACTCTTCGTTCGCCGACAGGACTTCTTCGTTGGAGGACTTGTACTCTTCCAAAGTAGTTTCGTGGTCTTCGATGAGCGCTTGCAATTGTTCGCGGAGGTGCGCGATTTCGCGCTCGGCGCGGTCGTGTTCCCAGGCCGAGGAGTTTGGTTTTACGGACGCTTTCTTGACACCGCGTTTGGGGCGCGCGGCGCCGTCGTTGAGTGCTTCCTGAAAAACGACGATATAGAAATTTTCCGTGGGAGACTGGCCGCGAACGGGGATGACCTCAAGGTCAATTTCGCGGGTGTCGCCGTCGGCCTTGATGCGCACGCCTTGCTTGCGGACAGGCTGACGTTCTTTTTTGGCTTGAATCAGGGCTTCACGGAGGTCTATCAGCAGGCCCTCGCGCGCCATCTTCGAAAGGCTGAAGGTGGGCTGTCCCGCGGCGGGTTCCAGGTACGCTCCGGTCTTGCCGCGGAATTGGATGATTTCGAGAGCGTCGTTCACCACAACGCTGGCGGGCACGAAGCGGTTGACGAGCAGCCGGTCAACTTCCTTCTCAACGGGGATACCTGACTGGGCTGGTTTGGACACCTGTGTTCCTCCGACTTTGCGGTACTCGTAAGGCTGCGGCGTAAAGAAGGTAGCAAGACGCGCAGCCGTGGATTTCTTACGATAGATTTTGGATTTCTTATCAACCACGGAGAATTGGTCGGCGAAAGTGCCGAGGCTTTCCGAGCCTCCGAGCAACAGGTAGCCGCCGGGACGCAGAGCGTAATGCAACGCTGGGACGACGCGGCGTTGCAGGACCGGGCCGAGGTAAATCAGCAGATTGCGGCAACTGACGAGATCGAGATTGGAGAACGGCGGATCCTTGGCGACGTTCTGCTTGGCAAAAATGCACATTTCGCGGACGGATTTGTTGACTTGAAACCCGTTGCTTTGCTTCAGGAAGAAACGCTTGAGACGCTCGGGGGAAATTTCGGAGATGGAGGCCTCGGAGTAGACACCGCCGCGCGCACGGTCGAGAGCGGTGTCACTGATATCGGTGGCGAAGATTTGAACGCCTTTACTCGACGTAGTGGATTTGCGGGCGTGGTCCCAGAGATATTCCGTGAGGACCATGGCGATGGAATAGGCTTCCTCGCCGGTGGAGCAGCCGGGAACCCAGAAGCGGAGGGGACCCTGTTCCGACTGGCGATCCTGGAGAATGGCGGGAAACACGATATTGCGGAGGGCCTCGAAGGCTTCGGGGTCGCGGAAAAAGCCAGTGACGTTGATGAGAACATCGCGGTAGAGCTCGTCGAGTTCGTTGGGAGTTTCCTTGATGTAGGCGAGGTAATCTTCGAGATATTCGAGACGGTGCAGGACCATGCGGCGCTTGATGCGGCGCTGCAGCGTGGTTTGTTTATATTCGGCGAAATCCACACCTGTGGCCTGGCGCAGCATGGCCAGCAGCTTGTGAACGTGCTCGGTGCCGCCAGCAAGGGGCGCTGCGGCTTCTGGATCCGTGGCGGCGCGCGCGACGTAAGGATGGCGACCAATCCTGACCAGTTCTTGCGCGATGCTCTTGGGCGGCAGGACAAAATCTATGCAGCCGGAATAAACGGCGCTGTGGGGCATGCCACCGTACTTCGCGGATTTTTCGTCCTGGGCAAAAGTGATTCCACCGGCGGTCTTTACGGCACCGCATCCCAAGGTACCGTCGGATGCGGTGCCAGAGAGAACGACGGCGATGGCTTGTTCGCCGCGGCTTTCGGCGAGGGAGCGAAAGAAATGATCAATGGGCATGTTGCGGCTGCGGGTGGACTCACGCGGGACAAGGCGCAGCGCGCCATCTTCGATAATCATGTTGGCGTTGGCGGGAATGACATAGACGTGGTCGGGTTGAATCTTGTCGCTATCCTGGACCTCGGTGACAGGAATTTTGGTTGAGCGTGCCAAAATCTCCCGCAGCACGCTGCCGTGCGTGGGGTCGAGATGCTGCACGAGGACATAGGCCATGCCGGTCTTCTCCGGCAAGTAGCGGAGCAGCTCGGTGAAGGCTTCGAGGCCGCCGGCGGAAGCGCCGATGCCGACGACCGGAAAAGAGTGAGGCTCCGGGACGACTGGGCGCGCTGCGTCGTTCGATTTTGCGGGAGTGGCCTTGCGGTGGGCATTCCCTTTGGGGCTTTTCATCTCAGAGTTCCTTGGCGCAAGGACAGGAGCAGAGGAAGCTCCTGCGAGATCCGAGGGCCGGGCCGCGAGACCGATTTCACGATACTAGTCCTGCAACCTATAACCGTCAATCATTGCTGCAAGGAGGACGGGAAGTTGGGGCGACGGCGAAATGTGGGTGGGGAGCAGCGGCTTGACGAACTGCAACAGGGAGGTACATTAAAGACTCGAGGGAGCTGCGGTGATGTGCCGGGGCCATGAGGAATGTTCTCTAGGGCGATATACAGGAAATACCCTAGGGCGAATTGGGAACAGATTGTGTTATCACTTTGCGATTTCGTACGATTTTCCGCGAACTTTGTACATCATAGGGTGTTACGGCGAGAGACGCAGCCGCACGCAGCGAGTGCGACGTAATCTTCAGCATTGTGCGGCCGCGTTCGAGCAAGAATGTCGCTGCAAGCCCTCAGTTGATCCTTAGTCTTGGAGATGTGTATGAAAAGAAGCGATCACGGTGCCGCAACCGCTAGTCCCGGTAGCGACGCCAAAACGAGTGTGAAGGGCAACGGACGGAGCGCGTTGCCAGTTGCAGGCGAGGCGATGCCGGCGGATTTGGGCGTGATCCTGGCAAGTCTGCGCGCGATGCGCGATGGAGATTTTTCCGCGCGTTTGCCGGGGCATTGGACGGGGTTGGCCGGAAAAGTGGCGGACACATTCAACGATATCGCATCCACGAACCAGCAGATGGCGCGGGAACTGAAGCGCGTGGGGCAAGTGGTGGGCAAGGAAGGGCGAACCCGCGAGCGCGTGCGGTTTAACCAGTCGAAGGCGGCCTGGGGTGAGATCGAGGTTTCGGTGAATACGCTGGTGGATGACTTATTGCGGCCGACTACCGAAGTGACGCGCGCGATTGCGGCCGTGGCGAAAGGAAATTTGACACAGACGGTGCAGTTGGATGTGGATGGACGTCCGCTGGAAGGCGAATTTTTGCGATCGGCGGCGATCGTGAACACGATGATTCAGCAGTTGGGCGTGTTTACGGCAGAAGTAACGCGCGTGGCGCGCGAAGTGGGAACGGACGGCAAGCTGGGCGGACAGGCGCAGGTGCCTGGCGTGGCCGGTACGTGGAAGGACTTGACGGATTCCGTGAACTCGATGGCCAGCAACCTGACGGGCCAGGTGAGAAACATCGCGGAAGTGGCGACAGCTGTGGCGAGCGGAGACCTTTCGCGCAAGATTACCGTGGACGTGCGCGGCGAAATTCTGCAGCTGAAAGAAGCCATTAACACGATGGTTGATCAGCTGCGATCGTTCGCTTCGGAAGTGACACGCGTGGCGCGCGAGGTGGGCAGCGAAGGGCGATTGGGCGGGCAGGCGGTGGTGCCGGGCGTCGCCGGAACTTGGAAGGACTTGACGGACTCGGTGAACGCGATGGCCGGGAACTTGACGGCGCAGGTGCGCAACATTGCTGAAGTGACTACCGCCGTGGCGCGGGGTGACTTGTCACGCAAGATCACGGTGGACGTGAAGGGCGAGATTTTGGAATTGAAGAACACGATCAACACGATGGTGGACCAGTTGAACGCGTTCGCAGGAGAAGTGACGCGCGTGGCGCGCGAAGTGGGAACGGAAGGGAAATTGGGAGGGCAGGCGCAGGTGCCGGGTGTGGCGGGAACGTGGAAGGACTTGACGGACAACGTGAACTTCATGGCCAGCAACCTGACTGGTCAGGTGAGAAACATCGCGGAAGTGGCGACGGCGATTGCGACCGGAGACCTTTCGCGCAAGATCACGGTGGACGTGCGCGGCGAGATTTTGCAGTTGAAAGAAACGCTGAACACGATGGTGGACCAACTGAACCGGTTTGCCGGCGAGGTGACGCGCGTGGCGCGCGAGGTCGGCAGCGAAGGGCGGCTGGGCGGCCAAGCGAACGTACCAGGAGTGGCGGGAACGTGGAAGGACTTGACGGACAACGTGAACTTTATGGCCGGCAATTTGACCGACCAGGTGCGCAACATCGCCGAGGTTACGACCGCGGTGGCGCGGGGCGACTTGTCACGCAAGATTACGGTGGACGTGAAGGGCGAGATATTGGAGTTGAAGAACACGATCAACACGATGGTGGATCAGTTGAATGCGTTCGCGGGGGAAGTGACGCGCGTGGCACGCGAGGTAGGAACGGAAGGGAAATTGGGAGGCCAAGCGCAGGTGCCGGGCGCGGGCACGTGGAAGGATTTGACGGACAACGTGAACTTCATGGCCAGCAACCTTACTGGCCAAGTGAGAAACATCGCGGAAGTGGCGACGGCGGTGGCGCGCGGCGACTTGTCGCGCAAGATTACGGTGGACGTGAAGGGCGAGATTTTGGAGTTGAAGGATACGCTCAACACGATGGTGGACCAGTTGCGGTCGTTCGCTTCGGAAGTGACGCGCGTGGCGCGCGAAGTGGGGACCGATGGAAAACTTGGCGGACAGGCGTTGGTGCCGGGCGTCGCGGGGACGTGGAAGGACTTGACGGACTCGGTGAACTCGATGGCCAGCAACCTTACCGGCCAGGTGCGTAACATTGCCGAAGTTTCGACGGCAATTGCCAGCGGCGACCTTTCGAAGAAGATTACGGTAAACGTCAGCGGCGAAATTCTTTTGTTGAAGGAAACGATTAATACGACGGTGGACCAGCTGAACGCGTTTGCCGGTGAAGTGACGCGCGTGGCGCGCGAGGTGGGCAGCGAAGGGCGGTTGGGCGGGCAGGCGAACGTGCCGGGCGTGGCGGGAACGTGGAAGGACTTGACGGACTCGGTGAACTCGATGGCCGGGAACCTGACGGCGCAGGTGAGAAATATTGCCGAGGTTACGACGGCGGTGGCGCGGGGTGACTTGTCACGCAAGATCACGGTGGACGTGAAGGGCGAGATTTTGGAGTTGAAGAACACGATCAACACGATGGTGGACCAGTTGAATGCGTTCGCGGGCGAAGTGACGCGCGTGGCGCGCGAAGTGGGAACGGAAGGGAAATTGGGCGGGCAGGCGCAAGTGCCCGGCGTCGGTGGAACGTGGAAGGACTTGACGGACAACGTGAACTTCATGGCCAGCAACTTGACGGGCCAGGTGAGAAACATCGCGGAAGTGGCGACGGCGATTGCGAGCGGAGACCTTTCGCGCAAGATCACGGTGGACGTGCGCGGCGAGATTTTGCAGTTGAAGGAAACGCTGAACACGATGGTGGAGCAGTTGCGGTCGTTTGCGGCGGAAGTGACGCGCGTGGCGCGCGAGGTGGGCAGCGAAGGGCGGTTGGGCGGGCAGGCGAACGTGCCGGGCGTCGCGGGAACTTGGAAAGACTTGACCGATTCGGTGAACGCGATGGCCGGGAACTTGACGGCGCAGGTGAGAAATATTGCCGAGGTGACGACGGCAGTGGCGCGCGGCGACTTGTCACGCAAAATCACGGTGGATGTGAAGGGCGAGATTTTGGAATTGAAGAACACGATCAACACGATGGTGGACCAATTGAACGCGTTCGCGGCGGAAGTGACGCGCGTGGCGCGCGAAGTGGGAACCGACGGAAAGTTGGGCGGCCAGGCGAAGGTGCCGGGAGTGGCGGGCACGTGGAAAGACTTGACGGATAACGTGAACGTGATGGCCGCGAACTTGACCGAACAAGTACGCGGAATCGTGAAAGTAGTGACAGCCGTGGCGGATGGCGAGCTGACGCAGAAACTTACGGTGAACGCGAAGGGCGAAGTGGCCGCGCTGGCCGAGACGATCAACAACATGACGGACACGCTCGCGACTTTTGCGGATCAGGTGACGACCGTTGCTCGCGAAGTGGGCGTGGAAGGCCGGCTGGGCGGCCAAGCGAACGTGCCGGGCGCGGCGGGAACGTGGAAAGACTTGACCGGAAACGTGAACTTGCTTGCGGACAACCTGACGAACCAAGTGCGCGCGATTGCGGAAGTGGCAACGGCGGTGACGAAAGGCGATTTGACGCGGTCCATTCAGGTGGAAGCGAGCGGCGAAGTAGCCGAGCTGAAAGATTACATCAACACGATGATTGATAACTTGCGGCTCACGACGGACCGCAACAACGAACAGGACTGGCTGAAGACGAACCTCGCGCGGTTGACGGGCATGTTGCAGGGGCAGCGCGACCTCGCAACGGTGGGACGAATGTTGCTTTCGGAATTGGCGCCGCTGGTAAACGCGCAACAGGGCGTTATCTACCAGATGATGGAGGAGGAATCGGACGAGCTTGTGTTGCTATCGGCGTTTGCCAATAACAACGAAGACGGGCATCCGGACCATCTGCATCTGGGCCACGGGTTGGTGGGGCAATGCGCGGCGGAGAAGCGGCGTTTGCTGATCACCGAGGTGCCGCCGGACGCGGTGCCGATCAGGTCGGGATTGTTCCAGGCGGTGCCGCGCAACATCATCGTCTTGCCGGTGCTTTTCGAGGATCATGTGAAGGCAGTGATCGAATTGGCGTCACTGAATTCGTTCACGGCGTCGCATTTGGCGTTTTTGGAGCAACTGACTTCTAGCATCGGCATCGTGCTGAACAGCATTGAGGCCACGATGCAGACCGAAGGATTGCTGAAGCAATCGCAGCAACTGGCGAAGGAACTGCAGACACAGCAGACCGAATTGCAGCAAACCAACGAGCAGCTGGCGCAAAAGGCGCAGCAGCTTGCCGAACAAAACGTGGAAGTCGAACGCAAGAATCAGGAAATCGAACAAGCGCGGCGCGCGGTGGAAGAGAAAGCCAAGGAACTGGCGCTGACTTCAAAATACAAGTCGGAATTCCTTGCGAACATGTCGCACGAATTGCGGACGCCGTTGAACAGCATTCTAGTACTGGGGCAGCAACTCACGGACAACCCGGATGGAAATTTGACGCCCAAGCAAGTGGAGTTTGCGCGGACGATTCACGGCGCCGGGACGGACTTGCTGAACCTGATCACCGACATTCTGGACCTTTCGAAGATCGAATCTGGAACGGTGTCCGTGCAGGCGGAAGAAGTCTTCTACGCAAGCTTGTTGGATATGATTGCTCGTCCATTCCGCCACGAAGCGGAGAACCGGCGGCTGAGTTTCGAGATCGAAGCCGATCCTCGGCTGGCGCGCAGCCTGGTGACGGACTCGAAGCGATTGCAGCAAGTGCTGAAGAACCTGCTCTCGAATGCATTCAAGTTCACGGAGCAGGGGATGGTGCGGTTATCGGTGTTCATCGCCGAGAGCGGGTGGAGCGGCGGTCATCCGGTGCTGGATCGTTCCGCGTCGGTGGTAGCGTTCGAGGTATCCGACACAGGCATCGGCATTCCGCCGGAAAAGCAGCGGATCATTTTCGAGGCGTTCCAGCAGGCCGACGCGGGGACGAGCCGCAAATACGGCGGGACGGGGTTGGGACTTGCGATCAGCCGCGAACTGGCGAACTTGCTCGGCGGCGAGATTCAATTGCGCAGCACCCCTGGACGAGGCAGCACGTTCACGCTTTATTTGCCGCAGACGTATGTGGGACCGTCCACGGGAGTGGCGGTAGTGGACCGGAAAACGACTTCGGTGCCGACACCTTTGCAACTTTCCGGAGGTGTGACTCCGGATCGCTGGATCGAGAAGGTTCCGGACGATCGGGAAAATTTGCAGCCGGATGACGCGGTGCTATTGATTGTGGAAGACGATATGCACTACGCAAGCGTGCTTTGCGACCTGGCGCACGACAAAGGCTTCAAAATCCTGACGGCATCGCGCGGTTCCGAAGCTTTGGCGTTGGCACGAGAATTCCATCCGGCGGCGATATCTTTGGATGTTTTCCTGCCGGATATGCTGGGTTGGACAGTACTGAATCATTTGAAACAGGATCCTTCCACGCGGCACATTCCTGTGCAGATGCTGACGCAAGATGAGGAACGTCATCACGGATTGTCGCGCGGCGCGTTTGCGTTTGTGACCAAGCCGACGACGACGGAAGCATTGGACAGCGCGTTTGCGCGGATCAAAGAGTATGCGGCGCCGCGGCGCAAGCGGTTGCTGGTGGTGGAAGATAATCCGGCAGAGCAGTTCACCATCCGGGAGCTTTTGGGCTACGACGACATTGACGTAGCAGTGGCTTCGACCGGAAAGGAGGCCCTGACTGCGATTAGCAAAGAGGCGTTCGATTGCATCGTGTTAGATCTGCGTTTGCCGGATATGTCCGGCTTCGATTTGCTGGAGCGACTCAGTGAGACGCCGGCTTTGAGCGATTTGCCGGTGGTGGTGTTTACGGGGAAGGATCTTTCGTCGGAGGAGGACGCGCGATTGCGCGTGCTGGCGCGCAGCGTGGTGGTGAAGGGCGTGGAGTCACCGGAACGTCTATTGGATGAGACGGCGCTATTCCTGCATCGCGTGGTGGCCGATCTTCCGCTGGAAAAGCAGAAGATGCTGGAGCGGTTGCACCATTCGGACGAAGCTCTGGTGGGGAAAAAGGTGCTGGTAGTAGACGACGACGTGCGGAATATTTTCGCCTTGAGCAGCGTGCTGGAGCGGCGCGGAATGACGGTGCTGACGGCGGGAACAGGGCGCGAGGCCATCGAAACGCTTGAGTCGACTCCCGACGTGGCGATTGTATTGATGGATATCATGATGCCGGAGATGGATGGATACGAGACGATGCAAGTGATCCGGCAGAATAGTTCCTTCCGGCGGCTGCCGATCGTGGCTTTGACGGCAAAAGCCATGAAGGGAGATCGGGAGAAATGCTTGGAGGCGGGGGCTTCCGAATATCTGGCGAAACCGGTGAATACCGAGCAGCTGCTTTCCGCATTAAGAATGTGGCTGCACCGGTGAGGAGGGCTGACGATGCCGGCGGATTTAATTCCAGAGCCGAGTAGCACAGCCAGCGAAGTCATCGAGCGCGGAGGAAGCAGAATGACGGAGCAGGGAAAAGTCAACATTCTGATGGTGGATGATCAGCCGGGCAAGCTGTTGAGTTACGAGGCCATCCTGGGGGAGCTGGGTGAGAACCTGATTAAGGCTCATTCCGGGCGCGAGGCGTTGGACCTGCTGCTGAAGACGGATGTCGCGGTGGTGTTGATGGACGTAAGCATGCCGGAGCTGGATGGATTCGAACTGGCGGATTTGATCCGGCAGCATCCGCGGTTTCAAGAAACGGCCATCATTTTTATTTCCGCCGTGCATCTAACGGACCTGGACCGGTTGAAAGCATATCAACGCGGCGCCGTGGATTATATTTCGGTGCCGATCGTGCCGGAGCTATTGCGCGCGAAAGTGAGCGTGTTTGCGGATTTGCATCGCAAAACGCGGCAGTTGGAACAATTGAATCGCGAACTGCGCGCCCTTTCCGCGCGGCTGATCACCATGCAAGACGAAGAGCGACGGCGGATCGCGCGCGATTTGCACGACAGCGTGGGGCAGTTTGTGGCGGCGATGTCCATGAATAACGGCATGGCGCTTCGGCAAGCGGACAAACTGAGCCGGGAAGCGGCCGACGCGTTGCAGCAAAATTCGCAACTAGTGGAGCAACTCTCGAAGGAAATCCGCACGATTTCCCATCTGCTGCATCCGCCTCTGCTCGATGAGGTGGGACTGATGCCGGCGATCCGGTCATATGCGGATGGCGTGACGGAACGCAGCAATGTGAAGGTGACCGTTGATCTTTCGCCGGAAATCGGGCGGCTGGCGCCGAACTTAGAGATTTCCGTTTTTCGCATCGTGCAGGAATGTCTTACAAACGTGTACCGCCATTCGGGAAGCGAGACCGCGACAATCAAAATATGGCCGACGGAGAAGTTGCTGACGGTGCGGGTCTCCGATGCAGGGAAGGGAATCCCGGCGGAGAAGCGGATTTCGATGTTTCTCGGTTCGAACCACGGAGTAGGGCTCAGCGGAATGCGGGAACGAGTGAGAGAGCTCGGTGGAACGTTGGAGATTCAGTCGAGCGAGAGCGGGACATCCATTACGGCGGCGCTGCCGTTGGCTGGCGCGGTGGCGATCGGTGCTTCAGACTAAAGTTCGAGTTTATGCGATTCTTACGGATTGGAACGAAGGTGGTATACACTGGCCGACTATTCAGTACCGCGTTTGTGCCTCATATGGGCTGCCGGCGCCCAGCGCTTCCTCGTCCGGCGGTGTTTCATGTCCCAGGGGAAGTCGCGAAGGGTTGGCAATGCGCACTCGATTTTTGATCGTAGACGATAGCGAGCTTGTCAGACAAGGCCTCCGCACGGTGTTACAAGCAAATCCCGACTGGGAAATAGCCGGGGAGGCTGCGGACGGGATGACGGCCGTGGAGATGTTCAAGAACGTCCGGCCGAATGTAGTGATCGTAGATTTTCAGATGCCCGGCATAAATGGGATTGAGACCGCGCGGCGGCTGCTCGAGATTGCGCCAGCGGTACCGGTGGTGATGTTCACGCAGCACGCGAGTGCCGATCTGGAGAAGCACGCGCGAGACGTCGGCATTCGGTCGGTGGTGTCGAAGACGGACGCGTTTCCGATGGTGGGCATCATAGAGGCTTTACTGGGAAGCCATGGTGCGTCCAGCAATAATACGGAAAAGGCCGGGCACGATGGGAATGCCGGTGGCGCAGGGGCCGAAAAGCTGTGACCGGCTTTTATTCTTCTTTTGACTAAACTCGCCAGATAGGTAGCCGGCATTCGCGGGCGCACAGTGCTCCGAACGAACTTTTTGGCGCTTGGCCAACCTTCCCGTGGCAATTCGTGATTCGTGGTCTCTTCTTTGATTCAATCTTCGACGGTGGACGTGTGTGGTTAGCGCTGCAAAAGCTGGGCGAACTTTTCAAGCTCGGCGGTGTTCAGGTCGGAGGCGGCGCAGAAGTTCATGCCATTTTGCCGCCAGAAAACGAGGTTGTATCCGCGGATGGTCTGGACTTCAGTGACTCTCGTTGTTTTTGATTCGCTGGGCCAGATAAACACGTTGATGAAATGTTTTTGGCGCTGGTAGACGAGCGCGGCGACATCACGATGATCTAAATAATCGAGACGGCCGCCGACGAGCGGGAAGCCTTTATCCGCGAGATCGGTGACAGGGGGAGCGAAATCGAGTTTGCCGTCGAACCAGGGTTTCACGGTGTGCTGGTCCGTGGATTCAACGTCGAACAGGTGCCCGGGCTGGAGCGACCGGATGTGATTCGCGGTGATTTGCTCGGCGAGCAGATCGGTTTGCTCGCGGCTGCCGACGCTCGGGATGACTTTTGCGCCGAGGACGATCGCGACAATGATGGCGGCAGCGACTGCCAGCCACTCGATGGCAGTGCGACGGCCGGTGGAAACGGACTGCGGCTGCATTTGTCGCGGAAGTTGGGTGCGGATTTTAGCCTTCAGGTTTTCGGGCGCGCGCTGGTAGAGATTCGCAGTATGCAGTGATTTTCGCAGAGCTTGCTGATCGGCGAAATCCCGGGAACAATCGGGGCAGGATTTCAGATGGTCCTCGAATTCGATGCTGCGCACGAGGTCCAACTCTCCATCGAGATAGGCGTGGAGCAGGCGCTGGTTATCGTTACACGCCACGGTGTTCCTCCCGATCCTTCGCGAGCAAGAGATCTTTTTTCAGCTGGGCGCGGGCGCGCGCGAGTCCGGACATCACCGTACCGATAGGAACTTCAGCGGTCGCAGCGATTTCTTTGTAAGACATCCCTTCGAGCTCGCGCAAAATCACGATCTCGCGAAAATGTACCGGCAATCTTTCGAGCGCTTCGCGAACCGCGCGGCTATCGGCCGCTTGCAGAAGCGATGCTTCGGCGTCGGGTTGCACGGCGTCGGGGGTGTGGAGCGTTTCGTCGAATTCCACACCGAGGTCGGCAGGCCGGTTCGTTTGCAAGAATGAATAGCTGGTATTCCGCACAATTTTCAAAAGCCAGGCGCGAGCATTGCCGCCTTGATAGCCGCCGAAGAACTTGAACGCGCGCAGATAAGCCTCCTGAACGATATCCTCAGCGTCGTGGCTATTGCGGACGAGCCACTGCGCGAGGTTGTAGGCCGCATCGAGGTGCGGCAGCACAACCTGTTCAAAGCTGCCGGCGTTGCCGGAGCTACCCGTTTCGTCCGCCATGCCGGAATAACACTCTCAAGTTCATAGACTGGAATTCAACCTATTTTATTCCCGCGAATTTATTCTCGCGATTTATGCGCGAAAACGCCGCGAGCCAGGGCACGGCAGCGCGAGGGTGGGAATAAAACAGGGAGCGAATGAGTCTAGTAATCGAACGGCGCATTCACGAGGTGAGGCCCGGGGAGTTTTTGTCCTCCCAAACACGCACTCTCCGGGCCTCCTTTTTATGGGGAATTAAGGACACGAGAAAGAGGAGGAAGAGAGCATGTCGAAATACATCGAGAAGAATGTGGATCACGACGGGGTGGACCGACGCGGATTTCTGAAATGCATGGCGTGGGCTGGGACGGGGGCGTTGTGCGTGATGCAAGGAGGGGTGCTGAAATCGTTCGCGCTGTCCGATGTGTTGCAGCAGAAGGTCGGACATTTGAAGGGTGATTTGAGTTTTGTGCAGATCAGCGACAGCCACATCGGGTTCAGCAAGCCAGCTAATCCCGATGTGACCGGGACTTTGCGCGAAGCGATCGCAAAGGTAAATGCGCTGCCGACGCCGCCGGCGTTTGTGCTGCATACAGGGGATCTAACGCATCTTTCGAAGCCACAAGAATTCGACACACTCGCGGAATCGCTGAAGGGTTTAAGAACGGAGCGAGTCTTTTACGTTCCGGGCGAGCACGATGTGCTCAACGACAACGGCGAAGCGTTTCATGAGCGATTCGGCAAAGACGCGCAGGGAGACGGGTGGTACAGCTTCGAAAGCCAGGGCGTCCATTTTATGGGATTGGTGAACGTGCTGAACCTGAAAGCCGGCGGCTTGGGAAATTTGGGAGCGGCGCAGTTGGAATGGATCGAAAAAGATGTTTCGCGATTGAAATCCAGCACGCCGATCGTGGTGTTCGCGCACATTCCCCTTTGGTCCGTTTATCCACAGTGGGGATGGGGCACGGACGACAGCGAGCAGGCCCTTTCGTATTTGAAGAAGTTTGGTTCCGTGACGGTGCTGAACGGACACATTCATCAAACGATGCAAAAGGTGGAGGGGAATGTGGCCTTCCACACGGCGTGTTCGACGGCGTTTCCACAGCCGCAGCCGGGACAGGCGGATTCGCCGGGGCCGATGAAGGTGCCGGCCGAAAAGTTGCGAAGTTTGTTGGGAATTACCGACGTGAATTTCGTGCGCGGGCGGCACACGTTGGCGGTGGTAGATACACAACTTCAGGGTTAGGGAGAGGCAGATGAGAATCGAGAGGACGAAATTAGAGGGCCACGAGAAGACGAGCGGGCCGCGGAATTTGGCCTTTGGTTTTGCGGCCTTGCTGGTGCTGCTGTTGTTGTGCGGCGGTATTGGAACTTCTTTTTCGGCGGCGGCTCAGCAACAGCCCGCGGTGAAGGAAGTTACGATTGACAATTTCAGCTTCGGCCCGATGGATCTGACGATTCCCGCGGGCACGCAGGTCACTTGGATCAATAAAGACGACGTGCCGCACGTGGTGATGAGCGTGGACAAGAAGTTCAAATCGAAAGCTCTGGATACCGACGACAAGTTTTCGTTCACGTTTCAAGAGGCCGGCACGTACGAGTATTTCTGTTCGGTTCATCCGAAGATGACCGGCAAGATCATCGTGAAGTGAAGGGAGCGAGCACAGGTGAACCCTTTTGACATCAAGCAAGCGCTGCTGGCAAAACACGCGCAGCACGTCGTGTTGATTCATTTTCCAATTGCGTTGTTTCTGGCGGGCGTCGGCTTTGATATTGCGGCGCAATGGACGAAGAGCCGGATGCTGGCCGCCGCGGCTTATTACAATTTTGCCGTGGCGGCGGCTTCGGCGATTCCGGTGATCGCGACCGGGTTGCTGGCGTGGCAGTTCCAGCTTGGCGGTGGGAAGCTGAAGGGCCTGTTGCTCCTACATCTGATTCTGGGCGTGTCTTCTGGCACTATGATTGCGGTGATTTGGTTCCTGCACTTCCGGTCGCGGCGAGCGCCGGAGCCATTGCTGCCAGCTTATCGCGTGCCGTTGGAGCTATTCGGAGTTGTGATGATTGCGTTGACGGCGCATCTAGGCGGATTTCTGAGCGGAGTCAACATTCCGAGTTGAATGGCTTCGTGGAGATAGGCGGCCGGCGGCTGGGTCCGTGACCGGCCGCGCTGCCTCAGATTAGCGTCTTCAGCTAGGTGCGTTGTTGTGTGATAGCGCGATTTACAGGTCCCGGACGATTTCCGACAAGAACCAAGTGCGGCGCTCGGTCTGATCAATCCAAACCTCAATCAAGCTCGCAGTGGCGACATCGTTATGCTTCTCGCACAGTTCATGCGTCGTACGCAGATGGCGCGTAAGCTGCTGATTATCCGTGGAGAGTTCCCCGAGCATGTCTTTCGGCGTCACGGTCTCTTCGTTGTTGTCTTTCAGGCGCTGATGTTCGGAAATATCGCTAATCGAACGGAGAGTGGCTCCGCCGATTTTGCGGCCGCGCTCGGCGATATCGTCCGTCATCGCAAAAATTTGCTCGCCCTGCTCGTCGAGGAGCAAGTGGTAATCGCGGAAGCTGCGGCCGGTCATGTGCCAGTGGAAATTCTTGGTTTTGACGTAGAGGGCGAAAACATCCGCGAGCATTTGGCGCAGGGACGCGGAGATTTCGGCGACGCCGTTGGGGGTGAGGTCAGTCGGGACTTCAACCAGAGTTCGTTCGTGTTCTCTTGCCGGAGCTGCTGCAGGTTTTGCCATTGCTTGTCTCCTTGTATGTATAGTTAGAAATCTGTCGGGGCTGTTCCGAGGCTTGACGCGTGTCGCAGGACGCCAATCGGTTCGAGCAGGCAGCGGAACTAGCTTTCGCCGTGCCACGGGACGGGCCGTCTTCATTCGCGCGAAGATGAGGTCAATCCGCTCGAGCGCGACGGAACCATTCTTGAACTGTATATTCGATGCTGTCAAGTGTTCGGCGGCTGCGCGATATCTTGCGACCAGCGAGAGCTTAGAGAAGTCTGATGGTGTGCTTCGGACGGGAACAGGGCGGAGGATCGAATGAAAACGAAAGTGATTAGCGTGAATAGAATCAGTGTGACCTCGCCCAAAGCGTTCGAGGAGGTGGTGAAAACCCTGGAGCCTAACGTCGGGCGGCCGGACATGAGCAGTTTCGTGAGGGACATTGGCGGCGCGAAGAGCGATGCGGAGCTACAGCAGATTGTCGCGCGGGCAACCGGACCTTCGGAGCTGATGGTTTTCATGCGGCTCGATATGGGTGCAGTGCTGCAGAAGGAATTGGGAAACAGCGCTCGGAAAAGCTACCGCTTCATCATCGGGAATCCGGTGACGATGAAAAAAATGGTGAAGCATGTGGCTGATGCCGCGTCATATGCGCCGGTTACCGTCTTGGTAGACGAGCGGGAGGACGGCGTGCATCTTTCGTATGACACGATGGCCAGCTTTTTGAGCTCTTATGGGGATGAAGACGCTTTGAAAGTGGCGCGGGAGCTGGACGCGAAAGTGGAAGAACTGTTAACGCGAGCTGCGAAATAAGTTCGGCGTCGAGGGCGCAACACGCTGCCATTTGTCTGCGAGCATTATTCCTGAGTCGCGGTGACCTGCGGGGGCTAACTGCGGGCGCGTTTCTTTTCCGGCATCAGGGCTAGTTCCTCAATTACCCCACCGCCGAATTTCTGCAAATCCTCGCACAGGGCCTTGTCCGAGAGGTCAATCGGCCGCGAATGTTTCCAGTCATGTTCGATCACGCGGCGAAAACGATGGACGATTTTGCGGTCGTCCACTTCGATGGCGAGTTCGCGGCGCTCGTCGAAGCTACCGGGCGCGAGATTGATGGAGCCGACGATGGCGCGTTTCCCATCGGCTAGAACGAGCTTGGCATGGAGCTTAAGCTTGTGCAACTTGTGGACCTTGATACCGACGTCGTCCAGGATTCGTAAGCCGGCGACTCCTTCGAGCAATTTCTTGACCTTCAGAGTGTGCGGCGAGCGAGCCATGACACGGACGTCCACGCCGCGCATTTTCGCGCGGACGAGGCGTTCGAGGACCACGGGGTCCTGGTAACGCTCATGCTGGAGCCACAGAGAGTGCTTGGCCGAGTCAATGAACTCGGCGATTCGTTCGCGGGCGTTTCCGACGCACCAGATCAGGCGCGCGTCGCTGCCCGGATCGAAATGCTGGCGGTGCCAATCGGCCTCGAAGCAGTCCACAATTTCGCCGACCTCGCTGGCGTGTTTGGTGACGATGGCGTAGTCGCGCGTCTTCTCTAGATTTTCAGTATCCCAATTCAGCGAATTGACGAACGCGACCTTGGAATCCGCGACCATGGATTTCTCGTGGGTCACCGGGAATTTCGGGTTGCTATCCATCACTTCAACGCCCGCGGCTTTGAGCATTTTGCGCGTGCCGCTATTTTCGCCGGTGCCGTCGCGGCGCGTGGGATTGAGCATCACGCGCACTTTCACGCCGCGTTTGTGCGCGCCGATCACGGCTTTGAGGAGCGAGGGGTCGGAGAACAGGAACATTTTGATGCGCAACGATTCGCGCGCCGCAGCGATGCTATCGAGGAAGGCTTGCGGTGAATCGTTCGGCAGTACGATCAATTCCCGGGGCATGACTGCATCCTCCTAATCGGTTGCGGCGGTGGCCGTGGGCATTGCTGATGCGGCCGCGCCTGCGCGCGAGCCGGACTGCACTTCGCGCAGCGACGCGTCGGTGAACTGTGTCCGATGCAATTCCGCGTACAAACCATTGCGAGCGATCAGCTCGTCGTGCGAACCCTGTTCCGCCACTACGCCGTCTTTGAGGACGATGATCTGGTTCGCATCGCGAATGGTGGAGAGGCGATGCGCGATCATGATCACGGTGCGATTTTTCATCAAGCGCTCGAGCGCTTCGATGACGGTGCGCTCGGACTCGCTATCGAGCGCGGCGGTAGGCTCATCGAGCAACAGGATGGGACTATCACGCAGCATGACGCGCGCGATGCCGATGCGCTGGCGCTGACCGCCGGAGAGTAACTGCGCGCCTTCGCCGACCATGGTGTCATAACCGGCGCTCATTTGGCGGATGAACTCATCGGCGTTAGCGGCTTTGGCCGCGGCGATCACTTGCTCGCGCGTGGCACCGTTGCGGCCGAACGCGATGTTGTCGGCCACCGTGCCGCGAAAGAGAACGGTGTCCTGAAGCACGTAACCGATGCGATCGCGGAAAGGCTGGAGCTTCAGTTGACAGATATTAATTCCGTTGATTTGAATGGTGCCGGAAGTGGGATCGTAGAAGCGCGGGATGAGGCTCATCACCGTGGATTTTCCGCTGCCGGTGGGACCGACGATGCCGACCATCTGGCCTGCTTTGGCGACGAAGGAAACGTCTTTGAGCACGGGCTGCTCTTTTTGATAGTGGAACGCGACGCGATCGAAAGTGATTTCGCCGGTGAGAGGTGGCGGGTCGAGCGCGTCCGCGCGTTCAGGCGTCGTCATATCGGTTTCGAGCAATGACTGGACTCTTTCGACGCCGACGGCGGCTTGCGCGAGAGTGTTGGACATTTTCGCTAGGTCTTGAACCGGTTTGAAGAAACGCGTGAGGTAGGCGAGAAAGACGATGAGTTCGCCGATGGTCATAGTGCCGCGGAGGATGAGGGCGGCGCCGCGGGCGATTACGACGGCGGTGCAGGCGGCGACGCCGATGTTGACGACGGGGGAGAGCGAAGCTTTGATGCGGCGGGCGTGGAGGGCGGCTTCGACCGAGGCTTTGCTGACTAGTTCCAATTGTTGCTGCTCGAGGTCTTCGCGGCCGAAGGCTTGCACGACGCGCATGGACTCGAGGCCTTGTTGAACGGCTGAGACGATGATGCTTTGTTTTTTGCGGACGTCGTGAGTAGCCCTCTTTACGTCGCGCTTGAAACGCGAAACGAAGAGCAGCAGGAACGGAGTTAGCGCCAGAGCGATCAGCGCAAAATCCCAGTTGAGCCAGAACATGAGTCCCACCATGCAGACGATCGTAAGCAGGTCCACGGCGATGCCAAGAGTGGCCGAGCTGGCGAACTGCTGGATGGTGTCCACGTCGTCGGTGATGGTGCTGAGCATGGAGCCGGTCTGGTGCGTGTCGTAGAAAGTGAGGGAGAGGCGCTGCAAATGGTGGTACGTGCGCATGCGCAGGTCGTGGGCGATCCACTGGCCGACGCTTTCGGTGTAGTAATTCTGGATGTAGGAAGCGAGCGCGCCGATTGCGGCGATCACTACGAGCGCGATGGCGGCGATAGTGGCGAGGCGCATGCGGTCGGCATTGGCCAAGAAAGGTTCGATTGCATGTGCTAGCCAGCGGGGCAGCGGGCGATGGCCTACAACCGAGTCGAGGATTACCTTAAGGGGCCACGGGGCGGCTAGTGTGGCGGCCGTTTGCACGAGCATCGCGACGAACACCAGCGAGAGTGCGATGCGGTACGGCCTGACGAGTTCGCGAATCAAACGCAGCAAGACAACCCTCACGGAACGGGATGAGCCGGATTGGACGGCTCACACCGCGCAATCGAAAGGCGAGGCTCGAAAGGAGTCCTGCATAAGATACTCGTCATCGGGCGGCTTTCTCAATGACTGCTTCATCGTCCGCCGGGAAGATTTTGAGTGCCGTTGAGGTCGTCCTTCTATTGGCAAGCTCTCGCTGGGGATAGATTAGACGAGAGCTGGAGCAAGCTGTCGCGCAAGTGTTTGTAATATGAGAAATTATGGCGAGAGTGCCCGTAGCTCAGTTGGAAAGAGGGTCTGCCTTCTCAGCACGTTGGCCACTGGCCATGGACAAGAGCAGCGGCGGTGGCAGGGGACCTGATCGCCTGCTTCCATGGCCTAAGTTGAGGCCATGATGACGATGCGCAAAATCTCACGTCATTGAGTCGGAATCGGAAGTGGCGACCCCGGTCGGAGTTGAACCGACAACATCCAGCTTAGAAGGCTGGCGCTCTATCCGATTGAGCTACGGGGTCGTGGTTTAATTCTAGCAAAACTGGCGGCTCGCCGAGTCTAGTTTGACGATCTAGCGTGTAAGCAGAGGGTCGGGGGTTGAGACTCATCTCTTCCGGATCATTGCTTTTTAGTTCCGGTGCAATGTGTCTCTTTCGGCGTGCTCCGTTTGCTGAAGGCCGCGTTGGATTCGGCCACTCGCCTACGCACTTCCTCGGCTGTTAATCGCGAGATCGGAATGGCCAATGTCGATTTTGTTTGTCGCGAAATAAACAGGACGATCACTTGCGTTTTTTGGTCGGCCTCCTTCAGCACGCCGATATATCTCCCGCCACCCGCCTCGACAATCGAGGAGATTTCGGCTTCGTTCAAAACTGGATCCGCCCTGTTCGAATCTCTTTTCATAATGCGCACTTCCATGGTGCCGGCGCTTCGGATCTCCTGCGTCAACTCCGCCGGCGGCACCCGAAACTCACCGCCGACGGGCTGATGCTTTGCGTGCAAATCCGAGGTTAGTCTCCGGCTACGACGGTGACTTGCTTGGACTTCGCGAGCTCCGTGGAGACCTGCTTGGGGTAGAGAAACTCATGCCCGATTGTCTCGCCGGGATAGAACCAGGAGACGAGTGCCTGAGGCTGTGTGGATTCATGCACCGTGAAAGTGAATGCAGAGTTATCTGTCGCCCGCGGACGCTCGGCATTGATTGTTATAACCGTGCCATAAAACACCGTTCGATCCGAGTTGTAGATACGGACCTGGTTATGGTCGGTAACGTCCTGAGGCAGGATGAACCAATAGGTTCCCGCTGGTAATACGCGCCCAGGAATCCGAACGGGCTGACTGAAGGTGACTCTTGTGGCCTGATTCGTTTCATCGGCTCGCGCCCCGGGCAGGATCATCAAGAACGCAAGCAGAAGCACAACGGTGGAAAATATCCTTGCTGCAGAAAACTTCATAACCGCTCCTTTTTGTCGTATTGCGGCCGGCTGCTGCAATGATTTCTTCCTTGCAGTTTTTTCTCTTTGTGCCTTCAACTTCGGCCGCACCAGTAAGACGCGTCGATAGCAGTGGGAGAATGTAAAGGGTTTGTCAAATAGTTGTAAGCAAACTTCAGAGGATTATTGGCGGTGGTCCAGTGCAAGCGTTCCGAAAATAAAATCGTGCTACTCTGGCGAGATCATGCGGCTGTTGATTGACCGATTCGATACGCCCATCGGCGAGATGCTGATCGTTGCTGATCACGAAGGTAACTTGCGCGCCGCGGGTTGGACCAACCATGAGACGGGCATGCGCCGTCTTCTGCGCCGCCACTTCGGCGAAGGATTCACGCTCGAGCCGGCTCGCAATCCGCATGGCTTCACGCAGGCCCTCAAGAGCTACTTCGAAGGGGAGCTAACGGCGATAGATGAGTTGCCCGTGGAAACGGCCGGCACGGCTTTTCAGCAAGAGGTTTGGCGTGCGTTGCGGAAGATTCCGTGCGGCAGCACCGTTTCTTACGCGCATCTTGCCGAGGAAATTGGCCGGCCAGCCGCGGTTCGAGCCGTCGGCTTGGCGAATGGCTCAAATCCGATCGGAGTTGTAGTGCCCTGCCATCGCGTGATCGGAGCCGATGGTTCGCTCACGGGCTATGGCGGCGGAATTGAGCGCAAGCGCTGGCTTCTGGAACATGAAGCGGCGGCGTCAATAACGAAGCGCAAGCAGCGAGCTTTGTTCTCATAGTTCTCAGATTTGCCATTCCCCTCAGATACGATGCGCGCTCGCGACAAACATTAGCAATAGTCCTTCATCGCTGGTACGGATTTGTTGCGCACAATACCTTCCTTGGCGAATCGCGTATTGCGATTACATATTTGTCGGTATTGCGTCAGACCGCTAGTGCTCGTTTACCTGAAGGCGAGATGGATTGTGCACTGGCGCGATGAGCATCGTCCGCGCTGGGATTGAGGAACGTGTATGGCTGCGAAAAATAAGCGGTGGGTAGCTAAGGTTAAGACGGACTCGACTCATCCCCGTGCGGGCCTGTTTACAAAGAGTCCGAGCACGATCGCGCGGGAGCTGGCGTCGAAGAAGGTGTCGCCGAAGGGACCGCAATCGGGCATGAGGATGCTCAATTATTTCATCAATCGGGCGGGACGAGGGTTGAGCGCTTCGCGGCGCGCGAAGTTGGAAACCGCGAAATCACTCTTGTCGAAACGAATTGGTCACTTGCGATCTGGGTCGCGTGCCAAGCGAAAATCTTCAACGGGCAGTAGACGGCGGGCCTAAAAGCTTTGTGCTTGTAAGAAATAGGCATCGCTGTTACCAGCCCGGTTTTCGCCCGGTCAGTGATGCTCTTTGAGAAAATGTTCGGCGACAATCGAAGGTTGTTCGACGATTCGCTTTTCCTGGGAGCAGATTACCAGCCTGATGAACTGGGCCATGCTCCAGGCGAGGGGAGTGGCGCTGCCGGTGCCTTCGCCGAACACGAAATGAGATTGGGTGGGCTCGGCGCGGTCCCAAACTTGCTCGGGAATCATGCCTCCGGCGTTGGCGAAGTGCAGCATGGCGTCGAGGTAGGCGGAGGCGTCGCGCCCGCTGGCGATTTCGTATTCGCCTCTTTCGCCGGTGAAGATCGGCCAAATCCTTCCGATTCCTTCACCCTGCCACGGGCCACCGAAATACGTTTCGCCATAACCATCGTGATTGTAGCGGTGAAAGCTGGGGCCGTTGGGAGTTTCGACGCGGATGGTGGAGTCAATGACTTCGACCGAGCGCGCGATGGTGGGATCGTCCGCCGGACGGATTCCCAGGCGCACGAATTCGAGGCAGCCGGCATCAACGACATCGCGTTCGTCCCACACGCCGCCGCCATTTCGAACGTCGAGTTGATAGCCGTCGTTCGGATCGGTGTTGTTGTCCATGCGGATGTAATAGCCCTGGGACGCTAGGGCGCCGCCGAGATGGCCGGTGGTGGTTACGAGGATTTTTTCGATGCTGGCGGCCCAGTCGTCGGCGGTCTTGGTGTAACGCGCAGCGTCGTCGTTCGCGCCATTTTTTCGGGCGATATCCGCGGCACAGATCAGGCCCGCGATTTCGGCGGCCATTGTGGAGGGCGAGTATCCCGGAATTTCCTCCCAGCGCTCTTCCTGTGTCATCGGACCGTGGTTCACGACAAATTCGGCTTCCGGACGAATGTGTTTTTGCCAGATCTCTTTATCGGTTTTGCCGAGTTGCCACGCGAGGATCATGGGGTAAGCCACTTCGTCCATTTGGAGCGAAGGCCAATACGGTTTTCCGTCGAGCCAGCTATTTTGAGGAAAACTGCCGTCGGGTTTCTGCTGCACGGTGTAGAGATAAGTGAGCGCGCGCTCGGCGGCGGCGCGATCGCCTGCGGCGAGGAGGCCGGTGGCGATTTCATAGAGGTCGCGCGCCCAGATGAGATGGTATCCACCGACCGTGGGCGCATCGGCTTTCACCGCGAAACCCCAGGGAATGCTCATCGAAGCGATCATCGCGCCGCGGAAGATCTTATCTTCGTGGGCTTTTAGCACCATCGCGGCCAGGCGGAACTCGCGCGCATATGGTCCGGTTATTTGACGCAGAGTGTGAACGTATTCGTTCCAGCCGGCTGCGTAGCGGGCGCTCACGGACGGAAAGCCTTCGTGCAAGGTGGCTTTGGCATTGGCGACGGCGTCCGTGGCGGTGGGACCGAAGCCTAGCGCCAAGGTGAAATGCTGCGCCGACTGCACCCGTGCGGATTGAACCACGTTGCCATTTTCGGCGCGCCCGTAAGACCAAACGAGCTTTTGATGCAAGAGCAGGTCGGTGTAACCGTCGCTCGTACCCGCGAATCCGCTGCTCATTTGCTGGAAGGCGTTGCTGCAGACGAGCGCGGAGGCGACGCCGGGTTTTTCGGTGACTAGCGCGTCGTTTTGTGTGTATCCCGTATCGCCCATGCCGGAATTTTTGAGCGCGGGATCGTAGAGGACGTAGAGCGTGAATCTGTCCGGAGCGGAAAAGGTGACATCAATCAAAAGGGTGTCGCGTGATGGATCGGTGGCGTACGTTTTGGTGATTGTGAATCGGGAGGCGGCGTCGCGGCTGGTTTGCCGATAGATCAAGGCATTGTGGTCGGTGCGTTCGATGGAGGGTTGCATGTCTTTGGATTCGAGCCAGACGGTCTTGCCGTCGCTGACGGCGAATTCGAGGGTGCGAACGTCCGCGGTGTCGAGACGCGGATAGTAGACTTCGCTGAGAATCCCGCCTTGCAAAGTGTACCAGACGTGTGACTCGGTGGATGTGCTGGTGCCGACGCCTTCTTTGCTTCCTGGCGTCCAAGTGGGCATGGTTCCCGGCGCGCCGGGCGCGGATTGATTTTGGGCCTGGGCCGCGGGGGCTGTGGGCGATGCTGCCGCTGCTGCCGCTGACAAGAGAATAGTGAGAATGACTAGCCCGGCTCGCTTCGAACGCATCTCTATCACCCGTTTGGTTCGGCCTTTAGCAAATTGGAGCAACGTTTCAATCACTCGACTGAGAAAATCTCCATCTCATCTGGAGCGAGCGTGAGATCCGCTTCGTCGCCGCTAATATTCCCGGCGTGCTCTCCTAATAGCGGCGTCAACTTGCGCGCGCCCTGCAGCGGCGTTTCGGCAAATGACAGATGCAAGGTTTTTGGACTGGCTCCGCTATTGAAAACGATCAGGAGGCGTTCTTCGCTGGTGGTGCGGGCGAAGGCGTAGGACGACTGGTCCCAGGAAATGTGCCAGAGCTGGCCGTGGCGGAGGGAGGGATGCTCGTTGCGCAGACGCAACAGTTTTTGCACGTGAGTGAAAATTTCCTGTTGTTCCGGAGTCCGGCCGGTTTGCGTGAAGGCATTCTGTTGGTCGCCAGGAAAGCCGCCGGGGAAATCGCGGCGATTGTCGGGATCGTCGCCGCCGGGCATGCCGATTTCGTCACCGTAGTAAAGCTCGGGAGTGCCGCGCATCGTGAGCACGAGCGAAAACGCTAGCTTGATTTTTTCGAGGGAAACGCCTTTTTCGCTGGCGAGCCGCGACACGTCGTGATTTCCGGCGAAGACCCACAGCAATTCGGGGTGCGGATAGAGGTGGTCCTGGCTCAGGACGTTGACGATTCGACCCGGTGAATTATTTTCGAGGAGGCCCTGGCGCAGGGCGTAGTAGAAGGGATAGTCGAAAACGGCAGTGACGCCGGAGTCGATTCCGTCGTTTTGCGCGCGGCCGCCGACAAAGAACGAGGTGATTACGGGATCGCCGTTCATCACTTCTCCGACGGTGGTCATGAGCGGATAGACTTGCCGCAGTGCTTGGTGCCATTCCGACCAGAACTCGCGGGAGACGTAAGGAAAAGTGTCGAGGCGATAGCCGTCAATGCCGGTTTCTTCGGCCCACCACAGAGCGTTTTCGATGAAGTAGTCGGCGACGTCCGGATTTTCCTGATTCATGTCCGGCAAGACGTTGGCGAACCAGCCTTCTTCCACGCTTCGCCAATATTTTCGCGGGGCGTGCGGGTCGGTGAGAAATTGAAAATCGCCAGAGGCGATCAGGTGATGTTCTTTCGTGCCGTGAAACCAATCTGGTTCCGGCGGTGCAGCGACCCATGGGTGTTTGGGGCCGATGTGATTGGGAACGAAATCGAAAATTACTTTGATTCCCTTGGCGTGCGCTGCAGCGACCAGATCCTGCAAATCTTTTTGCGTGCCAAAGTGTTCTTCGACGGCGTATTCATCCACGGCGCCGTAGCCGTGGTAGTCCTGCGGGGAGGAATTGTCGTTGTCCACGATGGGAGTGAGCCAGATCGCGGTGACGCCGAGATCGTGAAGATAGTCGAGATGATTCTGGATGCCGCGGAAGTCTCCGCCGTGATAGGCGCGCGGCTTCGAACGATCGTAAGTGCCGGGGGAGGCAGGCGGAGGATCGTTCGTCAGATCCCCGTCGGCGAAACGATCGGGCATGATTAGGTAGATCGCATCGTCCGACGAAAAGCCTTGGAATTTTCCTTGTGACGATTCGCGCGGGAGAAGCAGGAAATCCACGGAAGTCTTTCCGGACGGCGTGACGATTTGGATCGTTGCCTCCTCTGGGCGAGCGTCGGGCGCGATTTCCAGCCAAAAGAATAGGTATTTGCCGCCGTCCGTGACTTTCGAGCGCGTGAGACGCACGCCTTCGGTAGCGCACGTCGCTGTCGCGCCTTCGAGATTTTCGCCGCTGGCGAGGACCATCAAGTTGGGGGTGAATCCAACCCACCAGTTGGGCGGTTCCATTTTTGTAATCTTCGGAGTGGCGTTTGTTTGCAGCGTTGAGTGCGATGCGGCATGGATAGGCGCAGCGTGGAGCGATGAACAATGCGGAATCAGCGTGACGGCAGCGACGAAAATGAATAGGCGCAGATGAGACACGCGAGGCGAGCGCCGTGATGGTGGATTACGCACAGTCGGATCCTCACTGGCTGGAGTCAGAGCAGGGAAGCGGACTTGCGCCCGCTTCCCCCTGCCGAACTAGAACGTAACCCGCAGACCGAGTTCGCCTTCACGATTGCTATTGGGAAGCACGCTGGTGATTTCGCCGAACTGCGCGTTCGGATTGAAAACCAGCATATTGCTACTGTTGAGCCCGTAGTTTCCGATGCTTATGTTGGGCTGGCCGAAATGCGGGGTATTGGTGATGTTGTAGAACTGGACGCGGAACGAGACGTTTACTCGCTCCGAGACATGGAAATTCTTGAAGACCGCGAAGTCCAGGTTCGACAGGCCGGGACCGATCATCAAGTTACGTCCTGCGGTTCCAGGCCGATCGAAACTGATGCTGTTGTTGCCGCCGTCCACAAACAGGGTAGCGGGCGACGCGGTGAACGCCGCGGTGTTGAAATATTCCGCGATGTTTCCCGGGTTTACGCTGGTCTTCGAGATGACGTCGGGGCGAATGGTTCCCTGCGCGCCGCCGCCTTCGCTCAAATCAAACGGTAAGCCCGATTGCAATGTGTAGATCCCGTTGACCTGCCAGCCCCCCAGCGCAATTTCCATGGGACGCGACCAGCTGCCGCCCCAATGCTTTCCACGGCCGAACGGAAGTTCATAGAGCGAGCTAATGACCAGCCGATACGGCTGATCAAGATTGGATAGCCCTTCCTCGAGACTGAGGGTGCGGAAATCTTGTGGCTGCTGGCAATCGTAGGCGCCACAAGTGTCGTCGGTCTCTTTCTCCCATGTGAATGAGCCGGTCACCTGCAAACCGTTGGTGATGCGTCGTTCGAACTCGGCCTGCAGCGAGTGGTAGTTCGATTTGCCATACGTATTGAAGACGCTGACGGTATTGATGTTGGGGAACATCCGTGTGTCGGGCAGATTCGTATCGACGCCGAATTCGTACTCATTGGCGTTGTAATAGCCCGGTAGACGAGCGCCATGATCGCCGACATACCCCAAGCTCACCGAAGTATTGGTGCCGATCTGCCGTTGCAGTTGGAGATTCCATTCAGTGACTTGTGGCGTAAGGTTGGTGGTCAGATAGGAAACTACGCTTACGTTTGTCGGCGCGGAAAGATTCAGATTTGCGAACGCCGCCGCACCTGTCGGCACCGGAGCAGTTGCCGTGGTCGAATTGAGTTGGGCCGTGGTGCACGACGGTGAACACGGAAGGGAACCAGAAAGGGCGATTTCGTAGCCCTTGCTTTGCTGAAAGCTGGCGGAGCCGCTGAACGGCGGGTTCTGCGCGAGCTGATTGTCAATTCCGCCGCGATCCACAAAGTAAAACACGCCGATGCCGCCACGGACGACAGTTTTGGCGTCACTGGTCAGCTGATAGGCGAACCCGGCGCGCGGTCCGAAATTGTGGTAATCGTTGGGCACCAAACCTCGCGAAGCTCCATCGCTCCCGGCGATGATGATCGCTCCAGTGGCGATGTCAAAATTGGACTGCCGATTATCCACTTCAATGGGCTGCGTAAAAATGTCCCAGCGCATGCCCAGATTTAAAGTGAGCCGCGGTGTCAGGCGCCAGTCATCCTGCGCAAAGAAGCCATTTTCCCAGCTTCGTGTACCGACCACGCCGAAGGGTACGCCGTCCTGATACTGGCAAACGAAACCGGCGAGGAGGTCGGAAACTTCATAGTGGGTCGCGCTGGTGCCGTTGCCATTCGTTCCGCCGTTTCCGCAAAGATTGAAGAAGCCCTTACCAGCGGTGGGGCGAAAGAGATTGAGCTGACGCCGGATGATATTGGCTCCCAATTTGATCGTGTGTTTGCCCTTCACCCAGGTAAGCGCGTCGTTCCATTCGAAGCTGGTTTGTGGGACGAGATAGGGACCGTAGTCGCCGGTGTACTCAATTTGGCTGCCGTTGCCGCCGATTAAGGCGATGCCGCCCAAATCAGAGCTGTTATTGCAATTCGGTATACCCAGATTTATGCAAATCGGAGTGCCTGCAAAGGGCGGAGTGTAACCGTAGGTCGTGCGCACGTAGCCATAGTGCATCTCGTTGATGACGCTGGATGAAAAGTCGTGGGTCCAGCCAATGGCGGCGCCGTTGGGGTGGTTGAACGTGGTACCGGTGCCGAACCCGGAAGGCAACGTGGTGAGGAAGGGAGCTTCGACGTTGTCGTCCTTGCCCCAGCTGAACCGAGCGAATATTTGATCAGTGGAACTGAAATCGTAATCGCCACGGACGTCGAAGTCGTTCCAGTCCTCCACTAAATTAGAAGAGTTCTTGTAGTTATTGATGATGCTGCCGCAGCGAGGATCAATCGAGATGGTACAATTCGGCTCAGGAAACGCTTTCAAGTAATTCAGGCCGACCATGTTCTGGCGATTCGCAGGTATCACGTTCGGCTGAGCGCCGGAGCCTTCGAATTGCAGGCCGGTGAGAGGATCAACGATTTGCACAGGCGAACCCAAGCCCGTGCTGGCCGGGCAAGAAGCTGCACCGCCGCAAAGCAGTTCGGAAAAGTCGCCGGTGCGCATCAGATCCGTCGGTACCGTGCCGACGCTGGTGCCTTGAGGCTCGTTCAACCGCAGACCTTGATAATCCACGAAAAAGAACAGCTTGTTCTTGATTACGGGACCTCCCAGTGTGCCGCCAAATTGATTCCGGGCAAAAACGGGCTTCGCGCCAGGGTCGAAAAAGAATTTCGAATCCAGACTTTCGTCGCGATGGAACCAGAAGGCACTGCCGTGGAAATCGTTACTGCCGGAATGCAGGGTGGAAGAGATGACGCCGCCGCCGGCTCGGCCGAATTCCGCGGGCGCAACGTTCGTGATGACGTTGAATTCCTGGAGCGCGTCAGCCGGCGTGAAGAAGATGATCGTATTGACCAACGTTTCGTTGTTGTCAATACCGTCGAAAATAAAATTGTTCGCCTCGGGCGGCAGGCCATTTACGGCGAGCGATGCGCCGCCGCTTTCACTGTATCGGAACGTTTCGGTGTTGTTCTGGGTACCGGTAGCGGCACCGGTCGGTATGCCACGATTCACGCCCGGAACCAGCGTTGCGAGTTGCGTGAAGTTCCGACCGTTTAAGGGAAGCTCGGTGATCTGCCGGCCTTGAATGACTGTGCTGACCGAAGAGTCTGCGGCGTCAATCACAGGAGAGCCGCCGCTGACGGTGACCGACTCACTAATCGCGCCGATCGTCAATTGAAAGTCCACGACGGCGATTTGGGAGACCTGCAATTCGAAATCGCGATTCACTTTCTCGAAGCCTTTTTGGGCTGACTTCTTCGTGATATTGGCCGGGCGGAAGAGCGGGGATGACGTAGTAGCCGAGATTGTTGGTCTGCGCCGTCGAGACCTGTCCCGTTCCGGTGTTGGTAACGGTGACCGTGGCGCCGCCGATTGCGGCGCCGCCAGGGTCCGTGATCGTGCCTTCAAGTCGAGCTGTAACCGTCTGCGCGTAGCAGATGCCGGCCATTACGACTGCGAGCGACAACACGAACAGCTGAAAGAGCTTTTTCATCGTCATTATCTCCCTGACGTATCTGAACGATCTCGCGGCCTAGGTACCGATGCTTGCACCTCGGACTGCCGGCACGTACTGCGGCCGAAGCTGGGCACAATTCAAATTTGAAAAGTTCGACAACCACGATGTGGGGATGCGGAGCACGCCGCAACGGACACAAAATGGCGACCGCGCACCGCCTCGATAGCTTCGAGCCTGCCATGTACCAAGTTGAAACAGACCCCACCCCTGAAAGATGGCGCATTCTGGAACTGTATTGTTTGGATAGAAAGTTTCAATCGGTCTGATACGGTTACATGAGGAAGTCTTTCACTTGCAGTGAGTTTGAGAAGTTGTTACTTCAAGTCACAATCATGTAACATACGTCGAAATGGCGGATCGCGACCACATCCTTCGCCAGATCGACAAACTTGCTGCGAGCCACGCGCTTCACGGTTCCGAATCGCTGTGCAAGCTCCTGCGGTATTTGGCAGTCCACGCCTTGGATCACCCCGGAGCACCTGTGAAGGAATACCAGCTCGCCACGGAAGTGTTCGGGCGCCCGGCGGACTTTGACCCTCAGGTGGATTCCACCACTCGGGTGCAGGCAGGGCGGCTGCGCTCCAAGTTGGCGGAATACTATTCGTCCGAGGGCAGTGAGGACGCGACCGTGGTGGAACTGCCTAAGGGCAGCTACCTCCTGGCGTTCCACCATCGTACGGTTTCGGCCCCGCGTAGCCATGGGTCGGGTCCGCATCACGTGGAATACGACGACTCCGGATTGCGCCAGACCGCACGAAATCGCCTTGCAGTCATCGTGACTTTGGCGGTTTTGTTGAGTGCGGCCGTATTGGTGATTGCAGGCCTGTGGGCCACGCGTAGAGCTCCCGATACCACTCACGCGAGCGACATCGCGGCGGCACCCGAAGCTTTTCAAGTTTTCTGGAAGCCGTTCCTTGCGAGCCCGGAAGATCCGTGGCTAATTTTCAGCAACGCGGCGTTCAGCGGGCGGCCGGAGACGGGATTGCGCTACTACAATCCCGCTCGAGATTCGCGCGATGCGATCTTTGATCATTACACGGGAGTGGGCGAGGTGCTGGCGGTCCACGACCTCGATCAAGTGTTTGGATTGCTGCATCGGCAGATTCGCGTGAAGCGAGGGAGCCTGTTTTCGCTGGACGACGCCAAAAACAACGATCTGATTTTTGTCGGCTCTCCCTCCGAAAATCTCACGCTGCTGGAGATTCCGGGCGCGAAGGAATTTGTTTTTCAGCGCGTTGCTGCGGGTCCGCGTGAGGGCGATTTGTCCATCGTGAATGTGCACCCGCAGCCGGACGAGCAGAAAATGTTTCTAGCGACGCCTTCGAAACAGCCGCTGACTGATGATTATGCGGTGATCGTGTTGATGCGCGGATTGAACCCGTCGCGATCGGCGATGATCCTGGCGGGCACAACGACATTTGGCACGCAAGGCGCGGTGGAATTCGTGTGTCGCCAAAATGCAGTGGCGGATTTATTGCTGCGGCTTTCTCTCGCGGCGACCGGTGAGCCGAAGCCGTTCGAGGCAGTGCTGCATGTGAAGGTAGAGCGTGGCGTGCCGGTCGACACTCAACTGGTCGCATTACGCGAAAGAACCCCGTAGGGCACGTTGACGTAAGTCATGCAAGACTTTAACGGAAGCATATTTCGCTGCTTATTTCCATTACAACCTCTGACAACTCAACACCGTTGGCGATAACTTGACGCCCTCGCAACATTCGGCAATATTCTTGCAGCAAACCGGCGCGCAATCGCATCTACTATTCAGTGACAATTAGCCCGCCACGAAAATCGCGGGTCGGGTTCCTCGGCCGTGACGCCGCGAAAAACCAGAAGTAAAATGCTTGGTTAGCATCCACGAGAAAAACGAAGCGCCGTAAACAAGGGGCTGGAAGCCGGAGGTATATCACTTACATGAACGAGAGTGCACTGAAGTCTTATCTATTCGTCAGCGATTTCGATCAGACCTTGACGTTCAACGATTCGGGATATGTTTTGAGCGAGATCGTGGGAATCCCCACCGCGGAATTCGAGCGCAAAGCCGCGGGAATGGCCAAAATCAATCTGGTGCAACAAGGCGCCGAGCTTGCTTACCTTTTGCTGCACGATCCGGAATTTCGTTCGCGAGTGCGCAAGGAACATTTGATTCAGGTGGGAAAACAGATTCGATTAAAGGCGAATATCGGTTTGCTGAATGAAATTCTGGATCACGGCATCGAAGGATATCATTTTGATTTTTATGTGTTGTCCGCCGCGCCAGTGGAGGTGATTCAATCGGCGCTCGAGGGAATTTTGCCGAAGGATCACATTCACGGGACGGAATTCAAGTACAAGAGCACGGGCGAAATTGACACGATCGTGCGGGCGACCGCCGGTTACGGCAAGGTAGCGTTTCTGGATGAGCTCCAGGCAGCCATGAAGATCGGTCCGGACCACGTGATTTATGCGGGGGACGGCAGCTCGGACATTCACGTGATGCTGCACGTGAATGCGCGCGACGGATTCACGATTGCGGTTTCGGAAACGAAACATGTGTCGCAGATCGCACAGCGGACGATTCTCAGTCCCAGCGCGCTGGGCGTGCTGGTGCCAATCCTGGAGAGAATCGTCGGAAAGAATCGCACGCAAATTCGCTCGTTCCTCGAATCCTACGGTTTTCTGATTCAGGAGTGGGACAAGGTTCGCACCGATTGGTTGACGCTGCGACCCTCGGGTTCCGTTCAGACGGAAGCTCAACTCGCGCTGGACGGGACCACGAAATGATCAATTGGATTGGCTGGGTGGCGACCGGCGTTTTCGCGGTGTCCTATTTTTGCCGTCAGCCGAAGATGCTACGGATTGTGCAAGCGATTGCGGCGCTTATGTGGGTGACGTACGGATTCCTCATCGGCGCAATGCCGGTGGTGGTGGCCAATGTGATCGTGGCGTTGGCGGCAGTGTATTCGTCGCTCGCTCCTGCGCGGGAGTCGCGGACCACTTAGTGCCGTCCCGGCGACTGCCGGCAGACTTCTCTATGAAGGTTCGCGGTTCCGCGCGGAATTTCTGCGGGACTGCGGACTGCTCTCTGCATGCTTCACTGTATGGCAATTCCGTTCGACGATGTGCAAACTGCGATGCATTGTGACCGGGCGGAAATACGCATGGCTAACGCTTCCGACGCCTGGCGCCATTCCGCATGCTTCGAATCGCGGGTGAGTCCTCGGCAATTTTGAGGGACCGGGTCGCCGGCTTTTCACTGCCGGGAAATACCGCCGCGAAAAAGAGCAGTCGCCGAAGTAAACCGTACCGCAGGGATCGGCTTCTAACAGGAATAGCCTAATGGCTCGTCCAGACACATCTCGCGACGTAGAGCACTTGCTTGGAGTGGTCGTCGCGGTCGTAGTGGTCGCGACTCTCTACTTCGCGAAAGTCGTGCTGATTCCGTTTGCATTGGCCGTATTGCTGACGTTTGTGCTGACGCCTTTCGTGAAAATGCTCGAGCGCATCTGGCTCGGCCGGGTCATTTCCACGTTGCTCGTCGTGTTGCTGGCGGTGGTGGCGGTTAGCGCCCTGGGATGGACGGTGGGGCAACAATTCAGCCAGGTGATGAACGAGCTGCCGCATTACCGGACGAACATCAAGAACAAGATTGACTCGCTGCATTGGACCCGGAACGAGACGATCAACAACGCTTCCAATACGATGAACGAAATCAGCAAGGAATTGGTAGCGCCGCCAGCGCACGGCGCGGCGGGCGAATCCCGGCCGGCGTATGAAGCATCGCGGCAGCGGCCGCTTCCAGTGGAGATCGTGAAGCCGCCGAGCCTGCCGCTGGAGTCAGTGCAAAGCGTGCTTGGATTGGTGGCGAGTTTCGGCATCGTCGTGGTCTTCGCGTTTTTCATGCTGATGCGGCGAGAGAATCTGCGCAATCGCTTCATTTCTTTGGCGGGGCAGGGGCGGCTGCACGCGATGACGCAAGCGATGGATGAAGCCGCGTCGCGCTTGAGCCGCTACTTGCGATTGCAGTTGCTGGTGAATACCTGCTACGGAATTTTTATCGGAACGTGCTTGCATTTCATTGGAGTGCCAGGAGCACTGCTCTGGGGAGTACTCGTCGGTATTCTGCGATTCCTGCCCTATATCGGACCGCCATTGGGCGGGATACTGCCACTTTTGCTTTCGCTCGCGGTTTTTCAGGGATGGTCGCGCCCGCTGATGACTTTGGGCGTGTTTGTGATCACGGAAATCATCGTATCCAATTTTATTGAGCCGGCGCTCTACGGAGCTTACACGGGGATCTCGTCGCTCGCCGTGTTGGTTGCTGCGATCTTTTGGACGGCGATCTGGGGGCCGATTGGCCTGTTGCTCTCGACGCCCTTGACGCTGTGCGTCGTGGTCATAGGACGCTACGTGCCGCGATTGAGTTTTCTGCCGGTGCTGCTGGGCGATGATCCGGTGCTGACCCCCGATTCGCGGTTTTATCAGAGGCTGCTCGCTCTGGATCGCGACGAGGCACGCGTGATTCTCGTGGAATACCTAGAGAAGAAGTCGCTCGAGGAGCTTTACGATTCGGTGCTGATTCCGGCGCTGAATCTGGCAGAGAAGGACCGGCATAGAAACCGCATTGACGCCGACACGGGAAAGTACATTGGGCAGAATATCCGCCAGCTGATCGAGGAATTGTATGCGGCCGATGCGGAACGCCGTCGCGCCGGCGCGGAACAAGCTTTGTCGCCATCGGACGCAGTATCATCCGGCACGCAGGAGCTTCGGATCCCGGGCGAGAATCGTGCAGTAAAAGTGGTTTGTGTTCCGGCGCGCGACGAAGCCGACGAGATCGCGGGGGAGATGCTTGCACAGCTGCTGAAGAAAAATGGCCTGCGGGCGTCGAGCGTCCCACTGCAGCGCAACGCGGAAATGGTCTCGCGGGTCATGCTGGCGCGCCCCAACGTCGTGTGCATTTCCGCGCTGCCACCCTTTGCGCTGGTCCACACCAGGGCGCTCTACAATAAACTTCGCGCGCAGGCGCCGGATTTGAAAATATTCGTGGGTTTGTGGAACTACCCTGGAGACATCGAACGGATAGCGGCTCGCCTTCACCTCACCGAAGGGAGCCGGATGGCTATAACGCTCTCGGAAGTTGTGAACGAACTGGCGGGTCCGGCAGAACCTGCGCCGCCGGTGCTGAGCGAATCGAGCGTCTGAACGTGTAAACCGCAGGTCTTATAGCGATATCCATCCCGCGGAAATCAACCACAGCGAAGTAGTCGCTACTACAATCCACAGGAATACGCCTTGGAGCATCGGGCGCACGCCCGCTTGCTTGATCGTTGCGCGAGAAATTCCGGTGCCGATCAAATAGAGAGTCGCCGTCAAGCCTAGCTTTCCGATGGTGCTCATCACGTGCCAGAGTCCAGCAAGCCGGATGATGTAGGTGTTCAGCACGGCGGCGAGACAAAACAGCGCGATAAACCACGGCCACTGAATGCGCGTGTTCGAGCGCTTCACCATTGCGGCGCTGATGGAAACCGGCACGATCCACAACGCACGTGTTAGCTTCACGGTGGTGCCGATCACGAGCGCGACTGCCCCGTATCGAGCCGCCGCTCCGACCACCGAGCTGGTGTCGTGGATGGCCAGAGCCGCCCAAAGGCCAAATTGCTGCTGCGAGAGGTGCAGCAGGGCACCCAACGGCGGAAAGATCAAAAGCGCGATGGAATTCAGGATGAAGATTGTGCCGAGAGATACCGCAGTCTCCTCCTGATCCGCGTGGATGATCGGCGCGACGGCTGCGATCGCGCTGCCACCGCAGATGGCCGTGCCCACGGTTATGAGGGCGGAGGCGGTCTTATTGACGCCGAGGAGCCGTCCGGCGAGCAGGCCGACGGTCATCGCGAACGCAATACTGAGCGCCGTGTACACGAAACCACTGCGGCCTGCGTGCAGGACTTGGTGCAAGTTCATGCCGAAGCCGAGGCCGACGACAGAAGCCTGCAGGAGATATTTGGTGGCTGCGCGGCTTTCCGAATGGAACGGGTGCACGAAGGAGAATCCGTAAAGGAGGCCTAGGGCTAGAGCAAACGGCGGAGAGACTAAGCCCGTCGCGCAAAGTACGAAGCCAAGTACAAAAACGACCTTCAGCGCCACGAATCGTCCCTGGCTGGATTCGCGCGACGAGGCGCGTATTTGCAGGCCATAAGCCATGATGACACGAGTGACGCGGGGCAGCCAAGCAGGCCGCGGTGTGTAGCGAGGCGTGGCAGGCGTCTCCGGGCAACTTTGGTCAAGGACGTGCGAGAGCCTGAATCAAGAGTGAGCAAGCAAATGAGAGGACGCTAAGAAAGTAGTAGTCGAGCGTTCGGCTTTCTGAGTACACCGCGAGAATTTGCAGTGGACACGAGTACCCCTTCTCGGTCAAATTATGGGGGTACGATTAGGTCTTTTTTCGCCCTTTTGGGGGATACAAGCTATGCGACACATCGCTATTTTATTTGCGCTGGTCTCTCTTATGGCTGTAAGTGCCAGCGCACAGACGAGTATCTCCAATTCGCAATTGCTTCCGAATTCATATTTCGCCTTGCCGGCGGCCGTGGAGGCATCGGCAAGCGGGCCGACGCTGATGGCTTCGCCGTTCGCGGGTTCGGCGAATACGGCTGTGGCGCTTCCATCCTCCACGCCGTTGTCGTTGATGCCCGCGCCTCCCGCTCCGCCCCAAGATGTGGCCAGCGTATTTGAAACCTATGACTGGGAAGCGTACTTCGGCTATACGTTTTTTCGCTTTTACGAGCTGCCGCACATTACGCAGAACTTGAACGGATTCAACTACGGCATGGTTTATTACTTCAATAACTGGCTGGGCGGGGAGGGTGAGTTTTCGGCGACGCACGGGAATCAATCCGGAGCCAGTGCCTGGTTTGTGGCCGGCTATGGCGGCCCGCGATTTCGCTGGTCCGCTCGGCGAGGGATCGAAGTATGGGCCCACGCCTTAATCGGCTATTCGCATTTCACTCCGCAGACAGCAGGCGGCCCCCAGCACGCTCTGGCGTACGAATTTGGTGGAGGAGCCGACCTGCCGTTTCATCCGCGGTGGGCGATTCGCGTGTCCGGTGACGCGGTGGGTACGCGGTATTTCAGCACTTATCAATTCAGCCCGAAAGGTTCGGTGGGTTTAGTCTTCAAGTTCTAACTCCGAAACTTCCTTCACGACTACGATCTTAATCAGGCCCAGTTATCGCCTGGATCGTGGCGCTACGTTCGTCACTTGAGACTGTGGGAATGCGTTTCTTGCACCGCGGCCGCCGGCGTGATAAACCGTTTGTAGGACGAATTTGCGATGAGTTCTCCGGCACAATCGGTCAAGACGGGCGACGAGCAGAAAACTTCCGTGCCCGCCTCTTTCTCAGCCCAAGAATTTGATCTGGTAGATGAAGCCTCCATGGAATCCTTTCCTGCCAGCGATCCGCCTGCTTGGATATTCAAGGATCGGGACGAATCGTTGAAGCACCGGCCACGGCAATAAACGCTGCCACCTTTCGTGTTCGCGGGTCATCCAATTCGCGTGTTCATTGCGGTGGAGTGTATGCAGCTTATTCGCCGACGGGCAGGGAGGAACAATGAAAGCAAGCGAGAACGAAACAAAAATTGTGTTGCAGGTGGGCAGCGAACTGCGCATCAAGAATAACGGCGACATCGTGATTGATAATCCCGAGCTAGAGCTGATTGGGGAGGATGGTGCTGCCGATGCGGTGCTGATCTATCGTTTTGATCCGCAAGGCGAAGTGCATTCGCTGCGATTGGTAGATCCCCTGGCCGACCACCGGCACATCAAGACTCACAAGCGGAATGATTAATCTAATCCAGGGATGCGGCTCGCTTCTACGTCCGCGAGACAGGAGAGGAATTCTTGAGTAGCCTATTCGACGAATTACAGATTCGTGATGTGCTGCTGCGAAACCGAATCGTGGTTTCGCCCATGTGCCAATATTCGAGCACGGACGGTTTTGCCAACGATTGGCACCTGGTGCATCTGGGCAGCCGCGCGGTGGGCGGGGCATCGCTCGCGTTTACCGAAGCGTGCGCGGTAAGTGCTGAGGGGCGAATCAGTCCCCAGGATCTGGGAATTTGGGAGGATGAACACATCCCGGAGCTCGCGCGCATCACGCGATTCCTTCGCGCGCAGGGAACCGTGCCGGGGATTCAGCTGGCGCACGCGGGAAGGAAAGCCAGCACTCCTGCTCCCTGGGAGCATTCCGGATTTATTCCAGAATCGAAGGGAGGATGGAAACCTGTCGCGCCCAGCGCCGTGGCTTTCTCCGAAACCTACGCAACGCCGCGCGCGCTGGACGATGAGGGCATTCGGGGCGTGATTCAAGCGTTTGCGGATGCCGCAGGACGAGCTTTGCGAGCGGGATTTGAAGTGGTCGAGATTCATTCGGCTCACGGTTATTTGCTGCATGAATTTCTTTCGCCTTTGGCGAACAGGCGCACGGATTCGTACGGTGGCTCGTTTGAAAATCGGACCCGATTGGTGCGAGAGGTGGTTATGGCTGTGCGGCGCGTTTGGCCGGAGCGTTCACCGCTTTTCGTGCGCATTTCCGCCACTGACTGGGTTGACGGCGCGTGGGACATCGACCAATCGGTGGCTCTGGCCGAGCAGCTTATACCGTTGGGCGTGGACCTGATTGATTGCTCGTCGGGAGGGATCGTGCCGGGAGTGCAGATTCCGGCGCGTCCGGGCTATCAGGTTCCGTTCGCGGACCAAATCCGGCAGCAAACGGGAATTATGACCGGCGCGGTAGGCATGATTACATCAGCGACGCAGGCCGATAACATTCTGGGCGAAGACAAAGCGGACATCGTGATCCTCGCTCGCGAATTCTTACGTCAGCCGTACTGGCCGCTTATGGTGGGTCAGCAGGTGGGATTCCCATAAGCTGGCCGATCCAGTATCTTCGCGCTGCGCCGGACGGAACGCCCGCGCGGGAAGGCATCAAGCTTCCCGAGGGTGAAGCCGCGCTGGCGGAGCACGACGCGAACCTCGAATGAAGACCTGAGTTTAGCGGCGCACTCGTTAGGCCCTACCGAATCATTTTCAGCTGCCGCAACCTCTGTGCACGCCGGAAACAGCGACGGCAAACCCACTAGTCCGCACGCGCCAAACCATCTACCATTGCGTGCGTGACGACCGAGCACCTGAACCGCCGCATCGCCGCGGCGACGGGAATCGTGATGACCAGCGTGCTGCTCAGCCGCATTCTGGGATTTTTTCGCGACTGGACAGTGGCGCATCAGATCGGCGCAAACGCCTCCACCAGCGCGTATTACACCGCTTTTACGCTTCCCGATTTCCTGAATTATCTTATCGCCGGAGGTTCGCTTAGCGTCACTTTCATTCCGGTGTTCGCCAAATATGTGACCGAGCAGCGCGAGGACGAGGGCTGGCGCGTCTTTTCCACCGTCGTGACGGTGATGGGTTTCGTGCTGGTGGCGCTGGTGATCCTGGGCGAAATCTTTGCTGCGCACCTGGTGAAGTATATTGCGCCGGGTTTTAAGCCCGCGGAGCTGCAACAGACGATATTTCTTACGCGCCTGATGCTCCCCGCGCAGATTTGTTTTTACGAGGGTAGCATCCTGAGCGCGGTGCAATATGCGAAAGGGCAGTTCGTGATCCCGTCGCTCGCGCCGCTGGTATACAACATCGGAATCATCGTCGGCGGCGTGCTGCTTTCATCGCGCATCGGGATCACAGGTTTTGCGGTGGGCGTGCTGGGAGGAGCGATCGTAGGAAATTTCCTATTGCAAATTTATGGCGCGCATCGCGTGGGAGCGATCTACTTTCCAAGCTTCAACGTGCGGCATTCGGGCTTCTGGATGTTTTTGAAACTTTCGGTGCCAATCATGTTGGCGCTGTCGTTGTCATTTGTGGACGATTGGATCATTCGCTGGTTCGGATCCTACCTGCAGCCAGCGTCGATTACCTGGCTGAGTTACGGGAAGACTTTGATGCGTGTGCCGCTTGGATTGGTGGGGCAGGCAATCGGCGTCGCGTCTTTTCCGATCCTGGCGCAATTGTATTCGGAAAAGAAGATGGATGATTTGAATCGGATTCTCAATTCCACTTTTAAGGCTTTGATCTTTTTGCTGCTGCCGATTTCCGCGCTGATCATCGCGCAGAGCGAGCCTTTGGTGTATCTGGCTTTTTCGCGCACGCGGCTGCATGGCCCTGACCTTACGGCTACTGCCGCGGCCCTGGCGTTTTTCTCGCTGGGGCTATTCGCATGGGGGGCGCAGAACATTCTGGCGCGTGGATTTTATGCGACGCGCGATACGATCACGCCGGCAGTAGTCGGAACCTTGACGACTCTTCTGAGCCTGCCGCTTTATTGGGTGTTGGTACGGCGATTGGATTTTCGCGGCCTCGCACTGGCGAGTACGATTGGCATCATCGCGTACACGATTATTTTGTTTGCACTGCTGGGACGGCGCACGGGGAATCCTGAAGAGGCAAGTCTAATTGTGTTTTTTCTGAAAGTTGCGGCTGCGTCGTGCATCGCCGGGTACGCGTGCTACCGGCTGGCTGGCCAACTAGAAAATTTTATCCCTTGGCAACACATTGCCGGTGCGTTGTTGTTACTAGTGCTGGTTAGCACCGCGGGCCTGCTGTTGCTGGGCGTGCTGCTGAAACTGTTCCGAGTTCCCGAGCTCGACGCGTATTTGCGCCGCGCCTATTCCTTCGTCGGTCACTCATGATTGCCGCGTCCGCGTCTTCATAGTCCGGGAAAGGTGCCGTTCACAAATGACAAAAACCGAACAAATCGTTGCGCTTGTTCCGCTGGCGATACTCTTTGTGGTTGCGAGCCTTGTGGCATGGCCATCCGTGACGCCCGCACAGAACGATTCCTTGCTCGCTGCGCGCATACGCGAAATCTCCAGCCGGCCCGAATACAGGCACGCGAGTTTCGGCGTCGAGGTTTATTCGCTGGACGACGACAAAGTTCTCTACGCTTTGAACGGGCAACAGCTCTTCACTCCCGCATCCACCACGAAGCTTTTGACCGAGGGCAGTGCTCTTGAGTTGCTTGGCGCCGACTATCGTTTTCACACGCGCGTCTATCGGACTGGAACGATTGCGCCGGACGGAACATTGAATGGTGATCTGATTCTCGTTGCGTCGGGCGATCCTAACCTCTCGGGCCGAATTCAACCGGACGGTACGCTGTCATTTCAGAATGAGGACCATTCTTACGATGCCAGCCCTGATACCAGAGCCGTTGCGGGCGATCCGCTGCTGGTGATTCGCGAACTCGCGGCGCAGGTGGCGGCAAAAGGCGTCAAGCGCGTGGCTGGACGAGTTCTGGTAGACGCGACTCTTTTTCCGGAAGGCGGACACGAAGACGGCACGCAAGCGGTGATCTCGCCGATTTGTGTGAACGACAACATTATTGATGTGACCGTTTCGCCGGGTGCTGCGGAAGGCGCGCCTGTCGGCATAAACGTGTCACCGGCGACCGGCTACGTCAACTTTGTCAATCGAGCGGTGACCGGTCCGGCGAGTTCCAAGCCCGATATTCAGCCGCCGAACGAAATCGCAAATCCAGATGGGACTTACACCGTCGCCGTGACGGGCACGTTCCCTTTGGGCAAGGCTCCCATCCTCTACGCCTACGATGTTCCGGCGCCGAGCCGCTTTGCGCAGGTCGCATTCGCCGAAGCCTTGTACGAAACGGGCATTACTTCGACTATGCCGCGGCCCGGCGAGAAAGTGGACTTCAGTGCGCTTGCGGCCGTTTACACGCCTGAGAATCTTGTGGCCGAGCACGTTTCACCGCCGCTTTCAGAAGAGATCAAGGTCACGCTGAAGGTGAGCCAGAACCTGCATGCCACGATGACGCCGTTTATTTTAGGCGAAGCGCTGGCGCACAAGACCAAGGACATCGATCAAGCGGGATTCGATCTCGAGCGAGAGTTTCTCGTCAAAGCTGGGCTGGATCTAAGTGGAGCTTCGCAAGGCGATGGTGCGGGCGGGGCGCAGTCTGCATATTTCACGCCGGATTTTATGGTGCACTATCTGGCGTTCATGTCGCGGCAGAAGGATTTTTCGATCTTCGAGAATGCGCTGCCGGTTCTGGGGCGCGACGGCACGCTTTGGAATATTCAGGTGAATTCGCCTGCGGCGGGGCACGTCTTCGCGAAGACCGGCACCTTCGACGCATACGACAATTTGAATCGAAGATTGATGCTCACGGGAAAGGGACTCGCGGGCTATACCACAACGCCCGAGGGCCAGCGGTTAGCGTTTGCGATTTACGTCAATCGCGTTTCGCTTCCGGGAGACGATCCGGACGCCCCGCAAAAAATCGCAGGCCAGGCGCTTGGCGAGATCGCAGCGGCGATTTATCTGACGCCTCTGGAGGACAAGGCCCCATTCGACGTGATTATTAAGAATGGTCACGTTCTCGATGGCGCCGGTGGGCCGTGGTATGCGGCCGGCATCGGGATCCGCGGCGATCGCATCGTGGCTATTGGCAATCTGCAAGACGCCAAAGCTACGAAGATTATTGATGCGACGGGGCGGATCGTTGCGCCGGGATTCATTGACATGCTGGGACAATCCGAAACTGCGTTGCTGGTTGACAATCGTTCGCTCAGCAAGCTATCGCAGGGAATTACCACCGAGATCACCGGCGAAGGCGGTTCGATCTCGCCACAAAACGAAAAAACGCTGGCGCCGCTGAAACCGTATCTCGATCACTATCATTTGACGATTGATTGGACGACGCTTGATGGATATTTCGCGCGCCTCGAGAAAGACGGCACACCGATCAATCTGGGAACCTATGTAGGCGCGGCGCAGGTGCGCGAAGCCGTGATCGGCGATGACGACCGAGCGCCGACGCCCGCGGAACTGGAGCAAATGAAATCGCTGGTGGCGCAAGCGATGAAAGATGGCGCGCTGGGAATTTCCACGGCGCTGATTTATCCGCCGGGCCACTTCGCGAAGACCGACGAATTGATCGAGCTTTCGAAAGTTGCCGCGCAATACGGCGGAATTTATGCGACACACATGCGCAGTGAAGGCGCCAGCGAAATGGAAGCGCTCGACGAGACCATTCGTATCGGGCGCGAAGCGGGACTGCCGGTCGAGATTTTTCATCTCAAGGTGAGCGGCAAATCGCGTTGGGGGTCGATGCCGCTGGTGGTGGCGAAAATCCAGGCAGCGCGAGATGCGGGACTGGACATCCGCGCCGATCAGTATCCATACGTGGCGGGAGCGACGGCGCTGGCATCGTCATTGCCGCCGTGGGTCGCCGATGGCGGCACGGACAAGCTGCTGGAACGATTGCGCGATCCCGCGACGCGAGCGCGCATCAAGAGCGAAATGGCTACCGGCCACCGGGAATGGGAAAACCTCTTTCTCGATAGCGGGGGCGGCTCCGGCGTGCTGATTTCCGGAGTTTTTAATCCGGCTCTGAAGAAGTACGACGGCCAGACCGTGGCGCAAATGGCCAAGCGGAAGGAAAGCCGGAATATGACGCTCTCTTTGATTTCATTTTGGCCGATAATGCGCAGACGGGCGCCCTTTATTTCATGGCGAGCGAGCAGGACATGCTTTACGGGCTGAAGCAGCAGTGGACTTCGATTGGACTTGATGCAAATGAACTTTCACCCGACGGCCCGCTCTTTGAGCCGCACACGCACCCGCGCGCATTTGGGTCCATGCCGCGATTTCTGGGGCGCTACGTGCGTGATCAGAAATTGATGCCGCTCGAGCAGGCTATTCGCAAAATCACTTCGATGCCGGCGCAACGCGAACACCTCACCGGGCGTGGTTTGATCAAGTCCGGTTATTTTGCCGACATTACTGTGTTTGATCCAGCGACGATCATCGATGAGGCAACTTACACGGAGCCTACGAAACTCTCGCAGGGCGTGGACTACGTGATCGTGAACGGCCAAGTGGAATACGATCACGGCGTGCTAACCAGCGCGAAAGCCGGCCGCGCGCTGAGAGGTCCGGGATATCAAGCGGCTTCGCAATAGCGGCGAAGGTTTTCGGAATACTTGGGAGCGAAAGCTCTTAGCGACACGCAACGCTCACTGTGGTTGTTCCAGCACCGGATGCAGGGTCAGCTCGCTGTCCGTCGTCACTTCGAGCTCGCGTTCCCAATTTTTCCTTCCGACCGCTCTCAATTCCACGCGATGCGAACCGCTCGCCAGCAGAATCTTTGACGGAGTTTGTCCCGCAAACTTTCCGTCCACGTAGATTTCCGCGCCGGCGGGATCGGAGGCAATTGCGACGCTGCCCGCCCCGCGCGGTTTGTCGCCTTCCGGTACGAGCGATGCCGCCACATTTCGCGGATGGATGGGGCCGACTCTATCGTCTCCGGGCCACGTCTCGTTAGTGGTGAGCGCAGCCGGCTCGAGCTTCAGGGCAAAGTGGTCGGATTTGAGCAGGAAGTAATTTCCGTGATGTTTGCCGGTGACGGCGACCCACTCAAATGGTCCCGCGGTGAGCGCAATTTGCTGCGGCGAATAGCCGTCCTTGGAAATTCGCATGGTCATGGAATGGTCCAGGCGTGCGCTGAAAACGAGATGCGTCTTATGGAAATAGCCGCCGGGATATTCCACGCGAAAAGGGGTGGTGCCCACGGGCACGCCATTGATTTCCACGCTGGCGCCTGACGGCGAACTTGTAACGCTGAGTGATTCTGCGCGATTCTGCGGAGCAAGAGACACCACCGCCGCGAGGGCCATTAAGCCCACTCGAATCCATGTTTGCATCGAAGGCCTCGCAGCTAGAAGGGACCTGCACGATGTCACTCACTAAGATAGCTGTCAATCCGCACAACTACGCACACAGCACACGCATGAATCGAGACGTGGTGATCGTGCAACGCAGAGATAATGTACAACTGCCATGCAATCAGCGGCTTACAGCTCACGAAAAGCGAAACCATCACGGAAACTGGCGCATCTGTGATTAAGGGGAAGCGATGCGCAGTTGAGAGGCGCCGCGAGCCTCACTGGCGGGGAGATCGAGGACTTCACGCTCGATTCTTTGGGGAACCTGCAAATTGAAATCGGAGGAGAAATGAGGATTCGTACGAAAAGTTATCTCGCAGCGATCGCAATGTTTGGACTCTCGCTGCCGCTCTGGGCGCGCACCAATTCGGTGCCACTTGAGGTTGATCACACGCTCACGATTGGCAACCAACAGCTAGCCCCCGGGCAGTACAACCTGAAAGCAAACGACGGCGACAACCAACTCAGAATCGTCCGGAGCGATAACGGCAAAACTGTCGCTACGATTCCTGTCCAATGGATCGATCTTTCGCAGAAAGCTCGCCAATCAGAAGTTCTGATGCGGGAAGATCGCATCGTTCAGGTAGATTTCGACGGTAAGACCAAGGCCGCCGAAATTCGCTGATTCGCATCAATCCTTGATGAAATGGCAGGAGGCGGGTCGTAAGTCCGCCTCTTACTGTTTCTCGGCGGCGTGTTAACGCAAATACCTTTCCAGCCAATCCAGAAAAGCGGCGTACCACAGCTGGCTATTTTGCGGCTTCAAAACCCAGTGGCCTTCATCGGGGAAAATGATCAGCTTTGACGGCACCGTCTGCACCTGCAACGCGGTGAAAAACTCCAAATCCTGATTGTAGGGAACGCGGAAATCCAGTTCGCCGCCGATCACCAACGTCGGCGTCTTGTATTTCCCCAATTCCGAAGCGTATTCGTTCGGCGACCATTTTTTGTACAGATCCGGATGCTCCCATGGCGGGCCGCCGAATTCCCAGTCCATGAACCACAGCTCTTCGGTCGCGCCGTACATGCTCACTTCATCGTACGGGCCGGCGTGGCTGATCAAGCACTTGAAGCGGCCGGTGTGCGTCGCGATCCAGTCAATCATGTAGCCGCCGTAGGAGCCGCCCGCGGCGCAGACGTTTGATCCGTCAATGAAAGGATATTTCGCGGCGGCCGCGTCCACACCTTTCATTAAGTCTTCGTACGCTTTGCCTCCCCAATCGCGGCTAATTTCGGCTGTGAACTTCTGGCTGTATCCCGTCGAGCCGCGCGGATTGATCATCACCACCACGTATCCCGGCGCGGCCATCACTTGCTGGTTCCAGCGATAGCCCCAGGAGTCGTCCCACGCGCCTTGCGGACCCCCGTGAATCAGCAACAGCGCCGGATATTTTTTAGCGGCGTCAAAATGCGGCGGACGGAGGAGCAAGCCCTCCACTTGCGTTTTTTCCGCGCCTTCGAACCAGAACGGCTCGGCCTGCGGTAGATCGAGCTGCGCGAGAAGCGCACCGTTCTGGTGGGTAATCTGCTGCAAGTTGGTGCCGTCAGCCTTGGCTGTGAAAATTTCCGCTGGCATCGTCAAACTCGTACGAGCCAACACCAGGGTTTGTCCGTCACGGCTCAGATCGAAATCCGAATTGAAGCCGTCGGCGACGAGTTCCTTCGGCGAACTTCCTGGCGTCGCGCCGATCGAATAAATCGGCATCTCCGCTTTCACTTCCGACTGAAAGTAAATGCTCCGGCTGTCCGGAGTCCATTGGTAGGCTTCGACGCTCTGATCGAAATTGTCGGTCAAATTGATGTGTTTGCCGGCGCTGCGGTCGTAGAGCGTCAATCGCCAGCGGTCCGATTCATAGCCAGGCTGCATTTGCGCGCGATAGGCGATCCACTTTCCATCGGGCGAATAGGCGGGGCCCCAATCGTTGCCGGGATTCGTTGTGATTCGTTGAGGCTGGCTCGCGCCGGAAACCGAGACTGTGAAGAGATCGCCGTTGGTGCTGCGCGCTTCGTCCTTGTCGGTGTTGGCTGTGAAGCAGAGTTCGCTGCCGTCCGGAGAAAACGCAATCGCTTCAGGGGCTTCCATATTGAAGGGAGGCACGTCGTAGGTTGCGCCGGGAGTGAGGTCGCGCGGCGTTCCGCCATTCGTGGGCGTCACGAACAAATGGCTGCGTTTGCCGTCCCACCAGCCTGTCCAGTGGCGATAGAGCAATTTTTCGTATACGCGCGCGTGCGTCTTGCTCTGCGATTTTTCGGCGTCGCGTTGCGCGTTGCAGGCGTCGTCTTTGCAGTCCGGATAGACCGGCGAAACGAAGGCGATGGTCTTGCCATCCGGCGACCACAATTCGTTGTCCGCGCCAGTCGAAAGAAAGGTGACGCGCGTGGCTTCGCCGCCCTCCAATGGCACGTAATAAACCTGCGGCGTGCCGTCGCGCCCGGAGATGAAGGCGAGTTTCTTGCCGTCGGGCGACCATCGCGGCCGCGTGTCGCTGCCTCCTCGCGTCAATTGGCGAGCTTCGCCCCCGGCGGCTGGGACGAGCCAAATGTCGCGTATCGAATGATTCGTTTCCAGATCGGGAGTTGACACGCTGTACGCGATCCATTTTCCGTCCGGCGAGATTTGCGGCTCGCTCAGGCGATGCAAGGAAATCAAGTCGTGGAAAGTAATCGGATGTTTTTCGGTCGTCTGCGCGTGCAGTGCAAATCCAGCCAGAAGCAGCGTCAACGTTACTCCGGAAGCGCGCAACTTACAGCTCATAGTTCCTCCACTCATTGAAAATGTCGTCAGTGCGCATCTCGGGCGCGGCGAACACCCGTTGCGGACTAAAGTCCGCCGCTACAAAATCTTCAGCCTTTGCCGTGCGGGCACTGGGCTGCTAGCGCGGTTCCAATTGCCCAGGTGTAGCCGTCGGGATCAGCGACAATTACGTCGCGCCAGCCATGGGGCATATCTTGCGAAGGTTGCAGGATCGTTGCGCCGAACTTGCGGGCGCGCGATTCGATCAAATCCGGGTCGGTTTGAAATAGCCGCAATTCGGCGCCCAGGCCGGGCCGCTCGCCGCGCGTCAGATCTGGAAACCAGGCGTGATGATCGTACGCGTGGTCGGCGTGCAGCATAAACTCGAAATCCTTCACCTTCAGCGCCGCAAAATCTGCATCGGAATACGTGACGGCGGCGCCGAGCACATCGCGATAGAACGCGAGCGAACGCTGCAAATCCCGCACGAGCAGGTTCACGGTGAAATATGGAAGCGACCGGCCGTAGTCATCGGCGGTCTTCCATGATTCTCCGGTGCGTTTCATCGTCATGGGCTTCACACACTTGAAATTTCGATTTCGGCGCGCACGCTCGCTGGAAGAGCAGAGGTGAGTTAAACCCTGGAGCGTACTCGGCAAACGAAGAATATCTGCGCCGCGCCGGCAAAAATCAGCAACGCGCAGAAGGGCTTCGGAAACGTGACAATCCGCCGCGTTTCGATGATTGCTTTCCCGGTCCGAACCTGAATTTCCTCTTTATGGGCGGGCATGCTCATCTGCGGATGGATGAGCGCGACGATACCGGCGGCAATCAGCAGGATGCCCACAATCGCGACGGGATGAAATCTCATATGCATATCTGCGCGCGAGACGAAATGTCCCGCCTACTGTTGTTGCTGCTGGGGCACGAGTGCGTGAGTAATTTCGCTGAGATAATCCGGACGACTGGAATCTCGCACGATGTGTGGAAACCTCAGGCCGCCGTGATAATCCACCGAAAGCATATTGAATTGGGCGCCGTTCGCCACGAGCAGTTGAATGGGCGACGTGGAGGATTTCGCGGCGTCAATGGCGGCACGCATTCCGTCAGGAGTGTACTGCGCTCCATTCACCGCGACAATTTTCATTCCTGGTCCGATACCGGCGTTGTACGAAGGGCCACCGTGAATAACGTCGGCCACCATACCATCGTCTGCGACCGACATTCCCACGGTGAAAGTGAAATCAGCGCGTCTGGCGAGACCCTCTTCCACTGCCAGAACGTCGTTGGGCTGCTCGGTGTAAATCAGTTTCCAGCCGCCATTGGTGACTGCTTCTTCGGGCGTTTTGGTGGAAACCCCATCGAGACGCGAGCGCAAAAATCCGGTCCAATCGTTAGGAGCGAGACTGTTCAGCGTCGCGACGATATCTTCGAAAGTGTAGGTCTTGAGCGCAGGCTCGCCGCCGGGGCCGCCGTGAAAAATCCGGCAGAAATCGTTCATGGATTTCTTGTCATTGGTGAGTGACCGCAGAGTAGTGTCCACATCGAGCCATAACAGTTCGCCCTCTTCGTAGAAATCAGTGCCGCGGCGCCAGTTCGACCAGTCGCCCGTGGCGTTGTATAGAAAGGGCGCGGCATCCGCCGTGTCCTGCAAGGGGCGCCAATCACGGCCGGGGCGATGCTCGTACGTTGCGACGAGATAGGCGAATTCATCGCGCCACTGTTCGGGAGTTTCGAGGCCACTGCGTCCCGTCAGAACGACGCCCAGGTATTCCGTCAAACCTTCGTAAACCCACAGTAGATCGTCCTTCATCGGTTGCTGATAATCAGGAGTCGCCAGACCCGCGGGTCGGCGGTATTTTCCATTCCAGGAATGCACGAATTCGTGCGGAAGAAGAGTGGCGAATTCCAGGTGCTCCGCGTCGTCAATCAAGCTGCGTTCGGAAGTGCGGTCGTCGCTGGATTCGTGATGCTCGAGGCCAAAGTGCGCGACGTCGTCGCTGAGCGTGAGAAGGAAATGATAATCGCGATAGTGGCGCGAACCGAAGAGCGCGCCGGCTTCCATCACCAGGTTGTGCAACGCCAGTTCGGTGTCGGGAGTGATTGCGAGGGCCGCGGCGCTGTCCGCGGCGATGTCCAGTTCATGCGGGGGATTTTGGCCGGGAGTCAGCTGAATCGGGCGAAAGTAGCGGCCGGCAAGAACCGGCGAATCCACCAACGTGGTCAGGGGCGCCGGAGCAAATTCGATCGTGTCGCCATCTTGCTTCGCGATGGGCAGCGCGGTGCCGAATTTCCATCCTTCGGGCAGCTTGAGGCTAGCGACGAAAGTATAATCCTTCGCCGGCAAGCCCTGCGGATAGAGCAGTACCTGATTCCAGCTCAGCACGTCTAGATTCGCCGTTGCCGAGCCGCCCGCGGAGAATCCAGTGTTGGCCGCAGCGAGGAGAAAATCGAAATCCGCATCGAGGGTGCTGACGCCAGCGGGGATGTCGAGGTGAATCGAGTACATTTCCACGAGATCGCGCCGCCACGGAATCGTTTTGCCGCCCGCCGAGAACTTCATTCCAGCGACTTCAATGATCGGCCCGTCGGGCATATGTTCGCCCGGAATCCATTCCGGGTAGTTCAGCGTCAGCGGGCCGGCCTGTACCGGAAACTCCAGGTGCGTGTGCAGGATTTTTTGCGGCGCTTGCGTTGCATCCACGCTTAATTTGATCGGAGCGGGCGAGGCTTGCGCGCACGCCAGCGGCGCCAAAGCGGTCGCAAGCGCAACGGCCACACAAACAGTGAGAATTGCTCGATACATTATTCCTGCCTCCCAGAGATTCGATATGAAGCGACTTAAGCAATGATGTGCGAAATCGTACTGCTCAATCGTTGCGCCTTCCGGATGTCCGAGCCACCCTATTGAAGCGTCAGGCGCTGCTTGTCCGCGAAACTGTCACGGACTATTCACGCCGAGCTGCCAAAAGAGAAAACCTAGAACCTGCGTATCTTCCTCGATGATTTTGCTGACGGGCCGACCCTCACTATGACCCAACTTGGTATCGTAGAGCAGCAAAATCGGCTTGTCTCCGCCTTGTGCGGCCTGCATTTCCGCGGCCATTTTTCGCGCGTGCAGCGGCGCGACGCGGGTGTCGCTGTCTCCGGTGATGAATAGCACCGCTGGATATTTTTTGCCTTTCACTACATGGTGGTAAGGCGAATACGCGTAAAGGAAAGGGAACTGGCTCGCGTCGTCGGAGGATCCGTATTCTGGCACCCAGAACCGCGCCACCAGAAATTTCTGATAGCGGACCATATCCAGAAGCGGATAGCCGCACACGATCGCGCCAAAAAGATCGGGACGCTGCGTCATCGCCGCGCCCATCAGCAAGCCCCCGTTGCTGCGGCCGGTGATCGCGAGCTTGTCAGGCCGCGTGTAGCGATTCGCGATCAGCCATTCCGCCGCCGCGAAAAAATCATCGAAGACGTTTTGTTTCTTCTCGAGCATCCCGGCGTGATGCCAATCTTCACCGAACTCGCCGCCTCCGCGCAGGTTCGGCAAAGCGAAGACGCCGCCCCGCTCCACCCACAGCACGGCGTCATCGCGGAAAGCGGGTGTTTCGCTCACGTCGAATCCCCCGTACGCGGTCATCAATGTGGGGTTCGCGCCATTCAGCTGCAGTCCCTTCTTGTAAAACAGGAACATCGGCACGCGCGTTTTATCTTTGGACTCGTACCAGACCTGCTTTACTTCGAACGAGTTCGAATCAATCGGCACGTTTGGCTTGGCCCAGGTTTCGAGTTTGCGCGCGGCCAAGTCGTACTGAAGAATTGTGGTGGGGACGGCGAACGATTGAAACGATACAAGCACTTCGCTGCCTTTCCAGCGGCCTGTGATTCCCGCAATCGTGCCCAATTGCGGCAAAGCGATGCCGCCCGCTCCCGTGCCGTCGGGACCGAATATTTTTAGTTCCGAAGCGGCATTGTGCGAATACTGCGCGACAATCTTGCCGCCCGCTAAACGAAAATCTTCAAGGCGCGATTCGCTTTCCGGAATAATTTCCTTCCAGTGGTCCTGTGAGGGTGTGGCCAGGGGCACGGCGAGCACGCGCCACTTTGGAGCTTTCCAATTCGTCTCGAGGTACAGCGTGTCGTCTGCGATATCGCCCTGGAAACATCCGTCCACGGTATTCACGATCGGCATGATCGGTCCACTGGTTTTCAAGTCCTGAACGTAGACTTCCGATCTATCGCAGGCCGATCCATAGAACACGGTGAAAAGCGCGTAGCGGCCGTTTTGCGAAACGCTAACGCCTAGAATCTTGTCTGGACCGTAGCCGTCGCCGAAAATCTTGGCGTCCTGCGAGGCGTCGGCGCCCATTGCGTGGTAGTACGCGCGCGGCCCATCCGCGGTTAGCTTCGAATAAAAGATCCCACTCTTGTCGCTCTTGAATGAAATGCCAGAGAGGTAGCGGGCGCGCGGCAGCACATCGGGAAGCTCCTTGCGCGTGTCACTATCGAGGAAGTGGATGGCGACTTCGTCCTCGCCGCCTTTGCGCACTCCGTAGGCTACGAGCTTTCCATCATCTGTGAACCCCTCGAAAGTGACGCTGGTCGTATGGTCCACGCTCATCGTCGAGGGATCCACCAGCACTTCTTCTGCGCCGTGAGCGCCGCGCCGCATGTAAAGAACGAATAAATCCGCACCCGCCGCGCGCCGGGAATAGAAATATTTGCCGCCGCGTTCGGTCGGAAGATTGATCGTGTCTACTTTGATCAATTCACCTAATTGCTTGGCGATGGCCTCTTGTCCTGGTAGCGGGGAGAGGACGGATTGTGTGCAGGCGTTCTCCGCATCAATCCACGCGCGGGTTTCGGGACTATTTTGGTCTTCGAGCCAGCGATAGGGATCGCTGACGACCGTGCCGTGAATCGTTTCTTTCACGTCATCCACCCGCGTGGGTGGCGGACATTTCGGCTTGGCGTCTTGAGCATTCACAGCGGTCACGCTCACAGTCAGAAAAATTAGTAGCAGGAGGAATCGCGAAGGGTGTGCATTTGAACGAGATATGCCGCTGACACCGATCGCCGGAGCCGCGCCGGACACCGCCGCGCGCTGGCTCATCGGCGCTCGCCTCTAATTTCGGTCGAGATTTTCACGTTACGGGCGTGGCCATCTTTCTTGGCGGATTGAAAAAAGGCAATTCTTTGATTGTCGCCCTCACCTTGTGACGTACGGCTTCGACGGTAAGTTCCATCTGCAGCTCCGTGCCAGCGGCGGCGTGTTCGCGGGTCAAGCTTGCCAGCGCGATCATCTTTTTCAGAGTGGGTGACCACGTCGTGGAAGTCGCTTTACCCACCTGCAGCCCGCCGCGGTATACAGGGACCGCGCTGCGTGAGGCGGTGCTCGGTACTTGCGGGCCGAGCCCCACGGCATCGTAAAGGCGCTCCACGTCTTCCCAATAGACGTCCAGACCCATCAAAAGGCGCTTTGGCCCGCGATGATGTTCGGCGGCGAGCGCATCACGCCCGATGAAATGCTCTTTCTTTAAATCCACCATACGGCCGAGGCCAATTTCGTAGGGCGAGTATTTCTGCGAATCAATCAGCGCACGCTTGCTGCTGAAGTAGTCCACTTCGATCAGGATCAGGCCGGCTTCGATGCGCGCCACATCCAGCGCCAGCATTCCGGCGGGATGCAGGTCGAACTGGCGGCCTTTTTCCATCAAGGCATCCCAAACGCGCGGGGCATCGTTCCAGGGAATCCAGATTTCGTAACCGAGGTCGCCGGTGTACCCCGTGCGTGAGATATCCACGGGGACGCCGCCAATTTTTCCGTGAGTGAACCGGAAATATTTCAGATTGGTGATGTCCGCTTCGGCGACTTGTTTGAGCAGGCGGCCGGAGGTCGGTCCTTGCAGCGCCAGAGCCGCCAATTCGCTGGAGATGTCCTCGATTTGCACGTCGAGGCCGAGCGCATTCTGGTGAAACCAGCGGATGCTGGGATCGGCGGCGGTCCAGCGGTAGGAATTTTCGCCCAGGCGCGAAATCGTACCGTCGTCGATCACTTTTCCTTGTTCGTCGCACCAGCAGCAGTAAATCACCTGGCCGATCGCGACTTTGTTGATGTCGCGGGTGATCACGCGATTCACGAACTTGGTCGCATCTTTGCCGGTGATGCGATATTTGTAGAGCGGGGTGACGTCAATCAGGGCGGAGGCATTGCGGATCGCGTTGTACTCATGGTCGTGGTGCATCTCATAGACGCTGACGGCGTAATAGCCGGACCACTCGCGATAGTTCATGCTCTCGCAAAGCTTCGAGGTTCTATCGTGAACCGCCGTTCCGATCGGCACAGTCACTCCAATCTATAGGAAAAATGACAGGATGTGCAGCGCGTGATTATAGTTCTGGCATCGCGCGCACCGCAAGCCAACAACATCCGGGCCACAGGTTAGAGCGAATTTTCAGACTTGGCCGCTCGTCACTGGCGATCGCTTCTTTGACTTAAGGTCAGCGGCAATGTGCTTCCTTCTTGTGGGTCCACGCAGCTACTTGTAGAATGCTTCGGCCTCACCGTTCAATCATCGAACTGCCGAGTCACCCGAAAATATCCATGGCAAAGAAATATGACGTCATCGTAATCGGCGGCGGCCACAACGGGCTGGTGAACGCGGCATACCTCGCTAAAGCAGGCAAGAAAGTGCTGGTGCTCGAGCGCCGATACGTTTTGGGTGGCGCGGCTGTGACGGAAGAAATCTTTCCCGGCTTCAAATTTTCGGTGTTTTCTTACGTTGTCTCACTGCTGCGTCCGGAAATCATTCGCGACCTCGATCTGCCGCGTCACGGCCTGGAAATCCTGCCGCTTGATGGCACGATCACACCCATGCCGAGCGGCGATTATCTGTGGCGCCAGAACGATCATGGCAAAACGCGCCGGGAACTCGAGCGCCACTCCAAGCTTGACGCAGAAGCGTACGAGGAATTCGGCAAGTCCATGGTGGCGATGTGCCGGTTCGTGAAGCCGATCCTGGGGATGATTCCGCCGGATCCTACTTCGCTCGACCCGCGCGACCTGAAGAAGCTGGCGTTTCTGGGCAAGCGCTTCCAGGATCTCGATGCGGAGGATAAATACAATCTCGTGCAGCTCATGACCATGAGCGCTGCGGACTTTCTCGATCAGTGGTTTGAGACGGACGTTTTGAAAGCGACGATGTCTGCGTCCGGCATCATCGGCACTTTCCTCGGCATTCGCTCACCGGGGACGGCTTACGTTCTGCTCCATCATTACATGGGCGAAATTGACGGCGCGTTTCGATCGTGGGGATTCAGTCGCGGTGGCACCGGCGCAATTTCCAATGCTATTGGCGACGCGGCGGTCGAAGCAGGTGTCGAAATTCGGAAGGAAGCGGCGGTTTCGAAAATTCTGGTGAAGAATGGCGTGGCGAATGGAGTGGTGCTCGAAAGCGGAGAGGAAATTCACGCGGACGTTATTTCCTCGAGCGTGGATCCCAACCTCACCTTCCTGAAATTCATCGAAGCGCGTGAACTTCCCGAAGATTTCCTTGAGGATGTCCGCCGTTATAAGTACCGCGGATCGTCCGGAAAAGTGAATCTGGCGCTCGACGGGCTGCCGGATTTCACCTGCCTGCCGGGCCCGGGAAATCACTTGCGCGGCGCGATTTCCATTTCGCCTTCGATGGAATATATGGAGCGTGCCTACGACCAGGCGAAGTACGGCGAATTTTCGCGCCGTCCTTACATTGATATGGTGATTCCTTCGCTCACCGATCCTTCGGTCGCGCCTCCGGGAAAGCACATTCTTTCGTGCTTCGTACAGTACGCGCCCTACAAATTGAGCCAGGGAACCTGGGACGATCAGCGCGAAGCCTTCGGCAACACGGTGATTGACACGATTTCGCAGTACGCACCGAACCTGAAAAATCTGATCATCGGGAAACAAGTAATTACGCCGCTCGATATCGAGCGGCAGACGGGCCTCAGCGAAGGCAATATTTTTCAGGGTGAACTCTCGCTGGAGCAGCTTTTCTTTCTCCGGCCGGCCGCTGGTTGGGCGCGGTATCGCACGCCGATCAAGAAACTCTACATGTGCGGCTCGGCCACCCACCCAGGCGGCGGCATCATGGGAGCGCCGGGACGCCTCGCCGCGCTGGAAATTCTGAAGGACACGGGGAAAAACTGAAAGTGGCCGCGCATCGCAGTGTCGTGATTCTCGGCGGCGGCCACAACGCGCTGGTCGCTGCGTTCTATCTCGCGAAAAAAGGCCACAAGCCGCTCGTTCTGGAGCGCCGTAACATTGTGGGTGGCGCCGCCGTCACCGAAGAGTTTCATCCGGGATTCAAGTGTTCCACGGTCGCGCACGCGGGCGGACCTCCGCTTGGCAATATCGTCCAGGACATGCAACTCGCGCGCCACGGTTTGCAGAAACTCGAATCTCCTGTGCGAATTTTTGCGCCGGATCGCGACGGCCGCGGGCTCACGCTCTACAGCGACGCGAAAAGTTCCGCCGAGGAGGTTCGCAAGTTTTCGACGAAAGACGCGGCGCAGTACGTGGAATTTCAGGAAAGCCTGGCGCGCGTGGCGGGAATCGCCGCGCAATTGCTTGAGCTTACTCCGCCGGTTATCGAGAAGCCGTCGAAGGAAGACATCTGGAAGCTGCTGAAGATTGGACGCAAGGTTCGCGGCCTCGGCAAAAAAGAAATGATGCGCCTGATCCGCTGGGGTCCGATGGCCGCCGCGGATTTCGTGGCTGAATTTTTCGAGACGGACCTGCTTCGTGGCACGATCGCGGCGCGCGGAATTTTCGGCGCTGCACTCGGCCCGTGGTCCGCAGGTTCCACTGCGCTGTTGCTGCTGCGTGCTGCGGCGGATCCGTATCCAGTGGCGAATTCGGTTTATCCGCGTGGCGGGATGGGGGCGCTTACTGCCGCGATGGCGGCTGCCGCCAAGGAAGCGGGGGCGGAAATTCGCACGAGCGCCGAAGTCGCGCAGATATTGGTGAAGCACGGTCAAGTGACCGGCGTCGCGCTTGCGAGCGGCGAGGAAATTTCAGCGAAGGCTGTGGTTTCTGGAGCTGATCCGCAGCGTACTTTGCTCGGGTTGCTCGATCCTGTGCATCTGCCGCCCAGCTTTGTGGTGAAGATGCGCAATTATCGCTGTGGCGGAACCGCCGCGAAATTAAATATCGCGCTCGACGCGTTGCCATCGTTCACCGCTTTGAAAAATTCGAGTAACGCCGCTGCCGCGCTCGCCGGGCGCATTCACATTGGCCCGGGGATCGATTATCTGGAGCGCGCCTTCGACGATTCAAAGTACGGCGAATTTTCGCGGGCGCCCTACATGGATATATCGATCCCCACAATTCTGGACGATTCACTCGCACCCGCGGGGAAGCACGTAATGTCCATCTACATGCAATTCGCGCCGTACAATTTGAAAAGCGGCGACTGGACACAGCAGCGCGATTCCTTGCGCGATACCGTGATCAAGACTCTTGCGGAGTATGCGCCGGATTTCCCCTCGAAAATTCTTGCGGTACAAACGCTGACGCCTTTCGATCTCGAGACTATATACGGGCTTACCGGCGGCCATTCATTTCATGGCGAACTGGCGCTCGACCAGATTTTCACGATGCGCCCCATTCTTGGCTGGGCGCGCTACGCCACTCCGGTGAAGGGCCTCTACCTTTGTGGCAACGGGACGCATCCGGGGAATGGCGTAACGGGTGCGTCGGGCCACAACGCCGCCCGCGAAATCCTGAAGCACCTGCGCTGAGCTTCCTCGAATTCGGCGCTTCTAAACAGTACACACTTGGCACTAACCACCAATACCTTCGTTGAGACAGCTTCGTCAGGGCGATGCCAATGCGAGCGGACATGCTAAGCTTCGACAATGAGACGGCTACTCGTCAAAACACGACGTGTGATCCAAGATCCGGCGCGGGTGCAGCGACGAGAATGGGACCATGGCATGGATTCCGACCGTAGAAATGTCCTCAAAACTTTGGCCGCGACGGCCGCGGTTGCAGTCTTACCTCGGGCGCGGTGGTTTGATGCGGTCGGAGGCGAATCCAAACCCGCCGGCTCGTTCGACTTTGTCTTCTTCACGGACACGCACATTCAGCCGGAATTGGACGCCGCACACGGCTGCACGATGGCGTTTGCTAAGATTGAGGCGGCAAAACCGGATTTCGCCATCTGCGGCGGAGATTTGGTCTATGACGCACTCGAGGTGGGGCGTCCGCGAGCCGATCTGCTCTTCGATCTGTATCAACGCACCGAAGACAGCTTGAAAGTCCCCTTGCACCACGCCATCGGCAATCACGATCTTTTCGGCATCCTCACCAAGAGCGGTGTAGCGCCCAGCGATCCCGGCTACGGCAAGAAAATGTATGAAGATCGCGTTGGCGCACATACTTACTACTCGTTCGATCACAAGGGCTACCATTTCATTGTGCTGGATTCCATTCGACCCACCCCGGATCGGTTCTGGGAAGGGCGCATAGACGAGGCACAACTGCACTGGCTCAGTGAAGATCTCAGCCGGATCAAGCCGCACGCGCCGGTGGTCATGATCACGCACGTGCCGCTCATTACCGGATATCTTGCGTACGGGCCGAAGCCCGACGGCTCGCCGCGATACGACACGGTGTCCGTTGCAAATTCGTCCGACGTGATTTCGTTGTTCGAGGGCCGCAATATCCTGGCTGTGCTGCAGGGTCATCTTCACATCAATGAATTGGTGAACTACAAGAATTGCCAGTACGTTTGCTGCGGCGCGGTGTGTGGGAACTGGTGGCATGGCCCGCGGCTCGCTTTTCCGGAAGGCTATACGGTCGTTAGCCTGCGCGATGGGAAGATATCGTGGCAATACGAAACCTATGGCTTCAAGAGCGTGGATCCCCGCGAAAAATTCTAAAGGCGCGAGGCGGAATGGTTTAATATCGCGGCGAGCCTATGAACACTCCACGTGCCATCGCAACTTTCGTTCTAATCGTTTTCTACTGCACGACTCTTGCTGCGCAGTCTTCGCCGGCGCAATCAGCGAGTGCCACGTCGGCCGTCGTTCTACACGCTGCGCGTTTGCTCGACGTCGAATCGGGGCACGTTATTGCGCCGGGCGAAATTCTGGTCGAGGGCCATTTAATCAAAGAAGTCGGGGCCAAAGTTGCGCGCCCGGCCGGTGCTGAGATCATCGATCTTGGCGACACCACTCTGCTCCCCGGTCTCATTGACGCTCACGTGCACCTGTTCCTGCATCCTGGCGCCGAAGATCTCCAGACAATCGAAGAATCCGTACCGCAGCGAACCATCACTGCGACACTTGCCGCGCGCGACGACCTGCTGGCCGGATTCACCGCCGAGCGCGATATGGGCACTGAAGGCGCAGGCTCAGCGGACACCGCTGTGTGCAACGCCATTGATTCCGGCCAAATTCCGGGCCCACGCCTGCGCATTAGCGGGAACGCGATCAACATTCTCGGCGGGCATGAAGACGCCATCGGCTACAACCCTGAACAGCACGTGCTGCCGAATGCGACCTATGCCAATAATGCCGACGAACTCGTTGCCGTCATCCGCGAACAGCTGAAAGAAGGCGCGAGCTTCATCAAGATTTACGAAACGGGCCCAGACACCGTCGTCAACGGCCAGCTTTTGACGCCGTATCAGTACAGCGAGACTGAACTCACCGCCGCGGTTCACGAAGCCGCGCGAACCGGGCACCGCGTCGCGGTCCACGCCACCGGCGAACCCGGAACGCTCTACGCCGCCCGCGCTGGAGTGGAATCCGTGGACCATGCTTTTCAGCTCAGCGACGAAACCATGCGCATCATGCACGATAAGGAAATTTTCGCTGTGCCCACGTTTACGATTTCAGAGTATTTTGCGGATCATGCTGCGACTCCCGAAGCTGCTGCGCGCGAGCGCGCCATACTCGATCTGCACGTGGCCGAGTTTAAAAAGCAGCTTGCCGCCGGCGTGCCCATTGCCATGGGTTCGGATGTGGGGCCGTTTCCTCACGGCACGCAGGCGCGCGAGTTTGTGCTAATGGTGAAATTCGGGATGTCGCCGCTGGCCGCAATTCAGGCCGGCACGGTCAACGGCGCGAAGTTGCTGGGCTGGCAGGGCCAAATCGGGGAACTCAAGGCTGGATACGCGGCCGATGTCGTCGCGGTTCCAGGCAACCCGCTTGACGATATCAGCGAACTGCAGAAGGTTTCCTTCGTAATGAAAGACGGCACCGTTTACCGCAAACCATAAGCACGCCACCACAGCACTCGGATTCCTTTTGCGAGACCGGCGTTACCTGCTGAAACGAGTCCCACCGGCTCGCCACCCTTGGCTTCATACGCCAACTGCCATCAACGAATGCTGTGATCAAATCGCAAAACGGTATTCTTCGCATCTTGCTGCTCGCCGCAATCGCCGGAGGTGCGTTCAGCGGAGGTGTGCAGGGAGCCGATGCAATCAAGGACGGCTACGTAACCGCCGGTGCTGGCGTGCGAATTCACTATCTGCAATCGGGTGACGAATCATCTTCGCGCGCGATCGTATTGATTCCCGGATGGCGTCTGCCTGCTTATCTGTGGAACGAGCAGCTCCTGAAATTTGCGGCAACGAATCGCGTGATTGCGATTGATCCGCGTTCGCAGAGCGAATCCACCAAGACGGCTGATGGCAACACTCCCGAATCCCGCGCACGAGACTTGCACGAAATTCTCGCGCAGATGAAAGTCGCAAGCTGTGTGCTGGTGGGCTGGTCGCAGGGTGCGCAGGATGTATCCGCCTATCTTCAGCAATTCGGAACCGGTTCCGTCGCGGGAATCGTGCTAGTGGATAGCCCGGTGTCATACGGTCCCGCCGAAGTCGATCTTCACAAGGAATTCAGCAAGGCGATTCTTTCGAACATCTCGATCTACGCGAATCATCCGCAAGAGTTTTCCGAAGGAATGGTCCAATCAATCTTTGCGAAGCCGCACCCGGATTTGGATCGCCCTAAAATCGTGGAATCCACACTGCAAACACCGACCAACACCGGCATCGCGATGCTCATTTCCGATATTTTTGGCACGGATCGCAGGCCTGCGCTCGCGAAACTCGATAGGCCTGCCCTGGTGATTGCCTCCGGCAATTCGCCGCTGCTCGACGTTCAGAAGGAAATGGCGGCGTCCATTCCCAATGCGAAACTTGTGGTGGTGCCGGGGACCGCTCATGCCGTGTTCGTTGACGATCCCGCGACCTTCGACGGCGCGGTGGAATCTTTCCTTGGATCCTTGCCGGGTTGGGCGCCGGGAACGCAGCATCCGTAGTCAGAATCACGACCAGCAGTGATGAACTTTTCAACTCGCGTTGACTTTTTCAACGACGCCGAGTGTCGCGCGCAAAACACTCGTCCAAGCACGCTGGTAAATCAGAAGGAGATATGGCACGGGACTGGTCGCTTCAGGATTGGCGCTGCGTTTGCATATACTGCTGTAGAAGTAAGAGGGCCCCGGGGCCAAATTAAAGCAAGGGCGGGACTGACAAGGAGTAGTAAGCAAAGAAAGTTGGAGCCGCCAGATAGCATGAGGTCAGTGGAATCCCCGTCGTAAGTGCCAACCACTCCGTTCCTACCTGTTCATGTCCCAGTTGTAACCGACTGAACACGCAGCTTTTCGGCCCCTCGCCGTGGCAAGCATTCAGCGTTCTAACACTGCACTCACTTCTTGTGCGGTGTCCTACGCGGAGCTAAAATAGAATGCTCTCAAACGATCGAGATTTTCAAGAAGAGGCATGACCGATGACATCCACGGCGACAACCGGCACGACCTATCCTTCCGTTGATCTGAATCGCGGAGAATTTCGTAACGAACTGTTCATTGATTTTTCGCAGCCGGATAATCGCAAAGCGATGGAAGCAGCGCTCGCCCACGTGAAGGACATGTTTGGCCGCGATTATCCCCTGACCATCGGCGGGCAGCGCATCACCACAACCGAGAAAATCTATTCCCACAATCCCTCGCACCCGGATCAGGTTGTCGGAATTTTTCAGAAAGCGACCGTGGAAATGGCCAATAAGGCCGTAGAAAAGGCGCACGCGGCGTTCGAGCGCTGGAAGCGCGTGCCGGTAGAAGAGCGCGTCGCATGCGTTTATCGCACCGCCGATATTCTGCGCAAGCGACGCTTCGAGCTGGACGCGTGGCTTTCGTACGAAATCGGAAAGACCTGGCCGGAAGCAGATGCAGATATCGCTGAACTGATTGATTTTTGCGAATACTACGGGCGTGAAGCGCTGCGCTTGGGCGCGCCGCAGAAATTGACTCCGATGCGCGGCGAGCGAAATTACCTGAAGTATATACCGTTGGGCGTAGGCATTGTGATTCCGCCGTGGAATTTCGCGGCGGCGATTATGGGCGGCATGACTTTGGCAGCAATCGTTACCGGAAACACGGTGGTGGTGAAGCCGTCGAGCGATTCTCCAACAATCGCTGCTATCTTCGTGGATATTCTTTACGAGGCGGGCGTACCGGGCGACGTAGTCAGCTTCTTCACCGGACCGGGCAGCACAGCCGGCGAAGCGCTTGTGACGCATCCCAAGACGCGCTTCATCGCTTTCACGGGATCAAAGGAAGCGGGGCTGCGCATCGCCGAGCAAGCTACCAAGACGCAACCCGGCCAGGTGTGGATCAAGCGCACCGTGCTGGAAATGGGCGGCAAGGACGCGATCGTCGTGGACGATGAAGCGGACGTGGACGCAGCCGTCGAAGGCGTGGCGCTTTCCGCGTTTGGATATCAAGGGCAGAAATGCTCGGCGTGTTCGCGGGCCATCGTGGCAGAGAAAATCTACGATGAGTTCTTGACCAAGCTCGTCGAGCGCGTGAAGAAGATTAAAGTCGGTTCGGTGGAAGATCCCGCGAACTATATGGGTCCGGTGATCAACAAGGCGGCGATGACTTCGATCCTCGGTTACATTGACCACGGCAAGAAAGAGGGCCGGCTGGTGGCGGGTGGCAAACGCGCTCCCGGCGAGGGTTATTTCGTCGAGCCGACGGTGATCGCGGATGTGGACCGCAAGGCGCGCATCTTCCAGGAAGAGATTTTTGGTCCGGTCCTGGCGGTAACCAAGGCAAAGGACTTCGATGAGGCGCTTTCCATGGCCAATGACAGCGAGTTTGGTCTAACGGGTGCGGTCTATTCGAAGAATCCGAAGAAGATCGAACGCGCCGAGGAAGAATTCCACGTCGGGAATCTCTACATGAACCGCAAGTGTACCGGGGCAATGGTTGGCGCGCACCCCTTCGGCGGATTCAATATGTCCGGGACGGATTCGAAATCAGGCGGCCAGGATTATTTGTTGCTGTTCCTGCAAGCGAAGACAGTTTCGGAGAAGGTTGGCGCAACTAGGTGAGCGTCAGTTTGAATTTCTCGTCGCGCGATTGCTAGTCAAAGTCCTAGGCGTTCGGTGCAATTTCTGTCGAAGGCTTTAGCCCCAAGCCGTAACGCAAAATCAAATAGGCAACCGGCCCTGATGCGAGCAACCACGGGGCGTATCTCCAGACGTAATCCTCGCTTTGCGCCACCTTTACCACGCATAGAACTAGTGGAAAAATCAGAACGTACGCCAATCCCATAGCGCCACCGGGAATGCGGAAACTGCGTGGCGCATTGGGCGCTTTGCGGCGCATTTGCCACGCGGCGAAAAGCGTCAGCAGAGTTGTCGCGATGCGCGTCCAAATGTAAATGTTGACGAGATCTTCCACATCGTACTTCGCCAGAACGCAATAGACGACCGTGGAAAGCGCGATGGCGCGCACAGGCGTTCTGAAGCGCGGATGTATTTTCCCGAGCCACGCAGGCAAATAGCCGTCCTCTGCCATCGTTGCCGGCACGCGCGTGGTGTAAAGAATCGTGCTATTTGCGAGCGATAGCGAACCGATCATGGCAGCGATCAGCATCGCTGCTCCGAGTGCTGGCCCGCCGATCAGCCGCGACGCGGTGACGATGTAATCGGTCCTCCATTCCTGCCAGTTGCCGAGCACGGCCAGCGCCAGCGTGGTGGGCAGAATGTAGGTCAGAATGTTCATTGGCGTATTCCAGGCCAGAATTCGGACGAACATCTTCTGCGGCTCTTTCATCTCACCGGTGGAACTCGAAAGCTGTTCGTAGCCCGCGTAATTCCACATGGCGAGCGCGAGCCCTTCGCCGAAGACTTTTCCAAATGGCGCGCCCGGTGGCACGAATGGCACGACCGGGTTGTAATGCAAATGAAAGAGCGACACAGCGCATAGCCACGAAACCGGCACGAGCACTGCGAACAACAGCGCGACAGAAAGCCAACCCGCCACTTGAATGCCCCGCGCGTTCAAATACGCCAGCAGGATAAGCACCAGACACGCACCGGCCCACTTCTCATTGCCTTTGATCGAAGGAAAGTAAATGCTCAAGTAGTCCATCACCAGCACGCCGTACAAACTATTGAGCAAAAACGTGCCAGTCCAATTCCACCAGCCGCACTGAAATCCCCAGAAGTCGCCGAAGGCGGCGCGGCTCCAGCGATAAAATCCGCCCTGCACGGGCAGTATGCTGTTCAATTCAGCGGACGCGAATGAAATCGGAATGCTCCAGAAGACGGGAACGAAGGTGAGGAAGACCAGCGCCATGCCCGGCCCAGAATCGCGGAAGATCGCTTCGTAGCCGAACGGGCCGCCGGCGGTGTATCCGTAGAAAATCGCCAAAAGCGGAAGAAAACCGATTTGACGCAGGCGGGAGCCCTCGGCAGGAAGCGCTTGCCCGGTTTCGGGGGGGGCTTTTGGCATTAAGCCGTTGCACCTAGGTGTGCGAAGCGCGGCATGATAGTGAACTGCCTTGGCATTTTCAATGGCAAAGAAGCGATGCTTCGGACTGGCCGCGGGCGCGGTTCAGGAGATCCCATTTCGCTTTCGCCGCGCTTTGAACCTTAATCGGCCTTACGGCGCTACAGTAACGTCGAACAGGTGGGCCTGAAAACCGTCGCGACGGATGAAAAGGCCTGCGTTGTGGAGTTCTTCGCCGCTTCTGGGATATTTCACATCGTTCAATTCGTCATAAAAAATGTATTGTTTGGTGGGAGAGACGCGATCACCCAGGCGCAACCGGCCCTGCGACGCACTTCCGGTAAGATTTGCCGCAATCACTTTCCAGGCGCTTCCCGAACGCCACTCGTAAACGATTAATCCGTCTGGCGAAGCATCACCTTCCGGCACAAGTTCGAGGAGCCTCCATTCGCCGTGGTGAAAGACGTCCTGTTGCGTGATTTGCAGTATCTTCTGGAAGAATGCTTCGCTGACCGGATCGGGAGGCTCGTCCGCCGCGATCCGTAGCGCGATCGGCAAGCGAATCCTACGGCCTTCGAGCTCGCCTTGATGATAGAAACGCATGCCGGGCAGGGTGCCGAGCAAAGTTCCGTCGGCTGCGAGACGTTCGTTGCCAAAAACTTCTGGGCGCCGCGGCTCATCGTGATTTTCCATGAAGCGCGCAAAGTGGCGCTGCTGTTCGGGGCTGGCTGCGAGCCGTCCCCGCACTTCTGGAATGTTGATGTCGCGTACCGCGTCGTAGAGCGTTTTGTCGTATGCAAATGAAAACCCCAGGTCGAGCAACCGCTGTTCCGTTCCCCAGTACGCTTCGGCTAGCAATATCAGGCTCGGTACATTGGCCCGCACGTCGGTCCAGAATTCGGTCGTGGGAGGAGGCGTATCGCCGAGCAGGTGCCGCCAATTGTTTCCAAATATATCGTTGAGTTGCAGCATGGCCATGTCGCAACGAACGCCGTCGCAATGGCTCGCGATCGTGCGCAGATCGGCGAGCTGGGCGGCGCGCATACCGGGATTGAAATGGTTCAACTGAGCGACGTCGTTCCACGGTGGGTAGTAGGGATCCTTTGCGAGGGCGATGAAACGCTTTCCTTGCATCGTCTCCGCGGCGTAGTAAAGCAATGGATCCCGCTCGAAATCTTGCTGCCCGGCCTGAACGTAGAATTCCGGATGATCGTGCACCCACGGGTGATCGAGCGCCGTGTGATTGCCGACGAAGTCGAGGAACAGCGCCATGCCGCGTGCCCGCATTTTTTCGCGGGCGGCGTCGAGCGCTTCCCAGCCGCCGATGCGTGCATCGGGAACGTATCCCGCCACGGCGTACGGGGAGCCGATGACGTCGCTTGGCTTTCCAGCCCGGCAAGGCGCGATCGAAATCCGGATGATTCGCACGGTTTTCGAGCATGATGCGGCGCGATTCGTCGCTGTGCTTCCAGACGCCCATGAACCAGATGATGTTGAAACCCAGCTTTGCAAGCGCATCCCATTCCGAGTCCGGAACGTTTGCGAGCGTTATGTTCTTCTTCTGTCGCGCGGAAAGTTTCTCGAGCCAGGCCCAGGTATTGATTTCGTAAAGATGTGGATGGGCGCGGATATGAAAAGCCGGGGACGCGTCAACGGGGGTTGCCATTCAATCGAGACTAATGGCCACTCACGAGCGTGTCAATGGAGCATGAAATAATTTACGTCACGACCGCCGCGCAGTAGAATCGCCGCGCATGCAAGCTCTTTCATGTCGGGAGTCGCCATGGTCGCTCGTGTTACGCATTACCGGATTCGCCCCGGAAAAATCGAGGAATTTGCCGCCACCATAGCTCCTCTTATCGGGGCAATGGATAAACTTGCTGGATTTCGTGTCCTGCTGGTTTTGCGCGGAGAAGGTGAAGACAGCCGCGACGCCATGGCCATTTCGGTTTGGAATTCGGCGGCGGACCTGAAGAACTGCGACAATGACGATTTTTATTACACAGTGCTGGCACAGCTGTTGAGCTGTTGCGAAAGTTTCTCCCCGATGCACCAGCAGGAAGTCTTAGTCAGCAAATTCGCGAATAAATAAGAATCTTCGACGTGGATGCTGTCCTGGTGATGGGTCCTTGCCTTCGTTCTCATTCATAAGCACGGCGTAGAAATACTTTGACGAACTCCCTCTTTGTACGCGTTCTGTTATACTGCCCGGCCGCTCGCAGTGAATTGAATGGGAAAGGCTCGCTCATGAACTTTCGCAATAGATTCGTGGTGCTTCTGCTGATCATGACAGTGGTCGGATTCGCCTGGGCGCAATCTCCGGTCGGAGGCGGGGTTCCCGTGGGCGCGGCGGCCGCAGGAAAACGTACTCTCACGGTGGACGATTACTTTCGGATCAAGGAAGTCGGGGATTCGCAGCTGAGTCCCGACGGAAAGTGGGTCGCATACACGGTTAAGACGGCCAATCTGAAAGACGATAAGAATTATGAGCGCATTTGGATGGTGCCCGTATCCGGCGGCACGGCGATTCCCCTGACGGCGGATGAACTGACGTCTTCGCATCCGCGCTGGAGCCCGGACGGAAAATTTCTGGCGTTTATTTCGGCGCGCGGCGGGACCGGCGACGAGGATGATTCCGACAAGAAGCAGGTGTGGTTGCTGAATCGCGAGGGCGGAGAAGCGCAAAAACTGACGGACACGATTCAGGATGTACAAAGTTTCGCCTGGTCGCCTGCGAGCGACCGAATGGTCCTGCTGCTGCAGGATCCCTCGCTGGAAGAGCTCGAAACCGCGCGCGATAAAGCCAAGGGCGCGAAGGCCAAGCCGAAGCCGCGACCCTGGGTTATTGACCGGCTGCATTTCAAAGAAGACGAGTCGGGGTATCTCGACCGGCGGCGTACGCACTTGTACCTTTTCAATGTTGCCGATCACACGCAAACGCAGATTACTTCCGGGGATTACGACGATTCCGATCCAGCGTGGTCGCCGGACGGTTCCACGCTTGCTTTTGCCAGCAATCGCACTGCGGAGCCCGACCTGAATTACAACACGGACATCTGGACGGTGAGCGCTAGCAACACCGACAAAGGCAAATCGCTCGTTCACGTGACCACCGGGCCTGGAGCAGAAGCGGCTCCAGCGTGGTCTCCCGATGGAAAGTGGATCGCGTTCACCACGCAGCTGGACGCGAAACTTTTTCAGTATGCGACGGTTCACATTGGTGTGGCGCCGGCGACGGGCGGTGAAGCGAAGGTTTTGACGCTGGCGCTCGACCGGAACTCCACCGTGCCGCGATTTTCCGCCGACGGCAGATGGATCTACTTCATCGCCGATGACGACGGCACGCAGAATCTGTTGCGCGTACCGGCGAACGGCGGCGAAATTCAGCGGCCCGTCGGCGGACGCAAGATGTTGGAATCCTATTCGTTGGGCAAGGACGGCGCCGTGGCGGCAGTGGTCGGTGAACTGACGGATCCTGCGGAATTGTATTATCTCCCAGCGGAAAGTGAACTCCGGAAATTGACGACAACGAATGATGTGCTGATGGCCGAACTGCGGCTGCCAGACGTCGAGTACGTTCATTTCAAGAGCAAGGACGGCACGACAGTCGCAGGCTATATGTACAAACCGCCCGATTATCAGCAAGGGGTGCGGTATCCCACGATTTTGAAGCCGCACGGCGGCCCCGTGTGGGCTTACTACGCAGAATTCAACTTCGACCCGCAGCTGTTCGCCGCGAACGGTTATGTGGTGCTCACTCCGAATCCGCGCGGCTCGTCGGGCTACGGGCAGGACTACTGCAAGGCGATTTTCGCAGACTGGGGCGACAAGGACTTCGCTGACGACATGGCCATGGTGGATTACGCCGTGGCGCAGGGAATCGCCGATCCGGATAAGCTGGGCGTGGGTGGCTGGTCGTACGGGGCAATCTCCACGAATTTTATTATTTCTCAGACAACGCGATTCAAGGCCGCGATTTCGGGCGCCGGGGAATTTCTTTACGTCACCAATTGGGGCCACGATTTGTACTCGCGCGATTGGGAATATGAGCTCGGACTGCCGTGGCAAAATCGCGCGCTTTGGGAAAAACTCTCGCCGTTCAACCGCGTGACCAAGATCATGACTCCCACGCTGATCATGGGCGGCGACGTGGATTCGAACGTGCCGGTGATTAATGGCGAGCAGATGTATCAGAGTTTGCGACGCCTGGGCGTGCCGACCTTGCTCGTCGTCTATCCGGGCCAATTCCACGAATTCACGCGGCCATCGTTTATCAAGGACCGCTATGAGCGATATCTCGATTGGTACGGACACTACGTAAAAGGAAACGGACCCGCGATTCCGCCGGAAAATAATCCTGCGGACTAGTCGAGCGTCGGAGCGTGGAAGAAGTGAAAACCCCTCGTCCGCGAATCAGCGGCGGACGAGAGGCGACCCTGCGGAATCGATTTACCTATTTCGACGACGCGTCAATAAATGCGCCGATGTTGGACTTCAGTTTGGCCAAATCCTCTTCGTGTAGATAGATCATGTGGCCGGCATCGTAGTATTCCAATTGGATGTTGCTGCGAAGATTCCCCGGCAAAAACAGATGGTCCATGGTGTATTCGGTGGCGAAGAATGGCGTGGCCATGTCGTAATAGCCGTTTTCCACTTGAACGTGCAGATGGGGATTCGTCATCAGCGCTTGAATCAGGTCGCCTGATACGTTGGCCGAGCCGGGAAAGTAGCCCGACGATCCAGGGCCGTGATGTTTCCAATCCCAGTTGCCGCCGACTTCGCCGCTCAGCACTTCGTAGGAACGCTCGATCGTGACTTTTAACTCTTCGCGCGTATAAGCATTGAACGCGGCGGTGAAAGCTCCACGCACAGCGACGTAGGAGGGATCGTCTTCCGCGTACTCCGTGAGCAAGTCGTAGGTGGGCATGGTGTAGCGTGAATCGTAGCGGCCAGTGGTCAGCCCGTGGCTGCGCTCGAGTTCCACATTGAATTGCGGCAGACTGACGCGCAGGTCGGCCTTTAGCAGATAGTCTTCGCTGAGGCCGGTGAAGTGCGAGAGCTTCTTCGCGATGTCCTCCTTTTCGGCGGCGCTGATGTTCGATCCCTTCATCAACGCATCCGCGTACTCCGTGGCGGCGAACTTGCGCGCCTCTGCGAGAAAGGCGTTCAAATCGGCAGGCGGGTCCTTCAGCATCTTTTGGTACGCCGCGGTGGCCGCATAGCTGGGCAGATACAGAATGTAGGGCGTGTCGTCGCCGGGGTTGAACGAAATTGTGCCGAGGTTGAGCACAGACGAAATCAGCACGATTCCGTTGATGTACATTCCATCGTGGGACTGCAGATAATTTCCCAGCGCCACGGAGCGGAAAGTTCCGTAGCTTTCGCCAATCAGGAATTTCGGCGAATTCCAGCGATTATTCCGATTGGTGTAGATACTGATGAATTGCGCGAACATTTTCACGTCCTGGTCCACACCCCAAAAATCCTTGTTCTGCGCTTTCCCCACAGCGTGGCTAAAGCCGGTGCCGACGGGATCGATGAACACCATGTCGGCTTTATCGAGCAGGCTATTCGCGTTGTCTTCCAGCTTGTAGGGCGCGGGCGGTGTGAAACCAGCGTTGGAGTTCACCACGCGCCGCGGGCCGAACGCTCCCATGTGCAGCCAGATCGAAGCAGAGCCCGGACCGCCGTTGTAGATGAATGCGATCGGTCGCTGGCTGAAATCTTTCACGTCGCTGCGGGTGTAAGCGGTGGAATAAATCAACGCAGTGGGCTCGCCCTTGTCGTCTTTCAGGAGAGTCGTCGAGGCGGTAGCCTTGTACGCGATTGCTTGTCCGCCGATGCGGATGGTGTGGTCAGTGACGAACGATTCTTCCTTGGACGGATTGGCCTCGGAGGGTTTTGCTTCACCAGCCTTGGCATCCGCCGGCTTCGTATCTTTGCTTGGTTCCTGCGCTGCCACTCGCGGCGCCTGCCCGCACAACAACGCCGCCACCGCACACATGCCGAAAATCCTCTTCATTTGCGCTCCGATCGCTTGATTTGCCGCCCCATTTATCGCCGAGGGATTCTACGCAGTCGCGGAACGGCAAGTCAAACGCAAGTGAAACAAATCGTGGCTAGTTGCAAGGCGGGCTTACGAAGGTCAAGGTGATCTCGCCGGTGTCGGCGTCAGCGCCATCCACGGTGTTCGTGTCCGAAACGATTCGTGCGGGAATCGTACAGCTGGTTTCGCCGTGGCGCTGGCGCTGAGGATCGAGGTCTTCCCAGGCAGAAATCGTGTAGCGCGTTGAATCGAGCAACGTGAATTCGTATACGCCGTCGCCCAGATTCTTCGCGGCGGGATTGTCGCCATTTTCGGCTTTGGCCATGATGGTCACCTCGCCCGGAGGGCGCCCACCTTCCCATTTGAGCTGAACCTTGACCTTGCGGGTGGGAAAGCCGTCTTTGAGTTTGATGTTCGCGTTCAGTAATTGCTGGCCGTCTTTCATTGTGATGATTTTCGCTTCCGTCTGGTCCGGCGTACCAGGATAAAACGTGCGCGGGAAAGGGGTGTTGGGATCGAGTCGGTTCATGCGGTTGAAGACGAGCAGATATTCGCCGGGACCGATGTGATCGAATTCAAACTTGCCGGTATCGCCCTGAAAGCTCCAGAGTCCCGGGCGCGCCGCATCGAAACGATCCGCGCGATAGAGTTCGACTGATGCGAGTTTCAGCGGCTTGCCGTTTGGGCCCAGCACGCTGCCGTGAATTTTCCCGGTGGGCAGTGCATTGACGTTGTATTCATAGCAGGCGCCGTTGGGGATGCGGAAGGGGGGCAAGCCGCCCTTGAGCGTTTTTTGTGTGAACTCAAATCGCGCGGGCAGGTCGGCGGTGTATCGATACTCGCCCGCATGGACATCGTAGAACGAATACACCCCGTCGGGTCCCGTGCTGGTCGAGAAACGATCATCTTTCGAGCGTAACTTCAGTTTGATGTGCGGGAGCGGGTCTTCTGGGTCGTCGGTGGGTGCGAGCAGGGGAGGATCCGCGCGGCGCAACACGCCGAAAACAGAAGCGACCTGATCGTGATCGCGCATGGCGCGCAATTGCGGCAGCAGCGCCCGGCCATCGCTTGCCGGCCGCGTACTACTGCAGATTACGGCGAAGAGCCGCCCTTCCGTTTCCTGCTGGGTGAATACGATGTACTGCTCGCCTTTCTTGAAGTTGTAGGCGCAATCGCCGTCGTCGCCGCCGGAAAAGACGTCAACATCCGGAGTGTCCGGGCCGGCGAATTTTTCGTCAATGTGAAATCGGTAGCGGGTGATGGGAGCGCTGGCTTGGATGCCAGTCGCGTTGGCGTTGTCAGTCGCGGCGGTGTCGGCAGGGACTGGTGGGACGTTCGCGACATCGGTCACGGTTCCCAGGAACACCACGTCGTCCGACTGCAGCCCCGGACATTTTCCCGGCGGCTCCTTTGAACACGCGCAAGCCCAGAGGCCCGACGGCGCAAGAAACAGCAGAAACAACACTCCAAAAGCTCGTTGGATCATCGCTAGATATCCTACATGGTGACACGCGGAAAAATCGAGAGCGACGCCAATAAATTTGAAACGTGGAAAGTTGCGGAAGCGGCGCCGGGATTTTGATACACTCTTCCCCAAATGGGGAAAAGCGCGAACGCGACAGCCGTCTAGGTGTGTGTTTTGCGCGCGACACAGCCTGGAATTGACGACGACATTTTACTGAGGAGCATCTGGGCGATGAAAAGGGTAACTCTCGTTTTGAGCATCGTGTTTCTGATTTTCGCTGCAAAAGCCGGAGCGCAACAGCAACCTGCCACGGCACAGCAGCCGGACCAATCCATCTACCACGTCACGATGGTGGGGAAGACCGTCACCGCGATCAGCTACCAGCATCGCAGCGGCTCGACCATGGTGGATTTTCGCGGCACGCCGCTGATGCCGCTCGCCAAGGGCGATGCCAAGGTGGATAGCAAGCAAGGCTCGATCATTGTGAACGCGAATTTCCGAAACATGCAGCCTGCCCAGACGTTTGGGAACGAGTATCTGACATACGTATTGTGGGCCATCACGCCGGAGGGCAAACCCAACAACCTCGGCGAAGTGCTGCTGGACGGCAACAAGAGCAAACTGACCGCCACCACCAACCTGCAATCGTTTGGCATGATCGTGACCGCGGAGCCTTACTTTGCGGTGAACATGCCGAGCGACGTGGTGGTTATGGAAAATGTGGTGCGGTCCGACACGGCCGGGACATTCGAACAGGTGACGGCGAATTACGAGCTGCTGCAGCGGGGGCAGTACACCTACGACATGTCCAAGGCGCGAGAATCGATAACGAATCTTTCTCCGAAGATTCCCTTGGAGGTTTACGAGGCGCGCAACGCGGTCGCCATCGCGCAAACCGGCGGAGCGGATACGCTCGCGCCGGATGCTTATCAGAAAGCTTTGGCATCCTTGAATCAAGCAGAAGCGTTGCTCAATCGCAAAGCCAACAAAAAAGAAGTGATTGCCGCGGCTCGCGACGCGGTGCAAACGGCTGCGGATGCGCGTCTGATTGCGCTGAAGCGCGCCGCGGACCAGAAAGCGGCGGCGGAACGCGCGGCGCAGCAAGCTGCCACGGATTCGGCCAACGCGAGGCAGAAGGAAGAAGAAGCCGCACGGCAACAAGCCGAATTGCAGAGGCTGCAAGCGGAGCGCGACGCTGCTCGGGAGGCGCAAGCCCGCGCCGAGGCAGATGCTGCGCGCGCACAGGCGGATGTGGCCAAGAATCAGGCCGACGCGGCGGCGTTGGCGGCTCAGCAGCAAGCCAAGGAGGCGCAAGATGCCGCAGCGAAGGCCGAGGCTGATAAGCAGGCCCTACGTGCCGCGCTGCTTGCGCAGTTCAACCGCATATTGCCGACGACCGACACGCCGCGCGGTTTGCAGGTGAACATGGCCGACGTGTTGTTCGCGTTCGGCAAGTATGACTTGCAGCCACCCGCGCGTGAGGCTCTAGCGAAATTCTCGGGGATTGTGCTGGCGCATCCTGGCCTGCACTTGTCCGTGGAGGGCTACACCGATAGCGTCGGCAGCGATGCGTTCAATCAGACTCTTTCCGAGCAGCGCGCTGCCGCCGTGCGAGATTATCTGGTCCAGCAGGGACTTGATCCCACTTCGATCACCGCTACCGGTTTTGGAAAGTCGAATCCAGTCGCGAGCAACGATACCGCGATGGGCAGGCAGCAGAATCGCCGCGTGGAAATCATCATTTCCGGCGAAGTGATTGGTACGAAAATCGGAGCACCAAGTTCTCCTCAGGAGTAGCGCAAACGGACAGCCGAGCCGGCCTTTGGGGCGCGCAATCGGCCAAACTAGTCCTTCGGCGGCTTCGACTTGGAGTCATGACGCGCGCTAGCGGCGCCACTGGCGTTCTGCCACATACGGAATCCACCCACGAACGCATGTTCGTTGCTGCCCATGCGCGCACCCGGAGGCAGGTTCTTGAGCTTTTTGACGTTGCCGCCGCCCAGCACCACGTAGTCTGCCTCGAGGGCGGCTTTCAGGTTTTTCACGATCTTGAAAACGTGGCGTCGCCATTTTTTCTTGCCCAATTTTTCCAGGCCGCGTATGCCAAGGAAATCTTCGTACGTTTTGCCATGCTTGTAGGATAGATGCGCCAATTCCATCGGTTCCAGCACGCCATCAACGATCATGGCTGAGCCCAATCCCGTTCCCAGACCCAGGAATAGCATGCGTCCGCCTTTGTAGCTCCCCAGGGCCTGCATGCTGGCATCGTTGATGATTTTGATCGGGCAGCCGAAGGCCTTGCGAAAATCGAATCCCATCCAGCCGCCGCCGAGATTGTGCGGGTCGCGCAGCGGGTGGCCGTTGATTACGGGGCCGGGATAGCCCATCGAAATACAGTTGTATTTCCAGCCGCGCGTCGCTTGCTTCACCAGGCGCGCTACTTTGCTCGCCGTCATGTTCGGACCGGAAGGGAATTCTGTCGGTTTCTTCTGTCCGGTCATCAACAGTTTGATGTGCGTTCCCCCTACATCAATCACCAGGACCTTGTGAGATTTCGCGGCGGCAGCCTTGGTCTTCATTGACGCTCCTTTCATCGCACACTCGAACTTATATCCCCCGGCGCTTGCCCGTCAAACTCGAGCATCCGCGCGCACCGAGATTCAAGTGAGGCGGAGAAGCCAAGAAGGCGCATGGGTAAGTTGAATTCGTCTGTTCCGCGAAGTACAATCCCGCCGATTCAGGACCCTCGCGGCACAAGCATTGGGATGAAGGGCGTCTTACTCGCGGAGCAGCCAGATCTTCCACATTTGCGAAGCAGGCATATCAGACCTCGGCTTCTCAGCTGAAGCGACTCACGGCACATGTCGTTGCGCGGGCGCCTTCTCAACACTGCGATTCCAAGAGGGAAAACGATCATGAACAAACTTTGGCTCAGGGCGGCAGTATCGTTGGCCTGTCTGGCATTGGCGGCCTTGGTGCTGTTCGTGGCGCCGTTGAAAGCACAGGATCAGCAATCGGATGCGAGTAGTAACAGCAGCACCACCAGCAAGGAGAAAACCAAAAAATCGTCCGCCAGCTCCGACGCGAGCGCGACAGACAGTTCCTCTGGGAGCTCCGGTACTTCCAAGAGCAAATCCAAGAAGAAGACAACTGCGACGGATTCCTCTGCGAAGGATACATCAGACTCCAGCAGCGGAACCTCCGCCAGCAAATCGAAGAAGTCCAAATCATCGAAGTCCGCCGCGACGGATACTTCGGCAGCCTCGGGTTCCGCGAGCGACTCTGGCAGCGCCAAGAAAACGCGATCGTCGAAGTCCTCGAAACCCGCATCCAGTGACGCTTCTACGGCGCCCACGAACACTGCGGACACTGCCACGGGCTCGAAGAAATCGTCCTCGAAGAAAACTTCGGCGGCCGCCGGCACGAAGACGGCCTCTACGGATTCGTCCAAACCGTCCGCGACGGAGGATTCGTCGGCGACACCCGCGAAGAAAAGCCGCAGCACGAAGACGAGCGCGACGGCGTCTGGTTCGAGTCCAAGTTCGACTTCAGCGTCGGGCTCCGCTCCGGCGGCAGCTACGCCTCCGCCGGCTGCGAGTTCAACCGCTCCAGCGCCCGCGGCGGCGCCAGCCAAGTCCACAAAGTCCGCGCCAGCTTCCCGCGCCTCGAAGACTCCGCCGCCTTCAGGCAGTGGTATGGTTTGGGTGAACACGGATTCGGGCGTGTATCACAAAGAGGGAACGCGGTATTACGGAAAAACGAAGAGCGGCAAGTATATGTCCGAAGCCGGCGCGATGAAGGCCGGCTACCACGCTGCAAAGAACGACCAATAAAGCTGGACCGCAACGCGAGTCAGGATCCTCGTCCGACCGTGGGTTCACTTGCGGACGAATGAGGTTATCCGTCTGTAACTTGGAGGCGCCAAAGGTATGAGTGTTCGTTGGATGTATGCCTTACTTGTTGCCGTTCTTTTCGTATTGGCCGTTCCGGAGCGCTGCACGGCGCAGAATACGATCACCTGCGCTTCGAATGACGGAGCGCGGCAATACTGTCCGGCGGACACGCGAGGTGGTGTAACGCTGGCGCGCCAAAACAGCCAATCGCCGTGTGTGCAAGGTCAAACCTGGGGATACGACGGTCGCGGCGTCTGGGTAGACCGCGGGTGCCGAGCCGTTTTTCAGTTGGGCCAATCCGGACCAATTGGACCGGCGCCCGGTCCCGGCTCGTACGTGGTGACTTGCGAGGCGAACAAGAATCACCGGCGGTACTGCGAGATCAATGACCCGCGCTCGCAAATGGATCTGCTCCAGCAATTGAGCAGCAATCCCTGTACGCGCGGCGTGACGTGGGGAAACGACGGATACGGAATATGGGTAGATCGCGGATGCCGAGCGCGTTTCACTGTCACGGTTTACGGCGGAACTCCTGCGTGGTGGTGGAATTCCGGCGGGCACCATCGGCCCAGCGACCAGCCGCGCAACGGAGCTTGTTTCTTCCGCCAAGCGCATTTAGCGGGAGATTATTTCTGTCAGGAGAAGGGCACGAGCTTGAATGTTCCGCCCGGATTTAACGACCAGATTTCCTCGATTCAAATCTACGGAAACGTCACCGTAACCTTCTACAATGACGCGAACTTCGGAGGCCTGAACGCTTCCACCCGCAAGAGCATCTCGGACTTGCGCAATTGGAGCCTCGGCCCATATACGAACAAGAATTGGAACAACCGGATCAGTTCGATTCGCATTTACTAGCGGCCGATGAGGCCGAGCTCGTTCCCGATCGCGCTTGTAATGCGAGACCGCCTGCGTTGCGGGAAATCGCTCCGTGAAGGCTGCTATGATACGGCATGATTCGTATCGCTTGCGGTGGCGTACTTTTTGATTTGGACGGTGTGTTGGCAGATTCCACTCCGGCAGTGGCTCGCGTATGGACCTACTGGGCAGTGAAGCACGGATTTGATCCGAACGAAGTTCTGCACAAGGCCCACGGCCGTCCCAGCATTACTACCGTTCGCGAGTACTTGCCCGAGGGCGACGCCGAGGCAGAGAATCGCGAAATCGAGCAGCGGGAGATCGAGGATGTGGAGGATGTGAAGGCGCTGCCCGGGGCCTGCGAGTTGCTGCAAGCGCTTCCGCCGGATCGATGGACGATCGTCACTTCTTGCACGCGTCCGCTTGCGATCGTGCGCATCGGCGCGGCGGGCCTGCCGCTGCCGAAGCACCTAGTCACATCGAGCGACATCACTCGCGGCAAGCCAGATCCTGAACCGTATCTCAAAGGAGCGGCGAAGCTCGGCATCGCAGCCCTCGACTGCGTAGTTATCGAAGACGCTGGAGCTGGAGTCCGCTCGGGAAAGGCGGCAGGGGCGCGCGTGATCGCTCTGCGGACTTCGCACTCTGAAGCCGAACTTAGAGTGGCGGGTGCCGATTGGATCGTGGACAACTGTGCCAGCATTTCGGTGGATCGAACGTCAGGATCGGATCCGGTGGTGTTGTTGCTGAAAGATAAGGCTGCTGGCCACGCCTGAGATTTCCCTCTCCGAGCGTCACAATCGTTGATTTCGGGGTGGCGTGCTGCCACTCGCTTGATCTCGTCTCTCACCTTACAAATTCCGCGTATAAGCGGCAATTTTTCTTATTGATTTCCCGATCTGTGAGCCATCTAAACGGTTATCAGCCGCGGCCTCCCACATACTGCGACGCAAGTTCGGCATGTTTCTGCCGATGGCTTATCGGATGGATATGAATTTTGAATTTTGAGTGCTCATGCGGCATGAAGGCTGTCTTCAAGGTGCGGCAGGAACTTGCAGGCATGATCGGCGAAACATCTTGACAAAGAATTGAGGCTACATTATAAGCCTGTTCAACAAGATAAGCGGTTAGACAAAACTCGCTGAACCGCTGTTCGGGGGAATGCACGCAAAACGGGGGTGTGGGATGCGAATTTCGAGAATCGGCAAGTGTTTGGGCGTTCTGCTATTTGCGCTCGCGCTTTTTCCGGCCGGCCGGCTGATCGCCGGCATCACTGCAACCATTTCCGGCACGGTCACTGACCCCACAGGCGCCATTGTCGCTGGCGCGACGGTGACCGCCACAAATGTGGACACGGGCGTGGCCCTCTCGCAAACCACGAACACGCAGGGTTTCTACTCCTTCCAAGAACTTCCGGTCGGCAAGTACACAATTGACGTGCAAAAGGCAGGGTTCAAGGCCTACCGCCAGACGGGACTGGTGCTGGATGTCAACCAGGCGCTGGTTGTGGACGTTCCTCTGCAGATCGGTGAAGCTTCCGAGAAAGTGGAGGTTTCCAGTTCAGCTTTGCACGTGGACACCGAAAGCACGCAAATGGGCGAAGTAATCACCGGCAAAGAGATGACCGATGTACCGCTCGTGAGTCGCAGTTACACCGACTTACTTACATTGCAGCCAGGCGTTGCACCGAGCGCGTCGCAGATGACTGGCGCTTTCGCTGGCCCGTTCATATCCGCGGGCTTCGCTGCGCCGTTGGTTTCGGGCGATTTGAATTCGGGAGCGTACTCTGTCAATGGCATGCGGGAATCCGAGAATGGATTCATTCTCAATGGAGTACTGGTTCAAGAGTTGGGATTCTCCGGGGCCGGAGCGGTTCCTAATATCGATTCGCTTTATGAGTTTCGCATCCTGACCAACAATCCCGACGCCGAGTACGGCAACTATAGCGGCGGCCTGATCAACGTGGTCACCAAGTCCGGCACAAATGGCTATCACGGAAACGTATTCGAATTCGTGCGCAATACGGATTTCGACGCGGCGAATTATTTTGCGCAAGGACAGCGCGGCGCCTATCACCAAAACCAATTTGGCGGCACATTCGGCGGTCCGATCAAGCGCGACAAGATATTTTTCTTTGCGGATTATCAGGGAAATCGCAAGATCGAAGGGCAGACGGAGATGATCAACGGCGCCCCCAGCGCGGCTACAGAGGGAGGAGATCTATCGGGGGTCGCCAGCAGCCTGCTGGGATCCACAGTAAACGGAGCGTCATGGGCGTCGCAATTGAGCACCCAGTTGGGCCAGCCGGTCACGGTTGGTGAACGTTATTACACGACTACGTGCACCAGCGCTGCGCAATGCGTGTTTCCCAACGCGCAACTGGCGACCACTTCGTTTAATCCAATCTCGGCAAACCTGCTGCAGTACATTCTACCCGCTAATCAGCCTATCGGCTCGAACGGCACCGGCACGTATTTGAACAGCTCCGAGGCGATCAATCTGACGGACAACAAATTCAGCGGACGAGTGGATGCCAACACCAGTTTCGGGCTTCTCTCGGCGTACTACTATTTCGACAAATTCAACCAAATCAGTCCCTATTGGCCGGGAAACGCGCCGCTTTACCCGGGGTTTGGCGTGGACGGGAAGGGCCAAACGCATAATGTGGATCTGGGTGCGACGAAAACATTCGGTTCCGCGGCAGTGAATGAATTTCGAATTGGGTATTTCCGCTTGGACACTTTATTCAACCAACCGCAAGGGGGAAAGGGAGTGACACTGGCGAGCTTGGGATTTGCTTCCGGTGCCAACGGTGCCCCGGGCATCGTGCCGCTAGTGCCATCTCTGGAAGGGGTTCCGGAAATCGATTTCAATGACTTCGTGATCGGCGTGCCCAGCCGTCCGAACGGCCTGATTGATAACATTTATCAGGTCGTGGACAATTACAGCAGGATTGTCGGTACTCACGCGCTGAAATTCGGAGGTCAATATCACTTCGACCAGCTGGAAGAGGACCTGATCGACAACGTCTCAAACGGCAACTTCTTTTTCGGGAGCAACTTTAACGGCCAGCCCAGCGAAACCGGGAACGATTTTGTCGATTTTCTCCTTGGCGCGCCCAGTTCCTATGTCCAGGGGCAATCCTATCCTTCGTACGGCCGAAACTTTTATCTGGGGTTGTACGCGCAGGATAGTTGGCGCGTGAAATCGAATCTGACGTTCAACTACGGATTGCGCTACGACGTCAGCTCACCCTGGAAAGAAAAGTACAACCAGATTCAAACGCTCATACCCGGCGAGCAGTCCGTGGTCTTTCCGGGTTCTCCGACCGGCTGGGTGTTCCCAGGAGACCCCCACGTTCCGAGCACCCTCGCACCCACTCGGTGGAACAACTTTGCTCCGCGGTTGGGCTTGGCCTATTCGTTTGGAGATAGTGAGGGCATGCTTGGCAAAATCTTGGGTAAATCCGGGACGACGAGCATCCGCGCGGGTTGGGGCATCTTCTACAGCACCTTTGAAGGCGCCACGGATTTCAACGAAATTGGAGACGCTCCCTTCGGAAACTATACGGGCCAGAATGAGCCGACTTTTGCTGCACCATTTACGAACCGAGCAGCGGGAACATCGATTACGAACTTTTTCCCGGTAACCCAGCCTCCGCTGCACTTTTCGGCAAAAAATCCTGCCATGGGGGCTCCGTTCGACACACTGCCCGATTTCTTCAGCGCTTTCGGGACGATCGGCAGCTCGCCGGCCTTTTACAACAAGAATAGGCTTCCGTACGCAGAAGAATATGAGCTGTCCATCGAACGTCAGTTAACGAGCTCGGATTTGTTGACCCTGAGCTATGTCGGAACGCAGGCCCATCGCTTGCTTTCCTCGGAGTCGGCCAATCCCGGCAATCCCGCACTATGCTTGTCGCTTGCGGCAGAAGGTTGCGGTCCCGGCGGCGAGAACAATGTATACATTCGGCCAGACGGGTCGTACGCCCTTGGAACGCGAACGCCTTTCAGCGGAGTTGCACTGCCCGCGGGCACGCAGCTGCCTTGCGCCCCAGGTTGCGATACGGTGTTACCGAACGGCGATCTCGGAATTATCCCGTTCGGAAATGATTCGTATTTCATCACCGCCGGCTCTAGTTCGTATAATTCTGGACAGATCAATTACCGCCACACCAGCGGCCGCCTCCAGACGCTGATCGGTTACACGTTTAGCAAGTCCTTTGACGATTCGTCCGGTTACGGCGAGCAGATCAATCCTTACAACCACCGCCTCAGCCGTGGGCTATCCGCGTTCGATAGCACCCACAATTTTGTCGCGAGTTACAACTACTCGCTGCCGATCGATAAGTTGGGAGGACCGAAACCTCTAACGAACGGATGGGCGATCAGCGGAATCACAAGGTTCTCGACCGGACTCCCGGTCACCGTGGTTGAAACCGACGACCAGTCATTGCTCGGCACCGGCTTTGGCGGGCCAATCACGCTCCCGGTGGACACTCCGAATCTGGTAGGACCGCTGGATATAACCGACCCGCGAAAAACCGGAGGCCAATACTTCAGCCCGGTGGCGTTCGGACCGTCGGCGTTGGGCACGGAAGGCGATGCAAGGCGGCGATTCTTCCACGGGCCGGGGATAAACAATTGGGATTTCGCTCTTCTCAAGGACACCAAGATCACGGAACGATTCGATCTCCAGTTCCGGGCTGAGTTCTTCAACATCTTCAATCATACTCAGTTCTTAACGCCGAGTGGAATAACCGGGTTCAACACGACGACGGGCGCGGCGACGTCGCAGTCGTTTGGAGTTGTGGCCGGGGCCGCTCAGCCGCGCATTGGCCAGCTGTCGCTGAAATTGTACTTCTAAGCGGTTCTGACGGCTGGGAATGGTGATAGATCGGCTTCTTGCCGGCGATCGTGCGAGCTACGGTCGCCGGAGTTCGTCCGAGACTTAATTGTTAGGTCCCCGGAGCGCATCAGCAGTAAAGAGTACTCATCTATGGCGGCCCAAGGTGTTCTCGCGGCAACGTTGGTTAAACCAGGGCAGTACGAGATTAGGGAATATCCTCTGCCGGAACCTGCTCCCGGTTGCGTTCTGGTGAAAATGGAATTGTCTGGGATTTGCGGAACAGACAAGCACACCTTTCAGGGCTACACCACGCAGTACGGCGGCCGCAAACTGGAATTTCCGATCATCCAAGGACACGAGAACGTCGGCACGGTTGCGGCCATCGGAGGAAGCGGGAAGTACACTGACTTCGAGGGGATAGCGTTGCGCGTGGGTGACCGCGTCGTGGTCGGCGCCAACGTTTGCTGCGGCGAATGCTACTACTGCCGTCACGATTTTCCGTACTACTGCTGCGAAAACATGACGGATTACGGGAATAATTTGAGCGCCAAGAATCCGCCGCATCTTTTTGGCGGCTGGTCGCAGTACATGTATATCGTTCCGGGAAGCTTCTTGGTCAAAGTGCCGGACGATCTGCCGTCCGAAGTCGCGGTGCTGACCGAAATTTTTGCCGTTTCCGTGGGACTGGACCGCGCGAAGCAGATGTCCGCGTTTCCGAACGAATCATTTCGCTTTGACGACACGGTGGTGGTGCTCGGCGTCGGGCCTCTGGGGATGTGTTTTCTGATGAAAGCGCGCATGCTGGGCGCGGGCACGATTATTGCGGCTGATTTGTCGGAGTACCGTTTGAATTTTGCGAAGCGTTTGGGAGCCGATCACGCGATCAATGTCGGAAAGCACTCGCAGGCTGAACGCCTGCAAATCGTAAAGGATTTAACCAACGGCCGCGGCGCGGACATGGTCATCGAATGCGCAGGAGTGCCGCAGGCGGTGCCGGAAGCGCTAGAGATGCTGCGCGTGGGCGGTTTGCTGGTCGAAGCGGGGAACTTTTCGGATTTGGGCGAAGTTCCGCTGAGCCCGCACCGACACCTTTGCGCGAAAAATGCGCGCGTCCTTGGCGTCGGCGGCGAAGAACCGGCGGCATACGGGCCGAGCATGAGGCAAATGGCCCGTTACCTGAAGAACTATCCGCTGGAAGAGTTTGTGACGCATCGGTTTGGATTGCGCGATGTGGAAGCTGCGATGCAGAAGTCTATCGAAGCCGAATCCATGAAAGTGGTGATGCAGCCCTGGCAGTGAGCGTGTCGAATTTTAGATGGCTCGACTTCTTTTGCGGAAGAGGATAACCGATGAGCGATATCAGTTCGCGTTTTCAATTCGCTTCCGCGCCCGATAGCTGGGGAGTGCTCGATTATCCTGGACCATCCTGGGAGCAATCGTACGAAACCATGCTGGATGAAATGGTGCAGGCAGGATACACGGGCTCGGAGTTGGGACCTTACGGATTTTTCCCCACGGATCCAAAAATTCTTCAGCCGCAGCTCGAAAAACGCAAATTGAAATTACTGGCTTCCTTCGTGCCGGTGAAAATGACCGAACCTGGCGCGAGCAAGGCCGTGATCGAGCGCATCCGCAAAGTCGGAAATTTGCTGGCGGCTCTGAAGGCGCCCTTTCTCGTGATGGCTGACGATCAATCGAGCGAGCGAAATGCTTTTTCCGGGCGCGTTTACGATAAGGACTGTCCCACTTTGACGGCGGGGCAATGGAAGCACATCGGAAACATAGTTGCCGACGCGGAAAAAGTGGCCAATGAATTCGGGCTCGACCTGGTGTTTCATCCACACGTCGCTACGTACGTCGAGACTCCGGAAGAGTGTGAGCGTTTTTTTGACGCAACTTCGCACACGAATGTGGGCTTGTGTTTGGACACCGGGCACTGCGTCTACGGCCACGGCGATTCGGTGAAAGAAGCGGAGAAGTATAAAAGCAAGCTGCGCTTCGTGCACATCAAGGATTGCGATACGAAAGTGTTGCACGAGGCGCGCCGGAACAAACGGACTTTCGAGGAAGCCATCGAGCACAAGGTTTTTACCGTGATCGGCCAGGGCAATATTGACTTCCCGGCATTCTTCCGCACGCTGGTGAAGAATGGTTATTCGGGCTGGTCGGTCGTGGAGCAGGACGTGAAGTTCGGCGCGACTCCGATTCCTCCTGCGCAGAGCGTTACTGCCAGCCTGAAATATCTGCGCGGAGTGGTGCGGGATTTAGGCGTGGCTGCGGGGGCGCAGTAGGTGCGAAAGCTGGGAATCGGCGTGCTGGGCGTAGGCGAGATGGGCAAGCGCCACGCGGAGAATCTTCGCCGCAACGTGCCGGACGCTCGTCTTATCGCCATCGCCGACGTTTCGGCGGAGCGTGCACAGCAAGTGGCGGCGGAATACGAAATCGAGCGCTCCTACGGCAGCCTGGAAGCGATGCTGGAGAACAAAGAGATCGAAGCGGTGTTGATCGCCACTCCGGACAAATTTCATGCACAAGCCGTTACGCTTGCGGCTCGCGCGGGCAAGGATATTTTGTGCGAGAAACCGCTGGCGCTAAATCTCTCCGATGCACACGCCGCAATTGATGCCGTCGCGAAGGCTGGTCGGCGTCTGCAAGTCGGCTTTATGCGACGATACGATCCCGCTTACGCGGCAGCGATGAAACGAATTGAAGCCGGCGAGATTGGTGTCCCGGTGATTTTCAAATCGGTTGGGCGCGACAAGGATCAGCCACCGCTCGCCGCGTATGAATCAAATGTCAACGGAATGCTTTTTTACACGAATACGATTCACGATTTTGACCTGGCGCGCTGGCTGATGCGCGATGAAGTCGCGAGCGTGCACGCTTACACCACCAGCGCGATTCGTCCCGAGGTCGCGAAATTTGGAGACGTGGTCGCGAGCGTCGTCAACCTGCAGTTTGAGCAAGGCGCGATCGGAAACATCGAATCCTATGCGCAGGCCGTCTATGGCTACGACGTGCGCACTGAGATCGTCGGGTCCAAGGGCTCGATCTTTGTGGGGAGTCTGGAGCGCTATCCCGCAGTATTCCTTACCAGCCGCGGCGGCGAGCAGACGCTTGCCGATCATTTTCTTTCGCGTTTCGCGGGTGCCTACCTCGCGGAGGTCCGGGATTTTGTACAAACCATGCTGAGCGATCGGGCCCCTCGCGTAACGGGCGAAGATGGCCTGAAAGCGCTGGCGATTGCTGTGGCGGCCGAGAATTCGCACCTACAATCCAAGCCGGTTGCGGTTCGGCTCGAACAGGTCGGTTCAGCTTCGTGAACGCGATGACGGTGGGCTGAACCCTTCTGTTTTCAGTACCTCTGGGCTTTATGTGGCCGCACTGCGATGTGCGCCCGCGGGAGGAGCGTATGACGGATTCAACAGTCGCGGCCTACAAAAGCCCTCTGCACAAGATGACCCAGACTACTCCCACCTGTCTTTGGAATGATTCAGCTTCGATCTCGGAATTGAAATACTCAATCGAACATGGCGCCGTTGGAGCGACTTGCAACCCAGTGATCGTGCTTGGGGTTCTGAAAAAAGAGCTGCAGTTGTGGAAAGACCGCATCCGCGCATTGATCAAGCAGCTGCCCACCGCAACGGAAGATGAGATTGCCTGGCAAGTTGTTCGCGAAATTTCGATCGAAGCGGCTCGCGTGTTGGACCCAGTATTTCGCGCGCATCAGGGCAAAAATGGCAGGCTTTCCATTCAGACCGATCCGCGGCTCTTCCGCGATTCCCAAGCGATTTTCGAGCAGGCCGTTGAGTTCAGTAAGCTTGCTCCCAACATGATCGTGAAGATTCCAGCGACTTCCGCTGGGATTCCGGCGATTGAGGAAGCGACGTATCGCGGCGTAACTATCAACGCGACCGTGAGTTTTACGTTGCCGCAGGCGATCGCCGTTGCGGAAGCGGTCGAGCGCGGCTTGAAGCGCAGGGAAGCCGAGCACAAGGAAATTGCCGTGATGGGGCCGGTGTGCACCATCATGGTCGGACGCCTGGACGATTGGCTCAAGGTCGTAATGGAGAGAAATAATATTTCCATTGATCCCGGCTACCTGGAGTGGGCCGGAGTGGCGGTGATGAAAAAAGCCTACCGCATTTATCGGGAACGCGGTTATCGCACGCGGCTGCTTTCCGCCGCTTTTCGCAATCACATGCACTGGAGCGAATTCATCGGCGGCGATCTAGTGATTTCGCCGCCGTACTCCTGGCAAGTGCGTTTCAATGCGAGCGACGTGGAAGTCCGCTCACGAATCGGTGAGCCGGTGCATGAAGAAATTGAAAGCGAGCTCTCGAGAAAATTCACGGACTTTCGGCGCGCGAACACGGAGCAAGGCCTGACGGTCGAAGAGTTCGACTCCTTCGGACCCACGCGCCGTACCCTGCGCCAGTTCATTTCTGCGTGCCACGATCTGGACGGCGTGGTGCGCGACATCCTGATCCCCGACCCGGACGTCGCCTAAGCAACAGCGACAGCGGCGGCAAAAATATCTCGCAACTATCTGACTGGAGGCTGGCACGTGGGAAAACTAGCGATTACTGGCGGTGAACCTCTTCGAAAGACGCCATTCACGGCGTGGCCGATGGCCACCAAGGACGAGGCGGACGCCCTGCAAGATGTGCTCGCGAGCACGAAATGGGGAGGCCAGCCGTTTCCCGGTAAGTATGCGGCTTCATTTGCGAAGAAGTTTGCGGAACTGCACACCGTGAAATATGCCCAATGCGTGAGCACCGGAACCGTTGCGATTCAAGCCGCGCTGAAAGCCGTAGGCATTCGTCCAGGCGATGAAGTGATTGTGCCGGCGTACACCTGGGAGGGAACCGTCGGCCCGGTGTTGTTGCTGAATGCGGTTCCGGTGTTCGTGGATATAGATCCCGGCACTTACTGCCTGGACGCAAAGCTGATCGAGAAAGCTATTACGCCCAAAACGAAGGTGATTCTGCCGGTGCACCTCGGCATGCGCTTCGCGGACATGGACGAGATCTTGCGCATCGCGCAAAAACACAATCTGAAGGTGATTGAAGATTGCGCGCACGCCCACGGCGGAATGTGGAAGGGCAAGGGCGCGGGTTCCATGGGCGATCTCGGCGCATTTAGTTTTCAATCCAGCAAGCTCGTCACGTCAGGAGAAGGTGGTGCGGTCATCACCAACAACCTTGAGTATATGGAACTGGTGCAGAGCTATATCAATGCCGGTCGCGCTAGCCTGACGGACCAATTCCATCACCGGATCGTCGGTTTCAATTATCGACTGGGCGAATTTCAAGCCGCGGTTCTCGGCCCCCAACTCGAGCGTCTGCCCCAGCAAGCCGCGACCCGCGAAAAGAACATGAAGCATTTCGAATCGCGTTTGCAGAATACGCCGGGAATTGATTTGTTGAAACCCGATCCGCGCATCACCCGTCTGGCACCGTATGGTTATGTATTCAAATATTTCGCCGAGAAGGCGAAGGAGACCCCGCGCGCAGCGTTCGTTGCGGCGCTGCAACTCGAAGGTATCCCCTGCGACGGATTATTTTACGAGCCGGTGTACAAGAGCTCGTTATTTCCGGTAGATGCTGCGGATTTCCCGGCGCTCAGTTGGGGACGTGAGAAGCCGCTCGATCTGCGAAATATGTACTCTTGTCCGGAATCCGATCGTGCGGCCTACCATGAAGCGGTATGGTTCCCGCATCAGCACTTTTTGGGCAGCACCGCCGATGTGGACGCCATCGCGGATGCGATACACAAGGTGCTTGGCAATATCGAAGAGCTGCGCGGCCTGGACCATAAGGCGATCCGCAATCAGAAACTCGGAAGGGCGGACCGCGAAAGCTAAACGCGAGAATCATTTTTGCCGGCGTCCCGCGGCATTCCAGTCGCGAAAATGTCCTTTGCTCGGCGCGTAGCGGCTCGGGGAAATTTCAACGATGGCTCCAAGAAAACGAATCGGATTCGCGGTCGTGGGCTTAGGCAAGATCGCGCAAGGATCGGTCCTCCCCGCGTTCGCGAACAGCAAGCACGCAAAATTGGTCGCGCTCGTCAGTCGTGATCGTAAGAAGGCAACACGCCTAGCACGAAAATTCGGGGCTGGGATTGTCTATACGAATGACGAGTACGCTGCGTGCTTAGCAAATCCTCAGATCTCCGCGTTGTATATCGCCACTCCGCCCGGTGACCACGCGCATCTGACGATCGCGGCCGCCCAGGCCGGCAAACACGTACTGTGCGAAAAGCCGCTAGCAGCCACAGCGGAACAATCCGCCGCGATGGTGCAAGCTTGCCAGAAAAACGGCACGCTGCTGATGACCGCCTATCGAAAATACTACGAGCCCAGCGCGCTCTATCTGAAGCAGCTCATACAAAGTGGCAAACTCGGTCGAATTGATGTTATACACACCGCATTCAGCGAGCTCTATTCGCCGAGCATTTCGCAAAGCTGGCTGGTGGATCCGAAGTTAGCCGGAGGCGGCCCGCTGATGGATTTGGGCGTCTATTGCGTGAATACCAGTCGTTGGCTAGTGGATGAAAATCCTATCGAGGCTTCGGCGCAATCCTGGGTACACGATGCTGCAAAGTTCCAGGAGGTCGAGGAGGGCATTTCGTTTCGCTTGCGGTTTCCGAGCGAGTTGGTCGTAGACGGCAGTTCCACATACGGCGCGGCGCTGTCGTCATTTATTTTTGTTCAGGGAACCAAGGGCTGGGCTTCGCTCGCGCCGGTGTTTCCATTTGACGAAGTTCGGAGACTTACTGGGAAGATCGGCAAGCGCGAATCTGCGCGGACATTCAAAGTGATGGACGAGTTCGCCCTCGAAATTGATGCACTGGCCTCCGCGATTCAGAATAATCACGCGGTGGAAGCGGACGGCGTCGAGGGGCATCGCGATATGGTTATTCTGGAAGCGATTTACGAGTCGGCGAGGACGAAGCAACCTGTTAGCATAAAGTATTGAGCTTAAAGGGTCGCAACTAGTAACTCATGTCCAGGCGATAGACGCGATATTGTTGGCGGCAACACAGAAAACTCATGCCCTCCTCTGAAAAAGGTGATCGCAAGAAATCGGCGAAATCCGCGAGCATCTATGATGTTGCGCGCGAATCGCGCGTTTCGGTGTTTACCGTATCTGCAGTGGTCAATCAAAAAAGCCACGTGGGGCTGAAACTGCGCAAACGCGTGGAAGCGGCTATCCGCAAACTCAATTACCGGCCCAATCTGATTGCTCGTAGCCTGGCGAAGCAGCGAACCCACACGATTGGAATGATCGTGCCGGATATTGCCAATCCATTCTTCCCGATGGTCGTGCGAGGGGCCGAGGATGCCGCCCAAAAACACGGGTACAACCTGCTGCTCTGCAACAGCGACGATATTCTCTCCAAAGAAGAGAGTTCGGTCGAATTGCTGCTCTCCAAACGAGTGGACGGAATCCTGCTGACAAAAGCAGCGGAAGATTTTCGGCCTTCGTTACGGCAGATGATTAAGGAAGTAAATATTCCGTTTGTTTTGGTGATGCGCACCTATCCCAAGCTGACCAAAGACGCGGTGATCACCGACGACTACCAGGGCGCGTACGATGCCGTGTCGCATTTGGCGCGTGCGGGCAGGCGCCGCATCGGATTGATCGGCGGCCCGCTGAAAGTGAGCAACGCCCAGGCACGTTGGGAGGGCTTTCGAGACGCGCTAAAAGCCGCAGGCCTTCCTTACGAGCGCGAATTAGTGATCGAAGGGGATTATCGGATCGAATCCGGATTTCGCGCAGGACACGCGCTGCTTTCCCATCGCCCAGACGGCATTTACGTCGCAAACCACCTGATGACCATCGGATTGTTGAAAGCCGCCGAGGAAATGGGATTGCGCTGTCCGGAAGATTTCGGGCTCGTGAGCTTCGATGATTATCCCTGGCTGGGCGTCTTTCGGCCGAGGCTGACGACCGTCGAGCTTCCGAAGCATCAACTCGGCAGTGAGGCGGCTGAATTGCTCATTCGCCGGATTTCGGGGGATCGCAGTGCCGCGGTCGTGAAGAAATTGCAGCCCGAACTTCGCATTCGCGAGTCCTGCGGTTTCGCGCTGCGGTTTTCGCGCGAGCAATCTCCGGTGGCGAACGTCTCGGTCCTAGAAGAGCCCGTGATTCGCGAAGCGAAGTGACTCGCTCGCCTGGCGCATTCGCGCGAACTAAATCTACGATTCGCTGAAATCAATCAGTTTTGGACGCATTGTGAAGCCGCGCGTCTTGTAAGCGGCGTATAGGATTCCGATGGCAAGCCAGCTGAGCCCTACGTAGGCGGTCCAGGTTTGCAGGCTGTATAGCAAGCCCCCACAGAAAACAATGCCGAAGCCGGGGACAAAAGCGTCAACGAAGAAATTACGATGCCCGACAGCCTCCGCCGAAAACCAGAAGTGGCGCAACGCCGCCAGATTGACTCCCATGAAGGCGAGCAAGGCTCCGAACGTCACGACTTCCGCGGCATGCTCCCAAGGAATTGTAATCACGCCGATGTACGCAAGTACCCCGATGATCCAGACGTTGTAGATCGGATTGCTTTTTTTCGCACTCAAGTGGCCGAAGATTTTCTTCGGTAGCACATCATCTCGCCCCATGCTGTAAAGCAAGCGCGATGCGCCGACGTGGCCGGCGAGTCCACAGGCGATACTGGAAATCAGAAGCATTACGCCGTAAGCGGCGAACAAATAAGGACCACTGGCCACGCGTGCCACGTCCATAAAAGCCGTTTCAGGATTTTGCAGTGTGGTGTAATCCGGCCACACGCGCTGAGCCATATAAACCTGGAGACCGCTGAAGAGTCCCGTAAACACTACGACCAGCACCGAAGCGAGCAAGACGTTGCGCTTGGGATTTTTCACTTCCTCGGCCAGAATTGAAACTCCGTCAAAGCCGATGAAAACCAGAGCCGCCAGAGATGTACCGGCGGCGACTGCACGCACGCTGAAGGTCGCGGGATTGTAAACCGGGCTCATGGAAAAAAGTCCGATGTAGCGGTGGTGCAGCACGATGTAGCGGAAGGCTTCGACCAAAAACACGGTGGTTACGAGCATCATGAATCCCAGGAGGATTTCGTTGGTGCGCGCCGTGAAACGAATGCCTTGAACCGTCATGAAGGTAATTAATCCGACGGCTAGCGCAGCCAAAATCGCGAAGGGGATGCGCGGAGTCATGCGTTGGATCGTCAGCGCGGCATACAGTGCGTTTTGAATTGGCTGGAACAAATATTCCAGAAACATCGCCCAACCAACCACGAAGCCGATGTGCGGATTCAATTCGCGGCTGATGTATGTGTAGACCGAACCCGAGGACGGATAGACGCTGGCCATGCGGCCGAAGCTGACGGCGGTGACTGACATCGCCACCATCGCCAGCAACAGTGTTGCCACGGTGTGCCCATGTGAGAGCACTTGACCTTCGCCGAAGAGCGGAACCGCAGCGATCGGCGACGTCAGAATAACTCCGTAATAGATCAGGTCCCATATGCCCAACACGCGCTTGAGATGGGGCTGCGCGGGCGTCGGCGCTCGAACCGCTTCAGTGGATGTTGCCACCCCCACCTCTTCGCATCGGCCTGTTGAACGTTAGACGGAAACTTCTGGACACCGTGCTTGTGAATCGATTCTAAAAGAAAAAGCGTTCTTTTTTGCGCGCTTGTTCGTAATCGCGACGCGCGGCTTTCACGGCATCTCGCTCGGAAACTTCTGCTATCGGCACGTCCCACCAGGATTCATAGCCCGGCACGCGCTGGTCGTAGGAAGTTTCTATGACCACAACCGACGTGCGGTTTTGTTTCCTGCCCTCAGCCAATGCCGCCTTCAACTCTTTCGCAGTGCTGGCGCGGGCCGTCCAAGCTCCCAGGCTCGCGGCATTCGCCGCGAAATCAACAGGCAGAATCTCGCCATCATACTTTTCACCGCGACGATAGCGGTAATTCGTGCCCATCCCGTCACAGCCGCACGCGCGACTGAGGCCACCGATGCTCGAAAAGCCGTGATTATCGAGCAGGACGATGTTGAGTTTGTAGCCCTCTTGAATGGACGTGACGATTTCTTGGGCCATCATGAGGTAGGAGCCATCGCCGACCAAAACATAAACCTCTCGCTCCGGGTTGGCCATTTTGGCGCCAAGTCCACCGGCAATCTCATAGCCCATGCAGGAATAGCCATATTCCATGTGATAGCCGCCCGGCCGGCGCGCGCGCCAAAGCTTGTGCAAATCTCCCGGCAAACTTCCGGCGGCACAAACGACGATGGCGGAAGGCTCCACGAAATTATTGACGACACCGATCACTTCTCCCTGTGCAATCGGCGGAGCGATTGTCAGGCCGTGGATGCGGTCAACCTCGACTTCCCACTGCGCGCGCAAGTGCGCGATTTTTTCTGCGTAGCTTTTTTCGACGCGATACTCGCCGATAGCCGCTTGGAGCTCCTCGATCGTCACGCGCGCATCGCCGGCGAGCGGCAGCGCAGCGTGTTTGTAGGCATCGAATTCAGCGACGTTGATGTTGATGAATCGAACCGTCGGATTTCGGAACGCAGTTTTCGAAGCGCTGGTGAAATCGCTGTAGCGCGTTCCGATCCCGATAATCAAATCCGCCTCGCGCGCCGCGATATTCGCGCCGGGAGTGCCGGTGACGCCCACAGCACCCAGCTGCTGCGGATGATCGAACGGCAACGCGCTCTTGCCAGCCTGCGTTTCGCACACCGGAATCCCGGTCGCAGCAGCAAATTTCGCAAGGGCGTCGGACGCTTCGGAGTAGAGCACGCCCCCGCCCGCAACAATGAGCGGCCGGTTCGCGGCGGCGATCCATCTGGCTGCTTCCAGCAGAAGCTTGCGGTCGCAGCGGTTGCGCGGAATCGTCCAAACTCGTTCGCGAAGAAACTCATCGGGAAAATCGAACGCCTCGGCCTGAACGTCCTGGGGGAAGCTGATCGTTACAGCGCCTGTCTCCGCGGGCGAGGTCAGCACGCGCATCGCTTCGGGCAGGGAAGTCAGAAGTTGCTCGGGGCGCTGGATCCGATCCCAATAGCGCGAGATAGGTTTGAAACAGTCGTTTACGGAGATATCTTGTGTGGACTGTGATTCGAGTTGCTGTAGCACGGGTGCGACATTGCGGCGCGCGAAAATATCTCCGGGCAGCAAGAGGACCGGCAACCGGTTCACAGTCGCGAGAGCGGCGCCCGTCACCATGTTGGTGGCCCCGGGACCGATCGAGCTTGTGCAGATCAGCGTCCGCATCCGGAAACTCGCCTTCGCGAACCCGGCGGCCGCGTGAGCCATCGCTTGCTCGTTGCGAAAGAGGTAGTAGCGCAGCGCCGAATCCTGTTCCAGCGCCTGGCCGATCCCTGCAACGTTCCCGTGACCAAAAATTCCCAGGCAACCGCCAAAGAAGCGCTGTTTCTTGCCATCCCTTTCAGAGAACTGGTTTTTCAGGAACGCGATAGTTGCTTGCGCCGCAGTCAGCCGCACGGTCATAGGGGTGTGCCTCTCCGGAGTGGTACGCCACTGCCGAGGAGTGTATGCCGCGGTGCTTGTCGAGGGAAGAGCCAGGAACCAGAAGAACTGACCGAAACGGGGAAGGCCCGCCCACCCGCGGAATCAACCCAATCGCAGGTCGAAACGATGGCGAGGCTGAAAATGTCTTGCTTGGGTGGCAAGCAATAAAGAGGAGGTCCTACTTCTAAGCGATTATACAGATCGCAAGTCTTGGACGGGCGTCTGTGGTGCCTCCACGCGCCCTTTCCGGACGGCGCTTTCATTTTCGATCCGGAAGCTCTCGCGCCGGTAAACTTCCCCATGGGTCATTCTTCTCCGCGTGCGAGCCTATTCCCTCACGAGTGGCAGACGAGGGTCGGTGTCCTTCCATGTCGAACGTATCCATACGTGGTTGGGATCCTCGGTGACGGCAAGAGCGCGAGAAGATCCCGCGAGAAAATTCAGATAGTAAACGTCGTAACCCGGCCCGGCGACAACCGGATGGAAACCACTGTGCACCAGCACCGTGTCTCCGTCGTGCGGCTTCAACGTTTGCTCGCCGGCGTGCTGCCCGGCGTAGAGATGCTGGAACGCGAATCCTTCTGGCTGGCGAATCCGGTAGTAATAGATTTCGTCCAAATCGACTTCGCCCGGGGGATTGTGTACGTCGTGCTTGTGTGGAGGATAGCTGGACCAGTTGCCCCCCGGCGTGTAAACCTCAATGGCCATCAGCTTATCCGCCGGAAATTCAGGTCCCATGATGTCCACAATCTGGCGCGAAGCATTTCCACCGCCGCGCAGGCTGCTGACCACTTCGCCGGGAGTAATGAGCTTAGGCTCGAGCCGTGCTTCGGATGGGGAACGGCATTCGGCAATCTCGCAAGCTGATTGTGCCGTGAATGCTACTTCGTTCCCGGCAGGCAAGTAAAGCGCGTACGGAAAACCGTCGAAGACGTCGCGGCGCTTTCCCAGGCGCTTTGCGCCTTGTCCCCAGTCGGCCGTGCAAGTCCCGCCTAGCAGGACGAACACAGCCTCTTCGCCCACGGTTTTTGCGCGAAAGACGTCGCCCGGCTGCACGCGATGGACGAAAAAGCTCATCCAGTCCCAACCGGCTTGCTGGCGAGGGAGTTCCAGAAGCTCGCCGCTCTGCTGAGGCGGCAAAACCGAAGAATGGACGAGAAAACTGCTTTCGCTCACGTCTCCCCCGCGCTGCCGTGGCCGTTTCGAGTGCCCAGAAGTGCAATTCGTCTAACCGCTTTGAGACTATGTCAAATGCATGCGGCATTGTCAATTGCCCGCCAGGCGAATCCTGATTACTGGCCAGGAAACTAACGGTGCCCGTCGGATGGTCGCTCTACCAGCGGTTCCCGATGAGGGGATAGATCTTTTCTTCATATATCTGGCGCACGTCCGTCATGGTCTCGTCGGTCAAAGGAGGCAGTTCCGAAGCGCGGCAATTATCGGTGACTTGATCGGGGCGTTTCCCGACGGGAATCGCGCAAGTCACCGCGTCAAACATCAGAATCCACCGCAGCGCGAACTGAGTCATGGTTGCGCCGCGCGGTACGAGCGGCCGCAACTCCTCCACCGCTTCGAGGCCCGTCTTGTAATCCACGCCGGAAAAGGTTTCGCCCACGTCGAAGGCTTCGCCGTGCCGGTTGAAATTTCTGTGGTCATCGGCGGCGAAGGTCGAATTGAGATTGAACTTGCCGGTCAACAGGCCGCTCGCAAGCGGCACGCGGGCCAGGATGCCTACCCGTTTTCGTGTGGCCTCGACGAAGAAGCGCTCCGCCGGACGTTGTCGAAAACAATTGAAAATGATTTGCACACTTTGGACGTTCGGATGTTGGATGGCCGTCAGTGCTTCTTCCACCTTTTCGACGCTGACACCGTAGTAACGGATTTTGCCAGCTCGAACGAAGTCGTCGAGGATTCCGAAGACTTCATCGTGTTCGTACAGCGCGGTGGGCGGGCAATGCAGCTGCAGCAGATCGAGCGAATCGGCCGCGAGATTTCTCAGACTATCTCCGATCCACTTCGTAAGATTCTCGCGGCTGTAACCCGCCTCGCTCTGCTTTGCGAGACGTCGGCCCGCTTTCGTCGCGACGATAATTTCTTCCTTGCGCTGCTTTTTCAGTTGCGCGATCAGCCGTTCACTGCGCCCGTCGCCGTAGACATCCGCGGTATCTATAAAATTCACGCCGCAATCGATTGCCGTGTTCATTGCCGCCAGGGAATCTTGATCCGACACTTGGCCCCACGCGCTGCCGATGGCCCACGCTCCGAAACTTATGTCCGACACCTGCCAGCCCGTGCCACCCAGCGGACGATAGCGCATCGATCTGTCACCTCCCGCGATATAACGACAAGGTCGCAATGATACCGCGCCATACGGGTCCAAAAGGAATGCAGATTTTAGTAAGAAATCTCATTTACGATAACGATGGGTGTTGTAGAAAGGAGCAAGCGCAAAAGTTAACGAATCCGGCCGAATTCTGTGAGGATCCAAAAAGAAACCGCGAGAAGATTGGGGTGAGCGATGGGATTTGAACCCACGACCCTCGGTGCCACAGCCAAATAAACAATTAGCCCGTCTTTGCCTTTCAATGACTTACGTGCACGCTGTTAGTTGGTGTTCTACCCTGTTCCGGGGTGGTCTGTTCCCAATCTGTTCCCCGAGTTGTTCCCAATGACTGGGAAACTGTGTCGCATCCCGCTTTTTAGTAAGTCTCAATCGGGATGCTTCGAAACGCAGAGTCGAACCCTCATGACGCCGGCAGAATGGTCGGCCTGGGCTCCATCAAGGCATCACTCCTGCGTTCATTTTCGATGGCGTTCTCAAGTGCGATATAAGCCATAAGTTGGCAAATATCAGCCCACAACTCCGGGTTTTGTCGTGGGTCTGCGTCGGGCGCGGCATCATGAGCCGATTTGATTCGCTCGATACATGCGCTTAGTTCTTGTTCCGAGGCTGAATTTGGATGTCGCCAAGTAGCTGGACCCGGCAGCATAACGAGTTCGTGTTCCATGGCAATCCACCCATCTGCCATGGCGTACTGTCGGCACGCCAATCCCTGCTTAATTTCTCGCAGAACTCCTATTTCGATGCCGGAACCGGTCCGAAACGCGATTATTTCACCTTTATGCGGCGGCCATCGCAATTTCCGGATTCGCGTTCTGCGCCGCTTACGCGATTCATCCGAAAACCACGGAAAGCTGAGTTGAGGGAGGTTTCTTTTCGCTCGCATGCGAGCGCCATTTTGACCTAATTCGAGGGTTTTGCGCGTTAAATCGCATCTGCGCGGCTCTGAATAGCGATAACGTGCGTTCGAGCAAGAACCGCCTGTGCGTGGAGTTTGGGGCGTTTTTTGCGCAGTCTGTCGGCTTTTCTTGCCAGGCGCTGAAGCAATTTGGTTGAAGCCCTGCTCGCCAGAAGTCGTTGCCGGAGCGTTCCTGTAGACAACGCCCGAATGAATTCTTCGGCAGGCTGCTTTAGCAGCCAATCTACCCTTTTATCGTGCTGTTGGGTGCTTTCGTAGGTCAAATCGTGACATTTCCGGCACCCAAACAATTTTTCACGAGGCGTCGAGTAGAGAATTCTAACGCGCCGTTTGCACGGATAACCGTCTCGTATGAGAGAACACAAAAACCAGTGGCGCGTTCCCCCGAAGTGACACGCGGTGGTGGTTATCTGTGCGATTTGATGCTGGATTCGTGGTGGAGTGGAAAGCGTGGCGGGCACTCGATGGTAGAAATGAATTGCCATAGCTCCCGTGTTATCTGGAAACGCTCGAAATTTTATACTCGATATCGGGTTTCCGAGGCCGTCGTTCCAGACATAAGAGCAAGTAACTCCCCTTTCAGCTTCGAACGCGCCGGCGCGAACAAGATTGCCAATCTCGACCGCGTAGCACTCCTCCACGGTCAATCGGATTGTCCAACGTCGCCGTCCCATGGGAGATTTCGCTCTCCGTATTCCTAAACTATTTGAACTTTCGAATTGGGACCATGTCCAGGAGAAAACGCGCACGAAGCGTCAAAGTGGCTGTTTAGCGCAGAAAGAGTCTTGGGCTGTGCCGTGATTGTTACAAGAACACAATCCTGGCGTCAGCGTGTGCGCACGGCCAAGCTGCCACGTAATTCGTCGTTAGGGTTGTTCGGCTTATCCGTCCGCTGCCAATCCCAGGATTTCATTTCGGATAAGCGCGCTCAGTCGGTCGCTTATGAGTTCAAATTGGCGAATTGATTCCCGTGGTTCTATAAGCGCACCGTCCTCCTTTACCACGCCTATGTCTATTGGTTTCCCAACCCGCACGTCGCTATTCGCAATCTCGGAAATGGAAAAGTGGACCAGTGCAGATAGCTTTTCGATGTCGAAATCTTCCATCGGACGGCAATTCCGTACATAGTGAAGCGCCACGTCACAGCCGCAACCAATCGCTTCCCACGGCGGAATATCCCCCCCTCTAGGGGCGGGCTGCCCAATGCCCCAACTGTAGATGTGCGGTTGACTCCCGCAAAAGCCTGCCAAGAGAGTTGTTGCGTTAGGGTCTAAACGGTATTCCTTGTAAATTTCCCCAATGCATTTAACGCACTCAAGAACACCGACGCGAATGTCCGTACTAAACGTTTGCCCTTTTGCTTCCATGTAGTCCCAAACTATCTTTGCGACTTGCCCCAAGCCCGTGAACCCAATAATCCACCTGCCACCGTTTACAACGCGAAGCTTGGGCGTTTCGTATGTGCGGTAAACCTCTCCGCTTCCCTCATAGACCAACGTGTCCGCACCAACGACTATCTCTCTCCCGTTCGTTACCGCCACGATTAGCGTCATGTGGTGTAGCTCCTCCTCATCAGAACAGTCTAAGCGGAAATTAGAGAGGCGGATATCTGCAGTCACGAGCTAACATCCTTGTCCCAGCAACACAGCTTTAGCCCACACCCATTGCTCGGCGCTCATTGACTGTTTGAAGGTCGGTTGTTAGGCTCCCCGCTGGAAACGGGAGCCAGCCATGACAATTAGCAAGACTTTTACTCTAGTGGGAACATTGGCGGTTTTGCTGGAGCTCAACGGGGCACCACAACGCCCACAAGTAAAGCCCACTATCAGCTACGGAACTGCGGGTATTTCGCTCGGCATGACCATTGAGCAAGTAGAGCAGCACTTGGCGCAAGCAGCGCGCCACACTAAAGCTATTTCCCCAGACAAGAACAGTGTGTCTGTATATCCCAATGGTGAGGACACCGATTTTGAAGGGCAAATAACTTTTGGAAACGGTCGTGTTGTCTACGCAGATTACCATATGCCTGTGACAAATAGCGCAGACGATTTAGCACAAGAAATCGCAGGCGCAGTTGATGACATGGAAACCAAGACGTGTACCGCTTCAAACTACGCGGCGCACGGAACGGGTGGCGGATTTACCCAAAGTATTTTTGACTGCGGCTCCAAAAGGTTCAATGTTATGACGGTCCAAACATTGGGTAGCAGTACGCGCTGGGTAAACGTTCAAATTGAAATAGGACAGATTGTTGCAAAGTAAACCGCGTTTATGACTCGCCAGCCCTGCGTTGCCCGCGCCGTTACCAGGGGAGCTTGCCCGGCCAAACCAGTGCCAGATTCCACTGCTGAGCCACAACGCCGCGTCATGCGCCCAAAATGCGGTCTGGAGCGCGTTTTGGCGGAGCAAAACGACAATCTTTGCGCTCTGGGGAGGTTTCGCGCACCGCATGCCGCGCGGCTCGGGATACCTTCTCTTGCAGACGACGCCGGATTCCACTTCTGGCGGCACCGGCGACGACATTGCAGCCTGGCACGGATTCCCACAGTCCCAATTGGGACTGAAATTTGAAACAGAAAAGTCGAACTGGAGCCTCTTACTCAGGGGATCGGACTTGCAAAAACCACTAAATCCACTTGGTCGGTAACGCCATTAATTAGGGCCTCTGAGCAACACTCCTAGAGGGCCGCCTTATTTGTATGACACCAATCGCGGAGTTTCTCAATCTTCTCAACGGCGGCAGGAAAAGCCTGATATGAGAGACGGACAGAGTCAGGTGTCACCTTGGCGTTCCGCGGATGCACCGCATCGTTTCGTTGGACTCGTATTGCTTCTATTAGCGACCCAATGTGTGCTTCTGCCCCCTCGTGAACTGCATACGGAATGACCTTGCGTTGAATGCCGCTCTTTATCTCGTTTATAACAAAATCGAAAAGCTTCTTGAGACTCCGCTCTACATCTATCAAGTCTTGTAACCGCGTTTGCTTGGCTGTGTTGCTCAATGCCGGTTTAAGTGAATCCGCTAGCAGGTAGATTGCCTTCTCCGCCGCCGCCCCAACCATAACGGCAGCAGAGAAGTCATTTCCTCGAACGAACGCGGACAATCCTTCAGAAACGTATTCTTTAATGACCATATCAATGTTGGGGACACGTGTGTGAAGATGTTCCATGTAAACCTCAGAGTCCTCGGGAACGGGCTCTGCTGAGGCCGCCCACTTCGCTCCACGCTCAGTTATGTAGAATCCTTCCATTGCATGGCTTCCAGGAACGGTATAGAAACCCGCATGGTTTCCTTCTGGAATGAGCATAGTGAAACCAGCGGCATGTAGATAGTTGAACGCCTCGGTTGCTGCGAATCGCAACTCCGACGGTGACCTACCAAATTCAAAGAGGCTGGCATCGAAGCCTTTTTCAGGTGGATTCCTGTGGACCCCCGGTATGTGGGCTGTTTCGAGCGTAGTCCAGAGTCCGTTTGCAAACTCCACGAACTCAAGTCTGGTGTAGGCGCCCATTCCACTCAGACTCTGCCGGACGAAAGGCAAAATCGAGTTTAGTGAATACTTGAATGGCGGTTCTGTCATGGTAGCCACAACTGTATCCTACTGAAAAATACGCGAGGCGTGCGTTGAATATCCAGCCGGCACTCCTGGGGAACACCTGGACGTGTTTTGGGAAAGTGGCCGATTAGACCTGTCGCTGTCCTATCAAGCAGCGACATTCGGTCAGCCATTCGAGTGTCACCGAATTCCACGCAGGCTGATAGCAAAAAGGACGGCACCCAGGAAATCTATCACCTGCCAGTCGCCTCTCGCCATGCGCACCGGCATAACCGGGTTGAACAGAACTGCTGCTGCCGACATCACCCAGACCCACCCAGTTTTTCCCAGTTCATGAGCTTGGACGGCCAGATAGACAGCGCTCACGGACACTACCAAACGGAGAAGCACATACAGGAAATACGGCCACCGGCCAAATACAGCCAGTATCAGGAAGATAATCGAAGCCACGGCTGGGCCACTTGTGGTTCGTGTTCTTATATCCAATACGCCTCCGCATAAGCGGCCGGGAAACGATCTTCTAGACCGAACGCTGGTTCCTTCCGAATTCACTCCGCCGTCTGAGAAAATAGGGCAGGCTTCCTAGGTACAAAACTGCCGGACCTAGAGCGCGTCCGGATTCGCCCCGGTTAAGCGAAGGGATGTCAGAAGCAATGGCATCAACCAGAGCGACTATGCAGAGAATTAAAAATGCGATAAGCCCAAATCTTTTCTTCTTCCACAAGCCCAGCGCCTGTAGCCCTGCCAGCACTGCGAGGCCCGCGATTGAGACCCGCCCGATGTCCGATAGTGAGACTGCGAATGCGATGTAGATATAACCACATGCGGTCAATGCTGAAAGGCCAGCAAAAAACTTTCCCCACCGGTATGGTAGTGGCTCTGGGAGTACCGCAGTCAGGGGGTCCGTCTTCGCCTCGGAAGCGATCCAGTCACCAAGGAAACGAACGGCGAAATCGAGTGCGACCCCGAGCAGGAGTCTCGCGGCAAACAACACCATTCCTGCGGCGGACCCAAGAAGTCTCTTAGTGCGTTTTACCATCGACCGCCGTCCAGGGACGCTGGAATCGGGACGTAGCTCCTGCTTGTGTGGAGCTGACCTGACGTCCTGGCTTGTCACTGCGGCTGTCTTTGGCTCTATCTTTGCTTGCGAAAGGGATTCTGTTTCATGTGTGAGATCGCCGGACTTCAAGACAGTTCGTCTGTCCCTATTGGGCTGCGTTGGCGCTGCTGGCCGGACGGCTGGTTGCGGCGGCCCATATTTCCCTATGGAAGCGCGCTTGATCGCAGCGAATTGACTTACATCCATCTCTATTTCGGCAATTTCTACGTGTTTAAGTATCGGAGCAAGCAATCGATCTGCAATCTTCCGGGCTTCACCTGGCATCCCTAGCCAAATCTGTTCAGCGTGCGGTCCAATCGATTCGCCAAAATCCTCCTGCATCTTGTGCGACCATCTTGCGAAATCCTTTGCTCCACCGACGAAATGATAAATTCCAATTGTAAGAAAGTCATCGAATCTCTCTTCGAATGGAGCCAAAGGAATGCGATGTGCTCTCTGCCTGAGAGCGGCCTTGATCTGTTTATATTCCTTTCTAGGTACAAGCTCGATCATGATCTCTTGCCGTTCGAGAACCTCCGAAGGAGTCACCGGTCACAAGAAAGTCTGTCGGCGCACAATACACCAACATTCTTAGGCTACACGCCCGTCGGCTTCCGATTTGCGTGTAGAGGATCGTCTGTAGATTGATCGTCTGCGCGATAATAGAAGTGGGGCGTGGCAAAGGCAACCAGATTTTCTCGCCTCGCCTTTGGGCAGGCGGTCCGTCGCGAACGGGAGGGGCGTAGATTGTCTCAAGAGAAATTTGCGGAGCGAGCGAACGTACACCGTACTTACATAAGCTCAATTGAGCTAGGTAAAGTAAGCGTGGGAATCGAAGTTGCAAGTGCTTTGGCATCTGCCCTGGGCATGAGGCTCAGCGATCTAGTCCGGAAGGCAGAATAAAGAGCCGGTTTCTCCATCAACGACCTTTCTCTGGCAGATGGCGATGGATTCCACTTCTGGCCGCATCGGGCAACGAGATTGCTCCCTGGCATCCGAGGACAGTCCCAATTGGGACTGAAAACTTGAAACAGAAAATCGAACCGGGCCTCTTGCTGAGGGGTCGGACGTGCGAAAACGACTGAAATCCAGTTGTCCGGTAAGGGCGTTTATCAGGGACTAGCCCGTAAGCCGATGACAATCACTGTCCTCGACAGTCACGGCAACGTCTTCATATTTCTGCCGTTCCGGTGTCTAATCCGAATATGAGGATGCGCTGGCGACTCGCTTTGCCGATTTTCGGACTCATCCTTTTCGGGGGTGTGACCCGCAGCTCAATACGCTTGAACCGTGAAATTCAGCGCATCCCCTATCGGTATTTCTGGTGGTCATCCACTCGCTTGGATTCCGACCCGCTGAACATGCACGCGCTGGCCACAGAGCCTTGCAAAGACGGTGCAGAGAAATGCGCGGGCTGGACGCCACAGTTCATCTGGATTAGCCCAGGACGGTTTGCCAAATCGTTGATGCTGTCCGCGTTTCCCGCCTTCGTGTTCGGTGCAGCCATCGTCCACGGTTTGGGACGGCTCGGCATCAGCGAGGTTTCTAGCTTCATGGTCCTAATGCCTCTGCTTATCTTCGCCTGGTATTACTTCGTCGGCTGGCTGGTCGACCGTTGGATAAACAAAGCGCCGCCGCGAATGCTGATCGATTTTTCGGCGAACGGCAGACTGAACCCCTGATTAGTTCTATAAAAGGAGTCAAGAAAAAAACACTTCTCCTGTGGCCGGAAGTTTTCTTGGCTTCCAGCCCGCCCTGTTTGAGCAGGTTTGTTCTGGCCTTCCGTTCCGTGATCTCGGGACGCTGCTTCATTCATTCAGCGCTTTTGGTTTTCTTGGCCAGCGGTTTTCATCGCTTGGGCGCGACGAAGCCAGTCCGTTCGAAGATCCACAAGCAGCACGGTTGTCAGGTGCCAACCATGGTTCTATTGGGGACTCGTGGCCCATAGCTTTTTCGGGTTGTCCGAGGGGGCCTAGGGTCGCGTGAGAGACTCGGCGTGCCCGAGGCACGCAGAGCCTAACTAACCAGCTGAGACTCGCCCTCGAACCCGAATGTCTCCAGAACCCGACGGGCCACCGCCGGAAGAAATTCCAGGATGGAGCGGATGCGCTGGAGACACTCAAGCTGTTTGTGGTTTCAGATGTTGGGCGTCGAAGCGCACTCCTTTCTTCCAGACGATTAAGGTGATCGCGGCCATCTTGCGCGCCAAAGTCAGACGCGCCATCTCCGGCCGGATTCCCTTGGCCACCAACGCATCGTAAAACTCCTTGAACGGGCCAGCCTTCGCAGCGGCTACGGTTGCGGCACTCTTGAATACATTCTTCAATTCGTGATTGTGATTGCGATTCAGCCCACGAATCGAGGCCGGCTTCTTGACGCGCTGCAGCTCTCCCTGCACGAACCGCTGCTCGGCACTGCTGTGCGTCTCGATCCCAAATCCGCTGTAGGCCCAGAGCTGCCGCTTGGTGCGGAAACGATGCGGCGTTTGCAGCAAAGCGATCAGCAGAGCCGCCCGGATCGGGCCGATGAACGGAATCTCGCGTAACAACTTCCAGGCGTCCTGCTTCTGAGCTTCCGCCAGCAACTCGCGCCGCACTTCCTGACGCAGCACCCGCAACGCATCGAACTGCTGGTAGTAGAACTCCGCCCGGCGGCGCACGCCGGCCTCGCTGATCTTCGCCAACCACTCGGTACGATAGCGTTCGGCGTAGACCTGCTTGCCCGTGCAGGGAATCCCCCAACTGCGATAGAGCGCCTTCACGCGGGTCATCACCCGTATCAGATCCGCGCTGATCGTCAGGTAACTGCGCGCCAGCTCGCGGAGCGTCCGCACGCCATGCTCTCCGTGATACACCGAGCGGACCAGGTTCGCGCGCAGCAACTCGGCTAGCTTCCGCGCATCGATGCGATCGCTCTTGCTGCCTTCTTTGAGCAAAGCGTTCCGGCGGGGATTACACACCACCAATTCGGTGACGTGCGGTTTGATCAAGTCATACAACCAGGCAGCCCAGGTACCTTCTTCCAACGTCACGTGCAAACTTCCGCGCAGACCTTTCAGAAAATCCACAATGCTGCTGGCCTTGGTTTCGATCGTACTTTCCATCACCAGCTTGCCAGAGGAATTTAGAACCGCGATCGAGATCGCTTCCTTGTGCACATCCATCCCGATATACTTCACCTTATCCATAGAGGGCGCTCCTTTCTGAGGTAGGTTCGAGCCGACACTCAAAACCTACTCCAACAGGGGCGCCCTTTTATATTGCGTCGCGTAACCGGACAAGTGCTCAAAAACCCTTCGTGGCCCAAAATCCCTATTTTCCTCAGTCTGTCGAAATCGTTGAGAATTCGCTTGCCCAAAAGTGTCCGTCAGCGCCTCAAAAAGAAATGTTTTTGGGGCAATATGTGGTCAAGTGCAAAAAGGATGTAGTGTAAGCGTTGCTGGATCACTGTGCGAGCAGGCCAGGAAGGAACACCACCTTTCAAAAATGCTGGGACTCGTCGAAGAAATAAATCGCGTTCCAGCTGTCAAATATGAGCGTCTGAGCCCCGGCGCGCCGCTGAAGACTTCTAGAGAGTCAATCTGAACGGCTATCATGTCTGGCATGTCATGTCCGACCGCCCGCGTTCTCTTTGAAGAATACTCGAAGGCCGCTATGGAACACTTCGAGGCCACCGACAACCTATCTACGCTTGTAGGGCGCCATGAAGAGTTTGCAGAAGCCAAGAGGCACACGGAGCAGATCAATGCAAAATGCCGTACTGCCCGTCTAGCTTTAGAACGGCACTGGGAAGAACATGGATGTCGTGGCTCTAGCAACGTTGGGCATGAAGCTTAGATTGCAGGGCTTGCGACATCCCCGCGTTTAGGTGAGCAAGCCACTGCGGCCAATCTGGGCGCATGACGCTTTCAGTTCCTGACTTCCGGGCGCGAGCAGTTCTCCTTGCGCGTTAGGGAATACCCGCAGCCGCTCCAAGACGGAGCTCCGTCCTCGTTGTTCGGGTGCTCGCCTCCGGGCTGCATGTTTTAGCTTTCATCGAGTACAATGCCGCGTCTGCCGCGCCCAAGAGGGAATCTAGCTTTTGGCCATCTTTAGGATAAATAGCGACGCCGACGCTGACCGACAGCTTTGGCTCCCTGCCATCATTCGCAAGACTGTGGCAAATGCGTTGGGCTACTAAATTAGCCTGGATCTGCCCTGTCTCGGGAAGCACAAGTGCAAACTCATCCCCACCGAAACGGGCCGGAGTATCCACCTTCCGGCTACAGATACACAGAACGTCGGCCAGACGGCAAAGCGCCTGACTACCGACTAGGTGGCCGAAACGATCATTGATCCGTTTCAACCCATCCAGGTCAAGGAACAAGAGCGCGAACTCACGCGCAGTCCGCTCAGAACGCTTGATCTCAGTGTCAACGGTTTCCACGAGATGGCGGTAGTTGGCCAGTCCGGTCAGAGAATCCTTGGCTGCCTGTTGACGCAAATGATCCTCGAGCTTGCGCTGTTGAGTGACATTCTCGACGATGATCTCGTAACTGTCCATATCGCCCTGATTGCTGACTTTGCGTCCGCTGAGCCGAACTTTGAGGGCTGTGCCATTTTTCTGCTTCCATTCAATTTCCAGGGGGTCCGCGCCATCCCGTTCGACGGAGTGCTCCAGTAATTGTGCTCGTTTGGAGGGGTCACAAAGGATGTCAGCAGCAAGGTTCACTGCCAAGAGTTCCTCGCGGGACGGATATCCAAGCATGGTCACCAACGCGGGATTGACATCCAGGAACTTGCCTTTGACGCTGCAGCGACACATTCCATAGATCAGGTTTCCTACAAGAGCCCGGTAGCGTGCTTCTGAATGGCGCAGTCTTTTTTCCGTTTGATCGCGCTCTTCGCGCAGCTTGTTATCATTGAGCGCTCGACGAACGGCTACAGGAAGGTGCCCAATGTGATCTATTCCCACGCAATCGGCAGCGCCTGCTGTAATAAGTTCCGCCTCGGTTTCCAGTACCATTGTTTCGGTCAGGAAGATGCAGGGAATCTGCCTATCGCCCACATGCAGGATTTCCAGCACCGACGGTCCTTGCCAGTTCGGGGCTGGGTATTCCGCCAGCACCATGTCGTAATATTTTGATTTCAGGCGTCCAGCAAACTGCTCCGGAGTCAGAATAACGTCTGCGCTGACCTTGAAATGCGCCCGACTGAGCGCCTGGACGCAAAGCTCTATACCCGCGGCATCACTATGAAAAAACAGTATACGCAAGGGGAGCTCTCTGCCCGCCGGTCCGTCCGAGGCCAAGCGCAGAGCTTGGTTGACGCGATCTCGTGATGCTGAAGTCATTAAAAATCCTACGACTTTGCCTTTTATTTTTTGCCCCGACTGCCCTTGTTCCCCGCAAAGCGCTGCGTTGCCCTGTTCGTGTTGTCAAACTGCAGTTTTCTATTAATGTCACTAGTCTGGTACTTCTGCATCGGGAGAATGACGCATCCGGCTGGGACCGGCCCTGTATTTTCGCTCGCGGAGTTTGGGTCGGGAATGCTTGAAAATTGAGCGGGTCTCTGAGGTTTTGCAATTCCCGGTAATAATAGAGCGCAGTGGGCTGTTTTCCCTTGATCCTCAGCTTCTTTAGAAACTCAATTTCTTCCTCCGTCGCACCATGGCTCAGGGAAGTGTCACAAAGAATTCTTTCAGCCCACGCTCTTCCTCAGGTTGGACAGGCTCCCTTTCGACAAACTCAAATTTCTTTGGGTCCCCTGGTGCTAGTCTCCCATTTAACACAATTTCCATCCCAAAGGTCGCAAGGTCGATATCCAAGGATTCGCCCCAGCGGATCCAGGAAGGTAACGCAGTTCTCAACCGATAAGTTTACGGCATCCGTGTCTAGGAACTCAAGAATGCTGACTCGCATTTCTTCATAGCTTGGCCGGTGAGCCGAGCCACTTGGTGGACCCAGTTTTCACTTTCCAATTCTTCTTTGGCGACTCTCTTGCCAACGTCTAAAAGCTTTTGTGTGACTAGGCGTTGACTTCACCGAAGGGATGCTTCTCAA
>CAWIAM010000002.1:0-197303 GCA_963834215.1 uncultured Acidobacteriota bacterium | reverse complement strand
GCCCGCGGCGATCACGGTGATCTTCACCGACTCCTTCATGGCATCGTCCATGCACCGCGCCGAAAATAATGTTGGCATTTTCGTGCGCGGCCTTCTGGATCACCGAAGAAGCTTCGTGCACTTCGTGCAGCTCAGGCTCGAAGAGCCGGTGATGTTGATCAGGATGCCCTGCGCGCCCTGAATGCAGTTGTCCTCGAGCAGCGGGCTATTGATGGCGCGATTCGCGGCGTCAACGGCGCGGTTCGAGCCCGAAGCGACCGCCGTGCCCATCACCGCGTAGCCCTGGCCCTGCATGATCGTTTTCACGTCGGCGAAGTCGCGATTGATGATGCCCGGAATGGTGATGATGTCGCTGATGCCCTGCACGGCCTGGCGCAGAATGTCGTCGGCGATGCGGAACGCCTCGAAGAAGCTGGTTCCGTGCTCGACGCTATCCATCAGCCGCTCGTTGGGGATCACGATCACCGTATCCACGCAGCCGACCAGTTCGGAGAGCGCTTGTTCCGCTTGCTCCATGCGCCGCTTGCCTTCGAATGCGAAGGGCTTCGTCACCACTGCGACGGTCAGCGCGCCGAGTTCGCTCGCGAGCGATGCCACTACCGGCGCCGCGCCGCTGCCCGTGCCGCCGCCGAGACCCGCGGTAACGAACACCATGTCCGCGCCTTCCAGCGCCTCGATGATTTTCTCGGTGTCCTCGAGCGCAGCTTTGCGGCCGACTTCAGGATTGGCGCCCGCGCCCAACCCTTTCGTCAGTTTCGCGCCCAATTGCAGTTTCACCGGCGCTTGGGAAAGCTTCAGCGCCTGCAGATCGGTATTGGCCGCGATGAATTCCACGCCTTCGACCTTGGCGCGAATCATGCGGTTGACGGCGTTCGATCCGCCGCCGCCCACGCCGATTACTTTTATCTTGGCCCCGTTCGGTGCTTCTTCCGCAAACGAAATACGCATGCTCGACTCTTTTTGCGCCATGCTTCCTCCCCAGTCTTTCCCCAGTTTCGAATGCTGAATCCGTTGCCTACTGCGCCCCTGCAAACATGCTCTTCAATTTGCCCACCCAGCCGCTAGGGCGGTTCCCCGCAGCGCGCCGCGTCCGCGCGCCGTAGAGCACCAGTCCAACGGCTGTTGCATATTCGGGCTGGGAAACTTCTTCGCTCATGCCGGCAAGCCCGCGCGGAGAAGCCACGCGCACCGGCAGATTGAACATTCGTTCGGCGAGTTCGCACAGGCCGCGCAATTGCGCGCCGCCGCCTGTGAGCACGATGCCCGCGGGAATCTGCGATTCCACGCCGCCGCGGCGCAGTTCGTCGCGCACCAGCATCAATAATTCCTGCGCACGCGGTTCCACAATCTCCTAAAGCATCCGCGAGAAGACCGTACGCGGCGGGCGATCGCCGACGCTCGCGATTTCAATCGCGGCATCCTCGTTCAGCAATTCGCGAAACGCGCAGCCGTGCAGGCGCTTGATTTTTTCCGCTTCCGCACTGGGCGTCCGCAAACCAACGGCAAGATCGTTGGTGAAATGATCGCCGCCCACCGGAATCGCCGCCGTGTGCCGCACCACTCCGCTCGTGAACGCCACCATCTCGGTAGTTCCGCCGCCGATATCCAGCAGGCACCACCCCAGTTCGCGCTCATCTTGCGTCAAGCAAGCCTCGGCGGAGGCGAGAGGCTCAAGCACCGTATCATCCACGCGCACGCCCGCGCGATTTACCGCCGTCACGATATTTTGTGTCGCCGTTGCTGAAGCAGTGACAATATGCACGTTCACTTCAAGCCGCTGCCCCACCATGCCCATCGGGTCGCGGATGTTATCTTGCGCGTCCAGAAAAAATTCCTGCGGCAGCACGTGCAACACTTCGCGGTCTTCCGGCAATTGCACGCCCCGCGCTGCTTCAATCGCGCGCCGTACGTCGTCGCGTTGCACGTCGCGCGGACGCGAACCCACCGTAATGCCGCCGCGGCTGTTCACTCCGCGCACGTGCGTTCCGGCCACGCCAATCAACGCCGATTCCACCGGCACTCCCACGATCGCTTCCGCTTCTTCCACAGCGCGCCGGATCGAGCTGACCGCCAGGTCCAGATTCACAATCTGCCCCTTGCGCCAGCCTTTCGATTCGGCGGCTCCCAGCGCGGCGAACCTTACGCCGCTTGCGTCGTCATCCAGCTCGCCGATCAACGCACACGTTTTCGTGCTGCCGATGTCCAGCGCCACAATATGTCGTTCCTTCTTCGTCAAATCCGCTGCTCCTTGGTGCTTCCGTCTCGGGCCACTCGCTACTGCTGCGCCGCCGCACTCGAATGTTTTGCCGCGTTTTTCTTTACCTCTTTCGACGTTACATGCCGCGCCGCGCGCGAAGCCGGGTGCGGGCTTGCGTGCGAACTAACGCGTGAAGTCGTGTGCAAAGTCGCGTGCGCGGCAGCGTGCGACACCTCGACCGGTCTCGATTTCAGAGCTGGTGGCACATTCGGCGCGGCCATCAACACTGGCGGATCCTGCATCTTCGCCACCAGCGTGGGATCCTGATTCACCACCGCCTCGCCGTTGAATCGCAAGTCGACAGATTCAACGTTGCCAACCTCCGCGCGCCACCGGCCAATATCCTTAAGGACCGTCAGAAACTTGTCCTCGAAATCGCTGTCGCCGAAATGGATCAGGATAGGTGTATCGGCGTTGCTCCACCCGGCGGCTGCGTTCGCATTGCCACTCGCGCCGTTCGGACCACCGCTACTCTGCAATCCCGTGATCGTCGCCCGCAGATCTTTCGCTTCGCTCAGATCCACTTCGCTCACTTGGTCCATCGCCCCGCCGCGTGCCGTTTCCACCTGCTGCGCGAAACTCGCGAAAAGCCGCATGCGCAGCTCGCGATCTTCGATGGGCATCTCCGAACTCATCCCGGTGACCACCGGAAAATGGAAGTCGCCCTTGAGCGGCCGGTTCAGAATCACGCCGTGCACGTCCACCAGCGCCAGGTCGCTGCCGTCACGCAAAAACGCAATCGGCGTCCGCTCGACGATCTCAACCTTTATCGTATTGGGCAAAGCGCGCAGCACACTGGCCTGCTCCACCCACGGCAAAGCTTCAATTTGCCGACGCCGCTCGCTCAATGGAATGCGCAAGACGCTGTGCCCGCGGTCCACGCGAAAAATCTCGCGCACGCTCGCCGGCGTCACATAATGATTTTGCGACACTTGGATTTGCTCGGGATGCATCAGCGCCATTTCCTGCGACGCCAGCAAAAAATGCCCCACCATGTACGCTGCGCCCACTCCGCCCGCCGCCACCGCCGTCCCGAACATCACGCGCAGATACGTTTTCCAGGCCTTCTTGCCGAATTTTCGCCGCTTGATCTCGAGAGGCTTCTGCCGGCGCAGATACTTCGGCTCTTCGTCGGCCAGGACTTCCTGGGGATAAGCTTCCGCGTCCATGGTCCTTAATTTTTCCAGAGAATGACCTCGTTCTCGAGCTCGACGCCATACGCCGCGCGCACCCGTTCGCGCACGTCGTCAATCAGTTTTAACATGTCCGCGCAACTCGCGTTCGCAACATTCACGAAAAAATTGGCGTGCCGGTCGCTGACCATGGCGTCGCCTACGCGATGCCCCTTCAATTTCAGTTCGTCAATCATCCGCCCGGCCGAGCCGCCCGCGGGGTTTTTGAAAATGCAGCCCGCGCTTTTCTGGTTCAAAGGCTGGCTGGAGCGACGCTTTTCATTGCACACGCGAATCCCAGCCAGAATTTCTTTGTACGGCTTCGACGGCAATTCCAGCTTCACACGCAACATCAGGTCATCCGGCGCAAACGACGTGTGGCGATAGTCAAATCGTATGTCGTCGCCGCGCAGCGTCTCGACTTCGCCGCTCGCTGCGCGGTAAAGCTCCACCTCGCGCACGTACGACCCAATTTGCGTCCCGTACGCTCCGGCGTTCATCCGCAATGCGCCGCCCACGCTGCCCGGAACGCCGATCAACCCTTCCATCCCGCCCAAATCGCGCTTCGCGCAAAAAGTGACCATGCCACCCAAATCTGCCGCAGCGTCCACAAACGCTTCGTTGCCCTCGACGCGCATCCCGGGCTGCGAAGTCGGCAGATGCAGCACGACGTACGGCAATTCGCCATCATCTATAAGGACGTTTGTGCCGCCGCCCAAAAATCGGTGCGGAATGTTTTCATCCGCCAGCAGCCGCATCACCGCCGGAATCGTCTCGAATTGGCGCAGTAATAATTGATCGGTTGTGCCGCCAATTCCGAGGGACGTCTTCTCGCTGAGCGGCACCCCAGGACGCAGTTCGACGCCCAGTTCCTTCAGCCGCCCCGCGATCGGTTTGTCGCCAATTCGCATGAACTCGAATCTGAACCGCCTCTACCTCGCCCCGAGTGGGCGCGGTCCGGCGCCGCCCCTAGTCCGCGCTCGTCGAAATCTTCGATCCCAGCAGCATTGCCAGCTGGTCCAGCACGCGGCCCACGCTGCCAGCTCCAATCGCCATCACTGCATCTCCAGGACGCGCCTCGCGCAGCATGTATTCCATTCCTGCTTGCATGGTGCTCTTGAAAATCACGCTTTTGTGACCCGCGCCGCGGATCGCGTCCGCCAGTTTCTCGCCGGTCACGCCTTCGATGGGCTGTTCGCCCGCTGCGTAAATTTCTGTCAACACCAGCACATCCGCCAAATTGAACGACCGCCGAAAATCTTCCCAAAGATGTTGCGTGCGCGTGTAACGATGGGGTTGGAACAGCACCAGCAGCCGGTGATATCCGCAGCCGCGTGCCGCTTCCAAAGTCGCGCGAATTTCTGCGGGGTGATGCCCGTAATCATCAATCAACGTGACGCCGTTGAACGTCCCTTTGATTTCAAATCGCCGGCCCACGCCCGAAAATTTCGCCAAACCCGCGCGAATCAGGTCCGGTGGCACATTCAACGACAACGCTACCCCTGCGGCAGCCGCCGCGTTGCGCACATTGTGAATTCCCGGAGGCGCTGGCAGCTCGAATAGCCCCAAATCCTCGCCGTGATATTTCAGCCGGAATTCGCTGGAAAGCCCATTCAGCTTCACGTCGGCGATCACCAGATCGGCTTGATTGGAAGTGCCGTACGTGATGATCGGCCGCTTCACGCGCGGCAAAATTGCCTGCACGTTCGGCTCGTCCAGGCACAAGATCACCGTGCCATAGAAAGGCACGCGATTCACGAATTGCAAAAACACATCCTGAATTTCCTCGAGCGAGTGATAGTGATCAAGGTGCTCGCGGTCAATCGTCGTGACCGCCGCCACCACCGGCGCCAGCAGCAAAAACGACCGGTCGCTTTCGTCCGCTTCCACCACCATGTATTCGCTTTGGCCAACGCCCGCATTCGAGCCGGCATGATTCACGCGCCCGCCGACGACAAACGTCGGATCGAGTCCCGCAGCCGCAAGCACGGAAGCGACCATGGAAGTGGTAGTCGTCTTCCCGTGCGCGCCGGCAACCGCAATCCCGTACTTCAAACGCATCAGCTCCGCTAGCATTTCTGCGCGCGGGATTACCGGAATTTTCAGCTTCTGGGCCTCGACAACCTCCACATTGTCTGGACGGACTGCCGACGAAATCACCACCACGTGCGCACCATGAACGTTTTCCGCCAGATGCCCCTCGAAAATCTTGGCACCCAGCTTGCGCAGTCGCTCGGTCACTGGCGATCGCTTCAAATCAGAACCGGAAACGGCATACCCGCTCGATAGCAGCACTTCCGCGATTCCGCTCATGCCGCTGCCGCCGATCCCCACCAGATGGATTTGCTGAAAATTACGGAAGGACGCAATCATGGCCGCACCAGCCCTTCGAGCAGGTCAACAATATCTTCCACCGCGCGCGGGCGCGCGAGTCCCCGCGCATGCTCTTCCATTTCGATGATTCGCCCGGGCTGGTCCAGGAGCGAGAAAATTTCGTTCGTCAACCGGTCGGGCGTTAATTCTTCCTGAGGCAGCAGGCGGGAGGCGCCTGCGTCTTGCATAGCCGAGGCATTGCGCGTTTGGTGCGCGTCAGTGGAGGCGCCGAAGGGGATGAGGATGGCGGCGCGTCCGGCGGCGGCAATTTCGGCCACCGTGATCGCACCCGAGCGGCAGACGATCAAGTCCGCCTGGGCAAACCGCTCCGCCATATTCTCGATGAAGGGCACAACCTCCGCTCGGAATTCACGTCGCGCATAAGCCACGCGCACAGCATTATAATCGCGTTCACCAGTCTGATGCACGATGAAAAGCCGGTTTTTCCGCGCTGCCAGCAAGTCCAGCGAATCAACTACCGCGCGATTGATCGGCAAAGCCCCACGGCTGCCGCCTGTGATTAGGATCGAAAACGGCTCCTGATGCTCCCGGCGCGGCGCGGCGAAAAATTCCTTGCGCACCGGAATCCCCGTCGCGACGGCTTTTGTGCCAAAGCGCTTGGCGGTTTCCGCGAATCCGCAGGCAACCCGCGTCGCGATCCCCGCCAGCACGCGATTCGTGAATCCTGGCTCGACATTCGGCTCGAAAATCACCGACGGGATCCCATGCAGCCGCGCCGTCAACATCATCGGCCCGGAAGCGTACCCGCCGACTCCAAACGCTGCTCCAAACCGGTTCCGCCGCACAATTTTCTCCGAGTCCCACATTCCCGCGGGAAGCATCGCCGCGTTGCGGACGAATTTCATGCCGCCGATTCCCTTCAACCCTGCCACGCGAATCGTCTCCAGAGGCAGCCCGGCCTGCGGCACCAGCTTCGCTTCCATCCCGCGCTCGGTTCCCACGATCACGACGCTGCGAACTCCTTCCGGCTCGCGTCTTAGCCATTCTTTCGCCACCGCCACTGCCGGAAAAACATGACCGCCCGTCCCGCCGCCTGCGATCAGCAAATTCTTGGACTTGGCGCTTTCAGTTTGGATGCTCGCGCCTTTGGCGCTGACAACTGCGCTCACGTTTCGTCCGGTTGCTGGCTGATGTTTAAAAGCACTCCGGTGGCCAGTAACATGGCGATCAGGCTCGAGCCGCCGTAGCTGATGAATGGCAGCGGAATCCCCTTCGTCGGCATCAATCCCAGTACCACGCTCAAATTGATCAGCGCCTGCCCCACCACCATCGTCGTAATCCCCAGCGCCAAAAACTTGCCGAAATCATCCCCCGCCTTCATTGCCGCCACAAACCCGCGCCAGCCATACACCGCGAAAAGCACCAGCACGACGACGGCCCCAATGAACCCCAGTTCCTCACCAATAATTGCGTAAATGAAATCCGTGTGCGCCTCCGGCAAAAAGAAAAGTTTTTGCCGGCTTTCCATCAATCCAACCCCGGTCATCCCTCCCGAACCCACGGAAATCAACGATTGCATCAGCTGAAATCCCGCGCCCTTGGGATCCAAATCGGGATGCAAAAACGCCTCCAGCCGCTGCAACCGGTACGGCACGCGCACAATCAACAAATAAATCGTCGGAATCGCGGCGAGCACCGTCCCCGCAATGTAACGGTACGAAAGCTCCGCCACAAAAAGCATTACCATCGCAATCAGCACGATCATGAACGCCGTTCCCATGTCCGGCTCTTTCACCACCAGCGCGGCCATCACCAGAGTCGTGCCGAGCGCCGGCGCCAGCGAATGCAGCGGATCGTTCACGCCAAAATTTCGCGGCAGCCGCCGCAATTCCAGAAACCATGCCAGAAAAATAATCAGCGCGAGCTTGGCCATTTCCGACGGCTGAAAACTGAATGGCCCCATGCGAAACCAGCGGTGCGTCTGGTGTGAACGGTCCAGAAAAAACACGCCCACCAGCAGCACGAACGACAGCGCCAAGCCCGTGAACACAACCCGTGGCTGCCGCAGCTTGCGGTAGTCCGTATTCATCAGCCAGAACATCCCCGCAATCCCCAGTACCAGATAAATCAGCTGCCGCAACAGAAAAATATAGCCTGCTCCAAACTGTTCGCTCGCGGTCATCGCCGACGCGCTGAACACCATCACCACGCCGATCAGACACAGCGCCAGCGTCACCCCAAATAGTTTTCGGTCGGGCTGCACGCTTCGTGGCATCCGTTATCCTCTCTCCGCAGCGGCGCCATCGGCCGCAGCCGTCTCTGGGGCAGATTGCGGGGCGCGCCGCGCGACTAATTCCTTGAAGACGCGTCCGCGCTGCTCGTAATTCTCGAACTGGTCGAAACTCGAACACGCCGGCGCAAGCAGCACCGTATCGCCTGGCCGCGCCTGCTCCATCGCCATCTCCACCGCACGCTCAAGCGTTCCGGCACGCTCGATCTCGACCGCACCCTGCAAATCCGCCGCGATCTTTTCGGCGGCCTCACCAATCAGCAGCGCCGTTCGCGCGCGCGCCCGCAACAAATCGCGCAACGGAGTGTACGGGCTGCCCTTATCTTTGCCACCGAGAATCACGACCAGCGGCCCGGGAAACGCCTGCACCGCTTTCACCGCCGCATCCACATTCGTCGCCTTCGAATCGTTGTAAAACTGCACGCCCGCAATTTCCGCGACGAATTCCAATCGATGCTCGACTCCGCGAAACGATTTCACTCCGCTGGCAATCGCTGCAGGAGTCGCTCCGGCGAGATATGCCGCCGCGCAAGCCGCCAATACGTTTTCGACGTTGTGCTCGCCGCGCAAGGGAATCTGCTCCCGCCGCGCCAGCACTGTTTCCGATCCTTCATTGCGAAAAATAATTTCGTTTTCGCGCAGGAATGCGCCGTTCGCGACGCGCTTTTGCCGGCTGAACCAGAAAATATGCGGCTTCGCGGGCATGCGCTTGGTCACTTCCGGATCGTCCGCGTTCAGAACTGCAATGTCGCGCTCCAGCTGGTTTTCGAACATGCGCATTTTCGCGCGCGCGTATTCTTCGAACGTTCCGTGCCGGTCCAGGTGATCGGGCGTCAGATTCAGCAGCACGCCAATTTCGGGACGGAAGCTTTCGATCGTCTCGAGCTGAAAGCTGCTGACTTCCGCGACCGTCACCGCCGGGTCCGTCGAACGCTCCACCAACGCGAGCAACGGCGTTCCGATGTTGCCGCCCACAAGTGTCGGAATGTTTGCCGTCTGCAAAATGTGCGCTACCAGCGCGGTCGTCGTCGTCTTCCCGTTCGACCCCGTAATCGCCACCAGCTTCCCGCGCAAAAAGCGCCAGGCCAGCTCGATTTCGCTCCAAACTGGAATATTCTTTTTTCGCGCGGCTGCCAGCGCCGGCAAATTCGCCGGCACTCCCGGACTCACGACGATCAGGTCCTGCTCCAGAAAACTCGCATCCACATGCCCGCCAAGTTCCAGCTTCACTCCTGCAGGGCGCAGCTTTTCCGCGGTATCCGCAATCTCAATCTCCGGACGCTCATCGGTCGCGGTCACCGTCGCGCCATAGCCCGCGCTGAATAACGCTGTCACCAGTCCCGTCCTCGCCAGGCCCACCACCAATACGCGCTTCCCCTCTAAATCGAATCCTGGCCTCAACTTTCTCTCACCTGGCTCTCACTTGGCCCTCACCGCAATTTCAAAGTCGTCAGCGAAAAAAGCGCGAACACCAGCGCCACGATCCAAAAGCGCACAATAATCTTCGACTCGCTCCACCCCAACAGCTCGAAATGATGGTGCAGCGGCGCCATGCGAAAGACGCGCTTGCCGGTCAACTTGAAAGAACCGACCTGGATAATCACCGACAGCGCTTCCAGCACAAACACGCCGCCAATCGAAAGCAGCAGAATTTCCTGCTTGATGATTACCGCGACCGTTCCAATCGCGCCGCCCAGCGCGAGCGAGCCCACGTCGCCCATGAACATTTCCGCCGGATGCGCGTTGTACCAAAGAAATCCGAGGGAAGCTCCGGCGAGCGAACCGCAGAAAATAACCAGCTCCCCGGCATCCGGAATTTTCTGGATGTCCAGATAGTCCGCGAATTTCGCATTGCTCGAAAGGTACGTCAGCACCGTGAGCGCCACCGCGGATACCAACACGCAGCCGATGGCCAGTCCATCCAGCCCGTCCGTCAGATTCACCGCGTTCGAGCATCCCACGATCACCAGCACCAGAAACAAAACGAATGGCACATACGCCAGCGGCCAAACGAAATCCCTGCCCAATACCGACGAAATCACCAGGTTCGGGTGCAACCGCTTGAAAAACGGCACGCTCAATTGCGTTGAATAGACGCCTTGCGATTGCAATGACAACAACACGATTCCCACCACCACGCATGTAAGCACCTGCAAGGAAAATTTCGCGCGCGGCCGCAATCCCATATTCCTTTTGCGTACCACTTTGTTGTAATCGTCCACGAAGCCAATCGCCCCGAAAGCCAGGGTCGCTCCCGTCGCGAGAATCACGTATGGATTCCGCAGATCCGCCCATAGCAAAGTCGGGATCACGATCGACGCAACAATCAGCACGCCTCCCATTGTCGGCGTGCCGGCTTTTTTCTGATGCGCTTTCGGCCCCTCCTCACGGATGTACTGCTTTACCTGCAATTCGCGCAGCCGCTCGATCACCCACGGACCCAGCAGCAGCGAAAGCAGCAGCGCGCTCGAGCTCGCCATCGCCGTGCGCACCGTGATGTAACGAAACACATTCAACGGGCTGAAGTGCGGCCGCAGCAAGAAGACGAACAGGTAGTACAGCATTCAGCGCTGGCCTCTTGATTCCGCTTCTATTTTTTCGGCCCGGGGCTCGAAATTCATTCGCTTATGGTTCGCTTCAATCGCCTCCAGAATTTTCTCCATCTTCACGCCGCGCGAACCCTTCAGCAGTAGCAAGTCATGGCGGGTAATAAATCCCCCCACAAAATCGGCCGCTTCGGCGGAATTCTTGAAGAATCTCGCGCGTTCCTTCGGATGGCCGGCTTCGATCGCGGCCTCGACGAATGCCGTGGCTTCGCCCTGCACACCAATAATCCAATCAATCGTTTTCAGTCTCGCGGCAAACCGCCCGCATTCGCGATGCAAGTCCGGCGAAGACCCGCCCAATTCCAGCATCTCGCCAGCCGCCAAAATCCTTCGGCCGAAGCCCGTGGTATCCGCCAGCAGCCGCGCCAACGCATCGAGCGCCGTGGGACTCGAGTTGTAACTATCATTAATCACGGTGAACCCGTCCTCGAACCGCACGACTTCGCCGCGCTTGTCCGCGGGCATGAGCTGCGGCAAGACGCGCTCCGCATCCCCCACGCCAATGCCCCAGATACTCGCTGCCGCCAGCGCCGCCACCGCATTCATCACGTTATGCCTCCCGATTAACGGTAATTCCAATCGCGCGCGCCCCGCCGGCGACACAAAATCAAACGCCGATCCCAGCACGCCCCGCTCGACAATATTTTCTGCGCGGAATTCCGCGCGCGCCCCCGGATTGACGCCGAACCAGATCACCCGGCCTCGCGCCACATCTGCGAATTTCGCCACACGCTCGTCATCCGCATTCAACACGGCCGTCGCGCCAGGCCACGCCAAATTCTCGATCAGCTCTCGCTCCGCCAGTGCAATCTCTTCGATCGACGAAAAAAATTCTAGATGCTCGACGGCAATCCGCGTGATTACACCCACTTCCGGCGCGGCAATCCGCGCCAGACGCGCCAGCTCGCCCGTATGCGACATGCCCATCTCGATCACCGCCGCATCGTGCCGCTCATCCAATTTCAAAAGCGTCAGCGGCAGCCCGTACTCGTTGTTCAGATTTCCCTCGGTCTTCAATACGCGGAACCGCGCGGCCACAACCGCCGCAAGGATTTCTTTAGTGGTCGTCTTGCCGACCGAGCCGGCCACGCCGCCAATCCGCCGTCCGGGTTTCGCGCGCCGCCACAATTCGCATGCTCGCGCGGCCAGGCCGTGCAGCGCGTCGAGCGTGTCGTGCGCTGCAAAAAGCTTTCCGCGGATTTCTTCCGGGTATTGCGGGAAACGCTCGCGCTCGACCACCGCGGCCACCGCTCCGCGCGCCAAAGCCGCAGCCACATGATCGTGTCCATCGTGACGCGGACCGTGTATGGCGAGGAACAGTTCTCCGGGTTGAATCGTGCGAGAATCAATCGAGACGCCGGCCAGCCCGGCCAGGGCGTCGAGGCTCGCGGGAGGCGCGACACCCAGAGCTTCAGCCACTTGACCAACCGTCCACCACATTGCGTCTCCAATAAGCTGGGCTTCACTCGCAAGCCTGCACTCTCGTAAGTGCTCGATTTCGCTGCCGAAATCCGCCGCTGCCAGCTCTAACGCTTCTTCACAAATCCCCGGCGCCGCAAAATTGCGCGCGCCTTTTCGCGATCGTCGAATTCAAACGTGCGGTCGCGCAAAATCTGCGTATTCTCGTGCCCTTTCCCCGCCAGCAACACGATGTCTCCCGCCTTGGCTTCGTCAATCGCGATCTCCAACGCCGCGTCGCGGTCCGGCTCGATGCGGTAGTTCGCGTTTACTTTCTGCAATCCCACGACCACATCGTTGATGATCAGCAGCGGATCTTCCGTGCGCGGATTGTCGCTCGTGAGCACCACCAGGTCGCTCAACGATCCCGCGGCCTCGCCCATCGGCGGACGCGTCGAACGGTCCCTCTCGCCGCCCGCGCCAAATAGCGTGATGATTCTTCCCGCGGGATTCAGTTCGCGCGCGGTGGCGATTAAATTTCGCAAAGCGTCATCCGCATGCGCGTAATCCACCACCACCAGAAACGGCTGGCCCTCGTCAATCCGCTGAAATCTTCCCGGCACCAGCTCCAGGTTCGCGATGCCCTCTTCGATTTTTGCCACTGGAATATCCAGCGCGAGTCCGGCGCCGATCGCCGCAAGAATGTTGTACACATTGATGCGCCCTACGAGCGACGAGCGCACTTCCACTTTTCCTGCCGGTGTCTGCGCCGTGAATTCCAGCCCCGCAAAACTCAGCGAAAACTTTCGCGCGGTCAGATCCGCGTTTTCCTTCAATCCATAGGTCAACGTCCGCTTGGCCAGCGCTTCCAGCCGCGGTGCGTACGCGTCGTCCAAGTTGATCACCGCCGCATCGGGCGCGCCGGCTCCTGTTCCTTCAAAAAGCACCCGCTTCGCGGCGAAATATTCCTCAAACGTCTTGTGAAAATTCAAATGGTCGCGCGTCAGGTTCGTAAAAATCGCCACCGCAAAATGGCAGCCCCAGGTGCGCTCCATCGCCAGCGCATGTGAACTGACCTCCAGCACCGCGTGCGTTCCCCCGGCGTCGCGCACTTCCGCAAACATCTGCTGCAAATCCAGCGATTCGGGCGTCGTATTCGTCGCCGGACGAAATCCCTTCGGCGTTTGATATCCGGTCGTCCCGATTCGTGCCGTGGTCATTCGCGCAGCCCGCAGAATCGAGTCCACGATGAAGGTAATCGTCGTCTTGCCGTTCGTTCCGGTCACTCCCACCAGCTGCAACGCATCAGCGGGATGCCGATAAAAATTCGCGGCAGCTAGCGCCAGCGCTTGGCGCTCCTCTCCGGGCATTAATTCGACCCATGCTACATCCGGCGCGATTCCCGGCAACCGTGGCAACGGGCTGGCCACGGCAATCGCGCCACGCTCGATCGCGCTTGCAATGAACTCGTTTCCATCCGCCTTTGCGCCGGGCAACGCAAAAAACAATGAATCGCGCGTCACCTTCCGGCTATCGCAAGCCACGCCCAGGATGGGCGTGCTCGCCCGCCCTGTCACTCGCACACCAGCAATCCCCGAAATTATTTCTTCCAAGTCCATTTCGATCTCTGCGCGCTTCCTTTGACGCCTCGTAGCAGATTGCGCTTTTGGCCCACCTTCCACAACGGTTCTCAATTTGCATTCCTTTCTGAGTTCTTTCCCGCATTCGTGCTCATTGCTTCGGTGCGCGGCTCCGATGAGTGACCGGGCGAGCGACCCTGTAACAAAGTCGCCGCCGTTCTTCCGAACCTCACCGTCAGCCTGCTTCCGCGCATCACCACCGTCCCAGCCTCCGGCGATTGCTCCACGGCCATTCCGCTCCCAATCAGCTCTGGCACCAATCCCAGCCGCATGCACGCCTCGGAAACTCCGCGCACGGTTTTCCCGGACATGTCTGGAACGGCAACTGCATCCTCTTCGCCAAACGCCTCGGTCGGTCCGGAAGATTGTGCTGTTGGATTCTTCGTTGCTACTGCCGCCTGAAATTTCGCTTCACTCTCCGTATTCGCGGTATTGACGGCCGTCGCCCGCGCTTTCTCCGGGCTCGGCTCGCTCGATCCATTCCTCGCGGTCTCCGTGTCCGGATGAGTCGGGACGTCGTGCGCCACGTCGAGATACGCCAGCACCTGCTCAGCAATGCGTTTGAAAATCGGACCGCCCACTTCGCCGCCGTGATGCGCTCCTTCGGGCGAATCCAGCACGACTAAAATAGTGACCGCCGGGTCGTTCACCGGCGCAAAACCGACGAACGACGCGACGTACTGATTCGGCGAATAACGTCCGGTCGTCGGATCGATTTTCTGCGCCGTTCCCGATTTTCCCGCCGCTGTGTAGCCGTTCAGTTGCGCTGGGGTTCCGGTCCCGCTCAACACCACGGTCTCCATCATGCCGCGCACGGTCGCGGCGGCCCGCGCGTCGGTCGCTTGCTGCGGTTCCGCGCGTGCCGGCAGCGCCATCGGCGCATCGCCGCGAATTTCCTGCACGATATGCGGGCGAAAGAGCGTGCCACCATTGGCAATCGCCGAAATCGCCGAAATAATTTGCACCGGCGTCACACTGACTTCCTGCCCGATGGCGAGCGATCCGATCGAACTCGGCGTCCAATTTTCCAGCGGACGCAATAGCCCGCGATTTTCTCCGGGCAGTTCGATCCCGGTGAGCTGGCCGATTCCGAAACGGCGCATCGTTTCGTAGAAACGCGGCGCGCCCAGATTCAACGCGACTTTGATCGAGCCCACATCGCTGGAATGCGCCAGTACGTCGCGCACGCTCAGCACGCCGAAGGGATGCCAATCGTGAATCAATCGCCCGGCAACCATGATCGAACCCATCTGGCAATCCACCAACACATCAGGATTCGTGACGTGATTTTCGATCGCGCCAGTCATGGTGATGACCTTGAATGTCGAGCCGGGCTCATACGCCCCCGTCACCGCGCGGTCCATGCGGTCATCATCCGAGTATTTTCCGTAATCGTTGGGATCGAACGTCGGATCGTTCGCCACCGCCAGCAGCGCGCCGTTCGATGGATCCTGAATCACCACCGTGCCGTGCAGGGCGTGCGATTCTTCCATCGCCCGCTTCAGCTCTTTTTCGGCAATGTACTGGATGGTTTCATCAATCGTCAGCACCACGCTCGCGCCGGGATCGGCCGCCGCCTCGTGGCGATCGTAAAAACGCCGCTTGCCGTCCGCCATCACCATCACCCGCCCCGGACGCCCGCGAATCCACTTATCCAATTCATGCTCGATGCCGCCCATGCCCTTTTCGTCCACATCCACCCAGCCCAGCACGTTCGCCAGCAATTCATGCTGCGGATACACCCGGCGGTTTTCTTTCTCGAAGAAAACGCCCTTCAAATTCATCTCGTCAATGCGCTCGACGGTTTCAGGCGATAGCTTTTTCGCTAGGCGGACGGGTTTCGAGGCTTCGCGGATTTTCGTTTCCAGTTCTTCGGCAGGAATGCCCAGCGCAGGAGAAAGCAGCCGCGCGACCATCTCCGGATCCTTGGCGTCCACTGGGTCCGCGAAAACCGAGTCCATCGGAATGCTGATGGCCAGCTCCCGGCCTTTGCGGTCGTAAATCACGCCGCGCATGGGACTGATTTCAAATGTGCGCTGTTGTTGATGCTGGGCTTTCGCGAAGTAATCGCTATAGCAGAAGAGCTGGAGGTAACTCAGGCGGGCCAGCACCGCCCCCATCCAAATCACCGCCACGATCCAGACCACCAACCAGCGGAGACGCGGGCTGCGCTGCTCCATGGGTTCCGCCCTAACTTACGAAAAACTTTGCCCGACAGCTATTCCAGCTGCATTGCCGGTGTGGGCCCAAGTAGCAGCCCACGGAAAATTTTGGGGCGCGGCATTCGCCGTCAGGCCCGTGCCGCGAAAAAATCAGGGCCGCGGCGGCAACACCGCGCGCGCTTGAGCCACCACTGCGTCCGTCGGTCCATCCGCCGGCAGCGCTTGCCCCGGAACCGAAATCGTCAATCCCAATTGGTTGCGCGCAATGCGGTCCACACGCTCGTAACCCATGAGCGACGCCACTTCCACATGCAGTTGTTGGTTCAATTGCGCCGATTGCGCCCGCTCCGCCGCCAGTTGCTCCACCTGGTAGCGCAGCTGTATGCACTCGAAATGCTGCCAAGCATAGACCAGCAGGCACGCCGCCATCGCGCCGCCCGCCGCCACTCGCCGCCAGAATTCCCGCAAGCGTGCCGGCGCCATCGGCCGCACCAGCCGCGAATTATCAATCCGTTTGATCGTGTGATATTGAGTCATGATCGCACCTCAGGCGCCAGGCGTTCTCCGCCGTAACGGGCTTCCGCCGTCGCCACTTTCTCGATAACGCGCATCTTCGCGCTCCGCGCCCGCGGATTGGCTGCGATTTCCGCGTCGCCGGGCTGTATGATTTTTTTGGTCAGCACCTGAAACCCGCCGTCGCGAGCCAGCCGCTGAAAGGCATGTTTGACCAGCCGGTCTTCCAAGGAGTGATAACTGAGGACAATCCACCGTCCTCCCAAATTCAAAGTGGCAGGGGTACGCGAAAGAAACTGCCCGAGTTCCTCCTCTTCTCGATTCACCGCTATCCGCAGCGCCAGAAACGTTTTTGTCGCGGGATGCAGTCTCTGCCTTCCCCTTGCTTTTCGTCCCCCTGCCACAACCGTTGCCAGATGGGCGGTGTCGCGAATGGGCCGCGCCCGCACGATCGCTCTGGCGATTCTGCGTGAATCCCTCTCCTCCGCCTTCTGGTAGAGAAGATCGGCCAGCTCTTTCTCCGGCCATTGATTCACAATCTCGTCCGCTGTCAGCGGAGCATCGGGACTCATCCTCATATCCAGAGGACCAGCCCAGCGGAAAGAAAATCCGCGCTCAGGGCTGTCCAGCTCGAGGCTGGAGACTCCCAGATCGGCGAGCACCCCATCAAATGGGGGCAACTGATTCGCCGCCGCCACTTCGCCGATGTTCGAAAAATCCGCTTGCACCAGAATCACCTGCCGCTCGTGCGGCCCCAATCGCTCCCGCGCTATCGCCAGCGCCTGCGGGTCGCGATCAATCCCCAAAACTCGCCCGGTTGTCAGCCGCCTGGCGATCTCCACCAAATGACCGCCCGTGCCAACCGTTGTATCCGCATACGTTCCTTCGGGCCGTATCCGCAGCCACTCCAGAATCTCCGCGGCCAGTACCGGCGTATGCAGTACGCTCAAAACTTAAATGCCCAGATCGTCCAGTGCCTTTTCGTCTTCCGCCGTCATCGGATTACGGTTCATTTGCTCCAGGAACCGGGCGTGGTTCCAGACTTCCAGGTACGTCAGTTGCCCCTGAACGTCCACTTCGCCCTTCATCTCCGCCGATTCCCGCAGTACGGGTGGAATTAAAATGCGCCCCTGCCCATCCACCTCGACTACTTGTCCGTAATAATTTGTGCGTGATAGGAATTTTTGTTTCGCAGCGTTGTGCGAGGAAAGTTTCGCCAGCTTCTTTTCGATCTCTTCCCAGGCTTTCATCGGGTAGATCGTGGCGCGATCGCCTTTCGTCGAGGTCACGTAGAACTTCGTGCCGGTCTTGCGCAGTTCGGCCAGAAAATCCGCGGGAATTTTCACCCGCCCTTTCTCGTCGACTGTCGCTAGATAGTTGCCCCGCAGCATGAAAGCCCTTCGCTTGCTCGCCCGGCGTTTGCGCCTGTGCAATCACTCGCTGGTTCGCCCCTGCCAATGCGTTCAATTGTGGAACTGTGTCGTTTCGATACGCCGTTTACCGCTCGCTGGGTCCGCCACCGCTTGCTTCTAGGATCGCCACTGCCCTACACTCTCTACCACTCTGCGCCACTTTCTCCCACTTTGTGCCCCGATTGTAGATAGGTTCCGAAACAAGTCAAGCGGAATTCTTCTTAGAATGAGAAATATTTGTGGAAATTCAGAGCTTCGCCGACGCGCGTTGTGGTACGGGAGAGAGCAACCACAATTAGTTGGGTACACTCACGACGACGCTCGTACCGCTAGTCGCCCGGTCGCAGAAAAAAATCAAAATGTTTTGTAACAGTTAACAGCAGGCCCGAATTTTACAATTCCGCGCGCTGCTATCCGCTTTTCTCTGCGCGCTCTGCGTCTCTGCGGTATCCCTGCCTCGAACGATGGCCGGCAACGCCAACAGCAAGCGCACCGCAGAGGCGCAGGGAGGAGTTTCGGCAGACAGACTATGGGTTGGAAGGATTGCGCACCGAATCAAGCCCGCGCAACACCGACTGCTCATCCGGATTCAACCCACGCATGAACTGCGGGTCATTCAAAGCCTTCTGCCGATCTTCGGGCGTCATGCCCTGTAAAGTGTGCAGCCGATCCGTCACCACCTGCTTGCGGTCCGGAGACATTTGCTGCCACTTTGGCAAAAGCGATCGCTGCACGTATTGCCGCTGCTCGGGAGACATGCGCTGCCAGTTTTCATAACTGTGCTGGACGCGGTCCCGCTCCGCGGGCGATAGGTTATTCCACTTCTGCAGGTTCTGCCGCACGCGCTGTTGCTGCTCCGGCGGCAAACTCCGGAATCGCTCGTTGTTCTGCATGAAGTGTTCCTGCTGCTGCGGCGACATATTGTGTAGCTTCTGTCCCCACGCAGGAGGCACGTTCGCTGCTTGGCGCCCGTTCGCACCAGGCCCATTGACGCCGCCATTCGCGCCACCATTCGGATTCGCCGGTGGACGAAACGAATTCGGCGGATGCGTAGCGTTCGGATTCCCTTGCGCGTTGTTGGGGTGTCCCTGCTGTCCAGGCGGATGCGCTGGCGGATGAGACGACTGCCCCGGCCGTGCCGCTTGATTGCGATTTTGCCGCCCCGGGCCGAATGCGCGTGCATTCTGACGTTGCGCCATTCGCGGCGCATTAAAACGCGCCCCGCCCCCGCCGCCGCGCCTCTGCGCCGAGGCAGGCTGCGCCGCAAACCCGATCGCAAGCGCGATCGCAAGCGCGCAGAATGTCTTGCCACAACGCATTGGCATTCGAACCTTATTCCTCGGAGGACGGCGGCTGCTGATCACCATTCGAATCCGGGCTTGGCGGCTGCGCCTGCTGCTGATCCTGCGTCTCATCCGCCGGCACTTCGGACAGCGCATCAAACTTGCTCAGCACGTCGTAATTCTCCAAGACGCCCAGATCCTTGATCGCTTCGAAATCCTGCTGTTCCGTCGCCGCCGGATTCACCTCGCGCGGCAACCGCGCCATCCACACACTCAACGCCAACAGCAAAGCCATGGAAAACGCCAGCCGCGGCTGCGGCACCAGCCAGCGGAACCAGCGCGGCCGCGGCTCTTCCGCGATTCGCGCGCGAATCCGCGCATCGAAACCGAGCGACGGCTCCACCAGCGGAACTTCATCCAGCACACCCCACAGCTTGCGGAATCCTTCCGCACGCTCGTGGCAAGCGCGGCAAGCGGCCAGGTGTTCTTCCACCTCCAGCCGCTCGGCCGAATTCGCGCGGCGATCCAGATACGCAACCAATTGCTTCGAAACTTCTTCGCACTTCTTCATAATGGCCGTCCTTCCCCTACGCGCGGAGCCGCCGGCTGGGACACAAGCGGCGCCAGCTGCACTCGCAGGGTTTCGTACGCGCGAAACAAAAGCGACTTCAGCGCGCTTTCCGAGCATTCCAAAATTTTCGCGATTTCCGCGTAATCCATCTCTTCGTACTTATGCAGCAGCACCGCCACGCGCTGTTTTTCCGGCAATGATGCAATCGCCTGCCGGATGAAATCCGCCCGGTCGCGTTCGATCATGTGTTCGTCAATGCGCATTTCGCGTGCGGGCAATTGCACCGGGGCCTCATCTTCTTCCACCGGCGCGTCAATCGAAATGTCCATCTGCCGGTGCCGGTTGTCGCGCACCGAATTCAGCGCCAAGTTCGTCGCGATGCGGAACAGCCAGGTCGTAAATTTTGCGCTCGGAGAATACTGCTTCCGCGCGCGGTACACCCGCAAAAAAACTTCCTGCGCCAGGTCCTCCGCCGTCGCTGAATCCCTCACCATGCGGTAAAGGAAATTGATCAGAGGTGTGCGATATTTTTGGAGGAGAAGGTTAAAGGACGCATCATCCCCTGCCTTCACGTCCAGCATCAATTGGACGTCAGACCTGGTCATGGCCCCCACATTGTACCTAACACCTGCGGGACCATAAAGTTGCAGCGCGTGAGTGTGTGCCATCGGTGGCGCTCCGGTACTATCTATGAAACCCAGAGCGGCCGGAAAAGTTGCCTTCAGTGGACCTTCTGTGTATCGCGGCAGGATACGCCTTACTTGTTTAGCTTCAGCAGGTTAGACGTGGAACAGTGCCTTCAACCCCAGCATAATTGCGACACCTAAGAATACGAGGAGCGCCATGCCAATTCCAGGCTCGTGGTTTACTTCGGGGATCAAATCAGACGCTGCCACATAAAGCGTCACTCCCGCCGACAGCGGCAGCGCCATTGCGACGGTACCACGCAGCAAAAATATGAACCCCATTCCCAGCAAAGTCATCCCGCCCAAAATTACGGAAGACACGAATGCAGCGTGCCGGCTCTGCCCGCTCGCCAGCATCAACGACGCCACCGTAAATCCCTCCGGCAATTTGTGCAGAAACACGGCCACAAAAATCACGCCGCCCAGCCAGGTGGAAACCAAAAGCCCGGAAGCAATCGCCACTCCGTCGAAGAACGTGTGAATCCCCAATCCCAGTAGCGCCGCATAACTCGCATGTGCGTGCGAAATTTCTTCGTGGTGCGTCTCTTCGCCAAAATGAAAATGCGGCGCCAGGGTATGTTCGAAAAAATGCACAACGAAGTATCCCGCGAGCACCAGCACAAACACCGAACTCGTATCACGAAAGAGAAACGACCCGGCATCGCCCCGCAATTTCAGCGATTCCGGAATCATCTCCAGCACCGCGGTCGCCAGCATGAAGCCGGCGCCTGAAGCGATAAAATATTTCAAGTAATGCCGCGACCACTGCCGGTGCGCAATCAAAGATCCGCCCAGCACATTAGCCCCAGCCGCCGTCAACCCCAGCAGTAAGCCCACCAAAATGCGCGTTGTCTCAGGAGCCATAAGCCTATGTGGAGCGCGGTGGCGTGCCACCGCTTTCTCTTGGGCGAGGCGCGCCTCGCCTGCATTGCGTCAACTTGGTGTCAACACCACGTGGAGCGAGCCGCGGACATAAAAGCCGTAAACAATCCTTCGGCGACCTCGGTCCGACGGCCCATCTAGTCACTCGCCACTAATCACTCGCCACTGCCGTTATCATCCAGAATGCCGGAACAAAATCACGTCGCCATCCTGCACGATATATTCCTTGCCTTCGAGCTTCACCTGCGCCTTCTCGCGCGCCGCCGCGAAACTCCCGGCCTTGATCAAATTTTCCCAATTGACCACTTCGGCCTTGATGAATCCGCGCTCGATGTCGCTGTGAATCGCGCCTGCCGCCTCTTGCGCGTTCATCCCGCGCTTGATCGTCCACGCGCGGCATTCCGGCTCACCCGCCGTCAGAAAAGAAATCAGTCCCAGCAATTGATAACTCGCCTGGATCAACCGGTCGCGCCCCGATTCCTTCAGCCCGTACGCATTCATCATTTCCGCGGCTTCCGCTTCCGGCAATTCCGCCAGTTCCGCTTCAATCTTTCCGCAGAACGGCACCACCGCCGTCTGCGGCTTCGACTCCAATTTTTCCAAATGATGCTTCTCGATCACGCGGTCAATCTCCGCCGCCTCGTCATCGCCGAGATTCAGAACGTAGAGCATCGGCTTGCGCGTAAGAAATTCGAACCCGGTCAGCATTTTCAATTCTTCCGGCTTGAATTCCAGTTCGCGCAAAGGCTGCTCTGCTTCCAGCGCCTTGCGGCAACGCGTCAAGAGCGCCAGTTCCGTCTCAAGGATCGTTTCCTTCTTTTTCTTCAGATCCTTTTCCACCCGTTCCATGCGCTTCGAAGTCTGCTCCAGGTCGTACAGCATCAATTCAATTTCGACGCTCTCGATATCGCGCAACGCGTCCAGCGACCCGCCTTCGTGCGGCACCGCCGGGTTTTCAAACAACCTCACCACATGCGCCAGCGCATCCGCCTCGCGCAAAGGCACCAGCGACGCGGAATTTTTCTCGCGGTCTTTCTGCAACCCGCCCACGTCCACGTATTCGATCGTCGCAAACGTGTTTTTCTTCGGCTTGAATATCTCCGCCAGCTTCAAAACCCGCGCGTCCGGCACCTTCGCAATGCCCACATGCGCCTGATTGGGCGCGCTTCGCCCTTCCACGCGCGCTCCAGTCAATATCCGAAATAAGCTAGTCTTCCCTACCTGCGGCAACCCAATAATTCCTGTTTTCATGAGCCCACGATACTAACACAGCACCAAAATTCCGACCCGAGTGCCTTTCCCAGCGCGATTGGTTCCAGAGGGATTTGCGAGGTAACATAGCGGGCCCGACGATGGCCGACACTTACAAAAGCCGGATCGAATTTCTCCGAAATTGTAAACTCGAGACAAACGACGAGAAGCTTGTCGACGATGTCGAGAAGTACGGCTGTCACATAATTAACGTGCGCGAAGAGAATGGAATCCCGGGTTGGGGCTACACGATCGGAGTGTACGAAACGACGCGCCAGCCCGAGATCATCGTAGTGGGACTCAAACCTGAAGCCGCACACTCAGTCTTGAATGATTGTGCTCGACGGCTGAAAGGTGGCGCGCGATTTGAAGATGGTCATCGCGAGAGAGAGCTGCTCACGAACGTGGAATGTGAATTCAGACGCGTAGAAGTTCGCTGGCTCCGGCAACTGATGGGTTATGCGGTTTGGTTCTATGGTGACGACAACTTCCCGACAGTCCAATGCATATATCCGGACTTGAAGAATCGCTTTCCATGGGAAGCTGGATTCGATGACAGTTGGCGAGTTAGGCAAGCTCTCCTTTTCGCCGATCCGCCCAACTCAAGGGTAGAAGGGGACTTTTGGGCGGCGAATGATCCGGAAAGCAGCCTCTTCAATTGGAATTTCCCTGATCCACCGCACACCGGCGTTTACACCACTAAGCCGGTAATGAGCCGCCAGGAGCCGATTCTTTACGTATCACACGACTCCGAGGACGGCGGATGGCAGTTCGTTGGAACAAGTGATGCCAAAATCGAATCCGCAGCCCTTGTATGCTTTCACCATATCGTAGACAACGACTCGAGCATCAAGGAACTTGTTGATCTTCCACTGGGATGGTGCGCTTGGAGAGACGCCGTTTCTGACAACTGGACAAGGGAAGAGAAAAAGGTAGGACCCGACGAAGATTAGCCTTATTTGCTAGGACTCCATGATGCCCGAAGCGACAGAAAATCGCAGCCTGCCCTTCGATCGCCTCAAAGCCCACGAATTTCTTCGCGGCATAGACAAACGCCTCGCCCGCGTGATCGAAAAAACCGGCGCGTTCCTATTCAAACTCGACGAATGCGACAGCGTCTACGAATCGCTCCTCGAAGCCATCGTCTACCAAAGCATCAGCGGCAAAGCTGCCGCCAAAATCTACTCGCGCATCAAAGCGCTCGGCGCCAAGGGACTCTGCCCCACTCCCGCGGAAATTCTCGCAACGCCCACCCAAAAACTCCGCGAAGCCGGCCTCTCAGGCGCCAAAGCCGCCGCGATGAAAGACCTAGCGCAGAAGACCATCGAAGGAATCGTCCCCACGCTGGAAGAAGCCGGAAAATTAACAGACGAAGAGTTAGTCGAACGCCTGATTTCAGTCCGCGGTATCGGCGCCTGGACGGTGGAAATGTTCCTAATTTTCCGCCTAGGACGCCCGGACGTCCTCCCGATCCACGATTACGGCGTGCAAAAAGGCTTCGCACTAACCTACGGCAAAAAAGTAATCCCTAAGCCGCGCGAACTAGCCGCCTTCGGCGAACGCTGGCGCCCCTACCGCACAGTCGCCAGCTGGTACATGTGGCGCGCCGTAGAACACTACGGCAAAACCCGCAAACTGACGAAGAACACCAAGTCCACGGCGAAGAAACGCGCAAAGAAGACGAAGTCGGCGAAGCGCAAAGCGAAAAGAAAATCAAGGACGCGCAGGTGAACTAAGTCCTGACGGTCAGGAACAGCGACGCGACTCCGATCAGCAGCGTCGCGCCTTCCAGTTGCACCGAAACGCCGTGCAGTCGGTCGAATTCCACGCGCAAAGGGTTGTCCTTCGGTGTCTCCACAACTGAACCCATTTCTCTTCGCAATACGTTCATGCGGCGAATCACGATTAGTTGTGAGACGATCGTCAAAGTAACCATAATCAGCACGCCCAGCGCCGGCACGATCAGCCGCTTGCCCGCGCCCATGGACGACAACGCCATCGCAGCCGACGCGATCAAAAACAGCAGTCCCGCGACCACTCCCAGCGTGTGCAGCCGCCGCAGCGTGAACTCCACTAACAATCCAGCCAGGTCCTGGCTCGGCAGCACGCGAAACGCCCCAGGCGCCACCGCCGCGCTGAAGTAGAAAATCGAACCGAGCCAAGTACCTAATGCGAACACCTGTACGAATCGCAGGATGCTGGTCATCAATGATTTCCGTTAGAATGATTTTCTGGCCGGAGCAGAGCTACTTGGGGAATCGCATGACGCAACCCGGAAAGAAATTCAGTCGCCATTTTTAGCTACGAATGCTCTTCCGGCCGCATCTGAATGAGCGGGTGAGTGGTGGGCGACCAAGGACTTGAACCTTGGACCTCTCCCGTGTGAGGGGAGCGCTCTAACCACTGAGCTAGTCGCCCACAGAACCTACTTTTTGTAGCAGAAGGCCACGCGAATTGCAATCAACGGTCACTAGCGCCAGCACCCGTCTCGCCGAGCTTTTGCGCTCGATTTCCCGCGTCGTCAAGGGCAAGGAAGACGTCATCCAGCTCGCCCTCACCACGTTGCTCGCCCGCGGCCACCTGCTCATCGAGGACGTTCCCGGCGTCGGCAAGACCACGCTCGCACAGGCTCTCGCGCGCTCGTTTCACTGCACGTTCCAGCGCATTCAATTCACTTCGGACATGCTGCCCAGCGACGTGATCGGCGTCAGCGTCTTCAATCCCGCCACGCAGGAATTCGAATTCAAGCCCGGCCCGATTTTCGCCAATATCATCGTGGCCGACGAAATCAATCGCACCACGCCCAAAACGCAATCGTCTCTTCTCGAAGCCATGAACGAAGCGCAAATCACGGTGGACAATCACACGCATCCGTTGCCCAATCCATTCTTGGTGCTGGCCACGCAGAATCCCATCGAGCATCACGGCACCTACCCGCTTCCCGAATCGCAGCTCGATCGCTTTCTGATGCGCATCAAGATGGGCTACCCGTCGCGCGAAAGCGAAAAAGAAATCATTCGCAATAACGCCGGCCACTCCCCGGTCGAAAAAATCGTGCCCGTGATGGACGCGGCCGACGTGGTCGCGATGCAGGAATCCGTCGCCAAAGTAAAAGTGGACGAAAGCTTGCTCGACTACGCCCTCGAAATCGTCGAACGCACGCGTCAGACCGAACAACTCAGCCTGGGCGTCAGCCCCCGCGGCGCCGTCATGCTCCACCGCGCAGCACAAGCACGCGCCTTCCTCGAAGGCCGCGATTACTGCCTCCCCGACGATTTCAAGCGCCTAATCGTCCCAGTCTTCGCGCACCGAGTAGTCGTCAGCTCGCGCTACATCTCCACCCAGAAAAAATCCGAGCAAGCCGAAACCATCCTAGGCGAAATCCTAGATTCCACCCGCGTCCCCGTCTAGAACTTATGTTCACCAAACACGCAGCTTTGTCATCCCGAGCGCAGCGAGGGATCTCTCTTCGTTTGCGCGTCGCCCGGCAGGAAGCCGCTCGGCACGCCGCCGAAGTCGCGACGCATTCGCGGAGCACGCAATAATGGCCGACTCCCTAGTCCTCCGCCTCTGGCGCGCCCGCGATAAGCCCGGCTGGCGCAATTTCGGCGTAGCCATGCTCGTCCTCTCCCTCGCCTTAGCAGTCGCTCTCTTTTCCGCCGCCGTCGCGCAACAAGGCCGCATTCTCCTCGCAGCCGTCACTACTGTGCTCTCGCTCGCCATGGCCGCTTGGGTCGCCATCGCCATCGTGCCCAACCTCGCGCGCCGCACCAGCCTGCGCTGGTTCGTCTACCAAGTTGATTACCGCCTCACGCGCGAGGGCATGGTTTACCTGGGAGTCGTCGCGATTCTGATCCTCGCCTCCGTCAACACCGGCAATAACCTGCTCTTCATGATGCTGGCTTGTTCGATCGCAGGCATCCTGATTTCCGGCGTCCTCTCCCGCGCGGTTCTCACCGGCATTGACCTGAAATTCGATCTACCCGAACACATTTTCGCCGCGCAGCCGGTACTCGCCGAACTCGAGTTGCGCAACGAAAAGCCGTTGTGGCCCTCGTTTTCACTGCGCGTCGTCGGCGCAGCAAAAAAAGGCGCCACGCAAATTCTCACGCGCCCGGTGTTTTTCCCGTACATCCCGCGCCTCGGCTGCACGCGCCAGAAAGTGGAGCTGACGTTCCCACGTCGCGGCGTCTACCGGCAGGATTCCTTCGGCATCCGCACCCGCTTCCCCTTCGGCTTCTTCGAAAAAACCCGTCACGTGGATTCCGAATTGCAAATCGTCGTCTACCCGCACGTCGAGCCCACCGATCATTTTTACGAAGTGCTTCCTCTGCTGAGCGGCGAAATGGTCAGCTATTTTCGCGGGCGCGGCCACGAGTTGCATTCCCTGCGCGACTATCTCCCCTCCGATAGCGCCCGCACGGTGGACTGGAAAGTCACCGCCCGTGCCGGCCACTTGATGGTCCGCGAATTCGCGCGCGAAGATGAACGCCGGGTGATGCTGGTCCTCGACCCCTTCATCGGTCCGCCGCCCGCAAGTGTCACCGCCGCTGCTCCTGCGAGCGCCGCGCCACAGCAATCCGCATCCGATCTCGCAGCTGCTTCGCATATTGAGCTTTTCGAGCGCGCCGTCTCCATGGCCGCCTGCATCGCCTGGCACTTCAACGAAATCAATTCAGCCCTGCAATTCCGCACCAACCTTTTCGCAACGCCCATGGCTCCCGCCGAAGAAATCATCTACGACGCGCTCCGCGAGCTAGCCACCATCCAACCGGACCAATCAAAAATCGGCGGCGAATTCCTCGACGAGCTAGCGTCCGACCACGAAATCTTCAAAATCATAATCACCGCCCGCCCCCAAAACACCATCCCTACCGCGCTCTGGTCCTCCTCCTATTTCCTGTTCCTGAATTCGCTGTAACGCCGGCATCTTGCCATCTCGTTGACTTTGTAGCGGCCACCTTTAGGTGGGCGCCTTCGCTTTTGTCTGTGAACTCTGCGCGCAATTCTCTGCGTCCTCTGCGTTAAATCTTTTGACTTCCTGAAACCCGCACTCCAAAAAATGCGAGAATACGCCGACATGAAATCCAATCTCACCGCTGGCGGGCAAAGAAATTTCCAAACAAGCCTGCTCAAATGGTTCCGCGCGCACCAACGCGATCTCCCTTGGCGCTCGAGCCGCGACCCCTATCACATCTGGGTCGCGGAAGTAATGCTCCAACAAACTCGCATCGCAGCGGTAACGCCCTACTACCGACGTTTCCTCGACCGCTTCCCAAATGCTGAATCGCTCGCGCGCGCGCGCCAAACAGAAGTCCTGAAACTCTGGTCCGGCCTCGGCTACTACAGCCGCGCCCGCAACTTGCACGCCGCCGCGAAAGAAATCGTTGTGCACCACAGCGGCAAATTCCCGCACGAACTCGACGCCGCGCTCGCTCTCCCCGGCATCGGCGCCTACACAGCTGCCGCAGTCCTAAGCATTGCGTACGATGTGCCGCTCGCCGTGCTCGATGGCAACGTCGCCCGCGTCCTGGCCCGCATCCACGCGATCCGCGGCGATCTGCGCACACCAAAAACCTGGCGGAATCTCACCAAAATCGCCGATCTCCTGCTCGCCAAAAATTCCGCAAGCGACTGGAACCAATCCCTCATGGAACTAGGCGAAGTGACCTGCACGCCGCGATCGCCACGGTGCAGCGGTTGCCCCGTCGCGCGCTGGTGCGACGCCCACGCGCAAAATCTCACAAACGAAATCCCCTCCCCCCGCCGCAAACGCGCCCCGGTCCACATCAAAATCGCCGCAGCCATTCTGCTCGACCCGCGCAGCCGCACCCTGCTGGTAAAAGATCCCGGCGCCCACGACGGTGTCCTCTTCTCGCGCATGTGGCAATTCCCCGCCGTAGAAGTCACGAGCGAACCGAAAGCCGCACTAGCCGCCCATCTCCGCGCATCTCTAAGCCTGCCAGCCAACTCCAACGCACTAGAACTCGAAGCTCTACCAGCCGCGCGCCACGGTGTGACCTTCCGCAACATCACGCTCCTCCCGTTCCTGGTCCGCATCAAGCAACTGCCGACGCTCCTCCGCACCCGCATCCTTCCGTTAAAAAACCTCGCCAAACTTCCCATCTCCAGCGCCACCCGCAAAATTGCTGCCGCCGCGCTGCCACCCGGCCATTCCGCCATTACACGATAGGCGTCGCCCACGCCGCCGTCTCGCTTGCCAGTGTTAGCATCATAAAAGGCCATGGCCTCCACAGCGCGGGTCAGCGCGCCGCCCCTTCCGGCGGTGCAACGTTACTTCGAGGTCTCTCTCTTCCTCCTCGTCTCGACCGGCATTCTCGCCGTCGTCAGTACCGGCAAACTCGACATTTTTTCCACCGTCATCCCGGTAATCGCGCTCATCTACAAAGCAGTCCGCATCTGGCGCGGCCGCCCGCCCGAACTTTCCGTGCGCGTCGCCACCTGGCTGGTACTCGCCTACTTCCTCTTCTTCCCGTTCGATCTTTGGGTAGTCTCTCGCGCGCTTTCGGCCGGCGCGCCCAACCCGGCGCTCTATTCCGCGCTGCTCGCCGCCGTCCACCTGATGCTCTTCGCCAGTCTCGTGCGCCTCTTTTCCGCTCGCACCAACCGAGATTACGCATTCTTGGCCATGCTCGCCGTCACCTGCATGCTGGCCTCGGCGATCCTCACAGTCGAAACCAGCTTCCTCATCGCGCTCGCAATCTTTTTAACTCTCGCGGTCTCCACATTCGTCGCGCTGGAAATTCGCCGTGGCGCCAATGACGCTGTCTCGCCTCCCTTCGATTCCGGCTCGCCGCTCGCGCACCAATTGAATCGCGCCCTAGGACTCACGTCCGCGCTCGTCGCCGTCGGCACTCTCGCGATCGGCGGAGTGATTTTCTTCACCTTGCCGCGCTTCACCGCCGGTTATCTCAGCGCGCTCAGCCTGCAGCCCAAATTGATGACCGGCTTTAGCGACAACGTCACCCTCGGCGAGATCGGTGAAATCCAGCAGAGCCACGCCGTGGTCATGCGCATCCACATTGACAGCGAACCTTCCCGCGGCGAGGGCATGCACTGGCGCGGCATCGTCCTCACCAATTTCGACGGACGCCGCTGGTTCACTCCCACTCACGAACGCATCGCTTTCTTCCCCGATTCCTCCGGCATTTATCGTCTCGGCTCGCCGCCCTTGCCCGCCGGCGATTCCCACCCGATGCATTACACGGTGCTGATGGAACCTCTTGCCAGCGACGCCGTCTTCGTCGCCTCGCGCATTGAAAGTCTGCGCGGCCGTTTTGCCAACGACGTCGAGCGCGTCGGCCCCAGCCGCCGCAACAACTATCTCCTCGTGGATCCCACCGAATCCATCTCTAATCCTTTTCACAACGCGACGAAAGTCCGTTACGAAGCCCTCTCCGACGTTCCCGATGTGCCTCCCGCGCAGTTGCGCGTCGCCTCCAAAGTCTTTCCACCCACGCTGTCGCCCGACGATCTGCAAATTCCGCCGCTCGATCCGCGCATCAAAAAACTCGCCGAGCAAATCACCGCGGGCGCCACCACCGAATACGACAAAACCGTGAAAATCGAGCTGTACCTGAAAGCCCACTACGGCTACACGCTCGACCTGCGCGGTCCGCACACCAACGATCCGCTCGCGCATTTTCTGTTTACCCGCCGCAGCGGCAATTGCGAATATTTCGCCGCAGCCATGACGATAATGCTCCGCGACGTCGGCGTCCCCGCGCGTTACGTCGGCGGATTTCTCGCCGGCGAATACAACGACGTTGGCGGCGATTGGATCGTGCGCTCCAGCGACGCGCACGTGTGGGTGGAAGTCTTTTTCCCCGGCTACGGCTGGATCACCTTCGATCCCACGCCCCCCGGCCCGGCCAAACCTAGCGGCCTGCTCCAGCGCATGAGCATGTATTGGGACTGGTTCCAATTCGCGTGGGCCGAATGGATCGTGAACTACGATTTTGCGCACCAGGTCACGCTCGCGCAGAACGTCCAGAAAACTTCGCGCGATTGGAGCGAAAGCGCCCGCAACTACTATCACGATAAGCAGCGCCAGATTATGGAAGCGATCGTCGCACTCGATAAGAAAACCGAGGCGTCGCCCTACTTCCTACCTGGCCTGCTGGTCTGCTTGATCGCGCTGCTCTTCTACCTGCGCGGCCGCAGCTTGATCGCCTACGTCCTCGCGCGCTGGAGCCTCCGCGCGCGCAATCGCGGCAACGTCACTGCCTCGCTCGCCACGCTCGAATATCGCGAAATGCTCCGTCTGCTCGAAAAGCGTGGCTGGAAAAAATCTCCATCGCAAACCGCGCAGGAATTCGCCGCTGCGATCCCTTCCGCCGATGTAGCCGCGCCTGTCGCGCAGCTCACCCAGCTCTATCAATCCGCGCGCTTCGGCAATAACCCGCCGCCCGTAGCCCAAATGTCCGCGCTCCTAACCGCCCTCCGCGAAATAATCCGCGCCACCAAACCTTCGCCGCGTTGAAAAACGCAGGTGAGACGTAACCGGACAAGGGCCTTTGTAGCGGCGCACTTCAGTGCGCCATCGGTGTTGCCGCAACAATCGATGGCGGCCTGAAGGATGCCGCTGCAAAACCTGATGCCACAGCGCTTGTCGCTTGATTTCACTACGGGAATCCCGTACTATCTGAAATCTGGCAATGCAACATGAGCAGGAAATCTACCTCGAAGAAAACTGCTAAGCAGCCGCTTCGTCCGATGACCAACAGCGCCGGCGAGCGCGCCGCGCTCGCCGACCCCGATGCGCGCCCGCTCTCTCGCGCCGATCGGAAGCGCATGAAACGGACCCCGCAGGCCAAAATCATCCGCCGCGCTCTGGGTTTGACGCAGGAGGAATTCGCCGCCCGCTATCGCATTCCCCTCGGCACGCTGCGCGATTGGGAACAAGGCCGCGCCACCCCCGATCAACCGACCCAAGCGTATCTGACGGTCATCGCCCGAAGCCCCGACGGCGTTCACCAAGCGCTGGCCGATTAGCCTGCGACTTCGTATTTCGAATTCGACGTCGCAAAGACGATCCGCCACGCAGCATGGCTCTCCGTGTTAGAGTTACATGTTCCGCAACAGCCAAAGGACCGCACCGTAATGCCGAAAGTCGGATTCGTCAGCCTGGGATGCCCGAAGAACCTCGTTGATAGCGAGGTGATGATGGGCATTCTTGCGCGCGCGGGTTACGAACTCACGCCGCGCGCCGGCGAAGCCGACGTGCTCGTCGTCAACACCTGCAGCTTCATCGAGCCCGCGCAAAAAGAATCCGTGGACTCCATCCTGGAAATGGCCGAATACAAAAAATTCGGCCGCGCGCAAAAACTGATTGTCGCCGGATGCATGGTCGAACGTTACCGCAACGACATCCGCGAACAAATCCCCGAAGTAGACGCGGTAATCGGCACCGGCGAAATCGAAAAAATCCTGGAAGCCTGCGAAGGCCAGTTGCGCGCGGACGATCCGCACGCCGCTGATCTCCCGACCTATCTTTATCACGACGCGACGCCACGCATTCTCGCCACTCCCGGCCACACCGCCTACATCAAAATTAACGAAGGCTGCGACCACCCCTGTACCTTCTGCGTGATTCCGCAGTTGCGCGGGAAATTCCGCAGCCGCCGTTTCGAATCCGTCGTGCGCGAAGCCGAAAATCTCGCGGCCGCAGGAGTCCGCGAAATTTCCCTGATCGGCCAGGACACCACTTTTTACGGCGAAGACCTCGGCATTCGCGACGGCCTCGCCACCCTGCTCGAACGCCTCGCACAAATCGCAGACCTCAACTGGGCGCGCTTTCTTTACTGCTACCCGAATCGCATCACCGCGCGCCTGCTCGATACCATCGCCGCGCACCCGCGCCTCGCAAAATATCTCGACGTCCCGCTGCAACACGCCAGCCGAAGTGTTCTCGCGCGCATGAAACGCGGCTCGCACGGCGACGCGTTCCTGAAGATGCTCGAAAAAGCGCGTAAAGCGATTCCTAGCGTTTCGATTCGCACATCTTTCATCGTCGGCTTCCCCGGCGAAACCGAAAATGACTTCCACGAGCTTTGCGGTTTCGTCCACGCCGCCGAATTCGATTGGATGGGCGTCTTCGCCTACTCCGACGAGGACACCTCGAAAAGTTTCGCGCTAGAAAATAAAGTGGACGCCAAAACCATCGCCCGCCGCCGCGACACCCTGATGTCCATCCAGAAAAAAATCTCAGCCCGCAAGCTGCGACGCAAAATCGGCCAAACCCTGCAAGTCATGCTCGAAGGTCCCTCGAAAGATACCGACCTCATCTGGGAAGCCCGCACACAAGGCATGGCCCCAGAAATTGACGGCAAAGTTTACGTCACAGAATTCGCAGGCGTGAACGACGCAGCAGACCTGCCAAGCCCAGGCACCCTAGCCACAATAGAAATCACAGAGTCCAAAGACTACGACCTAATCGGCCGAGTAACCGAATTCGAAAAGCCGTCCGCCAACTCGCTCCGCCGCCAGCCCGTTTCAACCCCGTCGCCATTTCCAATCCTCGCGTAATTCGTTATGCGCTTCTCGGTCGAAACTTTGGTCAATGCTATAATGCGTCGAGTGAGGTCTATCAATTAGTGGCCTCAGGTTAACTCTCATGAACTACCAAGATCGCATTATTCGGGACCCCCAAATTTGTGGCGGCCAACCCATCTTCAAGGGAACACGCGTCCTCTTGCGCACCGTCCTGGCTGGTCTCGCGGCCGGCGAGACCACTGAGGTACTACTCGCGGGCTACCCTTCTCTGACTCCAGAAGACATTCAGGCCGCGATTGCTTTCGCGGCGGCTTCCGCCGAAGAAGACCTTCCCGTCCCGTCAACTCCGCACGTTCGATGAAAATTAAGTTGGACGAAAACCTCACAGTTGCCCTCGTTCCGATTCTGGAGAAGCTTGGTCACGACGTGCAGACCACGATTGAAGAAGGCCTTAAGGGCAAACGTGACCAAGACATCTGGGAAGCAGCGCAATTAGAAGAACGATTTCTCATGACGCAAGACATGGACTTTTCTGACATCAGACGGTTTGCGCCAGGCACTCACCAGGGAATTCTGCTTTTGCGCCTTCATTCTCCCAATCAGGCAGCCATCGTTTCCCGCGTCGCCGACTTGTTTGCGAATGAAAACACTGAAGCTTGGCGGCGCTGCTTCGTTGTAGCTACCGAACACAAGTTGCGAGTGATTCAGGCTTAATCTCAACATCCAATCTCCATCTTATGCAGTTTGCGGTATCCTCACCATATGAAGCACCGCTGCCCCATCTGCAAAAAGCCGACGGACTCGGACACCAACGCCGAATTTCCGTTCTGCAGCGAACGCTGCAAACTCCTCGACCTGGGCGCCTGGGCCAGCGAAAAATACATAATCAGCGAACCCGCCATCGACGAAACGCTCTTTGAAGACGTGGATCACCACCCCAAAGATGAACACAAAAACTGATCCCGCCGCCGCCGACCCCGCTGCCCCACATTCGGAATCATCATTGCCGTCCGGCACGAGGTCTGACCGCGCGCTGCAACCGGTCCCACCGCCGCCCAATCCCAATTTCGCGCTCTTCGTCTCAACAGTCGGCGGCCTCGGCTATTTCCCGAAAGCTCCAGGCACGCTCGGCTCTCTTGTGGGGCTTCTGGTCGCGGTCCTACCGGCATGGATATTTTTCGGTTTAGCCGCCGCAATCGCAGCGTCCAACCACGGCTTTAGTATCTTTTTGAGCGTCTCCCCTTGGTATTCTGATTCGTTCCTATGGACGCAGATCGCCCTAACGCTTCTCCTCGCGGCAGTCGGAGTATGGGCTTCTAATCTCGTCGCAAAGCGCTTCCGAGAGAAAGATCCTCAGTACGTCGTGATCGACGAAGTATCGGGACAACACCTGACTTTGCTGCTCGGCTGTGGCGTACCGATCTGGTGGAAGGCTGCAGAACCTGTATTCAACACGATGTCGCTTGGTCTCATCACGTTCCGTTCCGCCCTCAACTGGAAATATTTGCTCCTGGGTTTTATACTTTTTCGAGTATTCGATATCTGGAAGCCGTTCCCAGCGCGCCAAGCAGAATCACTACCCGGCGGCTGGGGTATCATGGCAGATGACTGGATCGCTGGAGTTTACGCGGCCATCGGCCTGTGGCTGGCGCGCGCCGCAGGATTTTAGCAAACGCGTAACATACCGCTCGTTATCATCCCGAGCGAAGCGAGGGATCTCTCTTCGATTTCGGCTGCGCCACGAGGCAAGCGCTCGACCGCACAGCAGGCCATAAATGACACCAACGCGAATTTAGTGCAATCTATAGCAACACCCAGCATCACCGCGAACGACGCATGAACTTAGCGATGAACGGCACGCCAAGAATCGAGAGCGTAAGACCAGCCGCAGCATTGCCGGGCGGCGAAGTCGCCATCCGCGGCAGCGGCTTCGGCACGCGCAATCACACACGCCCACTCGTGCAATTTGGCGTCGTCGAAGGCTCGCTTATCCTCGCCGCCGATAATCTCCTGATCGCGCGCGTCCCCGAAGGCGCCGCAGGTGGCGCCGTCCGCGTGAAAATGGGCAGCATCGAAAGCGCGCCGTTCCCTCTCGCGCTCGGGACGCAAATCGCCGACAACCTGCATCCCGTCGCCAATCCCGCAATCGACTCCGACGGTAACACCTACGTCACCTTCAGCGGCCAGCGCGGCCAGAAAGTTCCCGTCTCGCTTTACAAAGTCACCTCCAACCACGCCATCAAGCCCTTCATCACCGAAATGATGAACCCCACCGGCCTGGCGCTCGATCGCGACGGCTTTCTTTTCGTTTCCAGCCGTAACGATGGCGCCATCCATCGCGTTTCGCCCGACGGCCGCTCGATGCAATGGGTTGAAGGCATGGGCATTGCGACCGGCCTCGCGTTCGATAAAGCCGGCAGCCTTTACGTCGGCGATCGCAGCGGCACGATTTTCAAAATCGGTCCCGATCGCGAGATTTTCGTTTTCGCCACGCTCGAGCCGTCCATGTCCGCCTATCACCTGGCCTTCAGCACTTCGGGAGACCTCTATGTCACTGGCCCCACCACTTCCAGCTTCGATCAGGTCTATCGCATCAATCCTGCCGGAGAAGTCAGCACGTTCTTCCGCGGCCTCGGCCGCCCGCAAGGCCTCGCGTTCGATCGCGCCGGCAATCTCTATGTCGCCGGCTCGCTAGGCGGCAAGCGCGGCATAGTGCGATTAACTCCCCAAGCCGAACCGCAACTGGCAGTCAGCGGCTCCAACATCGTCGGTCTAGCCCTCTTGCCCTCGCATCGCGCCATGATCGCCACCAACAACGCTCTCTACTCCCTCGATTGGGACGTAGCAGGCCTCCCCCTCAACGGCTAATAGCTTCACCGTCAGAATTATTTCGTGCAATTATTCCGCGCGCCCCGCGTATCTAACTGCACCTTCGTGTATCGTCGGGGGAACGCATGAACAACGTCGCCGCCGCCCTTGCTCCCACTCCACCCGACCGCCGGCTGATCGCCGCGCCCTGGCATACGCTCACGATCCTGCTCATCTATGCATACGTCGGATTCCGCATAGGTATGCCTCAGAACTCACCAACTCCCGGCTTCGCTCCGCCAGCGCCGGCAACTGGCGCCCATGCGGCGATGCTACGCACGTACGCGCTGCTGATCCTCTCGGAATGGGGCATGGCCTACTGGGCGTGGGCGGGAGTTCACTGGAAGGGCGGCCATCTGCGCGATCTCACCGGCGGCCGCTGGACGAGCTGGCGCAGCGTTGCCCTCGACGTAGCCATCGCGATCCCCTTCTGGGGCGTGTGGGAATTAACGGCTTGGCTCGTAAGTCGCGCCGTCGAACGCGTCCCTGCGGCAACCGGCAGCTATCAGCCGCCATCTGGCTTTGCGGAAGTCTCTCTCTGGATCCTGCTCAGCATCTCGGCAGGCATCTGCGAGGAAATCGTGTTTCGCGGATATCTGCAGCGCCAATTCCAAGCCGCCACGCGCAGCATCGCAGCCGCCGTGATTCTCCAAGGCGCCATTTTTGGCCTGGCCCACACCTATCAAGGGTGGAAACGAGTAATCGTGATCGCCGTCCTGGGAATTCTCTACGGAGCGTTAGTAGCCTGGCGCCGCAATCTCCGCGCCAGCATGCTAGCCCACGCCTGGTCCGACATCTTCGAAGGCTGGCTGCGCTTTCTCTAAGCCTCCGACTGAACGAAACAACTCCGGTGTCAATTAGCGAAGGGTAGGGGCACGGCATGCCGTGCCCGCTCTTGATTCACCCACGTACCCGCCTTCACACCGGCCGATCCGGATAAACCGCACGCGGAAATCGCAAATGAATCAACAACGCGCAAACCAAAATCACGAAAAACGCAACAACGCTCCCCTCCGGCCCCGCCGATCCCCCCGTAAGCCACTTCGACCCCTGCACCGAAGTATTCAAATAATGCCCCACGCCAACTAATCCACTATCCGAGGTCCCATAGAAAAAAGTCTCCGCCCAATCCCAAGCCGCATGGAATCCCACCGCAAACCACAATGTCCCGGTCCCCCGGATGGTCAGACAAAACAGCAAACCGATCTCCAACACTTGCAGAATGCCAAACACGTTTTCGCCGGGATTGCCCAGGTGCGCCACAGCGAAGATCGCCGAAAGAAAAAGCGCCGCCGGCCAGAACCGCCACCGTCTCGCCATTACGAAAAGCCAGTAGCCGCGAAACGCAAACTCCTCGCTAATCGCCACGGCCATAAATACCGCGCCCCAGCCCAACGCATAACGAAAAAGCGCCGGACCGTTCAGCGCCACCGAATCAATCTGAAAATTCCCCGTCGCGCGCAAAATCATCACGATCGCGGAAAGCATCGCGAATCCCCACAGCAAGCCTTCCCAAAATCGTATGCCCAGCACTCCGCCCAGCGGAATGCCGTAATCAGCAAGCGGCCGTTTCTCGATGCGGGCGACGATCCAGGTCGCCAGCATCACAAAAAACGCCATGATCGCTTTGATCGGCAATTCACTGCTTACGCTGAACGCGCCGTGAGTCGCTTTATGCGCCAATCCGGTCGCGTAAACGAGAATGCCCGGCAGAATAATTCCGATCCCCACCCACAAAAGCAAACGGCTCCGGTCGGTGCGCATCCAAGGCCGCCGCGGTTCCGGATCTGTGGGCTTCTTCAAATCCGTAGCACTGTCCACCGCGCTCTGACCTCGCAAGCCGTCGTTCGAATCTCCGCCGCTTTCGTCAGCCAAGTCTGTCCCTCCCGTGTGCAGCCTGTTCAGTCAATCTTCGATTCGTCGCCATGCATCACTTGATGCGGCCATTGTGGCCAGCCCGAGCACTAACAACAAGCGGAAACCCGCCGTTGAATTTGTAGCGGTGCACTTTCACCCTGAGTGCCGTTGCGAAGGGTCAGTGCGCCATTGCTCTGACGCCACACACAATCGCGCTCGAAAGCCCCAATTTCACAGCGCCCACGCCTTCGTCTTTTCACTTTCCAGCGCTCGAATCGCGCCTACAGACAAAAAACGCCGCGCAATCCGCCAAAACACTTTCACACCCCCGCAACACTTCGTTAACACGCCAGCAACCGCCCCAATGTCATAGAGTCTCTTCTCGAAAGCGCCACAAAAAAGCCGCAAAGGACGCTCAGCCATGTTTGCAGCCAAACGAATCCTATCCCCCATAGACTTCAGCGACTTCTCCCTGCAGGCCCTCGACGTGGCCGAAGACATCGCCGCCCGCTACGGCTCGGAAATTCTGCTCGTCCACGTTGTCCCGGTGATCCCCAAACTCGAAGGCCACGCCAATATCTTCACCGAGGGTGAATACGAAAACCAATTGATCGACAGCGCGAAGACGCGCCTCGCGGACTTGGCGGCCGAGCTCCAGCAGCAAGGTGTGCACGCGCGCAGCACCGTCAGCCTCAGCAACGATCCCGCAATGGAAATTATCCGCGTAGCTGAATCCGAAAGAACCGACGTCATCGTGATCGCCACTCACGGCGTCACCGGATGGCGACGCCTCGCTTTCGGCTCGGTCACTGACAAACTCGTCCGGACCGCCGAATGTTCCGTCCTCGTCCTCCGCGCCCAAGCGGCCGCAGCAGCCGCGCCGGCCTCAGCATCAGCATCGGCCTAATCGCGAAAAGTCCGCGAAGCCCACAGCGTCTCCGCGACCACTCCGGCCCGCGCGCCGCCGCAAGCCCGTTGCGCCTACATGCCGCACGCGACTTGCGCATCCCGCTCGTCATCGAGTACAACATTTCTAGATGAATGCGGAGATCATAGCTGTCGGTTCCGAGCTTCTTACTCCCTATCGCCTGGACACCAATTCCCTTTGGCTCACTGGTGAACTAAATCGCCTCGGCATTCGCGTCCTCCACAAATCCGTCGTCGGCGATTCGCCGTCCGAACTGCACTCCACCTTTCGCCACGCCCTCGACCGCGCCGACCTCATCGTATCTTCCGGTGGCCTCGGCCCCACCGATGACGACCGCACGCGCGAAACTATCGCCGATCTTCTCGGTAGAAAACTTCGCCGCGACGAGGAAATCCTGCGCGGCATACAGGAACGCTTCCGCCGCTTCGCGCGCACCATGCCGGAAATCAACGTCCGTCAGGCCATGGTCCCCGAAGGCGCCACGGTTCTCCCCAATCCGCGCGGCACTGCGCCCGGTCTATGGCTCGAAGCCAGCGGTCACATCCTCGTGCTTCTTCCCGGAGTGCCCAGCGAACTGAAATCCATGTTCGAATCCGAAGTCGCCCCGCGCCTCGCGAAAATGAGTCACGACGAGCGCCTCTTCACGCGCGACCTGCGCGTCACCGGCCTCGGCGAATCCGACGTCGAAACCCGCGTCCGCCCGCTCTACCAGCTCTATCCCGATACGGAAACCACCATCCTCGCCTCGCCCACTGGCACGCAACTCCATCCGCGCACTTGGTCGCGCGAACCCGCCAAAGCCGAAAAGCTTCTCGACGAAATCACCGCAGCGCATGGCTCTCGCTCTCGGCGAACATCTCTACTCCACCACGGAGAAGCCCTTGAAGAAGTCGTCGCGCGCGTCCTCACCGAAAATCACGCCACCGTCGCCGTCGCCGAAAGCTGCACCGGCGGCATGCTCGCCGAACGCCTCACCAACGTTCCGGGCAGCTCCTCCTATTTTCTCGGCGGCGTAATCTGCTACAGCAACGAACTCAAGACTTCCCTCGTCGGCGTTCCGCAAAGCATGATCGAAGCCAAAGGCGCCGTCAGCTCCGAAGTCGCGCTCTCGCTCGCCGACGGCATCCGCAAACGCACCGGCGCAACTCTCGGCGTCGGAATCACCGGCATCTCCGGCCCCGGCGGCGGCACTCCCGAAAAACCTGTGGGCCTGGTGCACATCGGCCTCGCCGACGAGCACGGCCCGCGCGAACGCGCTTATCGCTTCCCGGGAGACCGCGAACGCATTCGTCAATTCGCCGCGCAATCCGCTCTCGACGCCATACGCCGCTATTTTCTTTTTCCAACGCCCAAGTCAGAGCCTAAACACATGCGCCTTTTCGTCGCCTTCGATCTGCCCGACGCGGTTCGCCGCGCCCTCGCCGATTTGATCGCACAGCTGAAACCGAAATCCCGCTCCGCCCGCTGGGTCCGCCCCGAGTCCATGCACCTGACGCTAAAATTCCTCGGCAACGCTGATGCCCAAAAGCTCGACTCCATCCGCGCCGCCGTCGCAAAAATCCACTCCCCCCAGCCGGTCGAACATGCACTTTCGCGCCCTCGGCTTTTTCCCCAATGAATTCAAGCCACGCGTCATCTGGACGGCGGTTGAAGCCTCTCCAAATCTTTTCGAACTTGCCGCCGCCCTTGAAGCCACGCTCGAACCCCTGGGTTTTCCCCGAGAATCCCGTACCTTCGTGCCGCACCTCACTCTCGCGCGCATCAATTCCACCAAAGGCATTGAAAATCTCGTTCGTGCAGCCGATGCCTTGAAGTCGTATGATTTCGGCTCGGCGCGCGAATCCGAATTTCACTTGTTTGAAAGCGTCCTGAAACGTGCCGGCGCGCGAATACAAGAAACTCGCCACATTTCCGTTTGTTCAAGGTGCCAAGTGAACTCAGCCTGGCTGATCCCGATCGTCGCCTACCTACTGGGCTCGATCCCCTTCGGTTTGCTCATCGTCAAAGCCTTCGGCGGCCCGGACATCCGCGAAATCGGCAGCGGCAATATCGGCGCCGCCAACGTCACGCGCAACGCCGGAAAACTCGCCGGCATCCTCACTCTAGCCCTCGACGCAGGCAAAGGCTATCTCGCCGTCTGGCTCGCCAGCCGCATTTCACAGGCGGCAATATTCGCTGGATGATGGTCGCCGCTGTCTTCGCCGTCGTCGGCCACATGTTCCCGATGTGGCTCGGTTTCCAAGGCGGCAAAGGAGTCGCCACCGGCCTCGGCGTTTTCCTGCCGATCTGCTGGCAAGCGGTCGCTGCCGGAATCGCTCTGTGGCTGCTGGTGGTGATTTTCTGGCGCTATTCCTCGCTCGGCTCCATCTCCGCCGCAGCCGCGCTCCCTCTTTTTATTTACCTCCTCTACGCGCCCGGCCACGCGCCTCCGGAAATCGTCACGCTTCGGCACGCTAATCATCGTCGTGCTGGTCATTTCAAACATCGCGCAAATATCGAGCGCCTCATCGCCGGCGAAGAACCTCGCCTCGGTTCGCCGCAAAAAAAGACGAATAGTCATCCGCGGTCCCTTCGCGCTGCCGAACGCTCCAGCCCGCCGACCGCAACTAAATTTCGCGCTCGCGCCGCCTCATTAAGTCCCAATCCCTCTGTGGCTTATTCGCCAACCCCAGTACTTTCGTCCCGTTGTTTCGCCTCTCACTCTTCGCTAGCATTTTATTGACGGGATTCCCTGCCCATCAAAGCCCTCAAGCAGCTGACCACGCGCCGGCTGCGCATCCTCTGGATTGTGCTGGGCGCCCTTTTGTTCGTCAGCATCACGCCGCTGTGGCTTTACCATCGCCAGGTACTGCGCCTCAGCGAAGAAAAACTGCAAGACACCGAGCGCGTCCAGCAATCCGAAATCACTCGTTCGCTCGCCAGCGAAACCCTGCAATTCGAACAAAATCTGCGCGAACAGCTTCTCAGCCAGCGCCAGGTTCTCGCGCTCACCGGCTGGATAGAAAACGTGGACGACCCCGCGCACGCTCCGCAACTCGCGCGCCTGCTGCAAAGCTTCGTCGAAAATAATCCCAACATCCTCTACGTCACCGCCGTTAACAAGCAAGCCAAAGGACAATCGGCCGGCAGCTTCAACGCCGATCAGGATCCCTTCGTCGGCGGCGCGCTCAAGCGCGCTTTCACCGCCAGCATTCAGGGCCTCCCTTTCGTCAGCGAACCCTTCGCCCTTGGCAAAGACAATCGCCCGGCGCTAGTCGTCTCCGTCCCGCTTTCTTCCGACGGGCAATTCACCGGCATGCTCGCCGCGGTCGTTTCCATTGATCCTTTGCTCGACGCGCATCCGCGATGCCAGCGTGCGCGAGCGCGTCGTGTTCATCGTCGATGGACACGGCCACATCGTCGCGCACCCCGATACCACCGACATGGTTCCCGGCCGCGACGTCACCTCCACTTCCCCCATCGTCGGCCACTTGAAGGAATTGCCTCAGGAATTGCGCGCCACCGAAACCATGCATTTCTTCGAGCCGGACAAAAATAATCGTCCCGTCGAAATGATCGGCACCTACAGCACCATCCCGGAGCTGGGCTGGACGGTCATCGCCCAGCGCAGCCTGGATGAAGCGCGCATCGACGCCGGCGTGAACGAACTCACCGCGCAGGCGCTCAGCTTCGTCGTGGGCGTCACTCTTGTCGCGCTCTTGTTCGGATATCTTTTCGCCCTCGGCATCACCCGCCCCATTCGCGGCCTGGTCGAATCCGTTCGCGCCATCAGCCGCGCCGAATTTCACGAACGCGTGCAGCGTGGAAGGCGCCGCGGAAATCAGCGAGCTCGCCGAAACTTTCAATAACATGGCGGGCGACATCGAGCAGTACGTCGAGCGCCTGAAGCAAGCCGCCGAGGAAAATCGCGAACTCTTCCTCGGCTCCATCCGCATGCTCGCCGCCGCCATCGACGAAAAGGATCCCTACACCCGCGGCCACTCCGGCCGCGTCGCCAAATATTCCATCATCATCGGCGAGTACATGGGCTCTGGACGCCGAAGAGCTCGACCGCCTGCGCATCTCCGCGCTGTTGCATGACGTCGGCAAAATCGGCGTGGACGATCGCGTCCTGAAAAAGCCCGGCAAGCTCACCGACGAAGAATTCGACCTGATGAAGCAGCATCCCACCAAGGGCGCCAACATCATGCGCCCCGTCGCGCAGCTGAAAGACATGCTCCCCGGCATCGAGCTGCACCACGAGCGCATGGACGGCGCAGGCTACCCCTACGGCCTCGCCGGCGATCAAATTCCGATGATGGCCCGCATCATCGCCGTCGCCGACACCTTCGACGCCATCACCACCAATCGTCCCTACCAATCCGCCATGGACCTGGAATTCGCCGTAGAACGCATCCGCTCCCTGGCCATCTCAAATTCGATCCCAAGTAGTAGAATCCCTCGAAGCCGCCATAGCCTCAGGCCGCCTCCGCCTAACCGCCGACTCTGGTAGAAGTCTAGATTTCAGTCACGCGCCCGCATCACCAGTAACCCCTGTCACGTAAGCTTTCTAGCCGCTCGTCACTAATCACTAGCCACCGCTTTTTCACCAATGACAGCCTCTTTGCTACAATCAAATGCTCCGCGCACCACTGCGGCAAATCATGATCTCGCTCTTCGGACCACCCGAACCCACACTCCTCGAACGGCTGAAAGATTCCGTCAGCAAAACTCGCACGGAACTTTCCGCGCGCGTCGAACAATTCCTCACCGGCGATCGCCCCGTTGACCCCGAGCTGCTGAAGCAGCTCGAATCCGCGCTGCTCAGCGCCGACCTCGGCGTGCGCACCACCAAAGAAGTCCTCGCCGCCCTCCGCCAGCAAGTGAACGAGCACAAACTCACCGAACCCGGCTCGCTGAAGCGCGAACTGAAAAATCAAATCCTGAAAATCCTCACCGCACCCGCTGCAAACGGGAATTCCAATTCCGACGGCAAACCGACCAACGAACCGCGCGTCATCTTCGTCGTCGGCGTCAACGGCACCGGCAAAACCACGACCATCGGCAAACTCGCCAGCCGCCTGAAAAAAGAAGGCGCCACGGTAGTTCTCTGCGCCGCCGACACATTTCCGCGCCGCCGCCATCGAACAACTCGAAGTCTGGGCGCGCCGCTCCGGCGTCGAACTCATCAAACAGAAACCCGGCGCCGATCCCTCCGCCGTAGTTTTCGACGCGCTCGCCGCCGCGCGCGCTGCGCAGCGCCGATGTCGTCATCGTGGACACCGCCGGCCGCCTGCACACCAAATCCAATCTGATGGCCGAGCTGGACAAAATGAAACGCACCGCCGCCAAAGTAATTCCCGGCGCGCCGCACGACGTGCTGCTCGTCCTCGACGCCACCACCGGCCAGAACGGCCTCAATCAAGCCCGCGAATTCTGGAGCCACGCCGGCGTCACCGGCATCGTCCTGACCAAACTCGACGGCACAGCGAAAGGCGGCATCGTCGTAGCCATCGCGCGCGAACTGAACCTGCCGATCCGCTTCGTAGGCACAGGCGAAAAAATCGACGACCTGGTGCCCTTTGACGCGCAAACCTACGTCAACTCGCTCTTCGATTAAGCTGCGATCAGCCGGCATCTAGCTCCTTGAATTTGTAGCGGCGCGCCTTCAGGGCGCCAGCCTTGGTGTATGCGCCGGAGAATCCACAACATGAACACGACCGCCTACCGACGAAAAATGGATGGCCCGCGCCCTCGACCTGGCGATCCAGGGTGTCGCGCCTAGCGCACCCGAACCCGATCGTCGGCGCAGTGCTCGTCAAAAATGGCAGGATCGTAGCCGAAGGTTTCCACGCTTACGACCGCCGCGATCACGCCGAAATCGTCGCCCTGAAAAAAGCCGGAAAAAAAGCCCGCGGCGCCACGCTCTACGTCACGCTCGAACCCTGCTGCACCACCGGCCGCACCGGCCCCTGCACCAAAGCCATCATCGCCGCCGGCGTCAAACGAGTCGTAGCCGCGATGCGCGATCCCAATCCCGCCGTCTCAGGCAAAGGCTTCGCCGCACTTACGGCGCGCGGGAATTGAGGTACACCACGGCGTACTGGAAAATTTCGCCCGACGCTACAACGAAGATTTCGCCTGGTGGATTCAAACCAAGCGCCCGCTCGTCACCCTGAAAACCGCGCTCACCCTCGACGGCCAAATCGCCCAAACGGCCGGCAGCGTCACCTGGATCACCAGCGAGGAATCGCGCGACGCAGTCCAACACTTGCGCCACGAAGCCGACGCCCTCCTCACCGGCATCGGCACCGTCCTCGCCGACAACCCGCGCCTGACCGACCGCACCGGCGAAGCCGCGCCGCCGCCCACTCCTCCGCGCGATCGTGGATTCGCGCCTGCGACGCCGCTGCGCTCGAACCTCGTAAAATCCGCAAAGAACGATGTCGTAGTATTCACCACGCAATCCGCCGATTCGCCGAAAGCCCGCGCCCTGCAGCGCGCCGGCGTCGAAGTCTGTCCGCGTTCCCGCACGCCGCGGCCACGTGGATCTGCACGCCGTGATCCGCGAACTCGGCAAACGCGAAATTCTGAACGTCCTGCTCGAAGCCGGCGCCGAACTGAACGGCGCCGCGCTCGAGGCCGGCATTGTGGACAAAATGATTCTCTTCTATGCTCCCAAAATCATGGGCACCGGCGGCGTACCGATGGCCAGCATCCCGTCGCGCTGGTTTGCAAAATCGCCGGCGCTGCAGAATCTCAAGTACGCAAAATCGGGCCCAGATTTCGTAGTCACAGGATACTTTCGCGATGTTTACAGGCATCACCGAACAAGTAGGAAAAATTGAATCGCTCGAGCACGCGCACGGACGGCGGCCGCCTCCGCGTCAGCTTCGAGCAGACTCCGCCGATCAGCCGCTCGAATCCGAAATCGCGCGCGAAACAAAACTCGGCGACAGCATCTCCGTCAACGGCTGCTGCCTGACAGTAGTCGAATTCGACCGCCGACCATTTCGCCGCCGATCTCTCCGGCGAAACTCTCCGCCGCACCAATTTCGGCGAAAAAAAACCCGGGCCATCTCGTCAATCTCGAACGCCCGCTAGCCGCCGGCGCCCGCCTCGGCGGCCACTTCATGCAAGGCCACGTAGACGGCATCGGCCGCGTCACCCGCCTAGTCCCCGAAGGCGACAATTGGTGGCTCTCCGTCCGCGTCCCCGAAGATCTCCGCCGCTACGTAGCCGAAAAAGGCTCCATCGCGATCGACGGCATCAGCCTCACAGTAGCCCGCTGGCACGATGGCATCGCCGACATCGCCATCATCCCTTTCACCTACGCAGCACACCAATGTCCAAGCCATGTCGCCGAACGACGCCGTCAACATGGAAGCCGACATCCTCGCCAAATACGTAGAAAGCCTGCTGCACAACGAAAAGTCCGCAGCCACCTCGCACCTGACAGTGAAGCACCTAGTCGAGGAAGGCTTTTAATGGTTTTCGTGCCGTCATCCTCGAGCGCAGCGAAGGATCTCTCTCCGATTGAGCGCACATCGCGAACGCCCTAACACGCAAATGCCTAAGCCCAACTCCCCCGACATCGCCGTAATCGGCGCCGGCGTCTTCGGCGCCTGGACCGCCTACTTCCTGCAAAAATCCGGCGCCCAAGTCACGCTCCTCGACGCCTACGGCCCCGCCAACTCCCGCGCCAGCTCCGGCGGCGAATCGCGCATCATCCGCATGGGCTATGGCTCAGACGACATCTACACCCGCTGGTCCCTCCGCGCGCTGCCGCTCTGGAAGCAAATCTTCGCCGAAGCCGCGCGCCCCGAATTGTTCCAGCAAACCGGCGTCCTCTGGATCGCCCACGATAAATATCAATACGCGCTAGACACTCTAGCCGCCCTGCAAGATCACAAAGTCCCGCACGAACGCCTCTCGCTCCTAGGCCTCCGCAAACACTATCCGCAAATCTCATTCGACGAAGACGCCTGGGGCATCTACGAACCCGAAAGCGGCGTCCTAATGGCGCGCCGCGCCGTGCAAACCGTAGTCGAGCAAGCAATAAAAATCGGCGTAGCATATCGCAACGCCGCTATCCTCGCTCCCACCAGCCCAACAAGCGGAAAAATCACGAACCTAAAAACAGCGACCGGAGAAACAATCTCTGCCGGCGCCTACGTCTTCGCCTGCGGCCCCTGGCTGGGAAAAATCTTCCCCGATCTTCTAGCAAACCGCATCTTTCCGTCGCGCCAGGAGATTTTCTTTTTCGGCGTACCGCCCGGCGAAACAAATTTCGCGCAACCTAATCTTCCAACGTGGCTCTATCTGAAAGACGAATTCTACGGCATGCCCGACATCGAATCGCGCGGCTTCAAAGTCGCCGACGATCGCCACGGCCCCCGCGTTGATCCCGATACGCAATCGCGCGTCGCCAGCCCGGAAACCGTCGAAGCCGCGCAAAAATTCGTAGCCCGCCGCTTCCCTACCCTGAAAAACGCCCCCATCGTCGAAACGCGCGTCTGCCAGTACGAAAACACCTCCAACGGAGATTTCCTGATTGATCGCCACCCGGAATTTGACGACGTCTGGCTGGTCGGCGGCGGCTCCGGCCACGGCTTCAAGCACGGCCCGTCGCTGGGAGAATACGTAGCAGCCCGCGTAACCGAATCCAGCCCGGCAAAAAACGAAATCGAGCCCCGCTTCTCCCTAGCCACAAAAGCAACCCACCAAAACCGCTCAGTCCACTAATCCTCGCGGAGACTTATCCACGACTGTAGGGGCACGGCACCCTGTGCCCCGCTGGAAATTTCCGCCTCTCAACGATTGCTTGCGAAACCGAAATGCGCTAAATTGCGCCGTACTTTGCGAGTCGTGGCGGCCCGGTCGTTATCGCGCGTGGCCAACCTTAATTCACATATGGCGCTGGACACGCCGTAAAACGATGAGCGCACCCTCCATCAGAACCATCGAAGTCGACCCGCGTTTCCTGCGCTGGGCCCTGATCGGCGCGCAAGTTCTCGCTTTAATTGTGTATCTCCTGTGTTTGGGATTCTTGCTCCGCACCAACGGAGGCACTCTCTTCCTTTTTTCCACCGTCGCGCCTGTCTTGATTCTTTTCGCCACGATCGCTCTCGCCGCGGTAGGGCTGTATCGCTATCACCGCCGCAGCAGCATGTTTGCCTTTGCGCTATTCGAGCCGGGCGATCTCATCTTCCAGCAGGGAGACCACGGAGACTTCGCCTATTTTATCCAGCAGGGTGAAGTGGAAGTGGTCCGCCGTGAACAGGAAGTCGAATTCGTGATCGCGCGCCTGAGCGAAGGCCACCATTTCGGCGAAACCGCCTTGATCAGCAATGCTCCCCACCACGCCGCAGCCCGCGCTAAAACCCGTGTCCGCGTCGCCATGCTCGGCAAGACCAAGTTTCTGCACATGGTCAGGTTCGTCCAGCCCATGCAGGACGACTTTATGAGCACCATGAATCAACGAGCCGCGGAAGATGCCGCCCGAAGAGCTAAGTCGGCGGCGCAGTCCGCTGCTGTTGCCGCGCTCGAGTCCGCGGAAGGTTGAAGCTTTTGAAGGAATTTTTGGCCGGAACAAGCGCATACGGAAACAACCACTGGATGTTCCTGAAAATTTACCGGCTGGCGATTTCCCGCGCCTTCGCCCTCGCTCCGCGGTAATACAAAATCAATCCCAGCAAAACCGAAAGCGCCGTCGCCACCACCAATTTCTCCACGAACATAAATTTATCCACCGATTCCGCTGGCGGAATCAACGACAGCGCAATCCCTCCCGTCACCACCACAATCCCCAGCAAACTCGCAATCCACACGCCCAATTTTCCGCCCGGTATCAAAACCGCGTTCGCATTCGCGCCGCGATCTTTCCGGTAAGCCAATTTGATCGCCGCCGCATACATATAAATCAGCGAAATAAAATAAACGATCGTCGTCGCATCCACCAGAATCTGATAAGCGCTGTTCGCCGTCTCGTTGATCTGAATCAGCAGCAGAATCGCCGCGGAAACTCCCGCCTGCACCAGGATCGCCACGTGCGGCGTCTTCCATCGCGGATGAATTCGTCCGAACGCCGCAGGCAAATAACGGTCAATTCCGACCACAAACGGCACTCGCGACGCTCCCGCCACCGTGCTCCCCACTCCACCCGCATTCCCCACAGACACCAGCAGCGCCGCCAAAACGCCCAAAAATCCTACGCGCAACATCGTGGATCCCATCGTGATCGCTTGAAACACGCCACTCTTCGGATCCACCTGCTCCGCCGGCACCAGCGACAGCACCGCAAACGTCCCTACGATATAAATCACCGCGATCAGCGCTCCCGACACAAAAATCGCGCGCGGAAACGTGCGCCGCGGGTCGCGCACCTCTTCGCTCATCATGGACGCGATTTCCAACCCCGTGAACGCAAACGCAATCTGCGGCCAGAAGTTCACCGTGCCCCAATCCCAGGTCGGCATCATGTTCGGCCAAGTGAAATGCGTCACCGCGCCATGCGCGCGCCACAAAATCACCGCCACCGCCGTCAAGATCAATAAAGGCAGATAAGTCGAAACTCCGCCAGCGTTCTGCAGCCACTTCCCGATATTCAATCCGATCAAATTCAGCCCCACCGCCACAGCGAGCAATACGAACGATCCCGCCAGCAGAAAACCGCGATCTTGCGCTAACGCCGCCCCGCGCGGCCCGATCACGTACGCGCTCATCGCCGCGCTAGCCAGCAGCAGCGCCGGAAAATAAAAAATCGTGTAGATCCAATATGTCCAACCCGCGATGAATCCGTGAAAATCCCCAAAAGCTTCCTTCGACCACGCGTACAATCCGCCTTCTTCTGGAAAACGCGAAGTCAGCTCCACAATCACCAGCGCCGTCGGCACAAAAAATCCCACTGCCGATAGTGCCCACAATGAAATCGAAGATGTTCCGTTGTGGCCCGCCGCTGCGATCCATCGTGGCCCCAGGACTGCCGCAATATTGAACAGCAGCAAATCCCAAAAACCCATCACCCGGCGCAGCTGATCTTTTGGATTGGTCGACGAAGGGGTAGTGCTCACGCAGTGGCATCCAGCGCGGGGATCAGTTCATCCTGTGCGAGGAAATTCTGCAAGAATGGTTCCTTGGACCTTTCGAGCTCCTGCCAGGTCCCGAAAAATCCCAGCCGTCCTTCCTGCAGAAAAATAATTCTGTCCGCCAGCTTCTTCGCCAGATGTGTGTCGTGCGTCACCACAATGGAGGTCTTGTGCAGTTTCGCCTTCAACTTGGCGATCAAGTCGCTCATGTGCGCGGCCATCAAAGGATCCACCATGGTTGTCGGCTCGTCGTACAGAATCGCGTCGGGCTCTTCCGCCAGCGCTCGTGCAATAGCCACCGCGCGCTTTACGCCGGTGCTTAAATCCGAAGGCAGCCGATCGGCAAATTCGCGAAGCTCCAGGTCATCCAGAAGCTTCTGCACCGTCGCGTCGATTTTTTCAGGGTTTTCGCTTTCGCCGCGCGTCTCCAAAGGAAACGCCACGTTTTCCGCCACCGTCAGCGAATCGAATAGCGCGCCCGACTGAAACACCATCGTCACGCGCCGCCGTATCTGCGAAAATTGCTCCTCGCTCCACCCCGTCACGTCTTTCCCGGCCACAATAATTTGCCCGGCATCCGGCTGCAAAAATCCCAGCAATAATTTCAACGACACCGACTTCCCCACGCCGCTGCGCCCCATGATCACCGCCGTCTCGCCCTGCTCGACGTAAAAACTCACGTCCTTCAGCACATCGTTCTCGTCGAACGATTTCGAGACGTTCTTGAATTCGAAATAGTGGCCGCTCATGATTTCGCGCGCACCGCGAGCCTGGTTTTCGCTTCCTCGTAATCCGCGGGCGTGTTCATATTCTTGAATAGCAGCCCCTCGGAATCAAAGCTTTTCCATTCCGCTGGTTCCAAGTACTCCACGCGAATTCGCGCCAGGCCGTCGGTAACTTTCCGCGTCCCCTCTTCCAGCGCTCGGTGAATCGCAGGCTCGCAGCGCGCGTGATACATCGCGCACAGCGGCTCCGCCCCCCGCGCATTGATCGGCACCACCGCATCCGCAACAGACACGCGCGCCCGCTGCGCCAAGAATTCCAACCACGGCCGCGTCAGATAAGGCAAATCGCAAGCCACAATCAAATTCCACTCCGCTTCCGACACTCGCAAAGCCGTGGCGATTCCGCCCAAAGGTCCAGCACCAGGCCAATCATCGGCAATCGCGTTCAATCCCAACCCCCGGTACATTTCTGCCCCGCCCACCACCCGCGCCGAATCCGCAACCGACTCCACCACCCGCACCGTCCGCACAATCATGGCCACCCCATCAATCTCCAAAAGCCCTTTGTCGACGCCCATGCGCGAGCTCTTCCCGCCACCCAAAACGAATCCCGCAATTTGTGCCACAACGCTCATTGATAATTCGCCATTTGAGCGCGGAGCGTGAGCGATGTCATCCCGAGCGCAGCGAGGGATCTGCTTTTTTCGAAATCCGCAAGGCCGGCAGCTCCTCTCCTCCTCGCTTCATTTCCCCGGCCTCTGAATCCCCAGCTCCCGCAATTTCTCCTGCAAGCTCTGCCGGTGCAACCCCACCTCCGCCGCCGTCTGCGAAACATTCCAGCGGTGCTCTTCCAACTTCCGTTTCAAATACACAATCTCAAATTGCCGCTTCGCCTCGCGAAAATCGCTCTCCGCCAAAAAATTACCGCTATCGGAATCCGCAGCCGCAGCAGCGACGGGTCCGGCATACTCTTGAATCTCCGCAGGTAAATCCTCAGCCCCAATCTCATCGCCCGCGCACAAGACCAGGCTCCGCTCCAAAGCATTACGCAATTCGCGCACATTTCCCGGCCAATCATACGCGCGCAGCAAATCCATCGCCTCATGGCTCAAGCGAGCGCGCCGATTGTGCCGCGCCCCCAGTTGCCTCAAAAACGCATCCGCAAGCAAGGGGATATCCTCCTTGTGCTCCCGCAAAGCAGGCAGCTCCAAAGTCACCACGCGCAACCGGTAATACAGATCCTCGCGGAATCGCCCCGCTGCAATCTCCCCCCGCAAATCCCGGTGCGTCGCGCTGATCACCCGCACATCCACGTCAATCGACTGCGACCCGCCCAGCCGTTCGATCTTCCGGTTTTCCAGCGCCCGCAACACTTTCGCCTGCGTCACCGGGTTCATGTCTCCGATTTCATCCAGAAAAGTCGTGCCGCCCGAAGCCAACTCGAATTTCCCCTTGCGCTGCTGCGCCGCCCCCGTAAACGCGCCGCGCTCATACCCAAACAGCTCCGACTCGATCAAATTTTCCGGCAACGCCGCGCAATTCACCGCCACGAACGCGTCCCGCGCCCGCTGCGACCGCTCGTGAATTTCCTGCGCCAGCAAATCCTTCCCCGTGCCGCTCTCGCCCAAAATCAAAACAGTAGCGTCCGTCGCCAGCCACGCGCTCCGCCATCTCAAATACCCGCCGCATCGCCGGCGATGCACCCAACAATCGCCCGAACTGCCCATCCGCCACCAATTCCCGCCGCAACCGCGTGTTTTCCGCCGCCAGTTCCGCCAGCTGCAAAGCATTTCCAACACGCTTGCGCAACTCCTCGATGTCGTATCCCTTCACAATGTAATCCGCCGCCCCACTCTGCAAAGCTTCCACAGCCGTCTTCGCCGAATCCAGCGCCGAAACCACAATCACCGGCGTCTCCCGTCCCTCCGCGCGCAGCCAACGCAAAAACGAAATCCCATCCTCCCCCGGCATCACCAGATCCAACAAAATCAAATCCAGTTTTTCCGCAGCCACCACGTCGCGCGCCAGCGCAGCCGACCCAGCCTCCACAATCTTGTACTTGCTCTCCAACGCCCGCCGCACCCCATACCGCGCCGCCGCCTCGTCATCCACCACCAGAATCGTTCGCATCAATTCACTTCCCTTCCTTGTCTGGATCCGCCAACGGCAACGTCAAACGAAACCGCGTCCCCTTCCCGCCTCGCAAAGGACTCTCACACGCCATCGTCCCGCCCATCTCGTCAATCCTCCGCGCCACAATCGAAAGCCCCAACCCCGTCCCCGTCGCCTTAGTCGTGAAATAAGGCTGAAAAATCTTCGCCCGCAATTCCTGCGTAATCCCCGGACCATCGTCGTCCACAATAATTTCCAGCCGCCCATCCGTCCGCGCCAAACTCACCCGCACCCGCCCTCCCTCCGGCTGCGCCTCCAGCGCATTCACAATCAAATTAGAAAGCACCTCGCTCAACCCATCCTCCGAAGCCACCGCAAAAATCTCTGCGGTCGGCCGCTCAAACTCCAGCCGCACATTCCGCTGCTCGGCATCATGACGAAAAAGCACCGCAGTCTGATTCGCCAGAGCCACCGCCGCCACGCGCTGCCCGTTCGTCGAAGGCTTCGCATAACGCAAAAGCTGCGTCAATTTCGCGCTCATGCGGTCTATTTCATTTACGACTAACGAACAATCCCGCCGCACATCCAGCGGCAATTCCGGATTCTCCAGCTGCACCTGCAGCACCGTCTTCATCGAACTCAAAGGATTCCGCAAATTGTGCGACACGTTCGCCGCCATCTGCCCGAGCGACGCCATCCGCTCCCGCTCCGCCAATTCGCGCTCCAAGCGCAATTTCTCCTCGATCAACCGCGCCAGATCCAACATCCCCGGCAATTGCTCCGCCAAAAATTCCAAAGCCGCCGTAGTCTCGCCAGTCAAATATGATCCCGTCGAAGCCGCCTCCAGCAAACCAACTTCCTGCGCATCCTTCATCAAACGAATCTGCGCCACGTGCCCGAGCCCACCCGGAGATTCCAGCGGCCCGACCGCCGGATCGCGCGGCACCGCAAGCCGCACTGCAGCCAAACCAAATTCCTCGCGGATCCTCCGTTCCGCCTCCGCAATCAAATGCGAAACGCTGCCGTGACGTGATTCCTGCTGAAGTTCGACAGAAAGTCGCTGCACCCGGCTCATCCGCTCCCGCATCCCACGATGCAAGACCGGCCCGATCACCCGCTCCAGCGGCTCAAACAAAAAAATCAACACAAACAGCAAAACGCTAGCCGTGGCTTCCCACGGAAAGACGGGAGCGAGCCAACCGCTAATCCGATGCACCAATCCCAAATAAAGCAGCGCCAGAACCGTGGCAGAAAGAGCGTAAACGAGGTTCCGCTGCGCTCCGTACTCGAGAAAGTTGTGCTTGAACGCGTAGTAGATGACTAACGCGCCGGGAAGCAACGCGCCCCAAATTATCGCCGTTGCGACGACATCGGAAAAAAGAGGAGACGCGCCCTTATAAAACTCGCGAAGGAGCAGTAAAACGGCCAGCGCCAGTGAAACCAACAGCAGTTGGTGACCCAATCGCTTTACTGCCCGATTCCTCTCCATTCGCGATGCCCACCACTGCAAAACCGCGGCTGACCCTACGCAGATCACCCAATCCAGCGTCGGATTGAGGTTCTCAAAGTCGAGAAACCCTGCAACGAATCCCTTGGCAACCTTGTGTGAAACGATCGCGACACCGATAACCTCGGCGAGAACTATCAAGTATACGAAAGCAACACAACTCCAAATCGCGCGCCCGACTCGCTTCTGCTGGACTGTCCGGACGTACTCGACGTGAACGTGCCAAATCAATGGCAATAGGAAGATCATCCCGATGCCGACCATGAAGTTCGCGAGCCACCGGGTTGATTCTGGCGGGGCGCGATACTGAATTAGCGCATTGATTTCCAGCAGCCCGCCCGCAAAAATCAAGAACAACGACAGCATTACGAAGAACAGCAATCGCTCCAGCATCCGCGGCCGACGATGCCCCAAGATCAACGCCAGCAAAAACAAATACACCAGCGTCCCAGCAGTCAATCCAATCAGCCGCGCATAAAAAAGCAAACTCACCCAAGCCCCTCGCGCGACGGATTCTAGTCCCGCGCCCCACACAACTCAATCTACAAGTGTCGGAAAAAGACGACAACGTGTAATACGCACAAAACAAACGTATTATGCGTACATTGAAATACGCAAAATGTGAGCGTCGAATTGTCATGGTTTTCGCTTGACAGCCATCCCAGCCATGCTAAATTAGCACTCGCACTCGAGGAGTGCTAATCGGTCTCCCGACCCTTGAATCTCTTCGCGCGCAAGACTCACCACACAATCGGAGGAATTGCACAATGGCAGTTAATATCACGCCCCTGCACGACCGCGTGCTCGTGCGGCGCCTGGAAGAAAAGGAAACCGTGAAGGGTGGCATCATCATCCCCGACTCGGCTAAAGAGAAACCCCAAGAGGGTGAAGTGATCGCCGTGGGCAGTGGACGCCGCGAGAAGGGTGAATTGATCCCGCTCGACGTCAAGCCCGGAGACCGCATCCTGTTCGGCAAGTATACCGGCAACGACATCAAGATCGACGACGAGGAATACATGATCCTGAAGGAAGACGAAATCCTCGCCAAGATCGGTCCCACCGCCAAAGCAGCCGGCGGCAAAAAGTAACTTCCCGGCCAGCGACGCCTCCGCCGCAATCGGGGACCAGCTGCCGGACCAACAATCCAAGAGAATCGACAGAGGAGAAAGAAGATCATGGCAAAACAAATCGTAACTGGTGAAAATTCTCGCCAGGCGATCCTCCGCGGCGTCAATCAATTGGCGGACGCGGTCAAGATCACGCTCGGCCCCAAGGGCCGCAACGCGGTCATCGAAAAGAAGTTCGGCTCGCCGATCATCACCAAGGACGGCGTCACCGTGGCCAAGGAAATCGAGCTGCAGGATCCGCTCGAAAATATGGGCGCTCAGATGGTTCGTGAAGTCGCTTCCAAAACTTCCGACGTCGCGGGCGACGGCACCACCACCGCAACCGTCCTCGCGCAAGCCATTTTCAAGGAAGGCGTGAAGGCTGTCGCGGCCGGCGCCAGCCCCACAGCCCTCAAGCGCGGCATCGAGAAGGCCGTCGGCGTCGCCGTCGAGGAAATCAAGAAGCAGCACAAAGACGTTAAGGGCGACATGATCGCGCAAGTCGGCACCATCAGCGCCAATAACGACAAGCAGATCGGCAGCATCATCGCTGAAGCCATGAAGAAGGTCGGCAAGGATGGCGTCATCACCGTCGAGGAATCCAAGACGATGGAGACCAACCTCGAAGTCGTCGAAGGCATGCAGTTTGACCGCGGCTACCTCTCGCCTTACTTCGTCACCGACCCCGAACGCATGGAATGCACCCTCGAAGATGTCCGCATCCTGATCCACGAAAAGAAAATCTCCTCGATGAAGGACCTGCTTCCTCTTCTCGAGCAGATTGCCAAGATGGGCAAGCCCCTGCTGATCATTGCCGAAGACGTTGAGGGCGAAGCGCTCGCGACTCTCGTCGTCAATAAGCTCCGCGGCACCTTGCAGTGCGCTGCGGTAAAGGCTCCTGGCTTCGGCGATCGCCGCAAGGCCATGCTCGAAGACATCGCCACCCTCACCGGCGGCAAGGCCATCACTGAAGACCTCGGCATTAAGCTCGAAAACGTGAAAGTCGAGGACCTCGGCCGCGCCAAGAAGGTCACCATTGACAAAGACAACACCACCATCATCGAAGGCGGCGGCAAGGCTGCCGAAATCGAAGGCCGCGTCCGTCAGATTCGCACTCAGGTCGAAGACACCACTTCCGACTACGATCGCGAAAAGCTGCAAGAGCGTCTCGCGAAACTCGTCGGCGGCGTTGCCGTAATCAAAGTCGGCGCTGCTACCGAAACCGAGCTGAAGGAAAAGAAGGCTCGCGTCGAAGACGCCATGCACGCTACCCGCGCGGCTGTCGAAGAAGGTATTGTCCCCGGCGGCGGTGTGGCTCTGGTTCGCTGCATCCCGGCTCTCGATAAGCTCAAGCTCAACGAAGACGACGCCATCGGCGTCAACATCGTCAAGCGCGCGCTCGAAGAGCCTCTCCGGCAGATCGCGCACAACGCCGGCCATGAAGGCGCAGTCGTTCTCGGCAAGATCCGCGAATCCAAGGAAGAGAATTTCGGATTCAACGCGGACACCGGCGACTTCGGCGACATGGTCAAGGCTGGCGTCATTGATCCGGCCAAGGTAACGCGTCTCGCGCTGCAAAACGCCGCTTCCATCGCGGGCCTCATGCTCACCACCGAAGCTCTGGTGGCGGACATCAAGGAACCCAAGGAAGCCGGCGCAGCTCACGGCGGCGGCGCCCCAGGCGCAGGCGGCATGGGCGGCATGTACTAAAAACCAGCTACGCTCGCGTCTGTCGCATCAAGCGCAGCGCGATTTATCCTTCGAGCCGCCACCGGCGGCTCGAAGGATCGACTCGGCCACATCGTCTCGGGAACGTCATCCCGAGCGCAGCGAGGGATCTGCTTTCAGCAGACTCCATGCAAAAACAAAAAAGGGCGGCGCGGACAAAACCCGCGCCACCCTTTTCTTTCTCCCGGAAGTACCGACTCTGTTAGCCGCATCTCAAGCGTAAATACCCTCGGATCATCCGTACCCATCGAGTCCCACAGCGGCCCTCGCCGTGCGTCGGATTCCTGTTGGTCAACTTATCCGGCCTCAGCCATGAGCTCTGCTGGCGAGGTTCGCCTAATTCAGCGTCCGTATGTAGTTCAGCCCACTAGCGCCAGCTGAGGCACAAACGCTACCCAAGAGCGATCCCGGATATCCACTTCCACTCGAGCCCCTGGCCGCTCGAAGCGGTATATATTGCGCGTTATCGGGCTTACGATCGTAAGCGCCGTGGCGCCCACGTATTCGAAAACCGGTTTGGGGAGCGCCAGTGCAGCGCGAGCCGGAACCGCAGAGGCCGCGTTCGGTTGCGGATTGGCAACGAACCGGCGGACGGGACGTCGCGCCCCAGTCGAAGGTGCTTGTCGGGGTCTGCTGCAGCACATTTCTCTACTCCTTCGTTTCTTCGTAGACGCCTGGAAAATCTCTGCGCTTGGTGGCCTGTTCCAATAGGCATGCGGCGCCGGACAGAGCCGGCCATAGTAGCAACCGCTGCAGCCAGCTTTCCCCTGCTAACACGGCCAACGGAACAGCGAGCCACACGCTGAGGCAATAGAAGCAATCGAGCAAGCCGCCGAAAAACTCGTTCCCGACGGAAGCGCGGAGCCGCCTGACAAGGGCGAATGGGCCTTCCTCAACACTAAGCAAATGGGTCACCCGCCACAGAATCAGCACGGCCACCCCATAGTCCTCCATCTGCGTCGGAAAGATCGGATGCTTCATATGAGCAAGTTGCCGCGCTCGCATCGCCGCGACGGTTTGTCGCGGCGGCCGTTTCAAGCTTTCCGTTACGTCACCAAGTTGCTGGCGCGCTCTAGCGGGATACACGGTGGTGGTAGCGGTGCGTCAGACAACGCCACTGCCGCAGTCTTAATCGACTCATAGCTCCAGATGGTGCCATAACCATTTGTGTGTTTTGGATAAACCCCCAGTGTGATCGCGAACGAGCACGCCGTGAGAGGCAGATGTGTGATCGGATCCGTCCCGAGCATTTCGCCAAAGGTTACCGGCGGGACGGGAGGCTCCATGGGCGGTGGGGACGCAGTCGAGTACGCGTTGGGAACACCTACCGCGCAGCCGTTGGTCCAGTTAACGTCCCCGCCCGACGCCAAGGTCCCGCTCGTTCCTCCAAGCCCTTCCTGCCAGCTCAGGCCGAAGGAGCTCATGAAGGAGCTTGAGGGCGTCGGTGCGGGGTCGCACATCACGGCGTGGTATGCCTGGAAGCCCACATAGAAACGAGTGTTGCTGTCACCTTGATAGTACTGACAGATCTGAACTCCCGCCGAGTTCATGAAATAGTCAATCGCGCCAACCACCGGCCGGTTGTCCACCCATAATATGTGCGTGAGCGAGTTGAACTGGACATCCGCGAGAGTCTCGGAGGGCATCAGCCGCACGTAGTGGAACGTCCCCTTGGTGTCGGTTGCCGTGGGGCTCGTCGCGTCGGTCGGAACCAGCCGGTTGCCACTGGAATCAAATACTTCGAGCACCAGCAGGAATTGCCCGTTGCCGGTGCCCGGACCGCCCGGAATATTATTCGCCAACTGCGTCGTGTCCAGAGACTGGTGAAACTGGTTGCCCATCCAGCTTGGGTTGGACCCGCCGAAGTACGGAATCTGATACAGATCTTGGTTTCCGTTCACGGTCACTGGACCGAGCGACTGACTCACGATGCTTGGCGGATTTGTCGCTGTATCGATGTAGTTCCACGACACCGGAGTCGTCAGCGGCACCGGCGCCGCCCCACCGTACGGACCGCCAGTGTTGGGATCCGCCTGGACGATACTCAGTCGGTAGTAATAGGGGCTGGGACTGGCGGTCTGTAGCGCCGGATCATAATTGAGCAGCAGGTTCAAAGTGGTCGCCCACGGCGCTCCCGTGCCCACCTCCAGGCCGGCATTTGTGTCCAATGGCACCACCATGGATGTGTCGCCAGCCTGGTTCTGATCGACTCCTGCGGCTGTGGCAGCCTTCCAGTTGCTGTTAAGGCTCCAGGTGTTCGTGTTGCCGATCGCTTGAAAGGCAATATAGTCGTTGCCCGGCAACGGCGGCGGCTGGAAACATGTCTGGCCGGTCTGGGTGTAGAGGTTGGCCACTTCGTCGGCTGCGAAATATTGGTTTGCCGCCGCGCCGTCGTACACATAAGTCCAGATGCCATTCACCAACTGCTTGACCTTGTAGAAATAGCTGTTCCGGCAGTTCGGACGGAAGAACGGAAAATAGCGGTAGCAGAAGCTGAAGCTCCCGTTCGGATTGACCGTAGTCTCCCCCAGCTTCGTGGATGAGCCCGTGCACCAAATCGGCCAGAGTCTCGGATTCGCCTCGATGTAGGTCACAGCATCTTGCGCCGACAAACTGCGCAAGGTCACCAGATCCACCGCGAGCGTACTGCTCGGAACAAACGTATTGGACAGCTTTCCAGCTCCCAGTGCTGCATCCACGCTTTTCGCCAGATTCGCATCCAGCGGCCCCGGGTCAGGCTGTGGCGGCACCGGAAACATGATCGGATTGGCTTTCAAGAACGCCGCCAGATTCTCGAGAAAGGGCGGCACGTCTGGGATCAGGAACGGCCAACAGCACGTGGTGTATTCCCACACCTCCACCACGGCATTGCACAGCGGTTCGCATCTTTCCGGAAAAATCACCGGACCCAGTCCGAGCGCAATGGCGCGCAAGCCCCCCAGATCAAAGAACGGATTACACCGCTCGGCATTCCCTGAAAGGCAAGTAACGAACCCTATCCACCCGTGCCACCATTGGCTGGGAAGCTGTATTTCCCCGCTTGCGTTCCACACCGGCAATTGATCGGCGAGCCGCAACGTAATCAATCCCTCTGGATTGAGGGTCGCCGTGTCCGTAACGTCCGGACCCAGCGCAACGACGGCGCCCTTTGCACGCGATAAATCCAACTGCCCGTCTGTCGCGACTGCAATTTTGCCCGTGATGCGCCCGACCGCATCCAGAGAATATACGGCGACCGGCGGTGTCTGCTCGTGCGCTTGTGCGCCGACAAAAACGACTTTGTAGGCCATGACATTCCTCCTCTTTCGTGCTGGCTTGCGATTCATCAGATTTGAGTTAACTCTTCACTTATTTTTCTTCTGCAGAGCTTCCGCCACTTTTCCCATTAGCCGCTCGAAGGCGCTATCCCTTGCGGTCTCCGGCAAGTCCTTAACGAGCGCTTCGCACGCAGCCACAAATTTATCGGCCTTGTCCTGAGGCAGTTTTTGCGTTTGAGTAACAAACTTCACACCCGCAGCGGCTCCGATCGGAATCTGCCGGTCGGTAGGCGTATAAAGATGCACGCACGCCAACTCGTCGCAGTTAACAACGACGATTGCGTGTTCACTAAAATAGAACAGTGGCAATTGTCCCTGCTTTATGAAGAACCACTGAAAGGCGTGGATGATGTAGCACCCGGGCGGCAGTTGAAACTCGGCGTGGCCGCACTTCGCCTCTTCAATCCAGTAGTTGTGGCCACACCACTCCACCGGATTCCCATTGCAATAAGTCACGGTTATCAACCACAATTCTTCACTGATCTTGCAAAGTTCCAGTTTGTCGTGCACCCACACGTTCAGAGTTGCTAGTCCCATGGTCCTCTCCAATCGGGCGATTCGGCTGCGGGTATTCGTTCTGTGCTCGCAGGCAAACTCGCGGCTGCGTTGTTGCGACGCAGATTAGCGAAAGGAGTTGTAGGCGTCGGTGCGCTAGGTCACATAGCGCGGAATTCACTTCAAAAATATTCTGCGGATTTTGTTACAGGGGAAAGAAATCTCAGCCAGCCTCTTCGTAAGCCGTCCGAGCCGGCCCGAATCTTGTGTGCGGCTTCCGGCTGAACAACCGGTCAAACTCATCTTCCACCACGCGATAGCACTCGCAAGCACTCGACTCCAAACCCTTGCGATCCAGTATGCTGATCCGGCCACGGCAATAATGAATCAGCCCCGCATGCTGCAATCGTCCAGCCGCCACGGTGACGCTCTCGCGCCGCCCGCCGAGCATATTAGCAATCAATTCCTGCGTCATGCGCAGTTCCGAGCGGCGCTCCCGGTCGTCGCAGAGCAATAGCCAACGGCACAGGCGTTGCTCCACCGAATGCAAGCGATTGCACACGGCGGTCTGCGAAACTTGCGTGATCAGTGCCTGCGTATAACGCAACAGCAAATTCTGCAGCGGCCCGGGATGCGCGAATTCCCGTTTCATCAGCGATGCCGAGAGTCGGAACGCATCCCCGCTCACCGCCACCACAGTTCTGCCGCAACTCGATTCTCCTCCCAGAAAGAGGGCGACGCCCAGAACACCTTCATTGCCTACTAGGCCCACCTCCGCGGTTGAGCCGTCCTCCAGCGTATACAGCAGCGACGCGATGGAGCTGGTTGGAAAATAACAGTATTCGACGCGCTCGCCCGGTTCGTAAATGACCTGTCCCAGCGAAAATGTCACGGGCTGCAAATGAGGTAAAAGACGCTCGCGCTCGTCGCCCGGCAAGAAGCCTAAGAGGAGATTTCGACTGACATCGGACGCTCGAATGAGGTTCTGCATAGACAACTCCCCGTTTTCCGAGTGCCCCATGCGTCCGGAAAAATTTCCAAATCACTTATCTTCAAGTTCCGGTTGTGCCACGCAAACAGATGTCGCTGTCTCGCGAACGCCACATGTCCTAAAGCAGCTGGGCGCGCCATCTCGGGACGAACGAAGGGTTCAAGTGCTAGGAGATAGTGCAAGACTAGTACATTTCGTTTCAAGACAAAGGAAAACCGAAACATGAGTATAAACACCCGATCCACCCAAATCCCTCTAATCGAGGAGCGCCAAATCGCAGGAAGCCAACTTCACTTTCCCTTCAACAGTGCCGGCCAATTAAGCACCACGGTAATCGGATTTGCCTCGGAATTGCGTACGGGCGAGAGCATCAGAAACTGCTGGCCGTTGGCGGTGACGACGTAGCGATTTCGCCAGAAGAGGCCCTGCACCAACTGAGCCTGGAATAGAGGCTTGGGAATCTCGGCCTGGAACTGCCCTGCGGCTGTATTAACATCCACCGCCATCAACTTGTCTTCGGGACTCAAATAGAAAAGCTCCTTCCCATCGGCGCGCCACGCCGGTTCCTCGCCGCCGCCGGTCGAAATCTGCCATTTCCCAAGATGCTGCGGAAAACTCTGAACGTAAATTTCGTATTTCCCGCTTTCGTGCGATGCGTACGCAACGTATCGGCCGTTCGGTGAGAAGTGCGCCTCCCGAGCTCCGAAGCCACTACCTTGGACAAAGGGAAATGGCTTGGCCTCACCGAAAAATGGGATGACCCACAGCTCAGTCAAGTCTATGCTTCCTGCTGTGTCATAAATGGCGTAGCGGCCATCAGGCGATATGTCGTTCAAAGCTTTGGGCGGATCCTCCGAGCTGGAAATTGCCTTTGCGTTCCCCAGACCGTTCGCCGCTTGTTCGTAAATAGTGATGTGGCCAGAGCGCCACGATGAGTACAGGACGTTCATATCGTCTGGCGACCAGACGGGGTTGAAATTGTCACTGGCGTGCACCGTCAAGCGCGACTCAGCCCCCCGCTTCAGGTCATACAGCCAGATATCGCCCTCACCGATCTCTCCGGTCGAAACCGCAATCTTGGTTTCATCGTGCGAGAGAGCGGGGGTCAAGCGAACCGCGGGTTCCGCAACAGTCCCGAGAGCCGCGCCCTTGCGGTTATACCAGGTCATCTGGCTGACGGGCCCCGTCGGGCCCGTTTGGTAAGCCAGAACGCCGTTCTGGGAGAGAGAAAAATATCCGAGCCCGTAATCCCAGGCTCGACTGAGGCCTACTCCCGTGCTGATCGGCACGGGTCGTCCTGTCGACCGCAGCCTGTCCGCATCAAAGGCTTGGGCCACTAAAGTCCCTTGCTCTACATAAAAGAGATAGCCCGGAGGAGCGTAAAGGGCCTCGGAGAGAGATTCGAACAAACGCTCCGTTTTTGGTGAGTCCAGAGATCCTACTTCGACGAAAGACCGACCATACCCTCGGTGGACCGTTCCGGTAACACGAAAAAATAGGAAGTGCCGCTGGTCTGGTAGGAACTGCGGGAAAAAATAAAAGCTCTTTTGCCCCGGCTCCTCGGCAGCGGCGACCAGCGTCGGAGTACCACCGGCTTGAGGAACGCGATAGAGTTTGTTGCCGTCCGAGAAAATAATAACGCCATCGCGGTTCCACGTTCCGCCGCCTCCATAGCCGGGGTCACACAGCACCTGCGGCGGACCACCGGAAACCGGGACCGTCTCCAGTTTGCCGTCTTCCGCAAAAAAGCCGATGTACCGGCTATCAGGCGACCAGAAGGGAAAATAGCCGCCCTGTACATCCGGGAAGGATTCTGCTGACAGCGAGTCGAATGCGCGTATCCCCAGGGTGGGTTTCCCAAGCCCCGCCCCCCCAGTCATGAAGGCCAGCTTGCGTCCGTCGGGCGAGAGGCTCAGGAAACTGCCCCATGGCCGGAAACTGGTGTTCGCAGGCGCCGACACGGAAAATTGGATGACTTCACCAGGTTCTTTCGGCCTCGCCAGAAAATAGGCAGCGAATGCGGCTACGAGAATCGCGATCGCTGTGAGCGCCGCGCGTCGCAAGGAAGTTTTATGCTGTTGTGCGGCCGCCTGCTGCGCAGCGCTCGACTGTGCAGCTGCACTCGGGGGCGCCCCAGCGTCACCCTCGCCGATCTGCGTCTCTTCAATAGCGATCCGCGCGTCGCCAATATCGCGCAGGCGCTGCTTCGCGTCCTTCACCAGACAGCGGCGAAGCAATCTTTGAATCGCGGGAGGCGTAGTCCGCGGCAGACTCGCCCAGTCCAGTTCCTTCGTGAGCACCGCTGCCAGCACTTCGGTGACGCTTTCTCCCTCGAATGCCCTGTGCCCGCTCAGCATCTCGTACAGCACGCAGCCAAACGCCCAGATATCGGCGCGCTTATCCACGGACTTGCCGCGCACCTGCTCAGGGCTCATATATGCCGGCGTGCCCAGAATCGTTCCCGCTTCGCTTCCGGCAGCTTTCGCAAGGTTGCGCTGCGCATCAGCGTCCAACTCGCCGGCAAATGCTTTCGCCAATCCGAAGTCCAGCACTTTTACGCGACCGTCGGGCATCACTTCCACGTTGGCAGGCTTCAGATCGCGATGAACGATGCCCTGCTCGTGCGCGCTTTCTAGCGCCGCACAAATCTGCTGCGCGATGGCGAGGGCTTCCGGGATATCGAGCGGACCCGCCTGCAATCTCTCCGCGAGCGTCATTCCCGGAACCAGCTCCATCACCAGATACTGTGTGCCGCCGGATTGCTCGAGTCCGTAGATCGTCGCGATATTTGGGTGATTCAGCGACGCGAGCAATCGCGCTTCGCGCTGGAAGCGCGATAGCCGCTCGGGATCGTGGTCGAATTCCAGGCGCAGAACTTTGATCGCCACGCTACGGCCCAGCTTGGTGTCGCGCGCCCGGTAGACGTCGCCCATCCCGCCCGCTCCGATGCGCGCCACGATTTCGTACACGCCTAGCCGGCGCCCGACGGACAATTCTTCCGGAGAACGAAGCGCCGGCCCGGCCAAAAATGTGCTCTGCGCTTGCTCTTCCGCGAGAAGCAGTGATTCCACTTCGCGCCGCTTGTCCGGCTCGGGGCAAGCCTGATCCAGATACGCGGATCTCTGCTCCGGCGTCCGTTCCAACGCTCCGGCGAGCGCGTTCTTGATTTCCTGCCAACTTTCCGGCGTCACTTTTCAGTTTCCTTTTTCATTTCGCGCTGCAGCCACGCTCGCGCCGTCGCCCATTCGCGTTTCACCGTGGCCGGTGAAACGCCCAGCACCACGGCGGTTTCCTCGATGGACAGCCCGCCGAAAAATCGCAGCTCGATCAGGCGGCTTTGCTGCGCGTCGAGCGTCGCGAGTTTGGCAAGGGCATCGTCAAGCGCGACCAGATCAATCTCCTGCTTCTGCGCCGGAATAAGCTCCGCATCGAGCGATAGCCGGGGCGCTCCGCCGCCGCGCTTACCGGTGAGCCGCGCTCGCGCGTGATCCACCAGAATGTGGCGCATCAATTGTGCCGCCACGGCCAAAAAGTGGGCGCGATCTTGCCATTGCGGCGCATCTTGCCGCACCAGGCGCAGATAGGCTTCATTGACTAACGCAGCGCTTTGCAGGGTGTGATCGGGACGTTCGCGGAAGAGATGGCGGCGGGCGATGCGGCGCAATTCGTCGTAAACCACGGGGATGAGAGCTTCACGCGCTTGCTCGTTGCCCTGGCTCCAATCGGCGAGAAGCCTGCTAATCCGTGTAGACGAACCCGTCTCCACTCTCCCTCCCTGCCGAGGAGCCATCTGACATTTGCCAGAAACATAGCCCCCAGGACATTTAAAGTCAATTTACTCCGCCATTTGGTAGTGCCACAGTTTCCAATTACGCGTCTTACCTGGTTCCGAGTTGCCCATCATCCAGACACAATGGGACAAAAACTCTTACAAACACGCTCAGATTGTAGTAGTCGGGTCACTACGGGAAAAACACCAAGGCTTGCCCATTTAGCCGCGGCAATCGAGCGATAGCCCCCAGGCATTCGCCACTCGCGAAGTCGAAGCCAACAACCTCATCGCGGGCGACACAGCAGAGCACTCCACCGGGACCAAAGCGCAGGCCGCGCGGTTTGCGGAATTCAGCCTTCCCATTTGGAGAGAAAACTCGGACGAGGTGTCCGTCCGTCGCATCATATTCGCGAACGCTCGTCACCGCATCTGCCGCGCCGAACGGACGCTCGCTAGCGACGACGATATTGCCGTTGGGCGCGATTGCGAGATCGAGCGGACTCAGTTCGGGATCCGCGACCAGCCGGGCGGGCTGCGTAGGGGTGCCCAGAGTAAAGGCCATGATGGTGTTATCGCCTTGGCCATTCGGGCCGATTCCTGAGGCGAGGAACAGCCGGCCATCATGACCGAAAGCGAATCCTCGAGGAAACGGTACGACCCCGGGCGGCAACAGATCCTCGGCTGTAGCATCAAGACTGCTCGACAAGGCAACGATTGTCCGTGTGCGGCGCGAGCCGACGAAATACCGGCCATCCGGACCAAAAACGCCACCGCCTGGATTCAGGCCTTCAATGCGGCCAGTATCGCGAACAATGCGCCCCTCGGGCGAGATTGCCAACACCCGATCGGCCCCACTGTTTAGAAACAGCAAATTTTCGTTTGGACTAACAGCAAGGCCACGCGGATCGACAATGCGCTCATCATCAATAAATTTTCCGCGCAGCGTGCCGTCCAATTCAAAGGTGAGCAGCGCGCCAAAGCCGTCCCCATTGGCACCGGACGCGCTCGTAACAAGAAACGGCATTGCAACAGTCCTCTGAGAATCCCCGAGATCGCCAACAGGCCAAAATCCGGCGCGGCTCAACCGACCATTGACGCCAGGCACAGATTTACCTATTGGTTGAGGCTCCGAGATTCGGATGGGACTAAAACGTTCAGCTCACGGAAAAACTCATGTGCGCCGGGTGCTTTGTTCAAAGCGCAATAAGATGCTGGTTATGCGCCTTTTCCTTTTCGAGCGACAGGTTCACTCTTGGCCTGCATTGATTTCATGAGGGCGGCAGACGATGCTCCTTCCAGCGACAGTCCATAGCCAACTTCCCGAACGACGCGCTCCTTCAACGGTTGAATAAAGTGGATGCGGGTGTTGCGGCGCGTCACTTCCGGAGCCTTCAAGTACAACTCCGCCAATTCCCGCGCCCTACTGAGCGCCTTGCCGTTCGGCACGACTTCAGCAACCACTCCCCATTCGTACGCGGTACGCGCCGGGAGCGGCTGTGGATTCAGCAGGAAGGCCTCTGCTCGCCCTGCGCCAGCGCGATAACTCCACGTGGTAAAGATTCCGTCACCGGGCGCAACGCCCGCGGAGAAATGGGCCACGTCCTGGAAGGTCGCACCCTCCGCCGCCACAATTACACTAGCAAGCAGCGCGTAATCTGAATGCACGTGCGCGCGTCCCTCGATAGCCGCGATCACCGGCACGCGTATGTTGGCTATGTTTTCCAAAACCTGAACGCCTTCGTCGTGAACCTGGCTCCAAATGCCGGGATCCGAGGCGTCGCCGAAAGATGGCCAATCAACATTAGTAATGAACTCCCCGCCCGCGCCCGTCAGGATTACGATCTTGTTCGCGCGATCTTGCGCAATCCGGTAGAAGGCCTCGACGAATTCCGTGTGAGATTGCGCGGTCATGACGAACGGCCCGCCGTTGCTGTGGAACTCAGCAACCAGCACGCCTTTGTCGTCTCGTGTCAGCTTTAGGTTGTGATAAGCAGTGAAGTAGCTACTTTGAGGTTGCATCGTATTCTCCTTTCCGACTCCCATACACCCGAATGTCTATCGCTGAGATTGCCCCTCGCCACTTGTGGAAATTTCGATTCATACCCCTTGCGCTATCAGCGCCTTGAAACAGCGCGCCAAGACTCAATTCTGCATCCTGAGCGAATCGTCGGCAACCCTTCCTTTACAAGATTAGGTTAGGTCTGTCGGCTACTCGGAACTGATCGCGTAAGTCCCGATTAACGCCGGAAACTGACACACGACCGGCCATTTGAACGAAAAAGCCCCCGCCCGCAAGGGTGCCCAAAAAATCTTCGATTTAGTTGAGCCAGTTCACCCCGAATCCTCGCTTTACAGGGTGAAGGCACGATACGGGCTGCGGAGGGCGAAGCAAACGCACCCGGCGAAACACAAATTCAAGATCAAGGAGAACTTCAATGAGGGTAAATAATTCGATCTGCAAGGCAAGCGTAAGATTTTTGCTGGGCGTGGTGTTGGCGGGCGGTCTGTTCGCGGCGACCACACAAGCGCAATCGCGCTTCGAGGGCACATTCAAGTTGACGAACGAAGTCCACTGGCGCGCGGCCGTGCTTCCTCCAGGCGATTACTCACTCAGGCTGGATACCGCGAAGCGAATGCTCGTGTTGAGCGACGCGCACACCAACAAACCGGTAGCTCTCGAGGCCGTCAGAATAGATAGCGACGCTCAGAACCGCGATAGCCAGCTGGTGATCGAATCTCAAGGCAACCGGCTGATCGTCCGCTCCGCCCGGCTGGCGGGTTTCGGCGAAGTCTTCCACTCCACGCAAACGTCCCAAGCTGCCAAAGAAGCGGGCACCCAGGAAGCAATCCTAATCGACCGCACCTGGGTCACCGCAAAGTAAAGCCCGCGGACGCATCCACAGACAGGGGCCAGTTTCACCCCACTGGCCCCTAACCCCTCCGGCCAAATCGCAATTCCAACATCACGGGTATGGTGGAAGCGAAAGGCAAAGCGCAGGACGAACCCCGCAAATCACAGTCCGGTCGTTAGGTTTCCTGGATGTTGCGTGGCCAGGGCGCGCAACGGGCCAAGCCGCGTCGTCTCCAGCTCATCGCGATAAAACAGATTATAAGTATCGAAAGGTATCAACCGTCCGTCGGGATGCACGATGTGAATGCAGGTTTTCTTCACGGACCGCACATCGAACGCGTGTGCATCCAGGAATTGCACGATCAGCACTCGGAATATATTCTGGTAACCAAGATTATCCGGAGCCTGCACCCGCGGCAGGCAGCAGAGTAAATCGCGGAGCGACGTAGCTCCTGACTCGGGCGAATGATTCGTGGCGAAAAGCTTGAACAAGCAATCGCGAACCGCCGTGTCCGATTCGTAGACAATCGTGTTGCGCGCCCCGTTGATCAATACTTCCGAATCAATAAGGCTCGTCAGCGGAACGACGTTGCCATCGAGTTTCAGCGCGTACGCCATCGCCAGCGAATCAGGATGGCAGGGCACCGGGATCACGTCTTCCGCCCGGAACACGCTTGTTTGCTCCAGAATCTTGCGTCGCACCTCCGTAAGCGTCAGACGGTCTTTCGCCGGATCGAATCTCTCCAACCGTCCCGCATCCTGGATCGGCTGCAGCGTCACTCCCCGCACGCACGGCTGCGTCAGCGCAAAATCAATCACCTTGCCGATCTCTCCATCGTTTAGCCCTTTTCGCAGGGTAACGACCAGCGTCGTCGAGATATTATATTTGTTCAGGTGTTCGAGCGCCCGCTCGCGCACGCCGCGCAAATCCGCGCCGCGCAGATCCACCAGAGCATCCCGCTGGAACGAATCGAACTGGAGGTAAATTTCTACGTTAGGCGTTGACTCAGACAGGCGTCGCACAAAATCCTTATCCTGAGCGATGCGCACTCCGTTGGTGTTGATCATTAGGTGCTGGATCGGGCGCGCCTTCGCGAGCTCGAGGATTTCGAAAAACTCGGAATGCAACGTGGGCTCGCCGCCCGAAATCTGCACTACGTCCGGATGCCCTTCGTTGCGAACCACCGCATCCAACATTTTCTCGATGAGCGCCAGGGGCCGGTGTTGCAAACGTTCGGGGCCGCTGTTGGCGTAACACACGGGACATCGAAGGTTACAGGAGTCGGTGACCTCGATCAGAGACAGGCACGAATGTTGTTCGTGGTCCGTGCACAGCCCGCAATCGTAAGGACATCCCCATTTCACCGGAGTGTTATAGACCTGCGGCATTTCCGGGCGCTTGATGAATACCTCGCGGCATCGCCGGTAATAATCAACATCATCCGCAATCAGGACGCGTTCCGCTCCGTGTTCCGGACATCGCTTCAGCAGAAAAACGTTGCCATCTTCAAAAACGATCTTCCCTTCCAATTTCCGAAAGCACACAGAACAGATAGTCAGCGCTACGTCATAGAACACGTACGGCCGTACGCGCTCGCCCATCGCGCTATTCTCCACGCCGCAACTGCCCAACCCACGTTGCAAACGCCCAGACCAACCCTCCCAAAAACACAGCTACGCAAACAAAAAATAGGAACGCAAACACCTCGATCAGCCACTTTCCCCCTCCGAGGATCGCGCCAGCACAGGACCCCGCCCCCAGCAGTACCGCCGCACCCAGCGTGATGCCAATCGCGCGCCATTCGGATTTCTCCGGCGGAATTTCTCGCGGCGGAATTCCCGGTTCGAACGGCGTGTTCATCGGCCGGTCTCCAAATGTGATGGAATCTCGATGGGTCTTCCCGAGCGCGGCACGCGTGATGTACCGTGCCGCGCCCAGCGAGCTATATCAGGCGCGTAGTAGAAAAGCATAAGCACGCACGCCCACTGAATTGACGACATTCTCAGGAAAACTGAAACGTCCGGCTTCAGAAAATCGCACGCCAGGCGAAAGGCAAAATACGCAACCATGAACTCCTTGAAGATATCGCCCTCGATGTGCGGACGCTTCATGCTCCGCCACAGGAAAACTCCCAGAGCGACAGAAAAAAGTATTTCGTACAACTGCGTCGGATGGCGCGCCACTCCGTCGCCAAAATTCACACCCCAAGGCAACGCAGTCGGGATGCCTGAAGTGTGGTCTTCTGGTCCCGTCAGAAAACACCCGATCCGCCCGACCGCAATTCCCGCACACAGCGGAATGGCAAACAAATCTCCCGTTCGTCGCGTGATCCTCAGCTGCTTCTTCACCAATTCAACCGTGAATAACCCTCCAATCAGAGCGCCCACAATCGTCTTTCCCCCGAACAAGAAACCCGGATCGTTCCAGTTCGCGAGCGTGAGTCGAGGATCTTCGAACCAATATAAGATCCTGCTGCCCGCCACCGCGCCTAGCGCCGCCGCCGCAATCACCCACCAGCGATACGCGTTCGGAAGCGCGTCGCCATTCCGCCTGCGCACCCACAAATAAACGCGAAACGCGACGGCATAAGCCAATGTTTCAAAAACGGCGTGCGGGTGTACTTTCCACGGCCCTATATGCAGATAGATAGGAAATCCCGTGAATGCGTTCGCAAGCATTTTGCACGCAACCCTACGCCCTCGCGCACCTCCCGTCAACGCTCACGAACCCGCGGCCACCCGCGAGCCGGCTCAGCACGATCGACACAATCCTGCGACCAAACCGCTCACTTCGCATCTCATTTGGTTTAAAAAGCTCAACAGTCTAAAATTACCTCCGGCACCAAAACCAGGACCAATCATGCCCAAACCAATACTTCTCAGTGTTGACGACGACTCCGACGTACTGCGTGCCATCGAACGCGATCTGCGCTCCAAGTACGGCGCCGATTACCGCGTAATCGGCAGCGATTCTCCCGAGGGCGCGCTCACCCTCCTGAAACAATTGAAAGTCCGCAACGACAGCGTCGCCCTCCTCCTCGCCGACCAGCGCATGCCGCACATGGACGGTGTCCAATTTCTGCAGGAAGGCATGCGCATCTTCCCGGAGGCGAAGCGCGCCCTTCTCACCGCCTATGCCGACACCAACGCCGCCATCAGTGCCATCAACGAAGCCAACATCAATTATTTTTTCATGAAGCCGTGGGATCCCCCGGCCGAGCACCTCTACCCGCAGTTGGATGACTTGCTCGACGATTGGCGGGCGTCCTACCGGCCATCGTTCGAGGGAATCCGCGTCCTAGGCACGCGCTGGTCTCCCAAATCCTACGAGCTACGTGATTTTCTAGCGCGCAATCGCGTCCCCTATCAGTGGATTGACGTCGAAAGTTCCGCCAACGACCCGGAAACGAAACGCCTCCTCGACGCGCTCGGCCCGGAAGAAGCTGCGAGCCTCCCGATCGTGTTATTCCCTGACGGCTCGAAGCTCTTGGAAAGTGTTCCAGCGCAAGTCGCGCAAAAAGTCGGCCTGCGCACGCGCGCGCAAACTAGTTTTTACGATCTCGCGATCGTCGGAGGAGGTCCCGCCGGTCTCGCTGCCGCGGTCTACGGCGCGTCCGAAGGCCTGCACACCGTGATAATCGAGCGTGAAGCACCCGGCGGACAAGCCGGCATGAGCTCCCGCATCGAAAATTATCTTGGATTTCCCACCGGCCTCAGTGGTGGAGATCTCGCCCGTCGCGCCGTAGTGCAAGCCGAGCGCTTCGGCGTCGAAATCCTCTCGCCTCAAGAAGCCACGGCGGCACGCGCCGAAGGTCCCTATCGCATCATCAAGCTCGCCGACGATAACGAGATTTCCTGCCACGCATTGATGATCGCAACGGGAGTCCAATGGCGTCGCCTCGAAGCCCCCGGCATAGACCGCCTCCAAGGCGCGGGCGTTTACTACGGCGGCGGCGCCACCGAAGCTCTCTCCTGCAAAGGCGAAATCGTTTACGTCATCGGCGGCGCGAACTCCGCAGGTCAAGCGGCAATGAACTTCGCGCGGTTCGCGGAGCGCGTCGTAATTGTCGTGCGCAGCGCCTCTCTATCGAGCACCATGTCGCAATACCTGATTGACCAGGTCAAAGAAACGCCCAACATCCAAATCTGGCCCAACGCCAGCGTCACCGAAGCCCACGGTGAAACGCATCTCGAAGAAATTTCTTTCCTCTGCTCTGACACCGGGAAACTGGAGCGCGTCCCGGCCAGCGCCATGTTCATCTTTATCGGCGCGCTGCCTCGCACCGACTGGCTCGCGAACGTCATCGAGCGCGATGAACGCGGCTTCATTCTCACCGGCCCCGATCTCATACGCGACGGCCAGCGTCCCAAAGGCTGGCAGCTCGATCGCGATCCGTTTCTACTCGAAACCAATGTTCCCGGCCTTTTCGCCGTAGGCGATGTTCGTCATGGCTCCGTCAAACGCGTCGCTTCCGGCGTCGGCGAAGGCTCCGTCGCAGTCCAATTCATCCATCAATATCTGAGCAAGGTCTAAATGGTCGAAAATTCTGAACTTCTTCGCGTCCCGGTATTCGCTGGTCTGCCCGACGATCAAATCGCCTGGTTCCTCAGCCATTCGGAAGAGCAGCACTTCAAGGCGGGCGAGTCATACGCTCGCCAGGGCGATCCCGCCGATGCCATGTTTGTCATTCTGGACGGTCAAATACAGGCCCGCGGTGAGATCGGTGGCGAAACCGTGATGTTTTCAATGAAGTCCGGCGACGTCACCGGAGTGCTGCCTTTTTCAAGAATGAAGCAGTTTACGATAGACGTGCGGACGGTCACGGACGTTCACCTTCTGCGTTTTCCCTCTTCGCTCTTCCCCGAGCTGGTCCAGAGAATGCCGGAGCTCACCCAGCGTCTGGTCGGCTTGATGTCCGACAGAATTCGTGAAGTCACGCGCATGGAGCAGCAACGCGACCGCCTGGCATCCCTGGGCAAACTTTCCGCCGGCCTCGCGCATGAGCTCAATAATCCCGCTTCCGCCGCCCGCCGCGCCGCCAGTCAATTGCGCGAAATCCTCAAGAAAATCAAAAACGCCAGCCACGAGCTCGGCCGGCGCGAGCTCACCGTCGAGCAAAAAGCCGAGATCGAAAAACTCGAAACTGCCTTCATCCAAAACAACGAACCGCCTCCCGACGCGCTCACCATCAGCGACCTCGAAGAGCAAATAGACTCGCTCTTGCGCAGCCACGGTCAAACCGACCTGTGGCAACTCGCCGCCGACCTCGCGCGCAAAAATATCAAACCGGAAGCGCTCGAATCCCTCTTCGCCACGCTCGATCCCGGCACCGCCCGCGCCGCCCTTGTTCGCATCGCCGCTTCTGTGGAGATCTACGCGCTCCTCAACGAAATCGAAAGCAGCACCGCGCGAATTTCCGATCTGGTCCGTGCCATCAAGGAATACACCTACATGGACCAGACCCCGCTGCAAAACGTGGACATCGTGAAGAGCCTGGAAACCACGCTCACGATTTTGAATCACAAACTCAAGCACGGCGTCGAAGTCGAGCGCGATTACCAGAAAATCCCGCTGTTAGTAAATTCCTTCGGCAGCGAACTCAATCAGGTGTGGACCAACATCATTGACAACGCCATTGACGCCATGCACGGTGAGGGCAAGCTAAAAGTTCGCACCTATCGCGAAGACAATTGCGTGGTAGTAGAAATCGCCGACAACGGCCCGGGAATTTCCCCGGAAGTCCTGCCGCACATCTTCGAGCCGTTCTTCACCACCAAAGCAGTAGGCCAAGGCACAGGCCTGGGCCTCGACACAGTCCAGCGCATAGTGAAGAAGCACCGGGGCAACATCCAAGTGGAATCCAAGCCACGCGACACCAGATTTCAAATCTGGCTCCCACTATCAGAAACCGTAACGTAAACCTCGCGCCATCGCCGCGTCCCCACACGTGCGCCGCCCGAAAATGTCCCCCATTTCGGCCAATCCTCACTGCACCGTAACGCTGAATGTCCCGGTCCTCGTAATGTTCGAGGACGTCGCCGTCACCGTCACCATATAAGTCCCCGGCGCCGTTCCCGGATCCGTCCGTTGGCCGCCTCCACCGTTGCCGTTGCCACCGCCCCCGCAGCTCCCGATTGTAATTGCGCAAAGAATTGCGCCGAAAACGAGCGGCAATCTCCGCCGCCGCGCGCCCGGAATCGCAATCAACAACACCCCCGCCAGCACTCCGACCCCGTACAAACCGCTGCCGATGCCCATGCCCGCCGTTTTCGCTGCTCCATACGGGTGTGGCGCCGTCGTAGTTATCGTCAGTGTCGCCGTCGCCATCGGACTGTTGAGCGTCGCGGTCGTCATGGCGCAATTCGCCTCCGTCATCGCCGCCGGCAGCGCGCAGCTCACGTTCACTGGTCCGAAATAATTATCGGTCCCCACCAGCGTCACCGTCGCCATCCCGGACATCCCCGGCGCACTGATCGTCACATTCGGAATCGGCGACGCAATATTGAACGTCGTATCCACCACCGTGATCGTCAGCGGCGACATACTTTGCGACCCTGTGTAATACGCGTCACCGGGATAGGACGCGGTGAAGTTGTAAGTTCCCGGAGTATTGATCGAAGTGGTAAGCGTGTCGGCAAGATAAGTGAAGTTAAATGACGCGCTGGAATAGTTTCCGCTGTAGCTGCCGTTCAGAACAAATGTCTGATTCGTGCCGGACGGCGCGACGCCATTCTGCAAAATGGAGATGGCCCCGCTGGGAGCCTGCTGAACGCTAAACGCAAACGCCGAGGCGTCAAGCTGGAACGACTCCCCGGAGTACATCGTGATGGTTGCTGGGCAGCAGTCTCCGTCCAACCCGAAACTCATGATCGTCGGAGCCTGCGTCACCGTGGCGGTCAGCGTCCCCACGCTCGCGTTGTAGCTGTTGTCTCCGCTGTACTGCGCCTGTAGCGCATAATTTCCCACCGTGACGAACTCCGGCGTCAGCGTCTGGTCCTCGACGTTCCCCTCGCTGTTCAGCGGGAAGCTCCCCGCATCCAGCGGCAGCCCGTTCTTCGTCAGATTCACGCTCCCGCTCGGGCATGAAGCTTTCGTCGCCTGCGCACTCGGAACACAGGAGGTTCCCGCCGCGTCGCTCACATCGCTGCGCAAAAAGAAGATCGTCCCAAAAGGTATCGTGTTGGTCGGATAGAACGTCCGGCTGTTCGGGTCATACGCTTCCATCGTCATTTTCGTCGCGCTGTTTTCCTTCCCCACCGTCACCGACACCGCCGCCGAATCGCTCGCCCCATAAGTCGCATCCCCCGCGTAATGCGCCGTCACGTTGTAAGTCCCGCCCGGCAGCAAAGTAGTCGTGCCGCTCGCAATCCCGTTGCTCAGCGGAAATGAATCCACGCCCACATTCTGCCCCGCGGGCGTCGCCATCAATGCCACCGCGCCCGTCGGCGTTCCCGTTCCGCTTTGCGGCGTCACCTTCACGCTCACATTCACCGTCTGTCCATGCGCGATGCTTGTCGGAGCAAGATTCGTCAGCGTCGTCACGCTCGGCGTAAACGTCACCGCGCTCCATGCGTTGACCAGATTGTTCGCGTTCACTGAACCCAGCCCCGTCGCCAGGTCGTACCCCGGCGTCGTAAGCCACGCCGGGTTGCTGGTGTTGTTCGGATCAACCAGAATTCCGAAGTTTCCAGCGACCGCCGGCGGACCGCAGTTCGGCGTAGCGGCCACGCACGGCACCGAATTATTGCCCTTGGTAATATCGTAAAAAATGCAGGAAGTCCCCGTCAGCGCCACCGTTGAAGAATCGCAGCTCGCCCCACTCTGCGCCGCCAGCTTGTAAAGAACGTAGTTGGCATTCCCCTGCCGCGTGCCGGCTCCCCCGGTCATCGCCATCTTCTGATTCACCAGCGCCATGATCCCCGCAAATGCCGGCGCCGAAGCCGAAGTCCCTCCCACACCCACGAACGTGTAATTCGTCAGGCTGCAAGTTTCTTGCGAGCCAAAAAACCCCGCATCCGCTTCGCAAAGAATATAAAAACTGTTGTTGAAGCCGTTGCTCGCGAATAAAGACACGTCCGGCAGATCGCGAACGCCGTCCATCGGCACTCCGGGTCCGGTCTGCCATGAAGGTTTGCTGTAACCTGAAACGCACACTCCGCCGCTGTTCTGCGTCGAGCAGTTGCTGGGCCCGCCGCTACCGCTCACTATGTCCAAGAAATTGCTGGCGGAAACGCACGCGGCCACGCCCATCCCGGCGCACGAATCGTTCCAGGTCGTTTCCGGAATATACGAAAGTGCCGAAGCCCCAGTGGTCGCGTTATTCGTCGCACCCCAGTAAGTCGGCGCGGTCGTGGGGGTCTGATCGAAATCCGTGCCGCCCACCGCCACGTTATAAGGAGTAGAAGCAAACCCGCTGACGGCCAATCCCGACATCGCTTCCAATTCCGAGTCGAAGTCGTCGCAACCCGCGGACCCGCCGTCCCCTGCCGAGACCAGCACCGTGATCCCTTGCGCCGCCGCCTGCTGCCAGATCGCGTTATAAAACGAATTCCCCGCGTTGCCGATCGTAGCTTCGCAGATGCCGTAACTCTCGCTCATGATCGGCGCCAGATTGTTGTCCACGATATACAGCGCCGAGAGGTCCACTCCCAGCGTGCTCTCCGTGGATGCCGACACCACCAGCTCAATCGTTGCGTTCTTCGCCACCGCCCCGGACCACGAAACATCCAGAATTGCCTCGGTCTCATCTCCGCCAATCCCAGGATCCGGCCCGTTCAGGATGATCTGCGGGTCCTTCGGCGGCAATCCGAAGAGCGTGCGGAAATTCTCGATGTCCGATACATGGATGTTCGTCTCGCCCACGATTGCGATGGTCTGTCCCGTACCGTCAATCCCGGCATTCCACAGCGGTAGCACGTTGTAGATCGTCGCGAAGTCCGTCGGGCCTACTCCGTAAAAAGTTGTCTGCTGCGGCGTGAACGTGAATAGCGGCAGCACGTTTTGCCCTGTCGGCGCCGCGAGCGGTGTGCCATGCACTGTCAGATTCGATCGCCGCGGAAAATTGTGCAGGGTCACCACCCCCGCCACCGCCGGTGCCAGTGCCGTGGGAATCGAGGGATCGCCCGCGTTGGCCCAGTGTTGCTCGCCGTTGACGACGTATTTGTGAATCGCAGTCTGAAACGCCTGCTTCACCAGGCCAGCCGTTCCGGAAAATTCGATCGTCGTCCGGCCATTGCTCGGTTGCGCGACTTGGAATCCGCTCGATCGCAACCAGCCCGCCACCGCCGCGACGTCGGAATCCGCCGGCCCAAATTGTGCACCAAATTCCTGCGGAGTCAGCCAGTGATGAAAGTTCGCGGAATTCTTATTCTGCTGATCATCAATCAATCCGCGCAGAGCAGCTTCCTGCTGCGTGCTTCTCTTCAGCACCAGCAACATCCGCTCCATTGGCAAATCCAGCGGCGCTTCGCCGCGATCGAATTCCGCCCGCGCTAGCGGATGCACGTTGCCCGCGAGCCGCGTCCGCACATTATTGTCGATCGCCTGCGTTACCAGTCGCGAAGCCGGCGCCGCTTGCTGGGCGGATGCGGACGCAGCGCCACAAAGACACAAGAGCACAACGAGGGCTGGACGGTTCATCGATCACCTCTGGGCGGCGCTAATATACCCGAAATTCCTCAGCCATCGGAGACGAATGTTTTCCCCGTGGTTACTACAATCGTGTGTTAACAGCGCGAACTCGCACTCGCTTTCCGACTGTGCGATATCGAGCTCCTTCGCCTCCTCCTCTGCCGCTCTTTCCATAACTACAGTGTTTTCGCGGGTTTCCCCACGCGACTTTCGCCTGTACTCGGTGTTTAATTTATTACGCGCAAGTCATCCCAGCTGATCGAGCGCCCAAGGGAAAAGGGGATTTATGTTTCGCTTGGAGGGAGGACAAAATGCGTAACATTCACATCCACATCATTCGTTTATTGCTCTTCGCTCTCGTTCTCATGGTCATTCCAGCCACGGCGCCGACCGCTTCGGCAGCCTTCGGCTTTGGCGTCGCTATCACCGTCGCTCCTCCGCCACTGCCCGTATATGCGCAACCTGTCTGCCCCGGTGACGGCTACATCTGGACGCCGGGCTATTGGGCCTACGGACCCGACGGGTACTACTGGGTTCCCGGCACGTGGGTCATCGCGCCGCAAGTCGGCTTCCTCTGGACTCCGGGTTATTGGGGTTGGGGCGGCGGCGGATACTTCTGGCACGCCGGATATTGGGGCCCGCACATCGGCTTTTACGGCGGAATTAACTACGGCTTCGGATATTTCGGCGTCGGCTACCAGGGCGGCTATTGGAACGGCGGACACTTTTTTTACAACCGCACTGTCAACAACGTGAGCGTCACCAACGTTCACAACGTCTACAATCGCACCGTGATCAATAATCGCACCGACGTCAATCGTGTCAGCTTCAATGGCGGACGCGGCGGCGTCAACGCGCGCCCCACCTCCGCGGAAATGGCCGCGAATCGCGATCGCCACATTGGAGCTACGTCCTCGCAAGTTCGCCAGGAACGGAGTGCCAGCACCGACCGCGCGCAGTTCGCCTCGGTGAATCATGGCCGCCCCTCTGTAGCAGCGACGGCCCGCCCCGGTGAATTCTCGAATCGCGGCGCGGCAAACACGAATCGCACTTCAAACTTCGCGCGCTCCAGCAATACCTCGCGAAGCCTGAACCGTGCAACGCCGTCACGCAACACCGCACGTGACAATGCCTCCGCGAATTCGCGCAACAACAACGCGCAACGTTCCCTCGCGTCGCGCTCGACGAATAACTCCACTCACGTTCAACAGAACAACGCTAGGGCGCCGCAATCGCGTTCGTCCAATCCGCGTCCGTCCTACTCGCGCGCGACGAACTCACGTTCGTTCAACGCCCAACAACACAACAACGCGTCACACAACAACGCGTCACGCCCGCAATCGAACCAGGCGTTTCGCCAAAACACGTCGCACTCCGCGCCCGCGCAAACCAGCCACAGCCAGCCGCGCACCAATAACAGCTCGCGTGCAAGCTACGGCAGCTCGCACGCAAACAACGCCGCACCCCGCGCAACTTCACACGCGAGCAACAGCGGTTCACACAACAGCGGCGGCGGCAACAACCACGGAGGCGGCGACAACCACGCTCGTCGCTAATACTTTACCCCCAGGGGCATGAACAAGCCCCACCAGCAAAACGGCGCCACGACCAAAAGTCGCGGCGCCGTTTTTTTCCGAATTTGCCTTTGAATTTGTAGCGGCCACCTTTAGGTGGGCGCCGTTGCATTTGACCGCGCGACCGCCCCTCTCACCGAATCGAATCCCGCAATTCAATCAACGCCTGATCCGCGCGATCGAGCCGTATCAATCCCGACCGCGGCTCATCCAAATCCAAAACCGCATAAATCGTGATCGAAATAATCGCCGCATACAAAATCATATGCAGCGCGCTGCGATTCTTACGTTTCGCCATTACGTGTCCCGCCAGCAATGCACTCAGCAGCGCCACGCTGATCAGCAACAAAAAAATCAGCGCCGGCAAATGCGTATCGAGCGCGATAGCCCGCGCGGTTGTCACGTCAATCATGTTGTTCAGAGCGGGAAGCAAAACCCGGACGGTATTTTGCGTGGAATCGTTCTGCCCGGCCACCACAGCATGAGACCAGATCTGCTGCTGTATCTGTGCGGCCCGCGCAAAATCCTGGTTTGCCGCATCGGGTTGTACCAACTTCTCGTACCCTCTCAGCCGCGCATCCAAATATTCGCGGAACAATTGCCGCATCTCGGGCTGCTCCGCGGCAGGCAAAATATCCACCCGCAAGTACGCCGTCCCGATCGCATTCGCTTCCTGCACGATCAGATCTCGCCGCGACTCGAGGCGCGACATCGCGCCGCCAAACGTGAACGCCAGCAGCAATCCCAACAGCGCAAACACCGCTGCTTCGATCGTCCCCGTGCCCTCGTGTTCCAGGTCCTGATGCCGCGCAACTCCGTAGATGCCGATGCGATACCCGGCTTCCAGGCAAATCAGCATGCCCACAAAAAGTCCCACCGACCATGCCAGCGCCGTTTGCACGGGAGTCATAATTTTGCCGCCCACTCGGTCGTCATCGGCGTCACGCTTTCAAGCCGCGCACACATCCACACCGCGCAATCGCAGCCGTCGCGAGGTTGCGTTTAATTCAAAAGATCCACGACACTCAGGATCGTGAACGTCACCGGGTCGTACACCACGCAATATCCGTCGTAGTATCCAATCACGTATCCCGGCGGAGGTGGCGGCAAATAACCCAACAAAGGCGGCGGCAACGGCGTGAAGTACCCGCGACTGCCAAATGGTATGTATCCGCCAATGATGAACACCGGCCGTCGCGAGAGATTGATGTAACCTAAATTCCTCCGGTAGTAACGCCGCAAATAATCTCGATCGTTCGGTCGCCAGTGATATGGGGGACGGCCGCTCGGCGGACGCCCACTCGGCGGGCGATATCCCGGTTTTCCGGGCTGCGGCCGCGGCGGAGTAGGACGAACTATCGGCTGAGACGGCTTTCCAGGCGAAGGTTTCCCAGGATTGGGTTTCCCCGGATTTGGATTCCCAGGGTTTGGCTTTCCAGGTGACGGCTTACCAGGCGATGGCACAGGCTGGATCGTAGGACGATCGCTCGGCTTGCCAGGCTGCGGGCCCGACGCCGGCCGCTTCTGAGCACCGTTCTGCTGTTGTCCGCCAGATTGCGATTGCCCGCCGCCATTCGATCCCTGCCCAGAATTCTGCCGCACCGCGCGCTTTGCAGCGCCAGCCCCGTATGCCGCCGCAGGCATAATCACCAACGCGCAACCCATCACCACCACAAATCGAAAATTCCCAAGAGTCTTCACAGCCGCCTCCCAAGCACCAACAACGCCCATCCGCAACCTAGCCGCGCATTGTACACCGCCCCCAAATCCCGCGACCGTCCGCGCGCCATCCTCCCCCACATCTTTTCCTTCGTCTCCTAAATCTCCTTCCCGTCCTCTACCTCCTTGCGTCTCTGTTTCCCTGCCTCCTTGCCTCCGCCTCTTCCTGCAGCTATCCTCTCCCGTGCCCATCCCGCATCCGCTCTTCCTCTTCTTCGCCGCACTAATCGCCGGCATCCTGAATGCCGTAGCCGGCGGCGGCAGCTTCATCTCTTTCCCAGCATTGCTCTTCACCGGCATGGCGCCCATCGCCGCCAACGCCACCAACACCGCCGCCGTCTGGCCCGGCACCGTCGCCAGCACGGTGGCCTATCGCAACGCCTTCACCCCCGACGCCCGCCGCCTCCTCCCCGCTCTTCTTTTCACCGGCATCATCGGAGGCTTCCTCGGCGCCCGCATCCTGCTCAACACGCCGCAATCCACCTTTTTGCGCCTAGTTCCCTGGCTCCTGCTCGCTGCCACCTTGCTTTTCGTCGCTGGGCCCAGCATCAGCGCCTGGGTAAAAAATCGCGCCGCCCAAGGCAAAACTTCCCGCCCCCTCTTCATCGCCGGATTTTTTCTCGAACTCCTGATCGCCATGTACATCGGCTATTTCGGCGCCGGCGTAGGCATCCTGGTCCTCTCGCTGCTAGCCCTCCTCGGCATGGAAGATATTCACGCGATGAACGGCGTAAAAGTTCTCCTCGTCAGCGTCGTCAACGGCGTCGCGATGGTCACTTTCATCGTCGCCAAAATGATTATCTGGCCGCAAGCCATCCTCATGCTCGTCGGCAGCCTCATCGGCGGCTACGGCGGCGCCTACGCTGCGCAAAAAATGAACCAGCAACACGTGCGCTGGATCGTCATCGTAGTAGGCTTCGCCATGTCCGTATATTTCTTCATCCGCCACTAAGCTCGCAGCACTTCTCCTCAACATCTACTCACTTGCGTCTACACGAATCCAGGTATTGGCGCGTGACCTACAATATAACTAGGAGGCAACCCACATGCCCGCTTCCGCCCAGTCACTCCAACCGTCGCCATCGGTCAAGCCACGCACCATCCTCATCGCCGACGATAGCGAACGCGTCCGTACCATCATCCGCCGCGCCCTCGAGCGCGAAACGCCCTTTAGCATCTGCGGCGAAGCCACGGACGGCGCCGAAGCCGTCACCAAAGCAAGACAACTAAACCCCGACTTGATTCTTCTCGATCTCCGCATGGCTCGCCTCACCGGCCTAGAAGTCGCCGGCATCCTCCGCAAGGCCCAACCGAAAATCCGCATCATCATGGTCACCATGTACGCCGACGAAATTAACCCTACCTTGGCATCTCTCTTCCGGGTGGACGCCGTCGTCTCCAAATCGGAAGGGATCACGAAGCTCATCGATCGCGTAGAAACCCTCCTCGCCGACTAAATCCGCGCAAGCGCCGTACGCATTCGATCTGATGTACAATCCTCCCACCGGAGGGCCACATGCCGGTCGCGGCTCCGCGAACGATACGTCGCATCGCAACACCAGCTAACATCCGCATCGCTGTCTGCGCTCTCGCGCTCGTCGCCCTCGCGCCCCAGTTAGCCGCCCAGCAGGATTCCACTCCCGGCTGGCCTCTGCACAATTCCGCACCCGATCACGCCACGGCGGACGCCACCGGCGCCATGCCCAACTTCGGCCCCGACCTCGACGAATCCTGCCTCCTCTGGACCATCACGCAGTCGCACGCCGCCACCGTCAGCGCCGCCACGCTCAAAATTCCCGGAAATGCCAAGGGTGAATACCGCAAGAGTTGCAGTGACCTGAAGGACAAAAAACTCGCCAGCGCCGAGGAACATCTCCACAAAGCCCTCGACGACTATCCGCAATACGCCGCCGCGTGGGCGCTGCTAGGGCAGGTTCTCGAAGCCGGAAACAAAATCCCCGAAGCGCGCGACGCCTGCTCGCAAGCGTCCGCCGCCGATGTCGGGTACGCCCCCGCGTATCTTTGCCTTGCGGACGTCGCCGCGCAGCTAAAAGACTGGCATCTCACTCTCGATATGGCCGATCGTTCTCTCGCGCTCGTTCCTCAACATAATCTCTACGGTAGTTTTTACTCCGCCATGGCCCAATTCCATCTCGAACAATTCCCCGAAGCCGAAAGCGACGCGCTCAAAACCATTGACGCCGACCATTCCCACCGCATCCCGCAAGCCCATCTCCTACTAGCGCAAATCTACAACGCGCGTCACGACAACCGCGGAGTCGCCTACGAACTCCGCGCCTACCTCAAAGCGGCGCCCAACGCCCCCGACGCCGACACGGTCAAGAAATCGCTCGCCGAAGTCGAAGCTCAAATCCAGAAATAACCGGCTGGTTGTTACTCGTTGCGCGCTCAATCTCTCCGCGCGCTCGACAAAAAGTCGCCTACGATTTTCTCTGCGCCCTCTGCGTCTCTGCGGTGAGTTCTGTGTATTTTCGCCGTGTAGCACCCAAACCAACGTTTCCAGCCAACTCACATTCAACCCAAAAATTTTGGAGGCGCGAGGCGGAATCGAACCGCCGGTAAAGGTTTTGCAGACCTGTGCCTTGCCACTTGGCTACCGCGCCCCTGAACAAAAACCACTCGTACCGCAATACTCGCGACGTTTTCGTCAGGGCACGGCTTTAGCCGTGCCGTAACGAGCCCACAATCAGTCCGGCTTTAGCCGCTGAGGGCGCATCTTGCGAGTGCTTGCAAACTTTTTAACTCCTGAAGACCTCCTTGGGCTTCGTCCGAATATTTACGCCCCTGGAAGGGCGGGGCTTTAGCCCCTGAAGCCCGCCTTTGATTTCGTCGGAAAACGTCGCCAAAAAAACAAAAAACCCACCAGCCGGTCACCTCTCGGCGGTGGGTCAAGTCAAAACTTGATTCGGAGTCAGCCCGCTACCGCGTTCCGCCAACTCCTCCCATGCCAGAGGACACTACCGCGCAGCACCGACAACAACACAGCGCGCGAACCGCCTCCGGATTGGCCAACAATCTCATCTCCATAATCCTTGCAAGTACTTCTGAACCTGTCAACCACCCGCTGCAAGCGCTATGACCGCGCTGACAACTCCACGACGAGGCCCAAAATCACACCGGCGCGCGAAACACCGCGCCATGCCCCGGATGCCCGTCCTCGGACGCATGCCGAAGATCCTCAGCCAAGCCGTCCGCGCCCTGTTCAGCTTCCACGTAAGGCACCGTGGCCGTCACCGTAGTTCCCTTTCCATTCGAATAGATCTCCAACCTTCCGCCCAACTGCCTAACCCGCTCCCTCATTCCGCGCAATCCAACTCCCGCGGTCTCCCCCGCCGCAACCTTCGACTGCGTCTCTGCGCTGATTCCCGCACCTTCATCGCTCACTTCCAGCTTGATCTCTCCTTCAGCGCGCAGCAGCCGCACCACAGCCACCGAACTCCCCGAATGCCGGTGAATATTCGTCAGGCACTCCTGCGCGATCCGGAACAAACACAATTCGTAATCCTGCGGCAGTCGCTCGCCGCCCGTCGATACCTCCAACTTCGTCGCGATCTTGCTGCGCTCCGTAAATCCCGTCACATACCATTTCAAAGCCGAACCCAAACCCATTTCGTCCAGCAAAGGTGGATGGAACAAATACGACATCGTGCGAATATCCGACGAAATCTGATGCATCAGCCTGGAATTATCTTCCAGGCTGCGTGCGGCTTCCGGACTGAGCCTCGCTTTCTCCTGATTCAGCCGCGCGGCGTTCATCGTCATCGCCGCGAGCAATTGTCCCACCCCATCGTGCAATTCGCGCGCGATGCGCCTGCGCTCCTCATCCTGCAGCTTCAGCAAACGCGCCGAGAGCTCCTTCTCCTTGATCGCTTCCTCCGCGAACTTTCGCTCCGTGATGTCTCGCGTCACGCCCAACTGCACGATGGTTCCATCGGGATTGCGCATCGGCGCTGCGTGCGTTTCCATGCGTCGGCGCTCTCCCTTGAATCCCACAACGTCGAACTCCAAGTAACCCTTCTCGCCGCGGCACACTCTCTCGTTTAACTCGCGAAACCGCTCGCGATCCTTCGGGTCTATCAGGTCATAGACGCTCTTGCCGACGGCCATCTCCAAGGAGTCGGCGCCAATCATCTTTAGACCCGATGTATTCATGTGCAGCAACGTGCCGTCGGCACCCACCAGCTTCACGCACTCCGGCGTCGTCTCGAAAATCGCCCGGAAACGTTCTTCGCTCTCCCGCAACGCCCGTTCTGCCTGCTTTTGTTGCGTAATGTCACGCGCCACTTTCGACGCGCCAACGACCTGCCCCACCGGATCCCTGATGGGAGAGACGGTTACGGAAATGTTCAGCAGCGTTCCGTCCTTTCGTTTTCGGACGGTCTCAAAATGATCGGTTCGCTCGCCGCGCCTAAGGCGCGCCAGAATCTCAACCTCTTCGTCCCGATGCTCGGGCGGAATAATCAGCGTAATATGTTGGCCTACGGCTTCCGCGGCGGTGTAACCAAACACTCGCTCCGCGCCGCGATTCCAACTGGTGATCACGCCGTCCAAATCCTTGCTGACCACCGCATCGTCAGACGATTCCACGATCGCCGCCAGTCGCGACCGAGCCTCAAATCCGCGCCGGTTTGACGCTCCCAGCACAATAACCGCGCTCGAAAACACCAAAAATCCCAGCATTCCATAAACTTCCGTGCGATCGCGAATTGCGAACGTATGTAACGGCGGGAGAAACCAATAGTCCACGCCCAATGTCGCCATCAGCGTGCTCACGATCGCCGGCCCGATCCCGCAATACCACGCGGAGAAAACCACCGCCAGCCACGCCGTATGATACGGATTCTGATTTCCCAGCAGGGGCGTCAGCAAGTAACGAAGATAGAGCGCGACGAACGTAGCCACGATCGCCAGGAAGTACCGAAATAATGTTTCACTCTTGCGCATCGCCTTGGACCACGAACCCGCGACAACCCGTACGAACCGCCAAAAGTATCCGCGCACTCAAACAAAAGCGCCATACCAGCAAATCCTAATTATCAACTACATCCATAGTTGTTTCGCCCGCCCTAAATTCCTCAATAACTTGGACTTCGCCGAAGCTCGCGGTGTGCAGTTGACGTTGTAGCGCCACCTTCAGTGGACGCAGTTGCTGTGCTCGGTCCGTTGGAATCCCGCCCGTCGCCCACACATTTTCCCACCGAGGCAAACGCACGCGATATCGCGCATGCGCGCCTTTTGCGGACCGCGCGAAGCGCTTTCAATTTTTCGTCAGTTCGGTTCGCGAGGTACAGCCGCTGCGTACTGAAACGCCTCCCGCAGCCACCCTGAGGTATAATCCACCCATGAATATTCGTCTTCGCCCCGAAATTGAGGAATTGATCAAGCAGGACATCCAGGGCGGCGCCTACCAGACTGTGGACGAGTTCGTCGAGCACGCCGTTGCCCTGCTGCACGAACAGGAGGCCTGGCTGGCTGCGAATCGCGAGGAGATCAAGGCGAAGATCGCGGAGGGCTATGCCTCGGCCCAGCGCGGCGAGCTGATCGACGCCTCCGATGTACGCGCACACTTGGAAGCCCGCAAACGCGCTTGGCTTGCCGAACATTCCCGAAGATAACAACACCCGCGCCTACTGAACCGCTTGTGCCCGACCTTCTCTAGGAATGCTTTTGTGGACCGTGCGACCGGAATCCTCCGTGAAAGTCCACAGCGTTCCCGCCACATTGCCAACCAGCGCCGTGGGCGCGACAAAGTTAGCCCAACGCGTAAGCGTTGGGAAAAGACGGCGCACAGCGCCATTCCTTTCGCGGTGCCTTTCCCGCGAGCCTTTGACGTGCTCGCTCCCCGGCAACTCCCACGTGCGAGTCGCGGCTTCTAGCTCTAGTAATCACAAGGTAAATGTGATAAAATGACCTGGGGCACTTGTTCGCCCCACTAAAGGACGCCACATGGCAACCGCTACACGGACGACGGGCCGAGCGCAGCGAGCACCCGGGAAAAGTCTGGCCCAAAACCGCGCGGCAAGCCAAATTCTCCCCGGCCGCAAACGGATCGCAAGCGCTCGCCGCCCAATCCCGCTCGATGTAACAATGTTACAAGCACTTCTAATCGACAATGCCCACCGAAAATACTTCCAAATCAATCGCCAACCCCGCCGATTAGAAATCACTGTATCTCGCACAAAACAAACGTCCGAGACCCAAATCAATCGCCAACAAATTGCCACTTCCAGAATCACGCATCCCTGCATTTCTAATCGTCGCAATCAGCACGCCGCACTTTGGACCACGGATCGCGTGCCGTGGCTCACCGATCACTACTCACCAATCACCACTCACTGCCTTTCTAATCGTCACACTCCGCGATTAGAAAACGCTATATCTCATAGAAAACAAACACGCGGCACACTCTCTAGTCGTCATTTTTTACAGGTTCCCGCAAGCCATCAACGCCGAGTTGCAGTCCCGGATCGACCGCCACAAGTCGCCAGCAGAATCGTTTCTAATCGACAATCGCAGATATTAGAATTCGCCAAAAACTCAACAAAGACGCCATTTTCCAGCGTTCTAATCGACACAAAAACGCGTTTCCTGCGTCCCCGACAAGGTCTCGGAGCTTGGGTTCGCGGGTCGCAGAACACGGATCACGGTTTCACGGGTCACCAATCACTACTCACCAATCACGCCTCTCTCCTACCAGTGATATATTCGAGCCATACTCCAAATCCCGGGAGCAGCTACAAATGACCGAACGCAAACCTCCATTCGCCACCGTCGAAGAAGCCCTCGAAGAAATCCGCGCAGGGCCGCATGATCGTCCTGGTGGACGACGAAGACCGCGAAAACGAAGGCGACCTCGCCATGGCCGCCGAAAAAATCACGCCCGAAGCCATCAACTTCATGGCCAAGTTCGGCCGCGGCCTGATCTGCCTCGCGATGACCGAGCAGCGCTGCGACGCGCTGGCACTAGCCTCGATCTCGCCGCGCAATACTTCCATGTTCGGCACGCCCTTCTGCGAACCGATCGACGCGCGCCGCGGCACCACCACCGGCATCAGCGCCGCCGACCGCGCCACCACCATCCTTGCCGCCACCGATCCGAACACGCGTCCCGAAGATCTGGCCCGCCCCGGCCACGTCTACACTCTGCGCGCCCGCAATGGCGGCGTGCTGGTTCGCGCCGGGCAAACCGAAGCTTCCGTCGATCTCGCGCGGCTCGCCGGGCTCGATCATTCCGGCGTGATCTGCGAAATCATGAATGACGACGGCACCATGGCGCGCATCCCGCAGCTCGTCGAATTCTGCCGCCAGCACGGGATGAAATTGTTGACCGTCGCGGACCTGATTCGCTACCGCATGCAGCACGAACGCTACGTCCGCCGCATCGCCGAATCCGTCCTGCCCACGCGCCATGGCAATTTCCGCATGATCGCCTACTCGAGTGACGTCGACCACGAACTGCACGTCGCCCTCGTGCGCGGCGACATTTCCAAAGGCGATGCTGGACAAAGCCGGACCGCCGCTCGTCCGCGTCCATTCGCACTGCCTCACCGGAGACGTCTTCGGCTCCACCGCCTGCGATTGCCACGAAATCATCGATCGCTCGCTCGAAGCCATCGCCGCAGAGGATCGCGGCGTCTTCGTCTATCTGCATCACACCGGCCGCGGCTTTCAGATCGACGCGCCGCGCGAACAGACGCCGCCGAGATCCCGCGCATCCGCTTTCACGCGCGCGACGAGAAGGAGCACGACCTGGGACGCCAGCGCCTGGTCCAGCACGAAAGCGGTATCGGCGCCCAAATCCTGATCGACCTCGGCCTGCGCCGCATCCGCGTCCTGACCAATCATCCGCGCAAAGTGGTAGCGCTCGAAGGCTACGGCCTGGAAATCGTCGAACAGGTCCCGCTAACGCTAGACGCGACAAAATCGCGACAGTCGTAACGCGTTTGAAAATGAGAGAATTAATCTAGAGGGCGCAGAGGAAAGGCGAGAAAATAGAAAGACAGCGAGGCTACTGAGATTTTGCAGCAGCCGGCGGAACAATGGTGACGTAAGGCCGCAACTCCTCAAGTTTCCGCTTGCTGATCCCTTGGATCGCCAGCAAATCTTCCACGCGCCGGAACGGTCCGCTCTTCATACGAAAATTCACAATCGCCGCAGCAGTCTTGGGCCCAATTCCCGGTACAACTGCAACTGCTCAACGCTAGCCGAGTTCAAATCAAGAGCTTTCGCCGGCGGCGCCTTCTTCTGCGCCACCGCCGCGCTGCAGCAAAGCAGAATCACCGCAACGGCGAGAGCCGACGATAGCCGGCTAAACGCGATTGCCCTGCGCATCGTATTGCGTGACTTCACCGAAGAGCGCGGCTTGCTCGGCGATCTGCGCGCGATCGCCGACCACAATGATTTGCGCGTTGGCCGAATCGAAGTGCCGCCGCGCCGCGGCCAGCACGTCATCGGCAGTGAGCGCGTGGACTTGCTCGCGATACGTCTCCAGATGATCTTCAGGCAAGCGGTCGAGATAAATCGTGGAAAGCTGGCCGAGCAAGCCGTCCTGCGTAGCCACGCCCAGCGAAAACACGCCGGTAAGATAGCTGCGCGCGCTTTCCAGTTCTTCGGCGGTCACCGGCAGCGAGCGCATGCGGTCCATTTCGTAGAAGATTTCGGTGAGCGTCGCGGCGACCACGTCGTTGCGCACCGCGGCATGCACATTGAAATATCCATGCTGGCGCAGCGACTGCAACCCGCTGCGCGGGCTGTACGTGTAGCCCTTCTGCTCGCGGATGTTCATGACCAGCCGCGAATGAAACGCCCCGCCGTAAATCGAATTCGCCAGCACCAGGCGGAACCAATCCGGATCGCGCCGCGTGATGGCGAGATTGCCCACCACCACTTGCGTCTGCACGCTGCCCGGCAGATGCACCAGATGGACTTTGCGGCCGATATTGTGCGGCGGCGCCGCGAGATTTGTGGCGCCGGTGCCGGCGCTTTCCATGTGCCGAAAACCTTTTCGATTTGCGCGAGCATCGCGTCGCTGGAAAAATCGCCGACGACGATCAGCAGCGCGTTCGCGGGCGAATAATGCTGGCGGTAGAACTCCTCGAGCTGCTCGCGCTGGTAGGCCGCGACCTGCTCTTCCGTCGGCGAAATGATGGCGTAGGGATGCTCGCCGAAGAGCACGCGGCGGAAGCGCTCGTTCGCCAGAAAGGCGGGCGTGGTGCGCTCGATGCGCAGGCCCTCGATTTTGCGGCCGCGCTCGCGCTCGAATTCCTCGGCGGGAAACGACGCGTTGCGCGCGAGATCGGCCATCAGCTCGAAGATGCCCTCGGAAAATTCGGCAAGCCCGGAAAGAGAAATGGCGCTGGAATCCGCGCCGGCGTGCGTGCCGAGATCGGCGCCCATGCGGCGCAGATCTTCTTCGATTTGGCGGCTGGTGCGCGAAGCGGTGCCGGTGCGAACGACGGTGGCGGTGATTTCCGCGAGGCCCGGCGCGCGGTGAGCGACGATCGCGTTGCCGCTGCGGAAGAAAAGCTGCGCGGAAATCTTCGGGAACGTGCGCAACTCGGCGAGAACCACCTGCATGCCGTTCGCAAGAGTGTGAACCGCGCGCTTCGGCCACGCGACCGGGCGTTCCGGGCCGAGCGGGGGAACAGACGCTCAATTGCGCGTTCGGGGATGCGGAAGTGCTCGTCGTTGTAGTCATCGGTTTCGTGGTTGTTCCGCTCATGCCGCCACTTCCTTCGCGATGGGTCGCCGCACCAGAATGGCGCGATTTCGCGGGACCAGATATTTTTGCGCGGCGGCCTGCACCTGCGCGGGCGTGACCGCCTCAAACCCGTCGAGAATCGTGTTGATTTTCCCGGGGTCGCCGTCGAACAGCGTGAAGCACGCGAGATAGTGCATCAGGCCGAAGCGCGGCATGTGCGCTCCCATGCCGCCTTCGAGATTCGAATAATAATCGGAGCGGAATTTCACTTTCACGGGCTCCAGTTCGTCTTCGGTGATTCCCTGCTCCTGAATTTCGCGGATGATTTCGTCGAATGCCGCGAGCGCCTGTTCCGTCGTGAATTCCGGCTTGTGGAAAATGCGCGTCACCATTTGCGTGGGGCCGTTGGTGTCGATGATGTCCGCGCCGCCGTCGGTTTCCACGGCGATTTGCTTTTCGAGGACGAGGCGGCGATAGACGCGCCCGGCGCGGCCGCCGTGCAGAGCGCGATCGAGAATGGCCGCGGCGTACCAATCGGGATTGCCGCGCTGCGGCACGGTGTAGCCGATGGCGATGGCGGGCAGCGGGCCGAATTTTTCGTCACTTCGCCGCGGCGCTCTTCGGTTTGCGGCGGCTCGGAGACATCCGCGCGCGGGCGGCAGCGGGTGCGCGGGGATATTCTCGAAATAGCGTCTTGGCGAGCGCGAATCCTTCGGCGGGATCGACATCGCCAATCATCAGCAGCACCGCGTTGTTCGGCGCGTAGTAGGTGTGAAAGAACGTCTGCACGTCGGCGAGCGTGGCGGCGTCGAGATCGGCGAAATCGCCGTAAAAATTGTGCGCGTTGGGCCAATTGCGGAACGCCACCGGCGGCAGATCGAGCCACGGAAAGCCGCCGTAGGGCTGGTTCATCACGTTGACGCGGACTTCTTCCTTGACCACGTCGCGCTGGTTGCGCAGATTTTCGTCGTCCACTTTCAAGGCGCGCATGCGGTCGGCTTCGAGCCACAGAACGCGTTCGAGCGCGTTCGAGGGCACGGATTCGAAATAATTGGTGATGTCGTAGTTCGTCGTGCCGTTGAGCATGCCGCCGGAGGAATTGATCAGGCGAATGTGTTCCATCTTGCCGGCGTGTTCCGAGCCCTGAAACATCATGTGCTCGAAAAGATGCGCGAAGCCGCTGCGGCCGCGCGGCTCGAGGCGAAACCGATCTGGTAGTAGACGCCGACGGTGACGACCGGCGCGGAGCGGTCCGGCGAAACGACCACGCGCAAGCCGTTCGCGAGCGTGGTGTGTTCGACGGGAATGTGCAGATTCTTCACTTCGGATTCCTCCTGGAATTTTTGAGCGCGCGATCAAGCTGTTTCAAGGTCTTGGAAGGGTTTTTGGCAAGCACCCGCGCCGAAAGCCGCACGAGCGTGGCATACGAATCGCCGAATTCGCGCGGATAGCGGCGCAGCGCGTTGCAGTGCTTTCCCACCGTCGCGTAATCGCCGCGCGCAGTGGGGCCGGTCCACGCGGCGCGCGGGCCGTGCCTTTCGAAATTGTCGAGCATCTGGCGCATCAGCGGTAACAATGTCTGCACGGCGTGCCGGCGCGAAAAGCCGATTTTGGTGAGCACTTGCGTCGGCGCCTTCCGTAAGGCCAGCGCGTGACCCGCGACCAGCGTCCCGCCGCGTGATACGCGGGCTTGTGGCGGCTCGCCACCGGCACCGGAACGCCGCCCAATGCGCGTGCGATTGTGCCGGCGGCGCGGCGCGCGCGCGCGTCACCTTCGACGGCGAAAATCACACCATTCAGATTCGGCTGCGAATTCGTTGTGAAAGTTTGCATTGGATGAATCGAACCGATCGCGGCGCCGCAGCGTGCCAGCGGCCGTAAGATCGAGCTGTCCAGCGCGCCGCTAGCGTGCAGTACGACCTTTCCGCGGCAACTCTTGCCCGCAAGTCTCGCCAACTTGCGCGCCACGTCCGCCAGCGCATCGTCTGGCGTCACCAATAGGATAACATCGGCATCCATCACGTCGCGCGTGAGTGTCGGATGCGGCTCGCCGGCCCCAATTGCGCGAACGGCGGCGCGCGCCGTGGCCTTGGAGCGTGTGACAACTGCGCCGATGCGCCAGCCGAGCCGGTGAAGGTTGCGCCCCAGAGTGCGTCCCAGGCGTCCTGCGCCGACGATGGAAACCGAGCGCGCCATGCCAAGTGATAGCATAGCGTGTTCGCACGCAACGCGCTGGAGGAAATTCTACTTTGCATTGGTTCTGGATCGGATTCCTCGGACTGATTGCGTTCATTTGGTTCATACAGTCCATTGATCTTGCGTTTGGAGCGCTCTCTGATTCCCGCATTGACGAGCGTTGCCCCGCTGAAGGATGCGGATTGCCCGAGCGTGTCTCGATTCTAGTTCGCGGCGCGTGACGAAGCCGAGAAATTACCTGGCGCGCTGGATACGTTTCTGGCGCTGGATTATCCGAAATACGAAGTGATCGCTGTGAATGATCGTTCCGAGGACGCGACGGAGAGCATTTTGCAGAACGCGGCGCGCGAAAGACCCGCGGCTGAAAGTCATAACGGTCTCTTCCCTTCCCGCCGGCTGGCTGGGCAAACCGCATGCGCTGCAAAAGGCGTTCGAGCATTCCACCGGCGAATGGCTGATCTTTACGGATGCGGATGTGCATTTCGAACCCGAAGTGCTGCGGCTCTCGATCGCGCTGGCGGAAAAAAAACATTGGGACCACTTGCCATTGCTGTGCCACGCGAAGATGTTTTCGGTCGGCGAAAAGATCGCGATGATTTTCTTCGGGATGGCCTTTCTGCTCGGCGTGCGGCCCTGGCACGCGAGCAATCCGAAATCGCCCAACTACGTGGGAATTGGCGCGTTTCAATTGATACGGCGCAGCACTTACGAAAAGATGGGCGAACACCGGCGGCTGGCAATGGAAGTGGTGGACGATGTGAAGATGGGCAAACTGGTGAAGGAAGCCGGGTGCTCGTCCGGGATCGCGAAGTCCGGCACATTGGTGAGCGTTTACTGGCATGCGGGGCTGGGGAATATTATCCGAGGAACGACCAAGAATTTCTTTGCGACTACCGGGTTCAGCTTGCCGATCGTTTGCATTCAGATGCTGGGGCTTTTGAGCCTGAGCGTGCTGCCGTGGCTGGCATTGCCGTTCGTACATGGATGGGCGCGCGTGTTTGTGGGAATTGCTGTTGGATTGGCGATTTGCGCGGAGGGCGGCGTGGCGATCGAGAATGGGCTGTCGCCGCTGTATGCCTTGACACATCCGATTGGAGCTTTGATTTTCGGGTGGATGCTTACGCGGTCTACAATTGTGACTTTGTGGCGGGGCGGGATTACCTGGCGCGGGACGTTCTATCCCCTGAAGGAGTTGAAGCGCGGGGTGGTGTAACCGAGCTGTGTCAAATTCAAAAGATTTAACACAGAGTCCAAAGAGAAAACCATGAGGGCACGGAGAATCCCCGTCGAGAGGCAAGGATTCTATTTGAAGAACGAGTAGCCGATGTAGAAGACATGCACGTCCACGCCCGGATTGAAGCTGTGACGGTAGGCGTTGGAAATATGCTGGTATTTGTAGCCGAAGCGCCAAGCGCGGTTGCGCGACGCATTGAACCAATCCACTCCTGTCTGAAAATCGAAGGTGAAATTAAATTGGGTGCCGCCGGGGATGTCCACTGGTACAGGCCTGACCGATGCAACGAATCCCGCCGTGGAGGCGATGAAGGGTTCGAGGCGGTACTCGCGGCGGAAATTCAACTTCAATCCGATCGGGCTAACTCCGCCGCCGTAGACCGTTTCGCGGCCGTTAGTGCAAAAGGTGGTTACTCCGGGAGACGGCGAGCACGTTGCGTACTTGAATTGGCGCAGTGTTTCGAGCGGTACAATGTCCAGCGTGTATTGCAAAGAGGTGGAGGGCTTGTCGTATAGCCTGCGGGCGTAACGGAGAGCAAAAACGCCCAGTTGGCGGTCGGACGTGGAACCGAAGATCTGCGAGTTGGCTACTGAGTAGCCTCCCCAGATGCCAAATTCATTGCCAGGCGGATACAGCGGACCGGGTTGCGCTGGTGGCGGAGTTGGCGTTTCAGTTTGAGTTTGCGATTGAGCGGGGAGGGATAGCGCGAATGCGGCGAGCGTGAGAAGCAGAAAACGAGTGATGCGCGATCGAGCGACCGACGATATTTGTTTCAATGGTGTTCTCTGGCTCCCAGAATGCGAGCTTAGGATTTTCTCGAAACCTTGGCTACTCGCGATCTCTTTTTTACTGACGGCTGTCCCACACTAGAAGGCTGCTCCGTCGCCGGAGCAACGGATGCCGGTACGTCGGCTTCTGCGCCGGTGTCGTCAACACCGGCAGAGGGACCAGCACTCGCGCCGTGCGCAGATACTTCCCCCAGAGTTGCAGTCTGCGAATCCGTCCCGGCGGGCGCGAAAATCGCGCCGAGGTCGCGCTGTTTCAGCGCGCGCACGCGATCGCGAAGGGCTGCAGCGCGTTCGAAATCGAAATTTTTGGCGGCTTCGCGCATCTGGGTCTCGAGTTGGGCGACGACGTGGACCAACTGAGCTTCCGAGCTGATGTCGCCCATGACCGCGTCGTCTACGGGAACAGGAAGATAATCGGCTTCGATGATGCGTGCGAGCTGCATATCCACGGATTTGATGATGGATTGCGGAGTGATGTGGTGTTCGCGGTTGTAGGCTTCCTGTTTGGCGCGGCGGCGACTGGTTTCACCGATGGCCTGCCGCATGGAATCGGTCATGTTGTCGGCGTACAAGATCGCGCGGCCTTCCAGGTGGCGAGCGCAGCGGCCCATCGTTTGTATCAGCGACGTGGCACTGCGAAGATAACCCTCTTTATCAGCGTCCAGGATCGCGACGAGTGAAACTTCGGGAAGGTCGAGGCCTTCGCGGAGCAGGTTGATGCCGATCAGCACATCGAACTCGCCGCGGCGCAGATCGCGCAGGATGCGCACGCGTTCGAGAGTTTCAATTTCAGAATGCAGGTAACGAACTTTGATGCCTACTTCGGCGAAATATTCGGCGAGGTCTTCGGCCATGCGCTTAGTCAGCGTCGTGACAAGGATGCGCTCGTTGCGCGCAGTACGCTGGCGAATTTGTTCGAGTAGATCGTCCACTTGGCCCTTCACCGGGCGAACTTCGACTTCCGGATCAACGAGGCCCGTGGGACGAATCACCTGTTCGACGACTACGCCGCCGGTTTTCGTGAGTTCGTACGGGCCGGGAGTCGCGGAAACGTAGATGACTTGATTGGTGCGATGCTCGAATTCCTCGAAAGTGAGCGGACGATTATCGAGGGCCGAGGGCATGCGGAAACCGTAATTCACGAGCGTCTGTTTGCGCGAGCGGTCGCCGTGATACATGGCGTGCAGCTGCGGGACGGTCTGATGCGATTCGTCGACCACGAGCAGGTAATCGGACGGAACGTAATCGAGCAGCGTGGGCGGCGCTTCACCGGGCAAGCGACCGGAAAGATGGCGCGAATAATTTTCGATGCCGTGGCAATAGCCGATGGTCCGCATCATTTCGATGTCGAAATGCGTGCGCTGCACGATGCGCTGCGATTCCACGATTTTGCCTTGACGGCTTAACTCACCTTTCCACCAGTCGAGCTCTTCGTAGATGCTCTGGATCGCGCGTTCCCTTTGCTCGGCGGGAAGAACGTAGTGAGTTTTCGGGTAGATCGGCTGGCGCGTGATTTCGCCTTCGCGCGTGATGCGAATTTGTCCGGTGAGCGGATCAATCTTGCGAATATTTTCGATTTGCGTGCCCCACAGCTCGATGCGCACGGCGAGGTCGTCGTAGGGCGGATAGATTTCGATCATGTCTCCGCGCACGCGGAAGGTGCCGCGGCGGAGGTCTTCGCCGCGCTCGTACTGGATTTCGACGAGCTTCCGGAGAATCGCTTCGCGCGTGATGGACATGCCCTTTTCCAGCAGCAGCATCATGCCGTAATAGGCTTCGGGCGAGCCGAGACCGTAAATGCAGGAGACGGACGCGACGATGACCACGTCGCGACGTTCGAAAAGCGAACGCGTGGCGCTCATGCGCAGCTTGTCAAGCTCATCGTTGATCGTGGATTCTTTTTCGATGTAGGTATCGCTGGCCGGGACGTAGGCTTCGGGCTGGTAGTAATCGTAATAGCTGACGAAATATTCGACGGCGTTATCGGGGAAGAAGGACTTGAACTCGTGGAAGAGTTGGGCAGCGAGAGTCTTATTGTGCGCGAGGACGATTGTCGGGCGATTGATTTCCTCGATGACTTTGGCGATGGTGAAGGTTTTGCCCGAGCCGGTGACGCCCAGCAGGACCTGGTGGCGATCGCCGTCGTTTACGCCGCGGATCAGCTGCGAAATGGCTTGCGGCTGGTCGCCGCGGGGATCGTAGTCGCTGGCTAGTTTGAAGTTCACGGCCGGTCTCTCAGAGCGCGCGATGCGCTGGGTTCAAAACTACGATTATACCTTATTACGCAAGCGACGGTCGTGAAGGCGCTGCAATCGATGAGAGATTCCTGCCTGCGGCAGGCAGGCTTCGCTGCGCTCAGGATGACGACAGAAGGCGTGCGACGGCGCCAAGCGTTTGGGCGCCGAGGGGAAAACTTAAGGCCGGGATTGGGGCGCTGGCGTCGTGGGCGCCACGTCGGGCGTGTTTGGCGGCATCAGGGTGACTTCGGATTGACTCTCCACGTGACCTACGTAGTGCATTTTCGAGCCTGAAAGCGCGCTGACGATTTCGAAGTCCATGTCCTGCTTGGACGTTTGCGTCGAGCGCGTGATCATGCCGTTTTGCAGGGAAATCGCGTCGAGGCTTTCGCCGTTGCCGGTCCACGTGCCGGAGGTGCGCAGGCCGTTGTGGCGATAGTCATCGGGGGTGGCGTCGGGACTCGTGGAGCCTTTGCGCAAAATTTCGAAGCGCGTGAGGACGATGGCGCAGGGCGGACTGTCTTTGGGTGCGGGCGCGCCGGAGGGCGTGGGCTTCCCTTTCCCCTCGCACGGCTCATCGCGAACATAAGTGGATTCAGTGCGCGAGACCAGCCCCGCGAGCGGCGTATTTTCGAGGGGGCGTTCATTGTTCCACTTCTGTCCGATGGCAATTCCTTCATGCGGCAATTTGGCGCTGGCGGAAAGCGCGTTGAGCCACGCGCGCACGGTGGCCGCAGCGGCAGGGTTCGAATTAACGTCATCGAGGCCCGTGACCTTGGAAACTTCGCCCGTGGGTTCGATCGTAAATTCCATGGAGCGGCCCTGGAGGCGATTGTATTGATCTTCGAGCGCGTCGGCCGCGGGATCGTAGGCGTCGCTTTCCGTGGTGGCTCCGGCCTTTTCGTAGGTGACGCGTAAACGCACGGTGCCGAGATCGCCGCCGGCGGCGGATTGAGCCTCGATAACGTCCAGGCGAATTTGCAGGTCGGAGACCTGTTTCAATTGCGAAGGCGCTTCGGGATTCACGACCGGCGTGGTGGTGTTGCTAGTGGTGGTTGTGCGCGTTTCGATCTGATAGCGGAATGATTGGCCGGTGACGAATTTAGGGACCAGATGAATACGCTCGGAAGGATTTGCTCCCGGTGAGACGGCGAAGATCGCCAAGCCGACGAACGCCGCTAAAACGAAAGGGGCGCGACGCGACGTGACGCCAACCTTGCATGCGCTCAGCCAGTGCGCCATTGATTTAAACGCTAGCATAGGGCATTGGACGAGGCAAACGGCTACAAGGTTGGATTCACTGGCGGTTCGGGGATTGTCGGACAGGAGCGATCGCGGGGGATTGCAGAGGTCCGGTGAGCGCGTAGGTGCCGTTGGATGCGGCGCGGGGCGATCTAGAGGCAGGCGTATCGTCCTCTGAAGGGGACGAGGTGCGTAGGTGCAGGTCGAGGTTGCGGGCGAAGTCCACGGAGCCTGAGCCGGTGATCTGCTCGCCCGGACTGACGAAAGCCAGATTCTGGACCGCGATTTTGCCGTCGCGGCAGGCAAATTCGGCAGCGGCTCCCGCAAAGGAGCTTTCGCCCGGTACCAATTCTCCTTGGCGCAGCGACTCCGCGAGGTTTAGCGCCTTGATTTGAGGATCCGTGACGCGAGTGTTGCCGCGGCATTCCAGCGACGAAATCAGATCGGCGCGATCGGCGCCGTGAAAATTGAACGTCAGGCCGCCGGAAGCGAAGCCGGCGAACGCGTTATTGAGCGTCCGGAAGGCGGAAGTGAGAGATGCGAGATCGACATGGGAATAGTCAAAATGGATGCGATAGGAAGGTATTGCGGCGAGTTGGGCATCGAGAGAGCCATCGAGATTGCCGCCGAAGAACTCCGCCTTTGCCGCCGAGAGCTGCAGGTGGCGACCCCCGATTTTCAAATCGCCTTGCAGGTGGCGAACGACGAGCGGCGGGAATGCGAATTGATCCACGACGATTTGGCCCTGGGCGCGAAGATTTTCCGGGACGGCGTTCGCGGGCGACGCGGAATTCAAGAACGGCAGCACCCGGTCCAGAAAGCTTTCGCGCCAACGTGGATTCAGCCAACCGTCGAGTTCCGAGGTAGACAGGTGGTCTGCCGCGAGGGCGAACTGCCATCCCGTGTTCGCGTCGCGCCGGTCAAAGGTGCCGGTCCAATGAGCGCCAAAGGCGTCGGCGGCGGTTAGTGAGATGTGATGCGAACCAGGTTTCAATTCCGCGCGTGCGCTGATGCGCGTGATGGGCTGATTCAAAAATGGAGTGAGCAGCGAAGCTCCGGCTGGTTCCCCTCCCCATTCGATGGTGCCGACTGGCTGCGTTTGCCAGGGATACTTTGCACCGATCCAGCGCAAATCGCAGCGGACTGGCCCCGTTAAATCCCAACCGCGCGAAATATTCCTTCCCAAAACACCCGCGGTTGCCACCAGGTCGCGCACCTGCGTGAGATTGCCGGAAAGGTGATAGACGGGGAAATCACGCGAGCCGTCGTGCACAGTCTCAAGTCGCAACGAACCGTCTGATGCTCCGTAGGAAACGGTGGAAGGCAGTAGCGTAAATATTTCATGGTCGTACCGAAATTGTGTTCGACCGAGATGCACTGGCACACGCAGGCGAGCGCTGGCGAAATCCGCGCCGGCGACTGCGCCAGCCGCTGAAGTGACGCGCGGCGGCCAGACCGAGAAGGCAGCATGGACGCTGGCGGAGCCGCTTAGCGCGAGATCGCTCGCGACTTCTGAATGGAAAGCCCGGATCCAGGCGAGCACGTCCGTCAGATCCACTTGCGATTGAGTGATATCGATCTGATCCGGCGAAACACTTTGAACATTTGGAGACAGCTGGAATTGAGCGGGAGCTTGCCAGGAGAATCTGGCGTGAGCGTGCGCCCAGGAATGGGGAGCCTCAAGCGTCGCATCGGTGACGTCCAATCCGGATGCGAGCGGATACAAGGTCATCTTCGCGTTTAAATTCAGCGCGGGATTATCGGGACGCAAAGCGAGATCCCAGCGGTGCAACTGGCGAAGCTCAGCGTGCATTTGCAAAGACCAATTGTCGGTTTCCGTATTGGCATGCACGGACAGAGCAAGATTTCCGCGCATACCGAGGTCATAACCGCGCGCGAGACGCAGAACATCGGAGAGCGCAGCATCGCCCCAGGCAAGATCGAGCACGGCCGGGCGCAAACGTGAGGAGGTGCCGCCGACATGGCCCGAGACATAGATCGTGCCGGCTTGTTGGACGACGACCGCGGCGCGAGTCGGCACGGCCGAGAGGTTCATGGTCCAGCGCCCCTGGCCATCCGGCTCGAGGTAGCCATTCACGTTAACAAGGGCGAACGGGAGCTTTTCGGTCGAACGCTTGAAATTGATCCGGCCTGAGTTCACTTCGATACGGCCGAAATGGATTGCGGAGGGCTGCGGCGCTGCGGCGCCCAAAGCAGCACCGCTCGGTTTCGGAAGCCACTCGGCAACGTTCCAATCGCCGGCCGCGTTGCGAACGAGGTTCAGGCTGGGCCTTTCCAGCGAGACGGTGCCAAGCTGCAAGTGGCCGCGGAAAAGGCTCTCCCAACGTAACCGCACCGTGAGCGATTCCGCGCGCAGAAAATATTCGTAGCCGAACCGGGGATCCTCGCTGAACGTAACGGACTGAGCTTCGAGAGTAGGGCCACCCCAGAGAGAGAAATTGTAGTGGCCTACTTCCACACTTCTTCCGAAAACCGATTCGAGACGCGCGGTGAGTCTTTTCTGCAGACGGGTATGGCGAATCAGGAGAGATATTCCGAAGTCCACGATCCACAGGAAGATGAGGAACAAGAGGAGATATTTGGGCCAGCGCGTCCAGCGGCGACGTCGGGGCGCGGATTCGACGGAGTTGGTCTGTAGAGCGGGCTCAGAGAGAGTTTGTGACATGGCAGCGCGGCCTGCGGAGTCCATGATACACAATCCTTCGCGCGAGCCGACGAGTTGTCGTTATCTTCGAGGGCGCTATGGTGGAGCGCAGCTTGCTCCCAACGATCAAAGGCTCAACACAAAGTGCAGAGAGAAATCGCGCGAGGGCCGGAGAGACTGCGAGTTCACCGCAGAGGCGCAGAGTACGCAGAGAAAGTCACACCCCGCGCACGCGCGGCGCATCGCGATCCCGATTGTGACGCCTGCTTAGTGAACTTCGCGGAGCATGCGGTGCCAGCGGGTTCTGGTGCGGAGGTGCCTTAGAGTTTCGGCGATGCCTTGAACAATTCCGTAGGCGCCGCGGGATTTGTAATCCTCGGGGGTGGCTTGCACGGACCAGTAAATCAGCATGGGCCGGCCCATGATGGCGTCACGGTCAACGAAACCCCAGTATCGGCTGTCCCAGCTGCGATCGCGATTGTCACCCATGGCGAAGTACTTATCGGGCGGCACCACCAATTCGCCGTTCTTCACGTGACTCAGAATCTGCACAGCCCATTCTGGGCGCAAACCCGCTTCCAGAAAATATCGGTTGGTGGGAGGGAAATTATCGCCGAAGGGATCTTCGTAGGTGGGATCGTGGACAACGTAAGGTTCGTTGAGCCGTTGTCCGTTGACGTAAACCTGCTGGTTGATGATGCGAATGCGGTCGCCCGGCAGGCCGATCGCGCGCTTGACGTAATGCGGATGGTCATCAAACGGAAATTTGAAAACGATGATGTCGCCGTGGCGGATGGGCGGTAAGGCAGAATTTTTTCATACCAGGCTCCGCGCCCCTCGAAAATGAATTTGTTCACGAGCAGGTGATCGCCGACCAATAGCGTCGGCTCCATGGACTGCGAGGGAATTTTAAAAGCTTGAACGATGAAGGTGGTACCAAAGAGAGCCAGAAGAATAGTGACGAGAAGCGATTCGGCGTATTCGGCGCTCCAACCTCTGGATGTTGGCCGGTGGCCGCGCGTGGCCGAGTGCGGCTGAGCATCTTGCGGATTGCGGTCGGGGATATTGTCGGGCTGTGGCGCGGTGGTTTCGACTTCCATGAATTCCCTTCAGGCTCCGGCGGTGCGCCCAGCCAGGATTTCCAGGGCCGTGCGGGCCGCTTCCTGCTCTGCTTCCTTCTTGCTGCGGCCTTCGGAGGCCGACAGGCGCTCGCCCGCGTGCCACACTTCTACTTCGAAAACCTTCTGGTGCTCCGGACCCGACTCGCTGCGGACGCGATATTCGGCAGGTTTTCGCGCACGCTGCTGCAGCCATTCCTGCAATGCCGATTTGTGATCCGCGCTACCAAGCTCTTCGGAGCAATCGGTGAGAGCGGCGTCGAGAAGCGTACGCCGTAAAAACGATGCTGCCGCCTGAAGTCCGGCGTCAAGGTAAATCGCGCCGAGGATGGCTTCGTAAGCGTCGGCGAGGAGCCTTTTCTTATCGCGGCCGCCGGTTTTTTCTTCGCCCGGGCCGAGACGCAAATGATTGCCCAGCTCCAATTTTTTGGCCGCGGAATGGATGGAAGACGCGCTGACCAGCCGCGCCAGCCCTTTGGAAAGTTGACCCGAGTTCCACGCGGGAAAGGAGCGGCAAAGCGTCTCGCTGGCGATCAGTCCGAGGACGCGGTCGCCGAGAAATTCGAGACGCTCGTTATCCGTGCCGTTAGAGGTTTGGCGATGCGAGCGGTGAGTCAGAGCGCGATCGAGCTCCTCGGGGCGCGAAAAATGATGCCCCAGGATTGTCTCCAGCTCATTGCGCTCCTCTTCGGTCATGTTTGCCAGCGCTACTTGGGCGCTTGCAGCTCCGTAGCCGCCTGCTTTTTGGTCTGATCAACCATCTGCTTGCAGCGATCCTGAAGGCCGCCGGGAGTCTGCGCGCACTTCTGGTACGCGTCAATCGCATCCGAGAAGCGGCTGAGACGCGTCAAGCACACACCCATGACGTAATAGTCCGTCGGATCGGGAACATCCGACTTGGCAATGGATTGCTTGAATTCTTCCACGGCTTCGTCGAATTTCCCACGGCGGAAATAGATGAGGCCCAAGCCGCTGTGGGCTTGCGATTCCAGCTGAGCTTTGGCTTTGGCGAATTGATCGTCGGTCATGGTCGCGGGCTTGGGCAGAGTGGGGAGGAGAGTCAGCGCGTGTTTTTCGTACTGCTCCCCCTTGTCGAGCCTACTCTCTGTTTCAGGATCGTTGCCGCTGTTGTGGGGGCTGACCCATCCGACGAGGACCAGGACGGTGACATCATCCGGATTGAGAGCCAGAGCCTTGTCGGCGTCGGCATACATCTTCGGGAGATCCTGCTTGGCTTCTTCCGCGATGGTAAGCGCTGAATACACTTGCTCGAGGTACCGGCCGTTCGGATATTTCTGGATGTACTGCTCGCCGAGTTGAATGCGCTTGTCTGAATCGTCTGTCTTGCTGTCAGTGAACTCTTTGTAGGCTTTCTCCTCTTCGGGGTCAACCGGCTTCGGCGCCGCGGCAGCAGGTGGGGGCGCGCCATTGGCAGGAAGGTTCTCGAGCGAGGGAGTCTTGTTTTGATCTTGTTGTTGCGGTTGTTGTTGCGGTTGTTGTTGCTGTTGCTGTTGCTGCTGTTGTTGCTGTTGCTGGTATTGCGCGGACGATCTCGGTGCACAGATGAGGGCAGACGCCATCAGAACGACAGCGACCCATATGGCGTTGCGAATTGATGGAACGATCATTCTCATATCACTTCCTTCCTTTTTTGAGATTGCTGGGACGCGCTGGGGAATTCGTACCAGGTCCTACACCTACCGGGCCGTGTCACACTTTACTCCCGACGGCACTAGCGGCCGGAGGCCGGCCAATCCTATAACAATCGCGGCGAACCGTTATGGCTTTTGCGGTTCATTTGCGCCGCTGGTTCCCCGCGGATTATATGGCGTATCAATTCCTCGTTGCGCCGCCACGCGAGCCGCCTCCGGCGCGCCCGTAATTGCCAGGGCCGCCCGGTATTCCGTGAGCGCTTGATCGCGCTCTTCCGCGAAATCATGCAAGCGGCCCAAATATACATGGGACCAAGCCAAAATCGCAGGATCGGACCCACTCGTTGAGTTTACCGCATCACCGCCGGTTGAGGATGGGGCGACGAGTTTTTCAAAGAGCTCCTGAGCGTGGTCCGCATCGTGATTGAGCAAAGACGCGATCGCTAACCCAAAATTCGCGCGCGCATCGTCGGGATTCTTAGCCAGAACTTTCTGGAACGCGGCGATCGCCGCCGGTGCGTCTTGCAAAGCGATTTGATGGTCTCCTTCGGCGAGCAAGCGTTCCCGTTCCGACTGCGGATCATTTTGTTGAGCGGGCTGCTGGCCCGGTTGAACCGGAGCCGCGTTCGCCGCTCTTTCCGGCGCGGACGCCTCCTCGGGCGGCGCGAATTTGAAATTCGCGTAGCGCTTCTGTTCGGCGGGAACATCGATTCCATCTATCAAATCGCGGAAATACAGAGACATGGCCGGTTCGGCTTTCTCGAACTTCTGCAACTGGACATCGAAAACCCGGACCATGATGAAACCGGAGCGGTCGTCGTCCACAAGTGCGGCTTCGTGTTTTTCCGGCGAAAGATGGCGAATGCGCAATTCCACGGCCTTAACGAAACATTCGTCGGCATATGCGATGAAATCGCTCTTGTATTCCGGGGGCAGAAGCGGCGATCGCGCACCGATATTCAGCAGACCGCTTTTGCGCATCAGGTCGTCGCGGTATTTGAGCGGAAGCGGATCGAGCATGTAGTGCAGGTAAGCGTGGCGGACATCGTCGGTGGGAAATTCCGCACCGGCGCCGATGACGATGGCGTAGTGGTCGCCGTTGTTCCGGAAATTCGCGCGATTGCCGACTAGCGGCTCGACATACACGGTGAAGGAACGACCGTAGCTGGCCTTATAGATTTCGCGCAGATATCCATTACACACCGTGACGATGCGGCGCACCGGGGACTGGCTGCGGTCCACCGCGCGATTATATTCAGGCTCGACATTGACCCAGCGCAAGTCGAGATGGGCTTCATGGTAAAAATTGGCCAGGACTTGTTCAAAATCCTGGATGACGAGAACGTCGGGCGGGAGCACGTCCTGATCCATGAGAAACGGAAAGCGCGGCGGCGGACCGACCACCAGCGCGAACGCGATGTAGCGCGACAGGGTCTCCCCGGGATCAGCAAGCGCATGATCGCGATAGTATTGGCGCAAATCTTCGGTGGCGGGCCCCTGCAGTTTCAAAAGCTCGCCGCGCAGCGCCAGGCGCGAAGGCATTTCGGCGAGCGTGCTTTCGTCAGCGCCAAAGCCAGCGGCGTCAAGCGCGCACATGGTCGCGAAAATCTGTTGGCTGGCTTCAACGCTGACACCCGTCTCCGTGGCATCGGCTTGGGATTGACCGAGCGTCGTGGGCGTGGCAGTGGCGCCAAACAGCAGGATGATTGCAGCGAGGACGATGGGCGCGGAAAATTTCTTCGAGAACTTTGGGATAACCGAACTCCTCAATCGAGTGTTGATTTATCTGGAAGCCACGAGCGCTCTTCCCCGTTCTGATGCACGAGCGTCTTCTTGTGAAAGATGCAGACAAACTCTAAATGGCAGCTTGGGCTGAGTCAAGGTCGACAGTCGAGGGTTGGTGACGGTGCGGGGTTTGACACAGCGCGGCGCGGCTGAGTGACATGGAACAGCCCGGGACGCTGGACGGGCGATCAACCCCGAACGCGGACTTCGCTGAAGCTGAGGAGTACGCGGCCGCCATCCTGCGGGCGCCCGAAGCTCAGCTGCGGGCTGAAACGCGAGAACAGCATCACCTGATCGATCTGGTGCTGCACGGCGCTGTCAGTCGGGCCGGCTAGAATCTTGTAGGAGACGACCTGGCCTTGCGCGTTAAGCGTGGCCTCCAAGAGCAACGTGCCAGAATCCGCCTCTCCGGACGGGCCGATCACGCCAGGGATCGGAAATGGAGCGAGGCTTTCCACGCGCGCCGGTTGCACGAGATTGAGCGGAAGATCGTTGGGCACGATGCCGGTCATGGGCACGCCCACCAAAATGTTTTGCACCACCAGAACAAAGGCGACCAGGGCGGTCAGAATGCCGCCAGTCGCAGGCACCGCGATCGGTTTGAGGATATCTTCAAAAGCCACCACTGCTCGAGCCCACAGCCTGCGAAGATCGGTCCAAGGCGCGCCGGAGCGGGCAGCTTGCACCCGAATCCGTACGGCGAGATCAGTGGGAGGCGCGCTGGGGGCCACGTTCGCGAGACAAATCGCGAGGCGACGATAGCGCTCCAACTGCGCGTAGCAATCCTTGCAGGCCGCGAGATGCGCGCGAACGAGCTCATGGTGACGCGGCGAGACGGCGCCGTCGAGATACCCTGGGAGGTGAGGCGCGGCTTGTCGGCAATTCATTGATTGCCTCTCTGCGATCTGGAAAGAAAGTGAGCGGCTGCAGGAGCCAGGTTCGGCGCTGGTGCCGCTGGTGAAGGTGCGAATTGGTTGGCGTGTTGTTCGGATTGCGCGTGCAGTGAATGCCGCGCCGATTCAGTGGCAGATTCGGCTTGTCTTGCGTGCAGCAGCGGATCAAGAATTTCTTTCAACATGCGCCGGCCGCGTAGGATGCGCGACTTCACCGTTCCGACGGAAACTTCGAGTACTTCCGCCACTTCTTCGTACGACAGTCCCTCGAGATCCCGCAGAATGACTGCGCCGCGAAACAACTCCGGCACTTGCGCGAGAGCTCGGCGTACGGTGGCTTGCATTTCGCGCGCTTCCAATTGCTCGAATGGCGACGCTTCACAATCTTTCAAGTCCAGGGCCGGGTTGGCGCCTTCCACTTCCGCGTCAATCGAGATTTGCTGCCGGTGATGCCGCCAGCACCAACGGCGATGGTTCAGCGCCTGGCGCACCGAAATACGGTACAGCCAAGTCTTCAACGAGCTGCCGCGGCGGAATCCCCGGATGCCGCGGAAAGCGCGCAAGAAAACTTCCTGGGTGACGTCGGCGGCGTCGGCAGAATCGGAAAGAATGCCATACACAAGGTTGTACACCCCGGCGTGATAATAGGTGACGAGCCAGTCGAATGCTGCATCCGATCCGGACTGCAGTTCAGTCACAAGTTCGGATTCATCGCGGCCCCACGGCAGTGATTGTGCCAGGTCAGACACGCCTTATGCCGCCATCCTTGAGGTAGCCTCCAGGGCCTATCCCTGCTCTAAGTTAGACACCGAAAGATCCGTTTCTGTTGCCAGCATAGCAGAAAACACGTGCGTTGAAATGTGCCTACGGTACTACCGGTTGGACCGCTCGCTTCGAGCAGAGCAAGTGGCTTCGTTTCAGCGGCGTACCTGCGATTGGATACAACTGTGATGAGGCGTGTTTGACGCATTGAGTCGGTAGATGTTATAAGTAAGGCACTCTCCTTCCGACGGCGAGGCGACCGCGTCCGTTGCCCGGGAAGGTTGTTCGTTCTAGTGGGGCCGTAGCGCAGTTGGGAGCGCGCCTCGATGGCATCGAGGAGGTCACGGGTTCGAACCCCGTCGGCTCCACCACTCCCCTTTTACGATTTTCTAGCTTTACATTCTGCGAAGCGACAAAGTGGACGCTTCTACCTCGGCCAGACAAAAGATCTGGGCGAACGCGATTTAGAACGTGTGCGACACACGAGGTGTAGGCTTTGGCCAGCAAGGCACGACGCAAGGAACCGCGAGTCGTCCGCGCGTTGGGTTTTGACCGTGGGCGGATTAATATCGCCGACGACTTTGATTCGCCGCTACCCGCTGAGATCATGCGTTGTTTCGCGGAAGACCCAGACGAAAGCGAAAATCGACCGGTCGCAGGAAAGACCTGCCGTAAGGCGCGGCACCGCAAAACGGGACAATCGCGATGACGGCAACTCGAATCTCGGTCAGCGGCCGCCCTTGAACCAGGTATAGCCGACGGTGAAGACTAGCGTCACGTTGTAGCCGGGATTGTGATTTCCCAGGCTGGCGCTCGAGAGATGGCCGAGGGAGCCTTCGAAAAAAAGAGCGCGACGCGGCTTCACGAAGAGGCGCGTGCCAGCGACGGCCTGCGGCGTGAAGTTCACAACGGACGTCTTGCCCTCCGGTGGAACGTAGCTCGTGCTAAAGACGATGCCGCCGGCGGCCGCGACGTATGGCGCAAATTTTCGGCCGCTGGTGAAATTCCATTGCCAAATTAGAGGCTTGAAACTGCCGCCGTAAATCGCGCTGGCCGGCGGGAGGACCGCGTATAAGGGCATTACGTCCACTGCCCACTCAAAATTGCCATGAAGAAGTCCCGGAAGGTGATCGTGGGTGAGAATGAACCCAACTCTTCCTCCGGCATAAATAAATTGAGTGCCACCCGATTTTCCGAGACCCGTTCCGCCACCCGCCAGCACTCCGAGTTCCCAAGTTTTATTGAGAGATTGAGAGACCCAGTCCTGATCGGCGGACGCGGAAGGAGCATCCTGCGCGAATGCGACTCCAGCGAGAAACAAACTAAGAATCAATGCGGATATGAATTTCATATTTTGTTCCAGATGAAGCGGAGTTCCCCGGCAAGTGCTGCGCCCGGCGACATGCCGAGACGGCTTGCTCCTTAAGCGGAAGTTACGAATTGGTGAGACTACGGTGCGAATGGCCTTGGCGTCAAGCCTATCCGCGCGGAAGTCTGCGCGCAGCACGCCGCACAAACAGCGCGGACAGATCGACGATGGTCTACAATGACGGCCCTATGGCCAAAATCACTTTTCTGGGTGCGGCGGGGACCGTTACTGGTTCGAAGTATTTAATCGAAGCGGGCGGCAAAAAATTGCTGGTGGATTGCGGTTTATTCCAGGGACCGAAGGAACTCACCAAGCGAAATTGGGACCGGTTGCCGATCGATCCTGCAACGATTGACTGGGTCCTGCTGACACACGCGCACATCGACCACACCGGATATTTGCCGCGTCTGGTTCGTGACGGTTTCCACGGGCCGATTTTTGCCGATGCGGCAACGCACGAGCTTTGCCAACTGCTCCTGACGGATTCCGCGCACTTGCAAGAAGAAGACGCGGCGTATGCGGCGCGCAAAGCGTACAGCAGCCATAAGCCTCCGCAGCCGCTTTATACGGTGGCGGATGCGCAAGCCGCCCTCAAGCAATTCAACGACATTCCGCGCGCGGATGCCTTCACGATTAGCCCGGAATTCTCCGTACGTACGCATGATGCCGGCCATATTTTGGGGTCCACGTGGCTGGAATTGACAATCACAGAAAACGGAAAGCAGACTCTGGGTGTTTTTTCCGGCGACGTGGGGCGCTACGACCAGCCGATCCTGAAAGATCCCGAACCGCCTTCGCACGCGGATTTTCTTTTGTGCGAATCCACCTATGGCGATCGCGATCATGGAACCGCGTCAGTACCGGATGAGTTGGCGGAAGTAATCAATCGCGTAGCGAAGCGCGGCGGGATGATTGTGATTCCGGCGTTTGCGGTGGGGCGAACGCAAACCTTGATGTACTACCTGCGGGAGCTCGCGAACGCGCAATATATTCCGCAGCTGCCGGTGTACGTGGACAGCCCGATGGCAATCAGTGTTACTGACATTTATGCGCGGCACCGCGAAGATCACGACCTGGATTTCACGCGTGAGGAGCGGCAAGGTGATCGCGACCCGTTGAATCTCCGTGAAGTGCACATGACGCGGTCCGTAGAAGATTCAAAGAAAATCAATGAAGTGGTTGCACCGTGCATCATTGTTTCCGCAAGCGGAATGGCTACAGGAGGCAGAGTTCTGCATCACCTAGCGAAACGGCTACCGGATGCGCGAAGCTGTGTGCTGCTGGTTGGCTATCAAGCTGAGGGCACTAATGGGCGGGCGTTGCAAGATGGCGCGCAATATCTGCGCATTTTCGGCGAAGAGGTGCGCGTGCGCGCCGAGATCGTGACGCTGGATCAACTTTCGGCGCACGCAGGAAAAAGCGAGTTGCTGCGCTGGCTTTCGGGATTTTCCGCTCCGCCGCGGCAGACTTTCCTGGTACATGGCGAACCGAACGCGCTGGAAGCACTGCGCGCAGGCATCGTCACGCGATTCCAGCGGCCGGTGGTGGTGCCGGCTTATTTGCAGACGTTCGAGTTGAATGCAATCATTACCCGATAGACTCCGCCGAGCATGGAGCGGCCAACAGAGCGCCTTCCCAGACAGCGCGGTGTTATAATCGCACCAATTAGTTCGGTTGGGGGTGGCCCATGATTCGGCCAATCGCTGTGTCGTCGTTAACCTTCATGATGCTCGCGGCGTTCGTTCCTGGAAGAGCCTTCGCCCAAATGGGTAGTTTGTCATCCAATCGGGTATCGCTGACCGGCACAATCTACACGGAGAAAGGCGACCGCCCGATCATGCACGCGAATGTGCGCTTGTGCGACGGGGGCGGAAATTTGCTCGAGGAATCCATCACTGGGGACTCAGGCGATTTCGCTTTTCGGGGGATTTCACGAGGCACCTACATACTGCAGGTCTCCGCGGTCGGCTTCGAATCAAGCAACACCAACGTGGATTTGAGCTTCAACTCCGACCGCGGAATACCGATTTACCTGAAACCAACCGCGGCTGCTGCCAGCGAGTCGGCGGCAGCGGCGAGAATTTCCGCGCATGAAATGTCCATGCCGAAGGTCGCGCGCGATTTGCTGGTTTCGGGCGAGAAAAAATTCTACGTAGATAAAAACACGGAGGGCGGAATGGCTGATTTTCGTTCCGCCGTTGCGGCAGCGCCGGGCTACTACGAGGCCTACTATCAGATTGCATTGGCGGATGCGACTCTGGGCAAGAAGCCCGAAGCGGAAGCCAGCCTGAGAAAATCGATTGAGGTAAGCCAGGACAGCTATGGAGAAGCGGAGGTGGGGCTGGGCACGATGATGCTAGAACGGGGAGACGTCGCGCAAGGGGAGAAGGCGGTTCGCCGAGGGATTGAACTGAGTCCGAACTATTGGCTCGGGCACTATGAGCTAGGGCGCGCGCTGTTCGGTGAAAACAAGCTTCCGGATGCGCTCACGTCCGCCGAGCAGGCGAAATCGCTCGCGCCGAGCGCCGCGATCGTCTACCGGCTGCTTTCGAACATTCATCTGCAGCAGAAGGATTATCCGGCACTGCTGGCGGACATTGACGCTTATCTGAAGCTCGATCCGGATAGCCCGGCGGGAATACGCGCCAAGCAATTGCGCGAGCTAGTGGTACAAAAAGTTGATTCCGCGAGCACCACGCCTGCCGTGGCTCAGAAACCTTGAGCAAGATCGAAGATCGGAACGAATGCGGTTGGACTTGGGGTCGAGCTAACGCGCGGCGGCCTGGGCTGCGAACGCGGGAATTTCGATCAGATAGAAACCGAGAACGAACATGGGATGCGGCGCGACGCGGCCCCAGCGTGTGAGTTCCCACTTCGCGCGAAGAAAGCGAATTTCAGGCTTTATGGCGAGATCGAGAACCTGGCGAGTATCCCCGCGGTAAAAACGCTGCGGCATTTTAAGCAGGGGCATCTTTCCCCAGTCCTGGCCATCTACAGATCCCCAAACCGAAATGTCCACGGATTCCTGTTCGACCTGTTCGGTAATGTCCATGGAGCAGAGGAACGTGCGCGTCTGGCTAGCGTCTATGTTGATTGCTTCCCCTTGGCCGTTTGAAATGAGGCGCGTGCCGGGCGGGATCAGGTCAAATTCCACGGGCATGGAGTCGCCTCCTTCTGAAAATCTAGGCGGATTCTAGCATAGGTTTTGCGCTGCGATTTCCGGCAATGAAGAGGCAAGGCCAAAACATCTACCGCAGAGACGCAGAGTGCGTCCTTCGAACCGGCACTGCCGGTTCTCTGTGAATCGCCCTGTGGGCCGATTCACAGAGAAAGACGGGCCGGAAGGATTTAGCACGGCGGACACGGAGAAATCCCGGAGGCAGGCGAGAGAGTGTTTGCCCTCCGCTTGGTCACGCGTTCTTATTCAACTTGGCAAGGCGCTCGGCGGCAGCTTGGAACGTTTTCTCTGTTTTGCAGAATGTGAAGCGGAGATGGGTGCGGCCATCGGCGGGATTGCGATAGAAGCTCGATCCGGGTACTGCGGCGACGCCAATTTCGGTGACGAGAAATTTGGCGAAGGTTACGTCGTCGGGAAAGCCGAAGGCGGAAATGTCGGTCATGATGTAGTACGCACCGCTGGGTTTGAAGCAGTGGAAGCCCGCGCCGGTGAGGATGCCGAGCAGCCGTTCGCGGCGCTGCGTGTATTCGGCGGCGAGCGTAGCGTAATACTCCGCCGGAAACTGGAGAGCGACGGCGCCGGCTTCTTGCAACGGCGCGGCCGCGCCCACAGTAAGAAAATCGTGGACCTTGCGGATGGCCGAAGTCACTTCAGGCGACGCGATGGCCCAACCGACTCGCCAGCCGGTGACGCTGTATGTTTTCGAGAGCGCGTTGATGGTGATAGTGCGTTCGCGCATGCCGTCGAGAGTCGCCATGAAAATGTGCCGCGCGCCGTCGTAGAGCATGTGCTCGTAGATTTCGTCGGTGATGGCGAAAGCGTTGTGCTCGACGCAGAGATCGCGGATTTGTTCGAGCTCGCCTCGGGCGAAAACTTTGCCCGTGGGATTGTTCGGCGTATTCAAAATGATCGCTTTCGTGTTTGGTCCGAAGGCAGCGGCGAGCTCCTGAGGATCGAACGTCCAGTGCGGCGGATGCAGCTTGACGTAGCGCGGCGTGGCGCCGGAAAGAATCGCATCGGGTCCGTAATTTTCGTAGAACGGCTCGAACACGACGACTTCGTCGCCAGGATTGATAATCGCGAGCATCGCCGAAATCATCGCTTCGGTAGAGCCGCAGCAAACGGTGATTTCACGTTCGGGATCGATCGCCATGCCATTCGCGCGCGAAAATTTATCGGCGATGGCGTTGCGCAGGGATTTTGCGCCCCAGGTGATAGCGTACTGATTGATGTCCGCGGCGATGGCGTCCTGCGCGGCGCGCTTGATTTCGGCGGGTGCGGGAAAGTCGGGAAATCCTTGGGAGAGATTTACGGCTTTGTGCTTCAGCGCCAGGCGCGTCATTTCCCGGATGACGGATTCGGTGAACTGCGCGGCCTTGGAGGAAAGGCGCGGACTAGCGGCCAGAGCCGGTTCCGGCTTTACGGGATTCATTCTTGGCGCCTCGCACGGATTGCGTCGTGCCGTACAACTTACGATAGATGTCGGCGTTGCGTGTAACAATTTCGACATACTCGCGAGTTTCAGTGAACGGAATCGAGTCCACGAACTCCGCCGGCTCGCGATAGGTTTGCCCGGTGGTCCAAAACGTAACGCGGTCTTCACCAGCGTTGTAAGCCGCAAGCGCCGATTCCACGGTGCCGAAATCACGTTTCAGTCCCGCAAAATAAATCGTGCCGATATGAATATTGTAATCGGGCTCGAAAAGCATGGGAATGGAGTAACGGACCCGGGCCTGCTTGGCGAAACGTCGCGCAGTTTTTGGGAGCAGCTGCATCAGGCCGCGGGCATTCGCGCCGGAGCGAGCCTCGGGGTCATAGGCGGACTCCTGGCGAATCAACCCGGCGGTGAGCATGGGGTCCACACCCGCTTGAGTAGAGCGAGATAGAATCGAAGATTGGTAAGGCATCGCGAAGGCAGTGAGCCAGACCTCGCGCGGAACCTCGCTGAACGGACGCCATTCGATCTGCGGATAAATCTGGCGGATGGTGACGATGGCCGCACCAACATGGCCAGCGGCGACCGCCTCCTGAGCTGCTTCCAGAAGCAGTCGAGGCTCGCCCGTCGCGGCAAACGCGGCGCGCAGTTCGAGTTCCGCGGAAGCGTCAAAAGCGATCGAGCGCAGCGCGTCCGCGCGCGCCTGGCGGTTTTCAGCAGCAGCAGGAATCGTCGAGCCAAGCGTCATCGCGGCAGGCAGGGGCGGAATCGTCGCGAGCACGTCGGGATCGGTTTCAGGCCCTGAGGCAAGTGCATCGCGGCGAATCGTGGCTGCATTCGCGAAATAATTCTGCGGGAAACGATCTTGGAGTTTTTCGTAGTAGCTGCGCGCAAGGCCGGTATTGTGCGATTCCTCGGCGAGCCGTCCGAGCCAATACAGCGCGTCGGGAGTGAATTGCGAGCCGGGAAAACGGTGCAGATGCTCGGCCAAGTCGGCGGAGGCGTCCGGCGCGCGCTTCAGTACGGCAGTCCAGGCGACACGCCACTGCGCCGGGAGGGCTTCCGCTGCGTTCGGAAAATTGTCAGAGAGGCGCTTGTAGTATCCGGCCGCCCGATCGCGATCGAGCTGCACCCAATAATAGTTGCCGCCCAGAAATAGCGCCGATTCCGTCCAGCGGCTGGCAGGGGCGCTCGCCGCCGCAGCCTCGATGGCTGCCGCCATTTCTGCTTCCTCGGGAATGTTGCGGTAGTAAGTCGCAACGGCGTAGTCACGTTCCGCGTTCACGTCGGGGTCGTTGATTTTCAGCGTTGCTGTAGCGGAGACGCTGGCGCCCATGGCGACGCCGCATTCCATGATGCGGAGCTCGGCGCGTTCGCGGTCGGCGCCGGTGAGTTGCGGCAACAGGTGCGAATATTCGTCACGCGCCTCGCTCCATTGCCGCGCGGCGAAAATGGTCGATGCATGCTCGATTTGGCGCTCGATGGGAATGGCCGGAAGTTTGTCGCCCAGCGAGCTGCGGAGAAAGCCCAGCTTTTCGCCGGCTTCGCGGGCTTGTTCGTTCGTCGGGAATCCCAAATAGACCGACTCGTAGTCGGCGGCAGCCTGCAGCTGTTGCGCGGACTGTTCGCGAGCTTCCGCGCGCAGGAATAATAGCGCGGGCTTATCCTTTGTTTGGGGATACGCGTCTAGGGCAGTGAGGATTTCGGCTGGCTGATTCGCCGCGAGCGCGGCGGCGCCCAATGATTGCAGCGCTTCGTCGGTCATTACCGAATCGGGATAGTCATGGCGAAAGCGCTTTAGTTGCGCGAGTGCTTCCGCATTGTGGTTCAACGCCAGATTGGTTTCGGCGCTCCAATAAAGTGCGTAGTCTTGCAGCAGCGGATCCGTTTGCGCGATGTCCAGCCATTTGGATGCCTGAGCGTAATGGCCCTTCGTGTAATCGTAATAACCCAGAGCCAGAGCGGCGCGCGCGGCGAGAGCGCCCGAGGATTTCCGCGATGCGAAGGCGCTAAGACTGGCGTACGCGGGCCCGGAATTTTTCTGCTTCAGGGAACGACACAATTGCTCGAGCTGCTTCGCGGAAGTAGTGGACGATGATTTTGCCCGGAGTTTGGACGACTTCGAGGTCGCGGTCTTCGCGGCTTGAGCCGTCGCGTGCGGCGCGGCGGCACACAATAACAATAGGAATACACAGATACGACCTAGAGGGCCGAGAATTTTCATTGCCGATATCTTAATGCCGCAGAACAGGCGAGGGGTACGGATATTCTCCGAGGGCCTCGGGGTCGCCGTCGGCGAGTATTTCCACGAGCCAATGATGGAAATAATCCACGGGATGGTCGTGAATCGCGCGGAAGCGGCGATCGTATTCCTTGCGGGCTTTGTCCAAATCGCCGCGCAGTCTGCTGCAAATATCTTTTTGCTCGCGGGCGAGGCGAACGTCCTTCGGCCGGAGCAACTTGATGTCCTGCATCGCGACCTTAGCCACGCGATTGGCGCGGCGATGCAAGTCCTGCAACTCGGCGGGCAGGCTGGCGACTTCGAACGCCTCAGTGGCGGCGATGGCAGCTTCTTCGACGTCGGATTCGGTGAGCGGCTCAGGCTCATGAGCAGTTGGATGCTGCGCGACCGGCGCATGGGGTGCCGTTTCGGCGGCTGGTTCAGCCAAGACTTCTTCAGGTTCTTCGACCCACTCGACTTCAGGCTCTGGCGGCGCGGGGTGAGCAGCGGGCGGGGCAGGTGGTTCTTCCACAGCTACGGCGTGAGATGGGTGCGCGGGTTCCGGTTCCTCTGAAAATTGGTGTTCGCGCGGGCCCAAGGCTACGGCAACGAAATTCGAAAGTACGGAAAGGCCCGCTGCCAGCGCGGACGCCGAGGTTTGGGCGCGCAAAAGGGCCGGCAAGGCGTTACTGGGGCGGCTGGAGGCGCAGGCCGCCACAAGATCGGCGTAGGCGTGATGCAATTCGTCGGCGGTGCGCTGTAAAGGGGCTAGATTGTCGCGCAGAGCGCGCGAAACCGCCTCTTCCAGGGCATGCTCCACCGACTTTGGCCGTGCCGTCAAGGGAATGTTCGCCTCTTTTCGATTATGAAAACGGTATCGGGGAGTGTCAACTGACATTCCAAAGTGCGGTGCTTGCCATGTAGCGGCAAGCTCGAGATTCTAAATCGAGGCGACCTGCACAGCATGGAATAAGATTAGCGTCATTAGTGGCGTCGGTTGTGAACTTCTTGGAGGAGTAAATTCAGAGCATGTTGACTGCCGAGCAGATTCGAGAGCTATTGAAGATGCAACCTCATCCGATCGAAGGCGGATTCTTCGCCGAGACGTACCGGTCGGCAGGAAAGGTGCCGCACGGCGCGCTCAGCGGTTACCCCGGCGACCGATCCCTGTCCACGGCGATCTATTATTTGCTGACGCCTGATACTTTCTCCGCGATGCATCGTGTGCGTGGAGACGAGATGTTCCACTTCTATCTGGGTGATCCGGTGGAGATGTTGCAATTGAACCCGGACGGTAGCAGCGAAGTGCTCCTGCTGGGCCAAGGCATCGCATCCGGCATGCGGTTGCAGCACAATGTTCCGGGCGGAGTTTGGCAGGGTTCCCGTGTGAAAAAGGGCGGGAAATATGCACTGCTGGGAACGACAATGGCGCCGGGATTTGAATACGAAGATTACGAAACCGGCCAACGCGCTGGACTGATTGCTCGTTATCCGCGGCACGCGGAACTGATCAAGGCTCTGACTCGCTGAACGCGCCCCGGAATGATATTCTATAGAGGTCCAACGGGGGCGACACGGTTTCGACGGAAGCTGTCGCGGCTCGAAGGCATGCCGGGCCCCACTTGCCCGTAATCGAGTGGAACAAAACAACTGGCAACTCACAGTTGGCACTCGCAGCCTAACTTAAATTAGGCTACGCGCTCCCTCAGGCGTCACCTACGCGCTTGAGTAAGGGCGTCACACAGTAGGCTGGCTGCCGCTTTTCGGTCCGGATTGCGGCGGCGAGATCATCGGACTAGTTGGCGGCGCGTCTTGCCCGCTCTGAGCTCCGCCAGCGAAACCTTCGGAACGGGATAAGCATGTAGGCTTCGTGTTGCAAGGCTTCTCGGACGGGGGTTCGACTCCCCCCGCCTCCACCATTCTTTCTTATTGATTTGAAAGAGATTATTTTCGCAGCTTCGTCCGTGTACGCCGTTTGTACCTCTTGTGCCGCGTTGTCGTCCGGCCAAGTACGACGCACATCGGCTTCAAGTTGCTCTTGTCTTGCCCTCACCCAGGGCGCGTAGTGTTTCTCAGTGATTCGAACACTTTGGTGCCCGAGCAAGATGGAGACACGCTCGATAGGAACGCCCGCAAGTAAAAGTTCGACCGAGAATGTGTCGCGAAAGCGATGCGCATGTGCATCGGGAACTCCAGCAAGAGTGAACAGACGCTTCAGGCTGCGTTGCCAATCGCCTACCGTACTCTTTGGTTTCGACAGCCCTGTCCAGAAGTAATACGAGCTTTCGGGAATAGCGTTGAGAGCGTTCACTACCACCGGTGGCAAAGGACAATACACGGCCGTGCCAGTTTTAGCCGTGTAGAGAAACAGCTTGTCCCCCTGAATCCGGTTGCGACCGAGCGTGACCGCGTCCCTGATCCGCAGCCCGCTATACCGCAGAAGTAGCACCAGCGCCCGGAGGCGGATCGCATTCATTTTGTCGGGATAGGAGTCGCATGCGTTCAGTATGCTGTCCACTTGCTCCTTGACGAGCGGTGCCGTAGGTGGTTCGGTAATTCTGGGCGGTTTTAAGCGGTTCGCTGGATTAGTCGGAATCCACCCACTCTCGTGTACAAACCGGAAGAAGGCGCGAAGCGCCTCGAGCTTCTTTCGAGCCGAAATGTTTTTGTTGGGCCAGCTCGCGCGAAATCGTCGTAGCCAATCCACGTCGAAATGCAGCATCGCTGTTATGCCGTATGGAGCCGCGAACTCTTGGAGCTGACGAAACAGAAGCCGATACTTGTAGAGCGTGGGTTCTCGAAGCCCTCGTGCCTCAGCGTCGGAGATGAATTTGTCGCAGGCTTCCTTCACTGTAATTGGTACGGGCCGTTCTTTCAGCTTTCCTTCAGCCTCCCATTGCCGCACACGTTCGTGCGCCGCTGTCCAGTCGCGAGTCTTGAGTGACCTGCGTATGTCCTCGCCGTTCAACCATCCATCGACCCAAATGGGACACAAGCATCTTCGATAGCCACGCCCTTCCCTGCGTTGCTTGCAGGTTTTTCTGTGACGGCGATAGATAGTCAGCATGTGCAGATACCTTACCTTCCCGCGTCCTTCATTGATAGACGTGTGTGTACTCGCGCCACGACCGACTCCGGAATTCGGAGCGTCAAGTACCGTCTTTTGTGGCGGGGGTTTCGATCGCCGATCACAAGCACACCGGGCTCATGCTCAAAGATCTCGCGGACTTTGTCTGGGCTTAGATTCCACAACTGCGCAACCTCAATCACCGCATAGTGACGCTCTGCAGGTACGACGTTTTCCTGCTGTGTAAGGGTTCCCATGGTTCGTTCCTTTGCTAGTGACTTCTAGAGACACAAGATTTGTTGAACTGTGTTATTTGCTCGCGGCCTTTTCGCATGAGTCTTCAAACATTGTTCGCGCGCTTGATCTTGTTTGCGCAGCTACCTGTGGAACAGGCTGCCCAATCAAGATGGTGGGTTTGTCTCCGTGGTGAGTGAGCCATTCGCGGAATTCAGCGTCTTTGTTGAAAAGCAGCTTGAGTGATTCTGCGACGACAAATGCGGGAGTAGCATCAATGAATTCGGCGTACTTCCTGAGTTTGAGATCGACGTCTTCCTCAACGCGGACCTGAATCGTTGCATTGCGAATGAGTTTTCGCGGTGCTTTCAGGACTGGCATTTCCCTGTGTCTCCTTCCTGTGGGCCTGTCATGCAGGCCTTAATACGAAATTCATACGAATCATCCTGCTAGTGCCCCACACGCCCGCTTCCGGTGAAAGTGCCGGCGTTCTCGTTGTTGAGGTTCGGTTTTTAAGGTTTCGTGCTGTAGAAAAAACGGGCGGGAGCGACCCCACGAAACTTTTTGGGCGGCTGAAAGCCGGAAAAGTGGGGTCGCTCCCGCCCGTTTTTGTACTTCTCGCGCCGCCATTTTCCGAGCTCGATTTCCAGAACGCACGAACACGTCTTGATTTGTCCCGCTCGCGGGTGAAGCGGTGGCTCGAGCCGAGGGTGAAGTGCGTAAAGAATGCGTTCTTCACCGATCCACTTCCAGTGCTTCATTTGTGTTGCCGGTTGGATTAACGATTTGAGTGTGGAACTGAACGATGTGAGGCTGGTCCCTGCCCCCGATTCTGGAGCGAATGTCAGATTCCAGAATCCGATTCGCTCTCCAAGAGCGATACAGATTCTCGAAACGCTGGCCGTCGAATCGTTGTTTCACTCGGTCTTGGAAGGCCAGATCGCTTTCAGTGAGGGAGCATCGGTCACCGAAATCCCATGCCTTTCGAATCCGAAAATACCGCAGAATGTCAGTGGAGGGATTTGATTGTAAGGGGATCGTAATCAAATCGCGGAACAGCTCCGATGCGTTAGCAAAGTGAATCTTGTCGCGTGCCAGGAACCAAAGGTCAAACCTTACGAGCCGGTGAAATAGAGGCAGGTACGACTCCAAGTGATGAGCGAATCTACTAATACTGCCCCCGAGACCGTGAAAGAAACTGAAGTTAACAGTTTCTGGAGACGAATCCGGAATGAAAAATAGTAAGTTTCCGTCCGTGAAATAGCGCTCTGTCGATTTCGTCAGATATCGCCCTCCGAACTTCCTGGACGGCAGGTCGTAGGCGGGAATCTCATGTTGACTAGTGAAATAGGCGAATTTCTCGGCCTCGGTTTCAAGGTATCTATAGCTAGGATTTTGAAGAACGAAATCCAGAATTCCGAGGCGAGTGTGAATGTGTTCGACCTGGTGATCACGCAGGGTGCGAGCCCTCTCTACGCTTGCCTGCTTGTAAATGGTTCGCGAACACATAGAAAAGACGTTACCTGTTGCCGCGAGGCGACACAGCCGAACGTGCTGATTGTCCTTTAACTTCTTCCAGAACTCGGTAGTGAGGCTGCCCGGGCGAACACCGGCGAATTGAATGAACTGGCGAGGCAGAAAATACCCCGAATGCGTCGCCACAAGGTGGAGAAATTGGGCCTCTGCCTCGCCGTAGCCAAGCAACTTGATGCACTCGATTTGCGGGTTATCGTTGGCCATATAACTGCCTTGTCGCACTGTGAACGCCTAGTCTCTCATCGCAGAGAAGCGAAAAAAAATCACTTCTTACTTACCTATTCAGTGTTTGCGAGGGTGATTTGTGTCGCTCAAAACTGAAGAAAGTTAAAAATCCCTCCAAAGTGGCAAATTCTGTCGCACCGCGAGTTTTGGAATAGGACTTCTTGGGGCCTTTCGGGAGTGTTGTTGGCCTCGAGCCAACCGCGACGGCCTACAGACGGAGGAGTGCGGCGATGATGCGCTCGATCTTTCGTCCATAGCGATTCAAATCAAGAACACGTTGCCGCTCGGATCGAGGTAAGTGCTCCTCGTAAAGAAGCATTTCATCGTGGTGTCGTGGACTGTCGGGGTTCGCCCGCAGCAACTCGCGTTCGAGGCCTTTGTCGCTCTGGGCCAGGATATTGACACACGCGGCGCGGACACGACCATGTTCGCGTTCAAGGTAATCGTAGGCGCGCGCGATATTCCGGTGCATCACATGCTCCTGTCTCGCTGGTTCCGGACAAAGACCCGAATCCGCTCGAAGTCGCCTGATTTCCAGTCGCTAAGGTCACTTTCCTCAATCGACATGCATGTGGCAATCCGCCAACAAAGTTCCGTCTTGTCAACAAATCGTACCTGGATATACAGGCGCCCCTCGTCAAATTTGTGTTCGATCCAGTCCACGACCTTGCCGTGCAAACCGCGATACTGGCGACCCGGCACGAACCGGTGAGCGACGGAGATTGTTGGCTTTTTCTTCTTCATGAGCGGCGTTCCACCTTTTTCTGCGTTCGGATAGGAGAAGCCACTTTGGTTCGCGGTCGCGATTTTTTGGAGTGCGTTCGAGTCGTGCGGCTCCTTTTCGACCCAAAACTCTTTCTAATGCGCGCGCTTCTTTCATCAAGACGGTCCTCGTCGGACATGTCCCAATCAGGCAAAATGATGACGCGGGGCGGAAGCCCTTTCCTCTTTCGTCTCTCTTCAGCGCTGCGGACTTCGAGATAGATGTCATCTCGGTCTTTAAGTTTCTCGTCAAAGGCGCGCTGAAATCGGTAGGCCCATTTGGCGTCGTTCTCTACGATTTCTTCAAAGCTGTCGAAGAACTCGCGATTGGCGTACACGCGCGCGATCTCCAGGTCGGAACGGGCATGTTGAATGAGGTCACGTTGAAAGAACGGCACGGACTCCAGACGCTCTAGGCCCCGTATGAGCTGTTCAAACGATTGGTTGAGCTCGACGATCTCTTGAAAGAGCGGAAGTTTCATTGTCCGTCCCTTCCGGCTGCCGAGGTGCTTGAAGCTCCGTTAGCGCCTAAGAACAGAGGGGGAAGTGGAGACGACTGACTGGGAAGAGTCGAACGAAATTTGAAACAGGCCCAGGCCGGGGAGGCCCGCCCGGTGTCCAGTTGCGCGCTAAACGGGAAATAGATAACTTCTGTTGCAGCCATCGTTGCACCTCATACGTGCACTATGGTCAGGGACGCGCAGGTGCTAGTAACACCGGCGCGTCCCGCTGCTTCACGAATTCTTGCTTGGATGCCCAGCCTTGCGGCGAGGCTTCCTGCGGTACTGCTCACCTTTGTATTGCTTCAACTTTGCAAACCCGTCTTCGGTCCAATATCGAATCTGCGAGCCGGCGATTTCCTGTGTAACAGGCTCTGGGACCGCTCGCTTTTGGATCCACCGGTGCAAAGTCGCACGATGAATTCCGAGTAGCCTCGCGGCTTCAGAAATAGAGTATTGTGCCATTTAGAAGATGCGACATGCTGTCGCGTATTGTCAAGTGTAATTTGCGGCTAATAGCCAAGTATAAGAGTACTGGACTTCAAGTCGAAAGCGAAACCGGTTTAAGGTGCTCTTGAGGCGCGAGTTCCGGATAATCAGGTATAAGGATTACTTCCGGTTGGCCCGTGATCCAGGCACAACGGTCAGTGATGATCAAGAGATTCCTTGCCGACGACCCGGCTACCGACGCGGGCCAAGCTCTAAGCAGCCCCGGCCCTCGTTATTCCGAGCGCAGTGCGACCATCGGGTCCATCACGGAAGCACGCCGCGCCGGGAGGTAACCGGCAACTAAAGCCACGACGAGTAGGAGCAGAGACACGGCTGCCATAGTCGGCAGATCGCTCGGTGAAACACCGAAGAGCATGCCGGCAATGAGCCGGCTGGCAGCAAGCGCGCAAGGAACTCCTAATGCCAGACCGAGCAGCGCCAGTGCGAGCGTTTCTCGGAGAACCATCCACAGGATAGACTCCCGCTTCGCTCCCAAGGCCACACGAATGCCGATTTCGCGAGTCCGCCGCGCGACCGCATAAGACATCAATCCGTAGAGGCCGACGGAAGCCAACAAGAGCGCCAAGACCGCAAAGAAGCTGGACAGCATGGCGGTGACGCGTTCGGGCACAAGGATTTGACCCGTAAGTTGGTCCACCGTCTTCGTGTCAGAAACGTATTCGTGTCCGAGCAATTCGATCTCATTTATCACTGGCCTTGCGATCGCTTCGGGGGATTCATTCGTACGGACGAAAAGAAAGCCCCATGGAAACCCTTTAGGGAGCTGAAGACCCGACACATAAACGACGGGTGCGGACGTATCACGAAGATCGAAAACCCGCGCGTCGCTTGCTATGCCCACGATCTCGAGATTTTGAAGTTCCGGCGTCACACCGAACCGAATGCGCTGGCCGATCGCATTTCCATTCGGGAACAGCTGTGCAGCAAGGCTATTGCTAACGATTGCGAGATGCGGGTGATGTTCGTCATCCGTCCACTCAAAGTCACGACCACGAAGTAACCCGATTCCAAGCGTTCGGAAGAACCCCGGTGAGATTATCGCCAAATTCGCCATCAGATCGGCGGGAGCGCTCGAATCGCCTGACATCGCCGCAGCCGTATAGCGCCAACCTTCTGGGTTTGGGACGGAACCATCTGAAAAGCCTGCCGAACGCACCCCGGGTAGGCCGGAAATGCGCCTGATAAGCTGCGTATGGTAGGCGTTCATGTCCAGGTCCTGATAGCCGCCCGGCCTGTGATTGAGAGCGATTTCGAGCAAATTTTCTTTCTGAAAACCGAACTCGATCGAAGACAACCTCTCAAAACTTCCCACCAAAAGTCCCGCGCTGACCAACAGGATGACGGAAAGGGCAACCTGGGTGGTGAGAAGCGCCTTGCTCAAGCGGCCAACTCCGCCACCCGAGCTGCGCGCGTTCTGTTGCAGTACGAAGGAGGGATCTTCGCGCGAGGCACGCCAGGCGGGAGCAATGCCAAAGAGTAATCCAGTGAGGATAGCGGCCCCCGCGGTTACGGTAAGCACACGTAAATCAGGGCGCAGATCGAATGTGAGCGGCGCGAGATACGCTTGCGCCATCAGACTCACGAGGAAACGGCTTCCCCAATAGGCGAACGCGAGGCCCAGTAGCGCTCCCGCAAGGGACAGCGTCAGACTCTCGGTCAACACTTGGCGGGCAAGTATCCCGCGGGTTGCGCCGAGAGCCACACGCACGCTCATTTCATGACTGCGCGCCGTGGCACGCGCCAGCATCAGGTTCGCGAGGTTCACACAAGCTACAACCAGGATCAATCCAACGATGCCCAGGAGCACATAAAGGGGACGCGTAAATTTGGAACGAAGATCTTTGGCGATGCCCGTTGCTGCAGGTGCTACGTCGAGACCCATCGTCAGGAATGTCTGCAGCCGCAGCCCCGGAGTCTGCGTCGGAGCAGTCGCTGCTAACACGTCAGGCCAGAACGATTGGAGTTGTGCTCGTGCCTGTTCAATCGTGATGCCATCCTTAAGTCGGCCGGTGGCGAACACCCATAGCACCGAGCGGTCATCGAGACCTTGGACGCCGCGGCCCCAAATTAGAGGTTGGGCGGTGACTGGAATAGTAACTTCTGGTGGCTCGCCCGGCGTCATGCCGGCAAACCATTTTCGAGTTACGCCGAGAATGGTGAACAGCTGCCCTTCAATGCGAATGGTCTTTCCGACCACGCCCGGGGCGCTCCCAAACCGGCTTTGCCAGAACTCATACCCGAGAACAGCGACTTGAGATGTCGAGCCATTGTGAAGATTCACGTCTTCCAGTGTGATTAATCGTCCAAGAAGAGGACTGACGCCCAGCTCGGAATAATAGTTCCCCGTAACCGCACGCACATGTTCTTGCGAGAGCACGCCGTTTACTTCGACGTTGTACATCCCGCCGGGACTCCAACCGATCAGCCCCGAAAAAACCCGTTGGCCCCGTTCGACTTCGCGGAACATGGGAAACGAAAAAGGGATTTTCCCATCCCTACGGACAGAGGAAAGCTCGACAAGCTGTTCTGGATGCCGCACAGGAAGGCTTCGAAGAAGCAGTGTGTCAATCAGTGAAAATACCGCCGTATTAGCGCCGATCCCCAGCGCAAGCGAGAGTAGCGCGACAACGGTGAAGCCACGGTGCCTTGTCAGGACTCGAACAGTGTAGTGCAGGTCGTACCAGAACGTCCCCACGAGTATCACTCCCGCAATCGAGTTCAAAAGCTGTTCCCCAGATTTACGCTGAGAGTTGCGATCTTTCAAGCGCTGAGTTTCTATGCATAGTACCGTCTGGGTTTTGGAGCGAAGCATAAGTTCCGGTAACTTTTCGGACTCTAAGCCAGGGACTTGCGGTTCCCCCTCTGAAAACTGGTAAGTTCTATAAAAGGAGTCAAGAAAAAAACACTTCTCCTGTGGCCGGAAGTTTTCTTGGCTTCCAGCCCGCCCTGTTTGAGCAGGTTTGTTCTGGCCTTCCGTTCCGTGATCTCGGGACGCTGCTTCATTCATTCAGCGCTTTTGGTTTTCTTGGCCAGCGGTTTTCATCGCTTGGGGGCGACGAAGCCGGTCCGTTCGAAGATCCACAAGCAGCACGGTTGTCAGGTGCCAACCATGGTTCTATTGGGGACTCGTGGCCCATAGCTTTTTCGGGTTGTCCGAGGGGGCCTAGGGTCGCGTGAGAGACTCGGCGTGCCCGAGGCACGCAGAGCCTAACTAACCAGCTGAGACTCGCCCTCGAACCCGAATGTCTCCAGAACCCGACGGGCCACCGCCGGAAGAAATTCCAGGATGGAGCGGATGCGCTGGAGACACTCAAGCTGTTTGTGGTTTCAGATGTTGGGCGTCGAAGCGCACTCCTTTCTTCCAGACGATTAAGGTGATGGCGGCCATCTTGCGCGCCAAGGTCAGACGCGCCATCTCCGGCCGGATTCCCTTGGCCACCAACGCATCGTAAAACTCCTTGAACGGGCCAGCCTTCGCAGCAGCTACGGTTGCGGCACTTTTGAATACGTTCTTCAACTCGTGATTGTGATTGCAATTCAGCCCACGAATCGAGGCCGGTTTCCTGACGCGCTGCAGCTCTCCCTGCACGAACCGCTGCTCGGCACTGCTGTGCGTCTCAATCCCAAATCCGCTGTAGGCCCAGAGCTGGCGCTTGGTGCGGAAACGATGCGGCGTTTGCAGCAAAGCGATCAGCAGAGCTGCCCGGATCGGACCGATGAACGGAATCTCGCGTAACAACTTCCAGGCGTCCTGCTTCTGAGCTTCCGCCAGCAACTCGCGCCGCACTTCCTGACGCAGCAGCCGCAACGCCTCGAACTGCTGGTAGTAGAACTCCGCGCGGCGGCGCACGCCGGCCTCGCTGATTTTCGCCAACCATTCGGTACGGTAGCGTTCGGCGTAGACCTGCTTGCCCGTGCAGGGAATCCCCCAACTGCGATAGAGCGCCTTCACGCGGGTCATCACCCGTATCAGATCCGCGCTGATCGTCAGGTAACCGCGCGCCAGCTCGCGGAGCGTCCGCACGCCATTCTCTCCGTGATACACCGAGCGGACCAGGTTCGCGCGCAGCAACTCGGCTAGCTTCCGCGCATCAATGCGATCGCTCTTGCTGCCTTCTTTGAGCAAAGCGTTCCGGCGGGGATTACACACCACCAACTCGGTGACGTGCGGTTTGATCAAGTCATACAACCAGGCAGCCCAGGTACCTTCTTCCAACGTCACGTGCAAACTTCCGCGCAGACCTTTCAGAAAATCCACAATGCTGCTGGCCTTGGTTTCGATCGTACTTTCCATCACCAGCTTGCCAGAGGAATTTAGAACCGCGATCGAGATCGCTTCCTTGTGCACATCCATCCCGATATACTTCACCTTATCCATAGAGGGCGCTCCTTTCTGAGGTAGGTTCGAGCCGACACTCAAAACCTACTCCAACAGGGGCGCCCTTTTATATTGCGTCGCGTAACCGGAAACTTGCCCATTACCTGTTTGGCGTGGAGTGGAGCGCGCAAGCCTAGAATGCGGCTTTGCGCGAACACATGCACAGCGACAGAGCGACCCATTAACTCGCAGCCGGGCGCGGTTCGTAAGCCTCGAAAACGGCTTCTCAAAACAGTGATGGATGGCGCGCGCGGATCTTACGGAACATCAGCACGGCGAGCGGAACGATTACCAGAACAAGCAGAACGGCTAATTCCAGGCTGCCCGTGCCGCCGTCCGGCACAATATGAAAGATGCGTTCGATGAAGTCCACGTTTTCCTCCTTGTTTCATAATGCGACGGCGCACCTGCGAGGCCCGTGCGCCCGATCGCGCATCAGCTTTTTGGCCGCTGCTCCTCTTCTTGCTCGTCATCTTCGCTGCAGCAGGGATAGCCCTGCTGGCAACAAGACTCCTTGTGCTGCTTGTCGCAGCCTCCTTCGTGGCAATCGTCGCAATGATCCTTGCAGCAGCTATCCCAAACCGTGTACGCGAGGACGTCGAGAACCTTGACTGGAGTAACCGGATCGTCGCTCTCAATCACCAACTCGCAGCACCTCGGACACCGTTCGGTTGCACGATATTGAATGACGACCGCGAGGCACGAACCCGAACGCAAGGTTGCTGGGAACGGATTGTGGAGCAATTTCCAGTGGCGGCTCTTCCGCTTGAAGTGCACGCTGGTGACGTGCAGAGCGCACTCCCCGACATTGCAGATGGAGATGGTGCGATCTGCGCAACAGCAGGCGTTCACGCCGCCAAAGATAGCGGAGCCGGTTATGGCGAGCCGCCCGGTGGGCGCGTAGCCTTCAACCTTAATAACGTGCGGAGAAGCTGGATCGGTACTGACAACCGTGATGTCCGCGGACTTTTGACCAAAACTGCTTGGCCTGAAACGGATTGGAACCGGAAGAAAATTGCCAGCCGCAATGACGAGCGGATAGGGCAACACTTCGGGCGCCTCAACCTCGGCGGATGAGGACGTAATCGCACTCACTGAAAGAGCACAAGAGCTGCTGTTATTCAGAATCAGCGGCTCATCCCTGTGCGAGCCCACGCAGACCTTGCCGAAATGGCCCTTGTCCGCGATCATCAAAGTTAACCGCGACAACTCGCCATCGCCCGAAACTTTGATTTGGTGCGGACTAGCCGGGTCGGAACTAATTACGCTGAGCGTTGCCGATCTTAAGCCGGCTACAGTTGGCTCAAAACGGATCGGTACCGTTAGCGAATCCCCACCGCCGATTGCCAATGGGTATGACAATACGTCCGGGACAATAAAGTCGCCAAGCGACGAAGTAATGTCGGTCACCAAAAGTGCGCACCGGCTGCTGTTGTCTATCACCAGGGGCTTATCGACGAACGAGCGCACGCATACTCTGCCAAAAAATCCCTTGTCGGCGATTACCAGGCTCAGCCGTGCCGTGTGTCCATCGCCCGACACCTTGATTTTGTGCGGGCCGGTTGGATCGCTGCTGAATATCGTGATAGTGGCGTTCTTAACGCCAGCGCTCTTCGGTTCAAACCGGATCACTACGTCGACAGATGAACCGGGGCCTAAAACCATCGGATACGAGACGACGCTTGGCGGGAGGAAATCAACCGAAGACGAGGCGATGCCGGTTATGTAAAGTGGATTGGGACCGGAGTTGTTGATGGTCAATAGTTCGTCTGCAAACGCGCCCACACAAACGTTGCCGAAGTGGCCGCTGTTTGCTATGGAAGTGACCAGGAATGCGAGCTTGAAGCCCGCGCCCCAGATCTGTTCAAAGCTGTTGCTGCGCCGGTCGGTCCAGCATGCAAAGTAGCGACCCGCATAGCAGGTCAGCCCGATATAGTCTCCATATTCTTGCTGATTATCTTCGGCACCGGTCGCCTCGTCGGTTTCGGCCGTGGTAATCCGCTCGGCGTGGCTCCAGGTGACGCCACCATCTTTCGAAGTCTGCATCCAAATGTCCGTCTTCACCCGGTTGGGATCTTTGATCGTGTCGTAATAGACGACCGCCAGGATTCCTGTCGTATCGTCTACAACCAAGCGTGGGAAAAATTGGTCGTTTAGGAACGGCTGATCGTTGAGTTTTTGCTTTGGCCCCCAGGTGGCGCCGCCGTCGGTTGAACGTGCGAAGAAGATTCGGGTCTTGCAGGGCGAAGCGACGTTGCCTATCGGTTGATCTGCCTCGGCGTTGCAGCCCGGTCCGCCGTCCAGATCGTGCCAACAGGCAAACACCAGATCTTCCGTGGCCGTGCGGAACGCGCCACCAGTAACATAAATCAATGTTCCAATCGTGCCGCCGCCGCTTGCCAATCGGGCGTCTTGCGCCGGTATCTTGATCGTGAACGATCCCGACGTTGACGCAATTTCGATGGGACCCCCCGCCAACGCATTAAACGAAGCGCCGCCATTGGTCGATTTCGCCACGCGCAGAGTCTGCCCGCCCGCGTCCGGCCAAAAGGCGAAGACATCTCCAAACGAATTGGTCTTAACGTCGCCGCCATCGGCAGTGAAAGATGTCTCAGCGCCGCTCACTTGGATGGGCGTCTGCCAGGTTCCTGCGGTCCCAGCACGAACAGACACGAAGCACTGGGCATTGAGATGCCAGACCGCGTACATGTTGTCTCGAAAGGGCGACGATGGTACACGATCCACCCACAATAGGGGTTTGTCGGTGAACGTCTGCGTTCCGGAGACCACCGAATCGAAGGTCCAGGTCTTACCGCCGTCAACGGATTTGAAAGACCGGACGATTAAGTTTCCACTGAGCTGGATCGCGATGGTGAGCGCCCACGCATTTCCATCCGACGTCCAGCCAACGGCCGGATCGCTCTGAAAGCTATCGCCCGCGTTGAGTGGCAGGTTCGACTGGTTCCACGTAGCGCCACCGTCGTTCGACCAGTACTGGGCCTGCGTGGACGCGGCATTACTATTCGATCCGGCAATCATGAGCCGCAAATCGACTGGGTTGATGCTTATGTCCGATTCGCTAAAGGGATTGGTAGTGTCCTGGGTAATCGGAACATTCGTCGGCATGATCAGCGCCTTCGCCCGCCTTCTTCATTAAGGTTTGGAGTGCGTTTCGTGGTTTGTTCTCCGCCCTCAACAGGCAGATCCTGATGACGCCTCATCCATCCCCCAATCTCTTTGAGAATTAATGGATAGGCGACGGTCCGGTACCAATCAACTTCCGGATGCGCTTTTCGCCAGTAGACTCGCAGCCATGGCGGATACGGCAGTTGATCATGGGACTCTTCCGGATATAAGAGATCGAAGTCCTGATTGCCCCGAATGAGCTTCTCCAGCGCGCTTCCGGGCTTCACTTTCATCGCGGCGAGCTGCTCCTCGAGTGTCGGCCAGTGCGGCGGACGAGACGATTTACCTTTGTGCTCCTTGGCCATAGCATTCCTTCCTGGCGCCCGCCAACACTATTGGCATGCGTGAGGACACTCGGGATCTCCACGATGCCGTCAAGTGGCTGGATGCAACTACGCAGCCGCTCCCCGGGGTTAGCAGACGCAACGCTGGTATGCAGCGGGGACTAGGGTCGTCTCATATGCCCATTTGGCATCGCCCGTTCATGCAGCATCTTGTCCCGGAGATTAGCAACCGCGGTGGAGGGCGTCTGTGCGGTAGCTCACATAACCGACGAATTCAGTGGCGTTCGAAAATATGGATCTCTAGCAGTGGTCGTACGATGCGGCGGGATCAACCTTTTCGGAAACTGCCTCAGCTCGGCTGATTTTAGGCTGCCGCTTCCTGGCGAATAATCGGTCGAATTCGTCTTCCACGACCCGGTAGCATCCACAGGCGGTTGACTCCAGGCCCTTACGATCCAGAATAGTGATGCGACCGCGGCAATAGTGAATCAGGCCGGCGTGTTGCAGGCGTCCTGCGGCTACCGTGACACTTTCCCGCCGCCCCCCGAGCTTATTGGCGATCAGTTCCTGAGTCATAAGTAGCTCCGAATGATTTTCGCGGTCGTCGCAGAAGAGCAGCCAGCGGCAGAGTCGTTGTTCTACGGAATGCAGGCGGTTGCACACCGCAGTTTGCGAGACTTGCGTGATAAGCGCCTGGGTGTGGCGCAGAAGCAAATGTTGGAGCTGCCGAGGACGCGCAAATTCTTGCTTCAGCAGCGCTGCCGGCAGCCGGAACGCATTGCCGGCTACGGCGACTATAGTTTTGCTGCAACTGGATTCTCCCCCGAGAAAGAGGGCGACGCCGAGGACCCCTTCGTTTCCTACCAGGCCCACCTCCGCAGTTGAGCCGTCCTCCATGGTGTACAACAGCGAAGCGATGGAATTCGTGGGAAAGTAACAATAATCGATAGGCTCGCCAGGCTCGTAAACCACCTGTTCCAATGAGAAGGACACCAGCTGCAAGTGAGGCACCAGACGTTCACGCTCGGCGGGCGGCAGGCAACATAAGAGAAGATTCCGAGTGACGTCGGAAGCCCTGATGAGGTTGTGCATAGACCACTCCCCGCTGTCCGAGCGCCACACCCGTCCGGACGAACTCAAATCCCTTGTGCCCAAATTCTCGCTGGGCCATGAAAACCGATGTTGCTTCGAGAGCAACGGCCCGCAGCCGAAGAACGCTGTTTTCCTTGGACGAATTGAAGGTTTGGGTCCTGGCAGATAGTGACAGCCTAGTACGAATCGTTTCAAGTCAAAGAAAAACCGAAAGACGCGCGCAAACGCAGCGTTTTTTGTCCTAACTCCCGGTAGGTCGGTTGGTTTCAATGGGTCGACGCAACACCAAGCTCGAACCCACCATGCGCGATTACGGCGTTAATCGGGACTTGTGCGCACTCCAAGAAAACTCGCGGTAAGTCACCGAGAAGATATAATTCCTGCGTGCGACAACCTATGCGGCATGGTATGGCGCTTCGCGTTTCCAAAGCGGTGCTCGTTTTTGCAATCGCACTTTTCTATACGATTCTGGTCCTGAACAACATCACGGATTACGGCTCCAACCACGAGTTTGTCCGCCACGTCCTGATGATGGACTCAACCTTTCCGGGAAACCATCTCATGTGGCGCGCCGTCAACTCGCCGCTAGTACATACGGTCTCCTACATCGGCATCATCGCCTGGGAATCAGTCACTATGCTTCTATGCTGGTGGGGTGGGGTTCGGGTGCTGAAATCGTATCGTGCGGACAGGGCGCAATTCACCGCTGCACTGAACGTCGCCGTGATTGCGCTGACGACGAGCCTGCTGATGTGGTTGGTGGCATTCCTCGATGTCGGGGGCGAATGGTTTCTGATGTGGCAGTCGAAAATATGGAATGGGCAGGAAGAGGCGTTCCGAATGTTTACCATTGTCGGCGTAGTGCTTTTGGTTGTGGTGCAACGCGAGCCAACTCCCGATTAGTTCTATAAAAGGAGTCAAGAAAAAAACACTTCTCCTGTGGCCGGAAGTTTTCTTGGCTTCCAGCCCGCCCTGTTTGAGCAGGTTTGTTCTGGCCTTCCGTTCCGTGATCTCGGGACGCTGCTTCATTCATTCAGCGCTTTTGGTTTTCTTGGCCAGCGGTTTTCATCGCTTGGGGGCGACGAAGCCGGTCCGTTCGAAGATCCACAAGCAGCACGGTTGTCAGGTGCCAACCATGGTTCTATTGGGGACTCGTGGCCCATAGCTTTTTCGGGTTGTCCGAGGGGGCCTAGGGTCGCGTGAGAGACTCGGCGTGCCCGAGGCACGCAGAGCCTAACTAACCAGCTGAGACTCGCCCTCGAACCCGAATGTCTCCAGAACCCGACGGGCCACCGCCGGAAGAAATTCCAGGATGGAGCGGATGCGCTGGAGACACTCAAGCTGTTTGTGGTTTCAGATGTTGGGCGTCGAAGCGCACTCCTTTCTTCCAGACGATTAAGGTGATGGCGGCCATCTTGCGCGCCAAGGTCAGACGCGCCATCTCCGGCCGGATTCCCTTGGCCACCAACGCATCGTAAAACTCCTTGAACGGGCCAGCCTTCGCAGCAGCTACGGTTGCGGCACTTTTGAATACGTTCTTCAACTCGTGATTGTGATTGCAATTCAGCCCACGAATCGAGGCCGGTTTCCTGACGCGCTGCAGCTCTCCCTGCACGAACCGCTGCTCGGCACTGCTGTGCGTCTCAATCCCAAATCCGCTGTAGGCCCAGAGCTGGCGCTTGGTGCGGAAACGATGCGGCGTTTGCAGCAAAGCGATCAGCAGAGCTGCCCGGATCGGACCGATGAACGGAATCTCGCGTAACAACTTCCAGGCGTCCTGCTTCTGAGCTTCCGCCAGCAACTCGCGCCGCACTTCCTGACGCAGCAGCCGCAACGCCTCGAACTGCTGGTAGTAGAACTCCGCGCGGCGGCGCACGCCGGCCTCGCTGATTTTCGCCAACCATTCGGTACGGTAGCGTTCGGCGTAGACCTGCTTGCCCGTGCAGGGAATCCCCCAACTGCGATAGAGCGCCTTCACGCGGGTCATCACCCGTATCAGATCCGCGCTGATCGTCAGGTAACCGCGCGCCAGCTCGCGGAGCGTCCGCACGCCATTCTCTCCGTGATACACCGAGCGGACCAGGTTCGCGCGCAGCAACTCGGCTAGCTTCCGCGCATCAATGCGATCGCTCTTGCTGCCTTCTTTGAGCAAAGCGTTCCGGCGGGGATTACACACCACCAACTCGGTGACGTGCGGTTTGATCAAGTCATACAACCAGGCAGCCCAGGTACCTTCTTCCAACGTCACGTGCAAACTTCCGCGCAGACCTTTCAGAAAATCCACAATGCTGCTGGCCTTGGTTTCGATCGTACTTTCCATCACCAGCTTGCCAGAGGAATTTAGAACCGCGATCGAGATCGCTTCCTTGTGCACATCCATCCCGATATACTTCACCTTATCCATAGAGGGCGCTCCTTTCTGAGGTAGGTTCGAGCCGACACTCAAAACCTACTCCAACAGGGGCGCCCTTTTATATTGCGTCGCGTTACCGGAAACTTGAAATTCCACATGTACGGTAACGGCGTTACTCAGGCACGAGTCGGCAGCGTTTTGCCTTTTAGGTGTTAGCACTACTGCAGGGCGATGCAGTCGTCGCCCGCCAAGGACGTGGAGGTGATTGTCGCAGTCGGTGCAGCGTTCCCCATCACATTCGATGCAAATTTCAGGATGCCTGGTCCGCTAAGAAGATAGACGCTTCCTGCGCCATCCACAGCAACATTTCCAAGTCCAGTAATCGTAGTTGCCGGACCCGAGATGGTTCGAACTGGTGCGACATTTCCAGTCGAACCCGCATTGAACTCCAAAATGCCAGGCGTCCCTCCCCCAAGATTGGTCCCGTTCGCCGCAACGTAGATATTTCCAGCGTTATCCACGGCAAGACCTTGTAGCGTGTTCATCGTAGTCTCGGATCCCCCCAGAACGTTCGTAGGAGCCACATTTCCGCTCGCGGTGGAGCCGAAGATGAGAATAGATGCTTCAGCCCCCTGAAGCGACGAGTTTGCGACGTAAATATTTCCTGCAGAGTCGACCGCGATTTGGCCGGGGAACTCGATATTTGTAGCACTCCCAGCAATCACCCTTGTCGGCGCGACGTTGCCGCTGGCACTGGCTGAAAAAATTGAAACCCCGAGATCGCCTTGGCTATCGCTAGTTGGCGCAAGGACATAGATGTTTCCGGCGCTATCCACAGCGAGCGCGCTGATCGAATTCTGACCCAGAATCTCCAGGCCGGTCGCCGCGCCGGATATAGTCCGTATCGGAGTAGCCGTTCCGCTCGCGCCGGGCGCGTAAACCAGAATCTCTATTCCCCCATTACCTGAGTTGTCTGGAGCAGCGCCCACATACACATTTCCGGCTGCATCCACAGCCAGACCATTGAAAAACGAGTTCGATGACCCTTTGATCGTCGAGGTTGGAGAAATCTCTCCGTTTGCTGTCGTGGGAAACTCCAGAATGCTTGAAGGAAGTGGCGCCAACAGGACCGACGTCACATAGACACTGGAGGATGCGGGTCCGGTACCGCCGCCACCGTTCGCCATGCCGCCACCGCCGCCGCAGCTAGACGTGAGGATGAGCAAGCTGAGGCCAAGTAGGGAGCCGGTCGTGACTTTGCAAGTGTGCATAAACTCTCCTTGATGAGAATCGTCAGAGATGGGCAGTCCAGTTTCCGTTTTGACAGGGTTTCTTGCGTGGATCGCATCATCTGTTCCGCGGTTGAGAATCTACACAAATTACTGAATCCCCATTTGACGATTGGCTACAGCCTGGTAACTCGCGTTAAAGGAGAACTGATTATCGGGCTCTGGCTTGGGACCTGCAGGCGAATCTACGGGGATCTGTAAATGGTTTCGTGGCCCGGCCACAGCGCTCCTACTAGGGCCCCGCCCGCGGCGCCAATCACCGCGCCAACCGCTGCTCCGGTTCCTCTGCCTCCGACATATCCATGGGGTTCCCACGCCGTCGCGCTGATACCGGCACCCGCTCCCGCGCCCACCGCAGCGCCAATGAGGGCGTTGCGCAAACGATGCTTATTCGCCATGAGTTTGACGCTGCGAACGTCTTGCCTCTGGATTGTCTGCGGGCCTGACTTCCCTTGAAGTGAGATTTCTTTGTCCGACACACTCAAGAACGTTCCGGAGTCCTTCTTCGAGGTTTGAACCACTTGAATCTTCTGCCCCGCTTGGAGCGTGTTCAGGTTCTCCCATTGAGCTGAAACCACACAAGGCATCCACAAAAGGCAAGCCAAGACCCAGAATTTTCGCATTGCGATTTGACTCCTCCGATCCGCGGCGCCAGCCACCGAGTTGTTTAGAGATTTAAGGTCGCCCCTTTCGCGACTTCATCCCTAGAATCTGCCGTGACCTCGATCAAAGCCCGGACCAAAATCGAATAGTTCGAACAGGTCGCTGATTGCCGGGCCATTGACGGGAACGTAGGGATTGTCGAATTCGGCCAGCGGGTTGGGTAGATTATCGCGACTGCGTCGGGTCACTTTGCCCAGATTCCAGTTCCGTTCGATGAACTTGAGAATGGAGACTTGATCCGAGTAGTCATGTGCGATGTGCCCAGCTCGTGTGAACGGCGATACGACAATCAGTGGGATGCGGGTGCCGTCGCCGAAGAAATCGAGCGGTTGCACGTAGCCAGAATCGTAATAGCCGCCGCCTTCGTCGAAGGTGACGAAGATGGCTGTGTCGTTCCACAGAGAAGGATTTGCCTGCACCGCATCGACGATCTTCTTGGTAAAGCCTTCGAACAAGTCGAGTTTCGAGGTGGCAGGGTGGCCGTCGACGAGTTCACTGGGCTTGACGAATGAAACTGCTGGAAGCGAACCGCTGGCGATATCGGCGTAAAGATTTGCCGTGTCCTGAAGGTGCGCGGTGCGCACCGTTGGGTTTGTCATGATCGAAGTGTCGTATTGAAACGGATTGCAAATGCTGCAGTAGACGTCGATCGGGCTGAGGAAATACGGATCGACAACGTTCTCATTAAAATCGTCACCGTAATATTTCCAGGAAATGTTCTCGTCGATAAGTTCATCGCCAATGCTGCGCACAGACGACGGCGGAATGGTGAAGGGAGTGTTTGCGGCGTTTGTGTCGGTAAATGCGTTGTCGCCGTTGCTGAAATAGCCCGGATTGTAATTGTTCACCAGATAGAAGTGACCGGGCTGGCAATTTGGATCGACAGGTTTCGGAAGCGAAAGTAAGTACTTCACGACCGGGGCCACGCCCGGTTGTGTCGGGTCCGAGCAGTTGCTGTAGGACCCACCGCCAAATGCGGGAGCGCCGGGCGACCCGCCACCGTAGCCGTCTTCCGTGTACCAGTTATTTGTGCCGGGCCTGGGGTTGGGGTTTTCGATTTCGTTGACGATACCCTCGTTGATCGTTCCAGTTTCGACTTGAACGTTGTACGGAGGAACAGCAGGATGGCCATTTCCGTCACTGAACCAAGGCATATCGCCGTGGCCCAACATGAAGTGATTAATGCCGGTGCCGCCCTGAACCGGTTGATGGAAGTTGTCGCTCATCGCGTAGCTATCCGCGAGACTCTTGAAATATGGGACGTCTCCCTTTTGCATGTTGTAGAAACCCATAGCCGCCGGCCCTTCGTTCGTGGTGACAGCCGTAGGAGAGAATTCCGTGCTGAAGTTTGCGGGTTGTGCCATGCCGTTTGTGCCGGAGCCCGACAAGCCCGCTCCGATATTTACACCCGCGCCGACGGTAACTTCGACCCACGGGAACAATTGGGCGTTGCAGCCCGACGGATTTTCACGGGTGGCACGCGACGCACTGCAATCCAGCTGCTGCCACATTTGGTAAAAGCGGTGAACCGGGCTCGCGGAATAAGCGTCGTACGGAATACCGGGAGTCATTTGAAACGGCCCCGCGGGCAAAGCGCTGGGATTTGCGAGGCGGGTGTCTGGTGTTCCGGGCTCAAGACCCGTGCCGCCGGTTATCAGAAATTGGTAGTAGTCGGCTGGCAATCCATTTTCAATCGCCTCTGCGGTTTCTACGTTGGGCAGAAACGGAGTGGGGGGCCCGCCGGCCAAAGCGGTGGGAAGAACGTTTTGCGGGAATTGCGTTTTGGCTGGATTTAATAGAAATGTGTCGGGAGCCTGGTCTGTCGCAGCAAGTTGCTGTGCTTTCGAGAAATTGCGGCCGGGCGTGCCATCAGCATTGATGATTTCTTCCGACAACAAGTTCCACACAAATTCTCCACGCCTCGGCTGGTAGGTCGCGAAGACGTGATCGAAGCTGCGGTTTTCGCCGACGATTACGATGACGTGCTTGATTGGCGAACTCGTGTGTTGTTCGTTTTTGTCCTCATCTTGGCCAGCCTGAATAGAGCTGGCCGATGGGCCCCCAATGGTGAATTGAAAGAGAGCCAAGCCGGTGACGCCGGTTCGCAGGCAATGCAACGCACTTGAAGCAATTTGTTTATAGGACATCTGCCCTCCTAGTTTTCGATTCGAAATGAAATTCAAAGCGGCCTATTCCCGACCACAGGATTCGACAGAGCTGCGAGAGGAAGTGCCCAGAAAACTGTCACCAGTTCGACTGAATTTCTGGCACCGAGGCAATTGCTGGAGCTCAAACGCTTTGTTTGCCATTGCGTTTCGCCCCTCGAGGAAAGAATGCGCCCCGTCGCAACAGTAAGCTGTGCACCTCCACAACCATTCGTGTTGTCGTCAGCGGCGGCCCGAGAGTCTGTCGCTCGTCCCGAAGGACTGGGACAAGGCCGTGTCAGTGCACGATGCTATTTGTGATCATCCCGCTCAATCTTTGTGGCCTCGCTGGTGATCTGCGCGGGCGTCGGAGTCATTGTGGCAATTCCGGCACCCACGTACAGGGCTGCGACGACGGTCCGGATTCCCCGCCCGTGATTCACAATCACGAACATCAAGACAATTTCCTGCGGAGGCGTCACGTCAGGAAAATGAATCGTGGCCGTACCTGTACAGTCCGAGTTCACCGAGTACATACCGCTTTCGCCGGTTCGAAAAGCATCTAGCGGTCCTGCGGGAGCACCGCTTTTCACGACGAAATCCGTCTGGATGAGACCGCCGCGACCGTCGAATGTGGTTAAGGCGACGCCGTTTACCGGCCCTGGAGCCGGCCCGCCGGTAATTTGACCCGAAATCGTGAAACCGTAATCGCCATGGAGCGTTGCAAGGGAGCATCCATCCTTGTTGCCGTCCTGGGCCTTGGTTGAACTGGGCAGGAGAAGTACCAGGGCTGTAACAGCGAGGGCCGCTTTCGCAAGAAGGGTTTTCACGTTGATTCTCCTTTTACCGAAATCGAACTCGCGCGGAAATCCGAGCCACTGACTTTCTGGTGGATGGTGCTGGGTGTTGCGCGGATGATCGTCGGGAAGGTGCTTGGACGCAATGGAGCGAGGCTGAAGATTTACTGAAGAAATTATAAAGCACGTAACGGATAACTTTTACTTACACCTACCTCATCCGGATTTATCGAGGTAGAATACCGTCACGAATCGCTGGCAGCCCGCATGCCCGCTGAGACAATCCATTTCGAGGACTTCGAGCTGGATCGCAGAGCCTGCGAGCTGCGTTGTGGCGGCAGCGTTGTGCACCTGGAGCGCATTCCCTTCGACTTGTTGAATCTGCTGGTGGAGCGGCGTGGAGAACTGGTCACGCGGAAGGAGATCCTTGAACAGATCTGGGGCAAGGATGTTTTCCTAGACGGAGACAACGGCATCAACACGGCGGTGCGCAAGATACGCGTGGCACTAAAGGAAGATCCAGAGAATCCGCGATTTCTGCGGACGGTACCAGGGAAAGGCTACCGATTTGCTGCCGAACCTTCGGCCGAGAAAGCACGGGACGCGGCAGCGGAAGGCGGAGCGGGATTGCCCGGAGCAGGGAATTTGCTGCCGCGAAAGCAATGGCCGCTGTGGGCGGCTCTGGGGCTACCGGTCGTTATAGGTGTCACGGCCGTTTTGTTGGCGCTGAATGTACAGGGCTGGCGCGGCCGTCTGCTCGAACGAGCAAAGCCCAATATTCAAGCTCTAGCGGTCCTACCTTTTGCAAATCTTTCCGGCGACCCCGAACAGGAGTATTTTGCCGACGGGATGACTGAAGAGCTGATCACTGAGCTTGGTAAAATTAGTACCCCGCGTGTGATCTCCCGCCAGTCCGTGATGCAATACAAGGGCAGTACGAAGTCGCTGCAAGAGATTGCTCGGGAACTCAATGTGGACGCCATTTTGGAAGGTTCGGTCGAGCGCTCGGGCGATCGCGTTCGCGTTATCGTCCACCTGGACCAGGTTGCTCCCGAGAGTCAGCTGTGGACCAACCAATACAACCGAGACATCCGCGACGTGCTGCGGCTGCAGGATGAGATTGCGCGCACGGTCACGGATGAAATCCAAGCCAAACTGAAACCGCACGAGTATGCCCGTCTGGCGGGTTCCCGCCCGGTGGATCCCGAAGCTCAGGACGATTACTACCGTGCCTTGCATGTCCGAAATAAATGGGCCGTCACACAAACCACTACAGCGAGCAGGACCTTCTCGGGGCAATTAGTTACTTCAGGCAGGCCATTGAGAAGGACCCAAATTATGGGCCGGCGTATGCCGGAATGGCAGACGCCTATATCGAGCTCGGTAATCCCTGGAGTGGGAGCCGCCCTGCTAAAGAAACGCTGCCGCTGGCCAAGGCGGCGGCAACTAGGGCGGCGGAAGTTGATCCCTCGCTCGGGGAGGCTCATTTCGTGCTCGCCGAGACAATAGAACTCGACGACTGGAATTGGTCGGAAGCCGAGCGGCAGTACAAACTCGCGGTTGAGCTCAGTCCCAACTACGCGCCTGCTCATGAGCAGTATGGACGTTTTCTGCAGTCCTTAGGACGAAACGACGAAGCCATGAAGCAGGTGGCCTACGCTGCCGAATTGAACCCGAGAGACCTTCGGATTCGGGAAGTGCTGGGACTTGTAACCCTTGCATCGCGCCAATACGACTCCGCGATTGCGCAGTTCAACGAGCTAAACGCTTCTCATCCCGGTTTAGGTGATTTCGGCTTGGGTTGGTGCTACCGGGAAACGAAAATGTATCCAGAAGCTATTGCCGCGCTGGAGCGTGAAGTGGATAGGAGACGGGACCCGGTTCCGCTTGCGAACCTGGCCTCTGTCTACGGGCTTGCGGGGAGGAAGCCTGAAGCTGTGAAGCTGATCGATGAGTTGAAGGAAAGATCGCGGGAGCACTATGTTTCCGACGCTGTATTTGTTGAGGCATACATTGGCCTGGGCGAAAAGGATGAAGCAATGGCACGGCTAGAACGTGCTTTCGAAGAGCATGATCAATGGATGGTTGACATTAAGTCCTATCTAGGCTGGGATGCTTTGCGTTCCGATCCACGCTTTCAAGCCCTAGTGCGCCGCATGAACTTCCCGCCATAGTTGCGCATATTAAAACATTCTCTGAATCGGACGGTTCAAGCAACGCAAGAATCCAGTGGTACTGTCCCTAGTTCCCACTATCACGACGTGGTACGCATTCGGCTTGACTTGGGCTTTGTTCGTTGGCACTTGACGGTGGCGCATCCTGCAGAAACAATAACTCGGCGTTTGGCGCACCGACTAGGCCCCCTGGGTTTTCAGTGGACGATAAGTCGCGTTACCGGACAACTGCTTCTGGCCGGAATTCCACATGATTGCATAACAACGCCGGCTCCTTAGACCCGAGTAGACTGTGGTTTGTCGAAGACCATGGGCTCGGGAGAAAGGAGCCGGACATGATGATTATAGGCGTGGATTATCACCCGAGCGACCAGTACATCGCGTTTGTCGATACCCAGACAGGAGAAGGCGACGAACGGCGATTGAACCACAGTGATGGAGAAGCCGAGAGGTTCTACCGGGAACTGGCGGCACGAGGAGTGAGCGTGCGCGTGGGGATGGAGGCCACCGGCTATTCACGCTGGTTCGAGCGGCTGTTGGCCGAGTTGGGCATCGAGCTCTGGATCGGGGATGCAGCGGAGATTGGGACCAAACGCGTCCGCAAGCAGAAGACCGATCGCAACGATGCCAGACTTCTGTTGAAGCTTCTGCTCGAAGATAATTTTCCCAGGATCTGGGTACCTGGTCCGGAGAATCGTGATCTGCGGCAACTGGTTTGGCACCGGCATCGCTTGGTGCAAATGCGCACACGGATCATGAACCAGCTGCAGGCTCTGGCCATGAACGAAGGACAGCGACGGAAGAAGAAGCTGTGGAACGAGCCAGGGCGAGCGCAGCTGGAAAGACTTCGGTTAGCTCCCTGGGCCTCCCGGCGCCGGAAAGATCTGCTCGAGTTGCTGGACCGGATGAATCCTCCGATCGAAGAGCTAACCCGAGCGGTCGAGCAGGAAGCCTGGAAACGACCTGAAGTGCAGCGGCTGATGACCCACCCTGGCGTAGGACCACTCACCGCACTGGCTTTTGTGCTGATCATCGGGACTCCGGAGCGTTTCAAGTGCGGCAAGCAGATCGGCAGCTATGTCGGACTGATTCCTGCGGAAGATTCCAGTGCCGGCCAGCAACGGCTGGGTCACATCACCAGGCAAGGCAGCTCTCTATTGCGTTTCTTACTGGTGGAAGCAGCCCAAGCGGCAGCGCGCTGTTATGCGGACTGGAGACGACGATACATGCACCTGGCGATGCGCCGGGAACGGAATATTGCCAAGGTGGCCATGGCCCGAAGACTCGGAGTGCGGTTGTACTGGATGTGGCGAAACGGTTGGGGGTATGTACAGCTAGTGAATTTCGGTTCGAACGCGGGACAGCTCGGTACCGGACATGGCGTGAAGTAGAACGCCGTCCACATGAATGGGCATCCCGCTCCTTCGCGAGAGGGAGTTTGAATTAATAATCATGGTCTGAGGTTTAGGATCGAAGAGATGTATAGGTCGGACTGAAACCGACCGCTAGATTACAGGCGAGCCGTGGTTATCGACACTGGGCCAAAGAAATTGACGAAATCAAACGCTTTTCGGAGCGGATGGAGAAGTCCGTTCTAAAAAAGATTTGACAGGGCTGGCGTTGTTAGAGATGTCCGGTAACGCGTGCCAGCTCAACCGGTCGACGCAACACCACGTAGCGGATTGATTCGACAATGCTTCCGCGGGAGAACCGTCCGTTTGGCTGTATTCGGTCAAAACCCAGCCAGGCAAGCCTTCCCGCGGATCTGGCCCCTAGCGAGCGATTTTAGCTTTTGTTTTCAATGCAACGTGGGTTCGAGCTTAGTGTTGCGTCGACCCATTGAAACCACCCGACTTATCAGGAGCTGAGACGGTGAGTAAAGTCTGAGGACGCGCGTCTATATTTAGAAAAATTCGCGTTATCGAGGGATGACCAAACGTGAAAAGCCTACGTCGAAGGGGGTAGTCCTCGCTGTAGGCGCGGACGACAAGGTTAAGCCATGAAAGCTTTCCTGATTACGGCAGCGGCGTTGCTGGGCCTCATTCCACTGAGCGGAGAAGTTGGGTACGTTGATCTTACCCAAGCTGAGAGTACTGCGGACGTTCCGACCGCTCACGCGAAGTTGGTCGATGGAGGCTGTGTTGAATTCTCGGGTGGAACACTGGCCGACGGCGAGCAGGTGATACAGCCGAAAAACGAACGGGGAAAATTAAGAATTGAGTTTAGCCAACTACTGGACACTACGCTTTCGGTGAGCGAAACCGTGGATGCCGAAATACGGATGACGAATTCCGGCGACCAACCAATTGAGATTCCCTGGAGTGCTGACGCAGGAGTAATTCCGAAGGGCCAAGATCCCGCGCGCGCCGTCTGGCAGGTCGGAGCCTTCTGGTTCAAGCTGAGCGGAAAGCAGAATGGGCGGCTGTTGCTGGCGAGTATGAGCCAGCACCTCTACGGCACGAAAATTTCTTCTGCCAGCGAACTGGTGATTCCTCCAGGGGAAAGCGTCCGAGCGCGTGTGGCATTCAAAATCGAGCCTTTTTATCGTGAGCAGCAGGACCAGCTGCAGGAAGGCAAATGGAATCTCTCGGTGGAATGGCAGCAAATGGAAGTCGCGGCCAGTCTCAAGGAGTGCCGACAGTTCACCGGGTACACGGACTCGCCTTCGCGGTATTTCCTCTAGCAAAATCCATCGATCGCGATTGATGTCGTGAAAGACGCCTCGACAAGTTCGCACGCTCGCTAACCCATTTCGGCCAACGCTCTGTGGACGCCGAAAGGACTCTGTTTCAGCGCCCTCGCCATTCCCACCAACGCACAGTCAGCCAACAAACAGGGGCGTCCACTTGTCCGATAACGCGACTTATCGTCTACTGACAGGAAATTCGATATCAGTGCAAAGGCTGCGGTTCGCCGCATGCATCAACGCCATACATAATCCCTCCTTTGGGAATGTGGCCATCGAAGATAATGCCCGTTTCGTCGCTGAATATGCCGAGCGCGCAGTCCACGAACGTTTTTTCCTGTATCGATAGTCGGTAAGAACGACCATCTGGTGTGACCACTAGGCGGATTAGATAACCGGGAAGCGGATCGGATACCGACTGCAGGGTTTCCGGCACGACCGTGAATTGCCCTCTTGTTCTCTGCAATTGTCCCGAACGAACCAACGTCGGATAGTCTGCGTAGATTCCGTTGGCGAACTTGTATTGAAACTCTGCGGCGTTTATGAGGCTGGCCACAGTCGTGACCTCCCATTTCTCAGTCGAGCCTTCCTGTAGTTTCTCATTGCCTGCTTCTGATTTGTGGCGCATCCAAATTATTGGAGCGAATCCGCTTGCTCCAGGGTTACCAGACTTTATAGTTTGCATCTCTTCCGCGGACACAGGAATCAACAGATAGGCGACTTCCGTGCCTCGGAGCATGAAGCTCGCCTGTCCACCGTGCAAGGGAGGGTCACCCCTCCACGCAAAGAAAACTTGGCCCTCCCTAACTGTCAAATCGGAAACTGGCGATTCAGAAGTGTTGAGTGGAGTTCCGATGATCCTTCCATTGCCAACGACTCCGATCTTGAAATGGCTAATAGTCCCGGATAATTTGCCGTCACTTTCGCTCAGTTTCAAGACCAGAAAAGGAGCGTTCTGATTCGGTTTCGTCGCGACCCAAGTTCCAACAAACGCTCCTAAAGGATCGAACGCGGAAACCCTATCCGTTTGTGCCAGAGTCGGAAACAGCGCAACGACTGAGGCGATCCCGGTAACAATGCCCGTCACCACAATTCTTTGGAGGTCCATGCGGCGCTCCTTCACCGTCTGGGGAACTAAACCCCTCCATGTAAGAAACGTTCTTGTTGTGGAGAGTTGCTCCTGCAGTTCCGCGACACCGTCGTCCCCAGGTTGGGTCGTGCCTGATTAACGCCGAAACCTTCAATGTGGATTTTCAAGTTTCCGGTAACGCGACTTCTCAGGAGTTAGCAGCGTTTCGGACGTATCGGTGATACAACATAGCCAGAAGCGGCCCGTCCTGGAGGCTATGAAATGAGGGAACGGATTGCAGTAACATCGCCGCGTCCCAGTGCCAGAATTACCGGTTTCGTTTATTTGTTTTACTTTCTGACGGCGGTATTCGGCGAGTTCTTCCTTAGAGGGCTTGTTGTAGATGGCGACGCCGCGGTTACAGCTAACAACATCCTGGCGCACCAGCCCTTATTTCGGTTGGGCTTAGCAACCGGCCTCATCGCCACTGCCTGCTATGTTGCGGTGACGGCTCTCTTATATGGCTTATTCAAGCCCGTAAACAGGAGCGTTTCTTTACTCGCGGCGTTCTTCAGCCTCGTGGGATGCGCTATTCTGGCTTTCGCCAGCCTCTTTCAATTCGCCTCGCTTGTTGTTTTGGGAGGCGGCCAGTACTTGAGCGTATTTACGGTGGAACAGTCGCGGGCGCTGGCGTTTCTGTTTCTCGAATTGTATGGCCAGGGTGTTAACATCTGCTTCGTATTTTTCGGAGTCTATTGCCTCCTGATCGGCTACCTGATTTTCAGGTCGGCTTTTCTGCCTCGAATTCTGGGCGTGCTGATGGCGTTTGCTGGTTTGGGTTGGCTGACCTTTTTGTCACCACCGCTCGCAAACTATCTGTCCCCCTACATTCTGGTCCTTGGCTTCCTCGCTGAACTAGCGCTGATGCTATGGCTGCTCGTAATGGGTGTGAACGTTCAACGATGGAAGGAACAAGCCAGCGCAGCATGAAAGCCACCGTCTATCGGAGTAGTCCCCTGTCGGCAAACCAGGCCTGATTCGCATGAGCGTCTGATTCAATATCTCCCATAAGCGGGAAACAGTATAAGCGCAGCCGTTATGATGAAATGGATTGCAGAAGCGTCGCCGCGTCTCAAGGCCAGAATAGCCGGTATGCTTTTTTTGCTCCTCGTATTGACGGCAGCATTCACCGAGTTCTTCGCTGGCGGCAGGTTGAGTTCCGCAGCAGACCTTGCAGCGGGCGTCATTGAGGTTTCGTGCATGATCGCTGTGACGCTGCTCTTCTATGGCATCTTCAAGTCAGTGAACGCGCGCCTCTCTCTGCTCGCTGCGGCCTTCAACTTCGTGGCACTCACACTTGAGCTGCTGCAATTTCTGCCCCACGGCGTGAACATCGGCCTGGGACTTCATGGATTCTATTGGATCCTGATCGGTTATCTGATTTTCAGATCGACCTTCCTTCCGCGAATTCTGGGCTCGCTGATGGCGATCGCGGGTTTGTGTTGGCTGACCTTTCTGTCACCGCCGCTCGCAAACTCTCTGTCCCCCTACAATCTTGCCTCCGCCCTCCTCGTAGAAGGATTGGCAATGCTCTGGCTCCTCGTGATGGGCCTGAACGCTACGAAATGGAAAGAGCAGGCCGGCGCTGCGGTCGAGTGAAGAACAACTCGAAAATAATCTACACGCCTGATTAACGCTGCCAGCTCAACCGGTCGATGCAACGCCATCCAGAGCATTGATTCGAGAATGCTTCCGCGGAAGAACTATCTGTTTGGCTGTACTCGGCCAAAACGTAGCCAGGGTAGCGTTCCGGCTGGTCTGGCCCTAGCGAGCGATTTTAGCTTTTCTTTTCAATGCTAGGTTGGATCGAGCTTGGTGTTGCGTCGACCATCTGAGCCGGCAGCCGTTATCGGACAAGTGCCGACCACTGGCAGAAATGAAGTTCGGAGTTGTAGAGTTTTTGTGTACCCGCGGTGTACCCTACTTTGGCGAATCCGGTGTTTTTGACATTTGTCTCGCATAATGAAATCAATAAGTTGCGTGTTGTCAGGAAGGCTCAGAATTCCGACTCCCCCCGCCTCCACCATATTTGTTTTCATCGCGGAATGCCGGCTGGAAGGCGAAGTTGCGCTGCGGATTTAGACGTTGCGGCTCGACTGCGGCGCCACGAACATACTGTCTAGAACAAGTGTTGGGAAGATCGGTTCGGCGGGCTTACCCGCTGCGCGCCTGCGTTGAGCAAGACTAGACGGCGGCGGCGAGAAGTGGGGTGACCCGTTCCTTGACTTGCTCGGGAGTAAACGGCTTGCGTAGATAGCCCCGGGCGCCAGCTGACAGAGCTTCGACCACTCGGGCTTCGCTGCCCTCGGTGGTGATCATCACCACAGGTACCCCTTTTGCAGCCTCCACTCCGGCGACGCTCTTCAGGAACTCCAGCCCGTCCATTACCGGCATATTGATGTCGCTGAGAATGAGGTCTAGTGAACCCTTTTGGACCTCGGCGAGCGCTTCGGCACCGTTGCTGGCCTCGAGAACCTCGCCGATATCTAGTCCCGCTTGACGCAGAGCCCGTTCGACGATTTTCCGCATGACCGACGAGTCATCCACGATGAGGACCTTGAGTTTCTTCACTGTTGCTCTCCTGATGAAGCTCTCTTGCTTCCCGGCTGCCTGGCCTGGCGTTGGGAGGATCTCCGCGCCCCCGCCGAACGAGGGAGCGCGGACAGAGGCGGAACCCGGACTCGCTATCTTCATCGGCAGGCCGAGGCTGCTACGTTAGCCGGAACGGGAGGGTTTTGACCGGGCGCGGCGAGGGAGCATAATGAACCGCGTTCCGGAGGAAGGAGCAGCCATGGTGAGAAATTCACGATTTTGGGGCGTACGCTCGATCTTGTTGGCCGCGCTGGCCGTGGTTTTGGCCGCCGGGATTTATGAGGCGCTGGGTGCTTCGGAAAAGGCACCCGCAGTCGGCGCTAGCGCCCCGGATTTCACGCTCAATTCCCAGGAAGGCAAGCCGGTAAGTCTGCGCGATTATCGCGGTAGATGGGTGGTCCTGTATTTCTACCCCAAGGATTTCACGAGCGGGTGCACCGAGGAGGCGCACAATTTTCAGCGTGACTTGGCGCAGTATGAGCTGAAAAACGCCGTGATTATCGGCGTCAGTGTGGATTCCACGGATTCACATCAGAGGTTCTGCACCAAGGAAGGGCTGAACTTCAAGCTACTCGCGGATACGGATCATAAGGTGTCCCAGGAATACGGTTCGATCATGAACCTGGCCGTAAAGAAGCTATCGGCGCGGCATACGTTCCTGCTGAATCCCCAAGGTGTCATCGTGAAAGAGTACATGGACGTGGATACCGCCAAGCACAGCCAGGAAGTGCTCGCGGCGCTAAACGAATTGCAAGGTTCAGAGTCGAAGTAGTTTTGCGGGACGATCTCTCGCCGAATGGCGACTTAAGCGCGGTTAGGCGCAGATTGACGGGATGATCCGAAACGCGCCGCTGGCTGCGAGTCTGCAATCTGCCGGGGACATAACGCGAAAGTAGTGCGAAAATGGCGGCGGCAGTTGGGCGACTACCGGACGGTCGAAGATAATTGCCCCGGAACTGCTGTCTGCTTCCTCGGAGGAATAATTCAATGAAAACGATTAACGCGATCATTTTGACCGTAGGCTTGTGGGTGATTTTGGGCTTCGTGGCCACAGGTTACGCGCAACAAAGCGGCAGCTCCGGCGAATCAGGGTCTTCAAACGCAGCCGCGCCATCCAGCAAGTCCCAGAGCGCCAAACCAACAGGTAAGCTAGACGCCGAGGCACCCGAAAACGACGACGCGCTGCACCTTACCGACGAGCAGAAGGACAAGATCAAGTCCATCCGAGAGGATGCGAAGCAGAAAGTGCTGGATGTACAGAAGGATTCCTCGCTCAGCGACGAGGCCAAGGAGCGCAAGGTCCGGCAAATCCGAAAAGAAACGCGAGCGCAAGTGTGGGGCGCGATGACTCCGGATCAGCAGCAGCAGTGGGCCAACGAGCAGCGTGCACGTCGGGAAGCACGCCACGCCGAAAGCAAACCGCAAGGCTAGGTTCGGGGCCTGCGCAGGCGCGCGAACCGTACGCAACGTTCCGATTTGAACGTCACCTCCATCGCTACTGCATTCGTCCTCAAGAAATTTTCATTTTTTCGCACATTTCTCTTGCATCGAGTGTGAATATCCGTATTCTGCATTTTGCGAACTCGCTCCGCGCGAAGCGGGAAGAGAGCGAGGATCGCTGATGGAGGACGCGACAAAAAATTGAGCACTTTATCCCTCCCAGCCCAATTCCCTTCCCGGGCAGTTACAAGCACAAAGAGAAATGCAAAGCTCACCCTCTGGCCCTTGGTGGCCGCGACATTCTTCATGGTGTCTGGCGGCACTTACGGCACCGAAGACATCATCCATGGCGCGGGCTATGGCCGCGGTATTTTACTGCTGCTGCTGACGCCGTTGCTCTGGAGCCTGCCAACCGCGTTCATGATTGGCGAGCTTTCGAGTGCGCTGCCGGCCGAAGGCGGCTATTACGCGTGGGTGCGGCGCGCGATGGGCAATTTTTGGGGATTCCAGGAGGCCTGGCTGTCGCTGGTTGCCAGTATCTTCGATATGGCGATTTATCCGACCTTGTTCGTGGCTTACCTGACGCGGCTGGTGCCGTGGTTCGCGGTCGGTCATCGCGGATGGATGGTTGCGCTGGGCGTGGTGACGGTCTGCACGCTGATGAACATCGCGGGAATTCGCGTGGTGGCGATCAGTTCCCTGTGGCTTTTCTTTCTGCTCTCCGCGCCGTTCGTGCTGATCGTCTTGATTGCGCCGATGAAAATTGGCGCGCTGACCGGTGCGGTGACTGCGCCAACCACTTCCGATGTGGGTCTGATCGGCGGCTTGCTCATCTGCATGTGGAATTACATGGGTTGGGACAACGCGTCCACGATTGCAGCCGAAGTAAAGCGCCCACAAACGACATATCCGCGGGCGATGCTCCTTGCGGTGATGGTCGTTGCACTGACGTATGTGCTGCCGTTCGCGGCGATGTGGCTGACGGGCGTGCCGGCCTCGGCGTTCGAGACAGGCTCTTGGGCAGATCTGGCGGGAATGATGGGCGGACTGCTCGGCGGACCGCTGGTGGCGCGCGGCTTTCGCGTGGCGCTCGTGCTTGGTGGGATGATGAGCGCGTTCGGCATGTTCAATGCGCTCGTGATGAGCTATTCGCGGTTGCCTCTGGCGATGGCGCAGGATGGGCTGCTGCCGTCGGTATTCGGCAAGCTGCAGCCGAAGACGCGTGCGCCTTGGGTGGCGATTACGTTCCTTGCGGGTTGCTGGGCGTTGTGCCTGGGCCTCGGGTTCGAGCGCTTGGTCACGATCGACGTGCTGCTCTATGGCATGAGCCTATCGCTCGAGTTCGTAGCGTTGATTGTGTTGCGCATTAAGGAGCCGGACTTGCGCCGCCCGTTCAAAGTGCCCGGGGGAATGTGGGGCGTGATTCTGGTCGGCGTGTTTCCCGTGCTGTTGCTTGGATTTTCGATCGTCCATGGCGAGGGCGAGACAATTCTGGGCATGAGCGGACTTGTCTTTGGAATGCTCCTGATCGCAGCCGGATTCCTCGTTTACTGGGCGACTTCTTCATTGCGGCGCGAAAGCTGGAAGCCTGCTGCGCTGAAAAGCGAGCGCGAGGCTGCATAGCTTGGCGCTATCTTGCAAGCATTGCCAACGTCTTTCCCCAGTCAATCGAGGTTGCCGCTCGACGTCAGGTAGCATTTAATTCCTGCACCCTCCATGGCGCTTACGGCCAAAGCATACGACTACATTATTGTGGGAGCCGGCTCCGCCGGGTGTGTGCTGGCGGCGCGGCTGACCGAGGATCCGCAAAGGCGCGTGTTGCTGCTCGAAGCTGGGGGTAAGGACAGCGCGCGCGAAATTCACATTCCTGCAGCGTTTTCAAAACTCTTCAAGACAGCTGTGGACTGGGACTATTCCACCGAACCGGAAGCGCAACTCCATAATCGCAGGCTGTACTGGCCGCGGGGAAAAGTGCTGGGTGGCTCGAGCTCCATCAACGCCATGATTTATATCCGCGGCAATCCCGCGGATTACGATGGTTGGCGCGGCGCCGGTAATCCCGGCTGGGGATTCGCGGACATCCTGCCGTATTTCAAGAAGTCCGAAGACCAGGGGCGCGGAGCTTCGGAGCTTCACGGCGTGGGCGGACCGATTCACGTGGCCGACCCGCGGTGCGTGAACCTGTTGACACGCGCCTTCTTAGCCGCAGCGAGCGAAGTCGGCATTCCCGCTAACCCGGATTTCAATGGCGCAGCACAAGAGGGAGCCGGGCTGTATCAGCTGACGCAGAGGAACGGCGCACGTTGCAGCGCGGTGGACGGCTACTTGAAGCCAGCGCTTGATCGGCCAAACCTTACTTTACTTATGGGCGCACACGTTGCGCGAGTGCTCATTGAAAATTGCCGGGCGAGTGGCGTGGAATTTCTGCGCGATGGCAGGCTGCAGACGGCGCGCGCTGACGCCGAAGTGATTTTGGCGGGTGGTACGATCAATTCTCCCCAAGTATTGATGTTGTCCGGCATCGGCCGCGCAGATGAGCTCAGGCGGCTCGGGATTGCAGTGGTCCACGATTTGCCGGGAGTCGGACAGAATCTGCAGGATCATCCGATGGTTTCGGTCGGCTACCTTTGCATGCAGCAGGTCAGCCTGGACGGAGCGGAGACGCTAGCGAACCTGCTGCGCTATTTCGTTTTCAAATCCGGACCGCTCACGTCAAACGTGGCTGAAGCCGGCCTGTTCCTGAGGACCCGAGTTGGATCGCAGACGCCCGACCTGCAGTTGCTCTTCGGGCCGGCGTATTATCGCGCCCATGGATTGGTACGACGCAAAGAGCATTGCTTCGGATTCGGCCCCACGCTGATTACGCCGGAGAGCCGTGGCACTATTTCACTCCGTACTACGAATCCGCTGGATGCTCCGGCGATCCGTGCTAACTATCTTTCCACCGACGCGGACCTGCGCACCATGATCGAGGGCGTGCGTCTGGCGCGGCGGCTGGCACATGCGAAGGCCTTCGATCCATTTCGTGGAGACGAATTGCATCCGGGCGCAGCCGCGAAAACGGACGAAGATATTGCGGAATTTTTGCGCAACGAATTGGAAACCCTTTACCATCCGGTCGGGACCTGCAAAATGGGCAACGACTCGCTTGCGGTGGTGGACGGGCAGCTGCGCGTTCACGGAATCGAGCGGCTTCGCGTGGTGGACGCTTCGATCATGCCGCGCGTCCCGGCCGGAAATACGAACGCGCCGGTAATCATGATCGCGGAAAAGGCTGCCGACATGATCCGCGAGCGTGCTTAACTCCGCGCGACATCCGCGTTTCTTACCGGCTGCGCGTTGCGGCATTTCTGCTATTCTTTTCGCCGTGCGACGTCTGTCACTTGCCGCGATAATTGCGTTTGTCATGATTTCCTTGCCGAGCAATGCCCGCGCGGCGGGCTGGCAAGAACAGTCTCAGACTCCCGCGCAAATTCCCGCGCCGCCACAAGCTCATCCCGCAACTCCGCCGGTTCCGCCGCAAAGTGCTCCCGGTCAGAATCCTGTGCCAGCTCCGCCAGCCGCCCCCGTACATTTGGGGCCTGTAATCGTGATCAATCCCGCGCATGGCGGAACGGACAATGGCGCGCGCGGGCAAAACGGCCAGGTGGAAAAGGACGTGGTGCTGATTTTTGCGCGCATGTTGCGAAGTGAATTTGAGCGTCAAGGCTATCGCGTGGTCATGACGCGCAACGACGATTCCAATCCGTCGTACGAAGATCGCGCCGCCGTAGCGAACGGCTACCGCGACGCAATATTCATCAGCCTGCATGTCTCGTCCACGGGGAAAATTGGCACGGCGCGAGCATATTCCTACCAGTTTGCTACTCCGCTCGCAGTCGCGAATTCGGCGGACAGTTCCGGTACCGGTGCGCCGACTGGCCCACAGCCAACGGGCGCTCGCGCGAGCGGTTTGATTCCTTGGGATCAGGCGCAGCAACCGTTTATGGCAGCCAGCTACCGTCTTGCGGACGTACTGCAGGCGCAATTGGCGCAGAGATTCTACGGATCGCCGGCGATTTCCACACGCTTCGCAGTGCGCGAACTGCGTTCGGTGGCGGCGCCGGCGGCTGCCGTGGAACTCTCGAGCGTGTCCACCGGCGATCCCAATACCCTGCTGGCCATGGGTGCGCCGCTGGCGGCTGCGATTGTGCGCGGCGTGCAGACGTTGCGTCCGCTGAGCTCTTCGTCCGCAAACTCAGGCGCGCCGGCCGGGGCAAAATAATGCCCCGCAATCTGAAAATTACACTGGCTATCCTGTCTGTGGCGGTCGTCATCGGGCTGATCAGCCTGCGCGGGTTGCACGAACGGATTCAAAACCTGTCGGAAGCGCAATCATCGGAAGAAGAAGCGCGGCGCGATCTGCTGAAACCCACGGTTTCGACGCCGACGGACGTTCTGGTGCAGGCCAGAATGTTCTGGGCCTCGGGGCCGGATACGCTTACGCCCATAAACGTGGAACTTCCGCTTTCGGCCGACCCGGTGAAGCGCGGACGCCAAGTACTCGATGCGCTCATTGCGAATGTTCCCAGCGACGGTGAGCGCACGCTGCCCGCCGATGCGACGGTTCTGGGCTTCTACATCCTCCCAGACGGTACGGCGATCGCCGATTTTTCCGACGCGCTCGCGTCCGAGACGCCCTCAGGGATTCTGAGCGAGGAAATCGCGGTGAATTCGATCGCTCGGACGCTCGAAGGTAATGTGCCGATTCTGCACCGGCTGAAAATTTTGATTCACGGCCAGGAAGCCGAGACTTTGGCTGGCCACGTGGATCTTACCGGCTTCTTCGATCTGAATCCTCCTGCAGCTGCCACGCCGGCACCCGCGCCGTCGAACTCGTCCGTGGCGCCAAGAACGCCTGCTTCACCGCCTGCAACAACTCCGACGAAACCGTCTCGTTGATCGCTTCGTTCTCGCAACTCGCTCCGCTAGCGCTCACCGTATCGCCTGCGCGGCGCATTCAGGAATTGTTGACACTTTCGCGGGCAATCGTCACACTAAGTGCTCAGAATTTCCGTTACATCCAAGCCAGACGCACCGATGGGAGATTTGGATTTGCGAGCCGATGGACGCATGCCGGACGAACTGCGGCCGGTGAAAATCACGCCTGACTTTATTCCCCACGCGGAAGGTAGCGCGCTGATCGAGGCCGGCGATACGCGTGTGATCGTGACGGCGACGATCGAGGACGGCGTTCCATCCTTCTTGAAGGGTTCGGGCAAAGGCTGGGTGACCGGCGAGTATGGGATGCTGCCGCGCTCGACCGAAAGCCGCACGCCGCGCGAATCCAGCCGCGGCAAGCAATCGGGACGCACGCTGGAAATCCAGCGCATGATCGGGCGCACGTTGCGAGCAGTGACGGATTTGAAGGCGCTCGGCGAGCGCACGGTGTGGCTCGATTGCGACGTGATTCAAGCCGACGGCGGAACACGCACCGCTTCCGTGACCGGCGCTTTCGTGGCGCTGGCGCTTTCTCTTGAACGCATGGTCGCGGCAGGTATTTTGCGCAAGGTGCCACTGATTGATTTTTTGGCGGCGACCAGCGTGGGCATAGTGGCAGACGAATTACTCCTCGACCTCGCCTATGAAGAAGATTCGCGCGCGCAAGTGGACATGAACGTGGTAATGACCGGCAGCGGCGAGTTTGTGGAAGTACAAGCAAGCGCGGAAGGCCGCCCGTACACAGACGTTGAGCTGCAAGACTTGCTGAAGTTGGCCGCGGGCGGAATTCGGTCGCTGGTTCGCGCGCAACAGGAATTGCTACAAATCAAATTCATGGTCCGCAGCAAGTAGGCCGGAGCGCGGCCGCGCACTGCGATGAAGTTGCTCCTGGCATCCTCGAATCCCGGAAAGTTGCGCGAATACTTGGAGCTGGCGCGCGGCACGAATATCGAAATCGAGCTGCTTCCGAATTTTTCCAGCTTCGCTGCCTTTGATGAATCCGCGCCCACCTTCGCGGAGAACGCCGCAGGCAAGGCGCTACACTACAGCCGATTCACTAATGAGGCGGTCCTGGCCGATGATTCTGGTTTAGTAGTACCGGTCCTGGGCGGCGCGCCAGGAGTTCATTCCGCGCGATATGCGGGACCCAGGGCCAGCGATGCGGACTGCATCCAAAAGCTTCTGCAGGAAATGGAAGGCAAGGAAGGCGAAGAACGCCGCGCCAAGTTCGTTTGTGTGGTGGCAACCGCCGCGCAGGGCCGCGCTCTGGCAGTCGTATCAGACATGGCCAAAGGCGTGATAACCAAAGAGCCGCGCGGCACATCTGGTTTTGGCTATGATCCCGTTTTCTTGTTTGAAGACCTCGGCCGCACCTATGCCGAGTTGACTCCTGAAGAGAAAAACGTCTACAGCCATCGTGGTACGTCTTTCCGGAGATTGCTGTATTTCATTTGACCGGCAAACGTTGGTACCTTCTGGCCGTCCCTGCATCTAATTCCTGTCTGAACCGAAATAGCTTGCCGCAAGACGGGGCACAGGGGTAAAAAGGAGTCCCTCCCTCGTCGAGGTGAATCGTGACAGCCTCCCGCGCAGTGATGAAGCTGGAACCTTCTTTACTAGTGCGCTTGCAGGAAGCGCGCGAGCGCACGGATGCGCTTTTCGCGCTGCTCCCGCCGAATACTTTCTACGACCGGCCGATTCCGGAACGCCACCGTTTGATTTTCTACTTTGGGCACCTGGAAGCTTTCGACAGGAACTTGCTGAGTAGCGCGCTGGGAATTTCGTCGGAAGATAGCACGCTCGATAAGTTGTTTGCCTTCGGAATTGATCCAGTCGGTGCGGGCTTGCCAACCGACAAGCCGGATGATTGGCCGTCCCTGGCGCAAGTGGAACAATACAACCGGGGCGTGCGCAGGAAACTGGATGAGCGCCTGCGTGAGCCGGGTTCGTCGCTGGGAGCCGATCCATTATTGGCTGCCGGCACCTTGGTCAACGTCGCGATCGAGCACCGGTTGATGCACGAGGAAACGCTGGCGTATTTGCTGCACAATTTGCCTCACGCCCGAAAGATCGCGCAGAGCCCCCCGCCTAGCGATGCGCGGCCGGCACCGTACGCGCGTGAGGTGACCATTCCTTCTGGGATTGCGACGTTGGGCCAACCGCGTTCGACGAAGTCTTTCGGATGGGACAACGAATTTGGCGCGCAGCGCGTGTTGGTGCCGAGTTTTTCGATTGACGTCTTCCCCGTCACTAACGCCGAGTATTTGAAGTTCGTCCAGGACGGCGGATATCAGGACAGTAAGTATTGGCGCAACGAGGACTGGGAATGGCGCCACAAAGAGAAATTGGAATTCCCACATTTCTGGACGCTTCAGTCGAATTCCGCGGCGGATGACCCCGACGCTCAATGGGAGTTTCGTGGGATGTTCGGTTCGATTCCGCTGCCACCATCGTGGCCGGTCTACGTGAGCCACGCGGAAGCCTCGGCATACGCGCGTTGGGCCGGCAAGAAACTTCCCACGGAAGAGCAATGGCACCGCGCAGCCTACGGCACCACGGAAGCCCGTGAGCGACAGTATCCGTGGGGCGATGAGCCTCCCGACGAAACGCGAGGAAATTTCCATCATCAGAGTTGGGATCCGGCGCCGGTGGACGAGCACGTCCAAGGCGCCAGCGATTATGGCGTGCACGATCTAATGGGCAACGGTTGGGAGTGGACCTCGACGGCGTTCGGCCCACTTCCGGGATTTGAGCCTTTCAAATTTTATCCTGGGTATTCCGCGGACTTTTTCGACGGAAAACATTTCGTAATGAAGGGCGGTTCGCCGCGTACGGATGCGTGTATGCTCCGGCGTTCCTTTCGTAATTGGTTTCAGCCACATTATCCATACATATACAGTAGCTTCCGATGCGTGGAGGAATAATACATGGGAACCGCTCCGCGAATGGCCAGCGCCGGCGCGCTGCCGCAGGTTGCGCCCGAATTTTGCGCCGAAGTGGTGGTAGGGCTCAGTCAGCCGGGACAGAAAGAGCTGCCTTCAAAATATTTGTATGACGAGGTCGGCTCGGCCCTCTTCGATGTGATCTGCCTCTTGCCGGAATACGGGCTCAGCCGCGCGGGAATGCGCTTGCTGCAGCGTCATTCGCAGGAAATTGTGTCGTTGCTGCCGTCGCCGGTCATCGTCGCGGAATTGGGCAGCGGCAGCGGACAGAAGACGCGGCTCCTGCTGGAGGCGCTTTCCCGGCGGCAGAGGGTCCACTACTATCCGATAGACATTTCGGGAACCGCACTTTCGCGTTGCGAGCGTGAAATTGGCCAGATTGATAAGGTGAGCATCGTGGGGTTTGAGCGCGCGTATCTGGACGGCCTGCAAGAAGTATCTGCACGGCGCAGCGAAGGCGAACAGATTCTCGTACTCTTCCTGGGTAGCACGATCGGAAATTTCGATCGTCCGGCGGGCGATCAGTTCCTGCGGGAGGTGCGCGCGATATTGCGCGCGGGCGATTCGCTGTTGCTGGCCACGGATTTGGAAAAGCCTGTGTCACAGTTGTTGCTGGCCTACGACGATCCGGCCGGCGTGACCGCCGCGTTCAACATGAATCTGCTGGCGCGGATCAATCGCGATCTCGGCGGTGATTTCGACCTGAAGCAATTCCGGCATGTGGCGCGCTATGACGAAGCCGAACGTCGCGTGGAAATGCACCTGGTATCGAAAGCCTGGCAGCGCGTGACGATCCGCGAGGCGGGTTTCCGGTTCTACTTGCGCGAAGGCGAAACCATCTGGACCGAGAGCTCGCACAAATACAATCCGGAAAATGTGATTCAGATGGGAGCACGCACTGGCTTCCGTTGCGTACAACAGTGGCTCGACTCCGAGTGGGCCTTCGCACAAAACCTGTTCTTTGCAGTTTGACCATTACCTACGCTGCAGTTGAGCTGAAACACGAACTCCTCGCATTGGATGTGATATATTTTTCTGCCTGATGGCTAAAACCCAAAAGAAAAATTCAAGAAAGAAGCCAGCTTCGAAAAAATCGATTCTGGTCGTGAAAACCACAACAGACACAGCAGGACGGGGACGCGCTCATCGAGGCGGTCTGGCATTCGGCCGCGGGCCTAATCCGGCGCGAGTTGCCGCCATTTTGCAAGGATTGCAAGAAGCGTATCCGGAAGCGACCTGCGAGTTGAAGTACGACAATGCGTTCCATCTCTTGATTTCGACGATTCTTTCCGCACAGTGCACAGATGTAGTCGTCAATCAGGTGACCGAGAAACTCTTTCAAAAGTACCCGGACGCTAAAGCACTTGCATACGCGAACCCTGCAGAACTCGAAAAAGAGATAAGGCCTACCGGTTTTTTTCGTAATAAAACCAAATCCATCATGGGAACTAGCAAAAAACTCCTGGAGAATTTTCACGGCGAGGTTCCGAGAACGATGGAGGAGTTGCTCACACTGCCGGGAGTCGCGCGCAAGACGGCGAATGTAGTGCTCGGTACGGCATTCGGCATTGCTTCCGGCGTGGTGGTTGATACGCACGTACAGCGGCTTTCCACCCGGCTCGATTTAACGAAGAACACCGACGCCAAAAAAATCGAGCAGGATCTAATGCGAATTATTCCGCAGGATAAGTGGGTGATTTTCTCGCACCAGTTGATTTGGCACGGCCGCCGCGTCTGCAACGCTCGTCATCCGAAGTGCCTCGAATGCAACCTCGAAAAGCTGTGCTATTCGAAAGACAAGACGAACTGAAGCCGGCTGCCGCTGAGGTGGTATTACCTATCGCCAAACGGCTCAGCGCCGTGTGAGGTAGTGATATTGCGCGGACGTCAGCGGGACGACGGACAGTCTACCCATACGCACGAGAGGTGAATCCGCGAATAGCTTGTTCGCTTTGATCTCGGCCAATGAAATTGGCTCGGCGAGAGGCTTTCCAGCCTTGACCTTGACCACCGGCTTTTTCGGGTCAGCAGCATTCACGGAGACAACGGAGGCCGTTCCCACCGCGCTCTTGCGTTCTCCGGTTTCGTAAACAATCAGACCCGCTCCGGGCTTCATTTCGCGGAGGTGCTTCACCGCCGCGGGATTCGATACGCCGTCCCACTCGGTAGCTCCGTCTTTCTGAAGATCGACGAACGAATATTCCGAAGGCTCGGTCTTCAACAGGTAATAAGTTGGCATAAGGCGTCACCCCGATCTTGAAGTGCTCCGTATTGTACACAGAGCCGCGGCTTTTGCCGTAGCGCTCGACGCCATATCCAGATCAATCGGCGACGACACGGTCGCGATCGGCTGGATCCATGCCATCAAAAGAGAGGGGCAAGTCGCCGAAGCTGACTTGCCCCTTATGGGCGAAGCATTATGAGGGTATGACTAACCGAGACTACCAATGAGAACTTGAGACGCAAATCCGTAAATCACCTTAGAAAACCAGGTTCTTAACCTTAGATTCCAAGGGCTACTGTCCACGGGGTTTGGGCCGAACCGCTAGAGAGGTATTGCAAGGAAAGGCCTATCTAGGGACACTGGAATTCGATGTCACCAAATGATATTCGCCGGCGCGCCGTAACTTCGTTGATGGTCCTAGGACTGCTGTTCCCCCCTTCTCCATCGAGCGAGGCGAGAAATCATGACTCTGAGGAACAGATGACGGACAAGCCCAGCTCATTGACCAGTATCCAGCAATATATTTCGCAGGGTTGGGACCACCTGACGCGTTCGCTCACGGATTGCCGGACCTACGAGGATGTGAAGACCAAGGACGAGCCAGTTCTTTATCTTCCCGCCGAATTGCCCGATGCACCGCTCGTCGAGCAAATGCAGAAGCGCTGCAAGGTTCGTGTCGAGAATTTGCCCGAGCGCATCACCAAGGCCGGGGATGTGGATGTGTCGAAGATTCCGACGGAGGGGCTGTTGTATCTCGAGAACCCCTATGTTGTGCCGGGCGGCCAATTCAATGAGATGTACGGCTGGGATAGCTATTTCATCATTCTCGGGTTGCTGCGCGATCATCGTGAAGAACTGGCCAAAGGCATGGTCGAGAATTTTTTCTTCGAAATCGAGCACTATGGCGACGTGCTGAACGCCAATCGCACCTACTACCTGACGCGATCGCAGCCGCCGTTTCTTACCTCGATGATTTTGGCCGTGTATGAGGCTGACAGGGCGCGAGTGCGAGGCGTGGAGGATTGCGAGTGGCTGGAAAAAGCCTACGGGTATGCTGTGCGGAATTACGAGCAATGGACTCAAGTGCCACATCTTGCGGGGGACACCGGCTTGTCCCGTTATTTCGATCATGGCGAAGGTCCGGTGCCGGAAATCCTCGGCGGCCCGCACATGTATTACCGCGGAGTAGCGCAGTTCTTCTTTGCCCACGGGGGCTCAAACGAGCGCTACCTGATCCATGTGGATTCGGCGCCGCCCTCGACAAGAATACTTGGCAAAATATTTTCGCTTCCGTCTTGCGAAGCGCAAGCCGCAGGAACTTCACACGCGGATTGTCACAAGGTAACCCGCGTAGCCTTGACCTCCGAGTATTACAAAGGCGACCGCAGCATGCGGGAATCTGGATTCGACGTTTCTTTCCGCTTCGGGCCTTTCAGCGCCGATACGCATCACTACGCGCCAGTGTGTCTAAACAGCCTGCTGTACAAGACGGAGAAGGATTTGGCGAGCATGAGCGTCTTGCTCGGGCGGCAGGCAGACGCAGCGAAATGGAATGAGAAGGCTGCTGAGCGCCACGCGCTGATTGACAAATATTTGTGGGACGACGAGAAGGGCCTTTATTTCGACTACGACTTCACAACTCACACACGCTCGACATATAAGTACGCGACCACGTTCTATCCGCTGTGGGCGGGGCTGGCGTCCAAAGAGCAGGTGCAGGCGGTGATGCGGAATCTTCCATCTTTCGAACAGCCCGGCGGCATCGTAATGAGCGGCCGGGAGTCCCAGGCGCAATGGGATTATCCGTACGGCTGGGCGCCGATTCAGCTATTGGCCGTTGAGGGTATGCGGCGCTATGGCTTTGAAGACGATGCGAACCGGATCAGTTACAAATTTTTGAGCATGGTGCTCGAGAACTTCGAGCGCACCAAGACCATCAGGGAAAAATACGATGTCGTCACCCGCACTTCCAAGACCCACATCGTCGAGGGCTATAAACAGAACGTGATCGGTTTCGGATGGACCAACGGAGTGTTCCTAGAGCTGTCGCATCAATTGCAGGACGATTTCGTGGCTCGCCTGCGGAAGGACTAGCGCATTTCGCTATTACTCATCCTTCCCCGGTCGCGCGAAGAGGCACAACGCCGAGCCTCCAATCGAAACGCGCACATCACCCCCGGAGTCCAGGGATTCAGGCAGTTGGCTCCCGCTTCCCTGCCAGCGCGTTTCGGCTGAATTCAATTGTTTTTGCCATTGCCCCGCCGGAATGGGCAGCGACAGTTCGACCGGGCGCGTATCGAAATTGAAAACTGCAAAGATATGGCTCTCGCCGTGCCATCTTCTGAGGAACAGCGTCTTCTGATCGGGATACGCTAAGACCTCGGCGCTTTTCTTATCGAGCCGCGCCAGTGCCGGTAGTTCGCGACGCAGGCGCAAAAGTTCGCGGCAGAACTTCCACAGGACGCGGTGCCCGCCCTCTTTTCGCAATTCCCAATTCAGTTTCGAGCGGCCAAAGGTCTCGGCACTCTGCGGATCGGGAATTTCTCCACCCCAACGGAATCGTGCAAATTCTTCTGCGCGTCCTTTGCGAACAGCTTCCACCAGAGCCGGGTCGCCGTGGCTGACGAAATAAAGAAACGGCGCAGTTTCGCCGTACTCCTCGCCCATGAAGAGCAACGGGATGTATGGAGCGAGCAGAACCGCGCCGGCAGCAAGCTTCAGCTGGTCAAACGAGGCCGTCTGAGCGAGGCGATCACCGAGCAGGCGATTGCCGACCTGATCGTGATTCTGCGCGAAGACGATCAGCCTCGGGCCGGGAATTTTCTCTGAACTATTCCCGTGGCGCCTGCCGCGAAATTTCGAATATTGCCCCGAGTAAACGAAGCCCGCACGGAACGCCTGCGCCAAATCTTCGATGCCATGAAAATCCTCGTAGTATCCGGTCTGTTCTCCAGTCAAAAGGACGTGCAACGCGTGATGAAAATCGTCGTTCCACACGGAATCGAGCCCCAGGCCACCTTCAGAACACGATGTAACCTCGCGCGCGTCGTTGCGATTGCTCTCGGGTAAAAGATAAACCGGCCGATGAAGCTCTTCCGCTCTCGCATGAACATGATCCGCAAGTTCCTGCAAAAATGGCGTGGCGGACGGTCCACAATCGCGTGGATGGCATCAAGCCTCAGCGCGTCAAAATGAAAATCTGTGATCCATTGCCAAGCGTTCTCGATAAAGTAGCGTCGCACCTCGTCGCTGGCAGCGGCATCGAAATTCAGTGACTGGCCCCACGGCGTCTTGTACAAGTCCGTGAAATATTCGCCGAATTCCGACGAGTAATTCCCTTCCGGGCCGAGATGGTTGTAAACGATGTCGAGGACGATGGCCATGCCCTGCTCGTGGCAGGAGTTGACCAGCCTTTTCAGCGCGGCGGGGCCGCCGTATGATTCCTGCACTGCATAAGGATAGACGCCGTCGTAACCCCAATTTCGGTTGCCGGGAAACTGAGCCACCGGCATCAGCTCAATCGCTGTGATTCCCAATTCTTTCAGCGCGGCAATTCGGGGAATGACTGCGTCGAATGTACCTTCGGGCGTGAAAGTTCCGACGTGAAGTTCGTACAAAACATATTTCTCGAGCGCCAGGCCGCGCCAGTGTTGATCAGTCCAAGGGAAATCATCGTCTACCACTTGCGACGGGCCATGCACACCTTGCGGCTGAAAGCGCGAAGCCGGGTCGGGGCGTTCTCGCCCATCATCGAGCCGGTAGGAATAAAGCGCGCCTGGAGAAACGTCCGAGACGTCCGCATAGAAATAGCCGCGCTCCGCAGGTTGCATCGGGATGGTTCGCTCGTTCGGAAACGTAATATGAAGCTCGACCTTCTTGGCTCGCGGCGCCCATACCTGGAAGCTGCACTCGCTTTCACCAGTCAACACCGCACCGAGAGGTCTTTCGTTGACGGCCATTACGCGGCTTGGTTTTTCGCTGCTCCCGCCCATCGCTCGCCTAGGAATTTAGCAGGCTCAAAATGCCTGCCAACGGAATCTGTACCCAGTCCGGACGGTTGTTCAATTCATAGCTGAGTTCGTAGACGGCTTTCTCTAAAAGATGCAGCCGCAGCAAATTCGCGAGTTGCTCTTGGTCTGCCGGAATGAAGGATGCGCTGCCTGCCTCGCTCAAATACGCGTGCGTAAAATTAGCGGCAACCCACGAATACCAGTTCTGCGCCGCGCGCAAGCGCTCGCGCGCGCTTTCACCGTGCGCTTCTGCTGTACCTGCCGTTGCGAATACTGACGCGAAGGCGGCGTAGTGAAAAGAGCGCAGCATCCCAGCGACGTCCTGAAGCGGCGAAAGCTTCACCGAGCGTTCTGAGATAGGCCGCGCCGGTTCGCCTTCGAAATCAATGATGACGAAATCGGAGCCGGTATAGAGCACCTGGCCGAGATGATAATCGCCGTGAATTCGAGTGCGCATCGCAGCGATCGGCTGGCTGAGCGCCACCTCGAACGACCGAAGCACCTCATTTTCGGCGGCGAGAACTCGCTCCGCGTCAGCTCGCGTGTCACCCAGCATGTCAATGAAGTGCGCACGAAGAAGCGCGAAAGAGTTCTGCATTTTTTCGCGCAAGGATTGGCGCAGACTGGCCTGAAATTGCGGCGTGTAGGGTTCGGGCGCGAACGCCGCGATGGTAGGTTCCGAAGCCAGAGCAAGGTGCAGCTGGGCGGTCCGTTGGGCGAGCAGCGCGGCCGCGTCAAGATAGGGCCCGCTTAATTCGCGAGCGATGCCGGGTGTGGGCTCCGCGGACATAGTCAGCGGAAAAAGATTTCGTGGGATCAGCGTCGAAAGCTCCGCCAGTCGGCCGTTTGCCCGTTGCCAAAACTCTGAGAGCGAATTCAGTGTGAAACTCCAAGCGTCGCCCTGATTCTTTACAAATTCCTGCAGGATTCCGAGCGTCGCTTCCTGGCCGTCGTTTGCCGCGTATTCCAGCCAGCCCGCGACAGCCGGGACGTGTGGAAAGTGAACGCGCTCGGAAAGAAATCGTCCGATTTCAAGATCGGGATTTAGCCCCGGTTCGATGTGGCGGAAAATTTTCAAAACCAGGCGATGGCCATAGACGATCGAGCTATTGCTTTGCTCGACCCCCATCGGCTTGGGCTTCAATACACCCGCGGATGTCGGACAAAGATCGCGATACGTACTCGATTGGCAAGCGCGAAGTTCGCCGCTCATGCCGCGGAACGTGGCTTGCGCCTCAATAGCCGCGTGAAGCGAAAGCAAGAAATCCTCATTGCGGAGCGCGTCCGTGAGGAGCAGTTCTGTTGTGCTGGACTTAACCTTCAGCGCAGGTAAATCGTCATCGTTCAATCGCTCGTCCCCATACCAGGCAAGCAGTGGAAGCAGATATGATTCTCGAACGCCGTTCTCGTACTCTACGCGGGCAAGTACAATGAACCCTGGCGGTTGCGATGCTCCGAAGGAAATAATGTCCGCAACCTCGGTGGCGCGAATCCGGTGCGCTTTGCCGCCAAACCAACGCCGCGTAGCCAGAAAATCGGGTAGCAACGGCGGCAACAATTGCTGCAGTTCCTTGAATTCTTCTCTCTTCATTTTAGGTGCGGTCAAAGCGTCCTCCAGGATGCAAGCTTTCCGGGAGGCTGGGAGTCCCTGGCGCGGCACGAAATAAAAGCCGCGAATTAAAGGGGAGACGGCTCTTCTTCTTTTTCCTTCTCGCGATCCCGTCTTTTGTTGTCACCCAGATATCTTTCCAAAGTCTGTCGCGCCAGGTCACGTCCTCCCAGTCCGAATGCGATGGCCACGGCCAGCATGAGCGCACCGAAAATGATGGAAAAGGCCGAGGTGACGGTCTGATTGGCCAAGCCGATTTGCTCGAGCGCCATGGAGATCGCCAGAATCAAGATCACGAAACGAGTGGACCCGCTCCAGAGCCGAGGAGATCGCACGCCTGCATTCACAGCTGCCAGCAAGGCCGCGCGCGAAAGAAAGTTTGCTGCCAGCACGCCCACAAAGAGAATCAAAATGGCGACGAAGACCTCCGGCAGCAATTGAAACAGACGAGAAAGCTGTTCATGTAACTCGGGAATGCCCAGGATGCTGATTCCAACGAGGGTGAATGCCAACCAAGTGACCCAAAACAAGGAGCGGGTCAAAAGCTCGCTAATCGTGGGTAGAGCCGCATTGCGCAGCACCTGCGATGCGCCCGACTGCTCTGACAAGCGATTGAGTTGGGTGAAGCGCAGGATCAACCGCAGGAGATATTTCAGCAGGAGTGCGACGAACAACCCCACCAGCATGATCAACAGCATGGCCACCAGGCGCGGCAGGAACACCGAAATCATGTGCACCAGATTCTGGTAAGCCTGCTGCAGTCCCTGCACGATCAACTGTTTCATGACGTCACCTCTTTACTCCGCTTTCCACTTTTCCAGCAAATACGGTTTCTGGCGCACGAATTCCAGGGACAGTTTTTCGGTGTCGGCTTCGATTTCATCGGGCGTTGAGGTCTGATGCTCCGCTATAAAGGAGTAGATCCTTCCGCGGTAAAGCGGCACCAGCGCTTGCAGCAGGTGATCCCGATTCATCACGTTGCGGTGATAGCCTGCGGCAAATTCGAACACGATCTTCACCCACAGCTCATTTCCGAGCCGGCAATTTTTCTCGTCGAGCAAAGCGATGCGCTCAATCTCCGTACGCGTCTCGTCCGAAAGAATTGTCTTCAAAATCGGCGCCAAGTCCTTGACGCCTTTCTGAAACAATTCATAAATTCTCTTGCGGTTTATGCGTGAGGCGCCAGTCGCCAATTCGTGATCCGAGCCGAAGGTCGGGACTGCTTCGGGCGCTCCCACCCCCATCCAGAACTCCTGCTGCGTTTCCAGGCACCAAAAGAGCGTACCCACTGTTTCTCTGACAGCTGCGACGATGTCGGTGCCCGAGGTCGCTGCAGTTTGCACCTTGGGACCCAGGAACGACTGGCAACATTTGAGTCCCGAAGTTATCGCGCAAATGACCATCCAAATCTCGGGGGATTTCCGGACAGGCTCTTCACGCCAGACGTCTTGCGCAAGGCACTGCGTGGCAAGTTTTCCGGAGAAGCCAAATTCGGTGGAATGCAATTCGCGAATTCCGCGGCCGAACGTCGCGCGCGTCATCGGATACAGCAGGTTCCTCGCGAGCAATCCTTCGAATTTGTGCCGGCTGTAGAGCGGCGCGACAAAATCAAATTCCTCACGATAGGAAGGCTGCAGGAGGTTTTTGATCCAATTCGTATCAATGTTCGCCGAGTGAGGCGAAACCACGGCGCAGGATTTGGCTCGCACCAAATCCGCCGCAGAAAGGATTGCCCGAACAGCGGTGCCGGGCGACGGCCCTCCTGGATAGGGCGTAGAAACGCGGTGGATGGTGCGCAACGACGTCAAGCCGCGCAAACTGGGGTGAGTTTCCGCAACTGGCTTCAGAACGGCTTCAGAAGTACCATCATGCGAGCCGCCGTCCACATTTACGATAACGACGCGGTCCCGCGTAAAACTTTGACGAAAACTCTCTTCGATGACTGCAACGGTTGTTCCGATGGTGTGGGCGTCATTATGCGAAGGTACTCCCACCAACAAGTCCACTTCCCCAACACCCATGAGTTGGCGTAGAAAATCGTCCGAGAGTAGAGTCTCTTCCGCCAACACCGTCTCCTCACGGCCGTCTCACATCAACGGGCCGAAAGCACAATCGAAATCTCCACAGCGACATGATTTTTCCGGCGACGAAGCGAAACGCACGCGACCGCCCGAATGCCGCCACTCCTACATATTCGCATTCGCACCGCAGTCACATCAAATTCGGCGCAAGCGAAACCAAAATGTCTGATAGGGTCCGAGCGTCAGCAGGTAGGGCAAGTCCCCAATCCTTGGGAAGATGTTCCTACTTGCGAGCTCGATCAGTATTGAGCCTTTGTGACTTCGCAGGTCCAGTTCGACCGCTTGCGCGGAACTCGATAAATTATTGACGGCGAGGACTTTTTCGCCGCCCAGCTGCCGGATGAACGCCAGAACGCGGTGATTGGAAGGCTGCAAGAACTCAATGCTGCCGCGGCTGAATACGTTCGAAGCCTTGCGCACTTCGATGAGCCGCTTCATCCAGTGCAGCAGTGAATGCGGCGATCGCTTCTGAGCCTCTACGTTGATCGCCTGATAACCAAACACCGGATTCGATATTAAAGGCGAGTACAGGCGCTCGGGATCAGCGCCGGAAAAGCCCCCGTTCCAACCTCCATTCCACTGCATCGGAGTGCGCACGCCGTTCCGGTCGCCAAGATAAATATTGTCGCCCATACCGATTTCGTCACCATAGTAAAGAACGGGAGTTCCCGGCAGCGACATGATCAGGAAGTTCAAAAGTTGAATGCGCCTCCGGTCGTTGTCCATCATCGGAGCGAGGCGGCGGCGTATACCCAAATTCAGCCGCATGGTTTTGTCCCGGGCGTACGTGTCGTACATATAGTCCCGCTCGATGTCCGTGACCATTTCGAGCGTGAGCTCGTCGTGGTTGCGCAAGAACGTAACCCATTGGCAGTTGTCGGGAATTTGCGGAGTCTGCTCGAGAATTTCGATGATGGGTTTGCGGTCTTCCAATTGCACCGCCATGAAGATTCTGGGCATCAACGGAAAATGAAACGCCATGTGAAATTCGTCGCCGTCGGCAAAATAGGCGCGCACGTCAGCGGGCCACTGATTCGCTTCGGCCAGGAGCATCCTGTTGGGAAACGATTGATCCAGCCGTTTGCGTAACTCACGGATAGTGGCGTGGGTCTCGGGCAAATTTTCGCAGTTGGTTCCATCGCGCTCGATTAGATAAGGAACCGCATCCAGCCGGAAGGCATCCACTCCCATCTCTAGCCAGAATTTCATCACGCCCCACATTTCCTCGAACACGGCGGGGTTGTCGTAATTCAGGTCGGGTTGATGACTGAAGAATCTGTGCCAGTAATACGATTTCGAAACCGGATCCCACGCCCAATTTGACATCTCCGTATCGAGAAAAATAATGCGCACTCCTCGATAGCGGTCGTCTGTGTCGCTCCAGACGTACCAATCGCGTTTGGGATTGTCGCGAGAACTGCGCGATTCCTGAAACCAGGGGTGTTGGTCGGAAGTGTGATTCAGAACCATTTCGATGATGACTCGTATTCCGCGCGCATGCGCGGCGGAGAGGAACGCCTTGAAGTCATCGAGCGTGCCGTAATTCGGGTGAATGGCGTGGTAGTTAGCAATGTCATAGCCATCGTCACGCAATGGCGAGGGAAAGAAAGGCAACAGCCAGATGACATTGATCCCCAGATCCTGCAGATAATCCAATTTCTGCATCAGTCCGGGAAAATCGCCGATGCCGTCGCTGTTACTGTCGCAAAAGGTGCGGACGTGCAATTGGTAAATGATCGCGTCCTTGTACCAGAGGGGCTGGTCGGCACTAATGGCCACTGCTATGTCTCCTCTTGCGGCTCGAGTCCGAATCCTCGAGCGAATCACGAATATGGATAGTTAAGCGCGCATCAACGCACTTTGAAAATGTGCGCGGGGATCTTCGCAGGATTCAGTTCGATGTAGTTTCGGATACCCTGCCAGGTGTAACGCGCGTCCGCCAATAGGTCGTGCACTTCAAACGGCTGTTGCGGCGCGATCCCGAAATCTTCCAAAGGAACGCGTATCCATCCGGACTGCGTGTACCGGGGGTCTAAATTCACCACTACCAGAATGATGTTTGAACCGTCGCCGCTCGTCTTGCTATAGGCGATCAATTGGTCATTGTCCGCGGGATGGAAGCGCAAGCTCCAATCGCTTTGCAGCGCCTGATTTTCGTGCCGAATCTTATTTACCAGCGCGATCAATTGTTTCAGGCTATCAGGCCGGTCAACATCCCAAACGCGAATTTGATATTTTTCGGACTCAAGGTATTCCTCGCTGCCCGGCGTCAAAGGACGGTTCTCGAAAAGTTCGAAGGCTGGGCCGTAAATTCCGTAGTTTGCTCCCAAGGTCGCCGCCAGAATCAATCGCGCGATAAAAGCAGGGCGCCCACCCGTCTGTAAATAAGCGTTCAGAATGTCGGGAGTGTTCGGCCAAAGATTCATGCGGAAAAACTCGCGCACCGGACTCTGTGTAAGTTCCTCGAAAAGTTCGGTGATCTCCGTCTTCGTATTTTTCCAAGTGAAATAGGTGTACGACTGCGTGAAACCCAGCTTCGCGAGGCGGTACATCACTTTCGGTCGAGTGAAGGCTTCGGCAAGAAAGATCACCTCCGGATATGCGCGGTGAATCTCGGCGATCAGCCATTCCCAGAAACCAAATGGCTTTGTGTGCGGATTGTCCACGCGAAAAATCCGAATGCCTTGCTCGATCCAGTAAAGAACCACGCTCTTCAACTCGTCGCACATTTCCAGAGCGTTATCGCTTTCAAAATTAAGCGGGTAAATGTCCTCGTACTTTTTCGGCGGATTCTCGGCGTACTGAATTGATCCATCCGGCCGGTGCGCGAACCATTCTTCGTGCTCCTTCACATAAGGATGATCGGGCGCGCACTGATAGGCGAGATCGAGGGCTATTTCCAACCCAAGCGCTTCCGCTTTTTGCCGAAGCTGCTTGAAATCCTCGAGTGTGCCGAGGGCAGGATGAATTGCTTTGTGGCCGCCTTCCACTGAGCCGATGGCCCACGGACTGCCCGGATCGCTGGGACCCACCACAAGGCTATTGTTTTTGCCTTTTCTGCCGATGCGGCCGATGGGATGAATGGGCGGGAGGTACAAAACATCGAATCCCATTTCAGCAACGTACTTCAGGCGGCGCGCGCAATCACGAAAAGTTCCGGGCTTTTGCGCATCCATCGTGCACGACCGAGGAAACAATTCATACCAGCTGCTGAAACGCGCCTTGGGACGATCCACCCAAACCTGTAATTCCTTTTCGAAAGTCGTAGCGCGGGAGCGGTCGGGATACCGCGTCATCAATAGCGCCATCTCTTCGCTGTTGGCCACGGCCAGCGCGGATTCGCGGTCGGTCCGAGCCAGTTTTTTCAGCTGCGCCAATAGCTCAAGAAGCTTCTGGGCGTCAGACTTTTGTGCACGGGTTGCCGCGGCGCCGGCGAGATCCGCTCCCGCAAGAAAATCCAAGGCGAGGTCCTGGCCTGCGTCGGCCTTCTTCCCAAGATCACGAATCCAGGTCTTATAGGGGTCCAGCCAGGCTTGCAATGTGTAGACGTACGGTGTGAACTCCGTGATCGGAAACGAGCTTTGCCAGCGGTCGTTCCCAATCGGCCGCATGGCCGCTTCGCTCCAGTTGCGCGCTCTGTCTCTGCGAAACAGGAGGACCGCATCGAGCACTTGATGCCCGTCGGCGTTGATGTCCGCCTCCACCGAGACACTCTCGCCGACGACGCGTTTGATTGCGAACCGCCCGCCATCAACCTGCGGCTCCACGTTTTCGATTACGGCCCGGCGGAGCAAAGGCAGGGACACTTCTGTGGCTGTCCTTGAAGAGTGCAAGATAAATCCTCCGACGTAGCAAGGGAACGGGCCGGACTTGGATTGTCTCGCAGAGCTGGGATGCGAGCGATGAATCTACGTTCTCATTATACGATGCCCAGCGCGCGAGATTGCAAGTCGCGAATTCGGAGTGGAGCGGGCGTGGGCGCGCGTGCACTGAGCAGATTTCGCGGGATATTTGCTATACTCGTGCCACCAGTCCGAACGGAGCTAGTCCCCGAACCCGTATTCGCTTCACGCCAGATTCGGAAAACCCCCACATGACTAATCGCTACGTTTGCGTTCACGGACATTTCTATCAACCGCCGCGCGAGAATCCTTCCCTCGAGGAGATCGAGCTGCAAGATTCCGCCTACCCCTATCACGATTGGAACGAGCGGATTACAGCGGATTGTTACGCGCCGAATACCACCTCGCGGATCCTCGATAACGAGCAGCGCATAACGCGCATGGTGAACAATTATTCGACGATCAGCTTCAACGTCGGCCCCACTCTGCTTTCCTGGATGGAAGATCACGCGGCGAAGACCTACTCGGCAATTCTGGAAGCGGATAAGATCAGCGCGCAGAAGTTTGGCGGTCATGGCTCTGCCATGGCGCAAGCCTACAACCATATGATCATGCCGCTGGCCAATCGCCGCGACAAGGTAACGCAAGTGAAGTGGGGGATCGCCGATTTTCAGCGCCGATTCCAGCGCGCGCCGGAGGGCATGTGGCTGCCCGAAACGGCTGTGGACATCGAGACGTTGGATATAATGGCGGAACAAGGGCTGAAATTTACGATTCTTGCTCCACGCCAGGCGTCGAGAGTGCGCCGATTCGGCAGCCGTAGCTGGAAGGACATCAGCGGCGACCGCGTTGATCCCAGCCGCGCGTATTTGGTGCGCTTGCCTTCGCGGCGCACGATCAACGTGTTTTTCTACGATGGTCCGATTTCCCGCGCCGTGGCCTTTGAGGGCTTACTCAATGACGGTAAAGTTTTCGCCGAACGCCTCATCGGCGGCTTTTCGGATGCGCGGGATTGGCCGCAACTCTCGCACATCGCTACCGACGGAGAAAGCTACGGCCACCATCATCGCTACGGCGAAATGGCACTGACGGCTGCGCTGGACCACATCGAGACCAACAAGCTTGCCGACCTTACAAATTACGGGCAGTTTCTCGAGCGCCATCCCGCAAATCACTTCGTCGAGATATTCCCCAACACCTCGTGGAGCTGCGTTCACGGGATCGAACGATGGCGCAGCAACTGCGGCTGCAATTCCGGCGGCCACCCGGAGTGGAATCAGGAGTGGCGCGCGCCCTTGAGGTCGGCACTCGATTGGCTTCGCGATGCACTGGCGCCGATCTATGAAACCAAGGCAGCCGCTCTACTGAAAGATCCCTGGCGCGCGCGCGACGAATATATCCGCGTCATCCTGGACCGTTCGGACAAGAGCCTAGCTGCATACTTCGGCGAACACGCTACCCACGAATTGAACGATGACGAAAAAGTGGCTGCTCTAAAGCTGCTGGAAATGCAGCGGCACGCTCAGTTGATGTACACGAGCTGCGGGTGGTTTTTCGACGAGCTCTCGGGAATCGAAACCGTTCAGGTCATCCAATACGCGGGTCGGGCCGTTCGGCTGGGCGAGCAGATGAACGGCGGTAACCTAGAGGCGCAGTTTGTGGACAAGCTGCGAAACGCCACGAGCAACGTACCAGAGCACCAGGACGGCGCGCACATTTACGAAAAGTGGGTGAAACCAGCGATTGCGGACATTCCGCAAGTCGCCGCACACTACGGCATCAGTTCACTATTTGAAGCGTACACCGACTGCACTCGAATCTACTGCTACGATGTGCAGCGGGAAGCCTTTCAAAGTCAGACCGAAGGAAAGATGCGACTGGCGACTGGCCGGGCACGCGTATCTTCGCGGATCACGCGCGAAGCAGACACACTGGATTTTGGTGTGCTGCACCTGGGCGACCACAATATCACTTGCGGCATTCACGAGCCTTCACAGGACAAGGATCCTCGAGCGTCCTCTGAGGAGCTCTTCGCGACATTCGGGCGTGCGGATGCTCCCGCAGTAATTCGCCTACTGGATGAGGGCTTCGGCGGCAAAGTGTATTCCCTGCGCTCGCTCTTCCGCGATGAGCAACGCAAAATCCTCGGCCTCATATTGCGGGACACCGAGCTGGATGCCACCGCTGCGCAGCGCGGAATCTATCAGCCACACGCCCAACTGATGAAATTTCTGGTTGATTTAGGAGTTCCGGTCCCGAAGTCGTTTCAAACCGCGGCGGAAATAACGCTGAATGATCAGCTTCTGCAGGCCCTGCAAAATTCCACCCTGGATACCGAACTGATTCTCGGCCTGCTGAAGGAAGCGGCCAGCGTGCGCGTTGCGTTGGACGTGCCAACGCTGGAGTATGCCATGCGAAAGAAGGTCGAGCAGGCCGCCGCGGCGTTCGCGACGGAGCCATCCAAAATCGAAGTCTTGACACAATTGCAAGGCCTATTGGAGTTTCTCGATAAATTGCCGTTCCCGGTCGTTATCTGGCAGGCGCAAAACCTTGCGTACCCGGCGCTACTGGCCGCGCAAGAGAAGTGGCGATCGGAACAAGAGAAAGGCAATCCTGAAGCGAAGACCTGGCTGGAGCGTTTGGGCGTTCTGCAACAAAAACTGAAATTGCAAATTGCCTGAAATCTATGCCGCTGCGCCACATCCCACTTTCCTGCTACCGGCTGCAGTTCAATCGAAATTTCACGTTTCGAGATGCCTCCAATATTTTGAACTACCTCTCGCGGCTGGGCATCACGGACGTCTATGCGTCTCCGTTGCTGCAAAGCCGCAGCGGGAGCGGGCACGGATACGACGCCACAAACCCCACGCGCATTGATAGCGATCTGGGCAGCGAACAGCAATTTGACGTGTTCCAAGCGGATCTGCAGAAACACGGCTTGGGATTGCTGCTCGACATCGTTCCGAATCACATGGCGGCCAGCGACGAGAACCCGTGGTGGATGGACCTCCTCGAAAATGGCCCGGCGTCAGTCTACTCATCGTACTTTGATGTCGACTGGCATCCGCCCTCGCGAATTCTGGATAACAAGATTCTTCTTCCCGTGCTCGGCAGCGTTTACGCCGACGCTTTGAAAAACCAGGAACTCCAAATCATATTCGTCCGCGGAAGTTTCTTCGTGAAGCACCACGATGGCCTTTTTCCAGTAGCTCCTCGTTCCTACCCTATGATCCTGACCCACCGGCGGCACGTGCTCGAGGAAATGCTGCGGCCGGATTCCGCGAGCTTTCAGGAATATTTAGGGATCATCGCCGCACTCTCGGCCGTGCCAATTCGTGACTACGTACCCATAGACGCCGCAGGCGATCGGCGCCTGCAAATAGAGGCGATCAAGGAACGTCTTCGAAAGTTGCATGAGAAGCAACCGGAGTTCCGGGCGTTCGTTGACGAAAACCTGAAAATCTTTAACGGAAAACGGGGAGTTGCGTCTAGTTTTCGGTATCTCGACCACTTACTGTCCGAGCAGGCCTACGTGTTGTCTTACTGGCAGAACGTCAACGCCGAAATCAACTACCGCAGATTCTTCAGTATTAACGACCTGGTCGGAGTGCGCGTCGAGGATCCGATGGTGTTCGACGCCACGCACAACGTCGTATTTCATCTGATCGAGCGCGGCGCAGTGACCGGCCTGCGGATTGATCATATTGACGGTCTGCGTGACCCGTTGGCGTATCTTCGGCGCGTGCAGGAAAAATTGCACGGCTCCAGCGAAGCGAAGAGCGCGAGTCAGTTTTATGTGATCGTGGAAAAGATACTTTCTGGGCCGGAGGAACTGCCAGCCGAATGGCCCGTCCAGGGAACCACGGGTTATGAATACCTGAACGCGGTGAACCGCCTGTTCGTGCATCCCGAAGGCGGCCGCGCTGCGGAGCAAGTTTACTTTGCGTTCTTGAAGAACAAAGTCAACTACCAGGATCTCCTCTATCAAAAGAAGCGCCTCGTAATGTCCACCCTACTGGCCGTGGAGATGCGCTATCTGAGCCGCCAGCTTGGTATTCTGGCCGAGCACGACCGCTTCGCTCGCGATATTCCCCGTCCGGACCTGGCCCAGGCATTGATAGAAGTGACTGCGAGTTTCCCGGTCTATCGCACCTACATCCGCGACATGAACGTACCAAGAAACGCGAAGCGGTACATTGAAGCCGCGTTAGTGGCCGCGCGATTGCGCAAGCCCAACATGAATTCGGCCAGCTTTGATTTTGTACGCAGCGTTTTGTTAATGGAAGATGGGCGCATTCATTTTGCCGAGCAACGCGAAGCCCGCCTGGCATTCGTCATGCGCTGGCAACAATTCACTGGGCCGATTGTTGCCAAGGGCCTGGAGGACACTACGCTTTATGTGTACTGTCCGCTCATTTCATTGAACGAAGTAGGCGGCGATCCGCGGCCATCGGCGCCCTCTCCGTTCGAGTTCAATTCCTTCATTCATGACCGGCAACGCCGCTGGCCCTATGGATTGAATTCGACCTGCACCCACGACACGAAGCGTGGAGAAGACGTGCGCGCGCGAATCAACGTCCTATCGGAATTGCCGCAGGAATGGCGGCGCAGGCTGAATTTGTGGGCACGCTGGAATACCAAGAAAAAGAAAATCGTGGACCGGCAAACGGCGCCCGACCGCAACGAGGAGATTTTTCTCTACGAAACGCTGCTGGGCGCGTGGCCGCTCGATGCCAGAGACATGGCCGCATTTCGCAAACGCATGAAGGCGTATGTGATCAAAGCGACGCGCGAGGCCATGGTCCACACCCGCTGGACGCGCCCGAATGTGGAACACGAGCGTGCCTTGACCGATTTTGTCTCTGCAATCATCAAGCCCGGAAGACAGAACCACTTCCTTGCGGATTTTCTGAAATTTCAGCAAAGGATTGCATACTTCGGAATGCTGAACGGTCTCGCCCAGGTCTTGCTGAAACTGACGACACCGGGAGTCCCTGACTTATACCAGGGATGCGAGCTTTGGGACTTGCGTCTGGTGGATCCAGATAATCGCGGTCCCGTTGATTTCGATCGCCGAACGCAAATGTTGGGAGCAATCGAAAAACGCGCGAACGAAAGTCCATCGGGCTTATGCAAGGACTTGGTGGCCGATTGGCAGGATGGCCGGGCCAAACTTTATCTAACGTGGAAGGCGCTCAATCTTCGGCGTCAATATCGCGAGCTGTTCCTGGACGGCTCGTTCCTGCCGCTGTCGGTCAGCGGCAACCGCGCACAAAACGTCATCGCCTTCGCACGCCGCAAAGGAAACAAGTGGACGTTGACGATCGTTCCGAGATGGTTGGCGCATGCCGGCGCGCCGATGACTTGGGCGCGCATGACGGCTTTCTGGCGAGGAACAAAGATTTCGTTGCCGCCCAAGGCTCCATCTCGTTGGGAAAATGTTCTCTCAGGTGAAATCGTAGAACTCGTACCGGGGCGCAAGAGTTCCACTTTGCGCGCGGAAGACGTGCTCGGAAGCTTTCCGGTGGCTTGCCTGAAGGCTTGAGCAGCGCAGAAAAATACACACGCGCGGGCGTGTTCTGAGCGCGCCGACTTCTGAACGCGGCCCCAATCAATACCTGTATAATGATAGCTTGCAGTACCGGCCAGTTTCTTGGAAGTCGGCTCACCCAGCCAGATCGATTTTTTCAGGAAGTTCCGGCTCGAAACTCCCAACCATGAGGGAAAGGCCCGTAATGCGAAGCATGACCGCGTGGCTAAAACATCTCCGAATGGCGCTGACAACCCTTCTGCTGCTATTGATAGCTGTCACATTCATCCCCGCTTCCAGAAGCGCCGCGCAAGTTGACCGCGACGCGATTCTTCATCACCTGAACGTCATCATCAGCTGGTATCGCGACTCAACGGGCAAAATACAGTCTGTCGGATTGCCGAGCGACGCCATTTATGAAGACACTTCGCAAAGTCTGGCCCAACAAGCAGTGCGCTTGGCGTTCCAATCCGCGCAGGCCGCTGCGCAGCTGACCAGTTCCGCCGATCAGTCGACAGGGACTCAGCCGCCATCAGCGCAAGGAGATTCCAGCCAACCACAGAACTTCACCAAGACGCTCGCGACCATCAAATCTCGCATCAGTGACAACCAATCCAAGATAGACGCTCTGAATAGGCAGATCGAAACAGCGGGGCCAAGCAAGCGGCAGAACTTGATCGCGCAGCGCGACCAATTGCAGGGCGAAGTGGAGCTCGATCAGGCCACGGAGGACGCCGTCCAGAAACTGGCCAGCTTCGCGGAAAGCAGCAACGAGTCGGCTGCCGGTGGCTTTGCGGGAAGCATCAATGATCTCGCTCGCACCGTACCCGAAGTTCTGGGCAACGCGAATGCCCAGAAGGCGGCAGCCAAGCCTTCCGAGACCAAGCCTACAGTCTCCAAATCCTCCGGCCTGATTGGCCGAGGCCTCACGCTGTACTCGGAAATTCGCACGATGCATGAAATTGATGAGATGGCGAATGAAACCGACCGCGTGTGTGGAGTGGCGGCAGCGCTGCGACAGCCCCTGCGCGACAGCCTCGTGGCCACCGTTCAACAGGGCCGCGACCTGGTGAGCCAGACACCGACGGACCCCACTCAAGCGAAAGCGGCGCAGCAAAAAATACGAGCTCTTACCGACCAGTTCAAGCAACTGGCGAATGTCGCCGTCCCACTCAGCCAGGAGATTTTGATCCTGGATCAGAGTCGCGCGAATTTTCTCAACTGGCGCAATTCGATAGCCAGTGAGTCCAAGGACGCATTGCGCTCCCTACTGATGAGTGCCCTCGCGATCCTTCTCGCTCTCGGAGGACTGTGGGTTCTCTCCGAGGTTTGGCGCAGGTGGACGTTCCGTTACATTCACGATTTGCGGCGACGCCGCCAGTTCATGCTGTTGCGGCGTTTTGTGATGGGCTTTCTGATTTGCACGGTTCTCACGTTGGGGGTCGTAAGTGATTTCAGTTCGCTCGCCACATTTGCCGGTTTCGCCACCGCTGGGATCGCCGTGGGACTCCAAGCCGTCCTGCTCTCCGTGGCGGCCTACTTTTTTGTCATCGGGCGCTATGGAATCCGGATTGGCGACCGCATCAGCATCGCCGGCGTAACCGGCGACGTGATTGATGTCTCGCCGGTGCGTTTCTACTTGATGGAATTAGCGGGCAGCGACATCAACCTGTTTCCGACGGGGAGAATTGTGGTCTTCTCAAACGCCGTCCTGTTCCAGGCCACCACTCCTTTGTACAAGCAAATCCCCGGCACCGAGTACACCTGGCACGAAGTCGTGCTGCAAGCCGTTCCGGGCGCCGATTTCAAGCTCGTCGAAGAGAAACTTTTGGCTGCGGTCAATTCGGTATATGAGCGCTACCGCAAAGAGATCGAACGGCAACATATCGATCTGGAACGCAACATCGAGCTCCAAATGAAAGCTCCCGCGCCGCAGGCCAAACTGCAGTTTTCGGAGGCGGGACTGGAATTGCTGGTCCGCTATCCGACGGAACTCCGCACCGCGCCGGAGATAGACCAGGAGGTCACCGAGGCCGTCCTGAACGCGATCGAGAAAGAGCCGGCCTTGAAAGCGGCTGTGACGGGGATACCGAGAATTCGAGCAGCAGTGAAAGTGTGATCGCGTGGCGCGGAGATCCTGCGCGGCCGAACTGCGATTTCTTGCTAGCCGCGGCGGACGTACACGACGCAATCCGAAGGCGCGGTCAGTTTCAGATTCACCAGTCTCGCTCTTACGTCCTCAAGACCGCGCGCCGCGCACGTCCAGACCAATTCGCCGTTGGGCAGGCGGCGAAATATGTCGTATATCGGTGTCAAGTCCATCGCAGAATCCTCAATTCGGTAGGCTGCGCCGGCGCTCTCAAGGCCGCGTTCACCAGGAGAGCGCCAGCGGTTAGAATATTCGTTCGTTAGCTCCTGTGGTGAGGCGTTCTGGCGTCGAGCGTCGCGATCATTGGCTGCGCTGCCGGTGGAATCGGCACCGCGTCACGGAGCACGATGTCCCTCGCCGGAATCTTCTTGCCGTAGATCCGCTCGTTCGCGTCATTGTCCGGACGGATTGTCGAGCCTTCCAGAGAAACCCCGGCAAAAGCACCGCGAGCGCGCGAATAACTCAGGATTTCAGCGCGCAGCGTGACGTCCGTTTCGGCCGAAGCATCGCGCCCCACGGGCCCTGCCGCTACCGAAGCGTCGCCGCCAAGCTTCACTTTGCTGGCAAGGATGCCATTCGCTCCGCGGTCGTTCATTACCAGCAAAACAAAGTCAGTTGCCTGGCCGCCGATTTGGAGGCCGAAGCTGCCTCCTTCCAATGCCATCATTGTCGGAGGACCCCACGGCCCGTTGTAGTTTTCACCCTTGCGGCAGGTCATCGCACCGCGGCCGTAGCTGGCACCGACAACAAAGGCAGCCTTCAGCACTGATGGAAAGACCACAACACAGTCGGCCTTATCCAATAGATCCTGGGGGATGTCATCCGGAACATCCAAAATTTCTTTGATAACCGTGCCGCAGTTTGCCAAGCGGTCTTCGTCTTTTTCCTTGTCGTCTCCGCGGCTTGCGGTAGCAAGGACCAATATTCCCATCAACGCGCACATCAATGCTTTTTTCACGAATTTCTCCTTCGGATTAGGTTGTTGATTGGCCCAGAAATGCTAGCCTCGAACAGTACCGCCCCGCGCGAGGTGCATGATTAGAGTGACGATGAATACGACCAGAAACACAAAGAAGAGGATCTTCGCAATTCCAGCCGCCGCAAACGCGATACCGCCAAAACCCAGAAACCCGGCGATCAGAGCGACTACCAGGAACAACAATGCGTAGTAAAGCATCTTCAAACCTCCTGAACGTGCTTTCCGTGGGACGTTCACCCTTGGAACTTACCGAATCTACGCGAAATACTAGTTCCAGACGGACTTTGCCAGCCATACCGGGAAGATGGTACGGCGCGATGGAGTTTCCGGTAGCGCGTCGCGTGCTAGGCAGCATGTTCGAACCGCTGGGCAAAATTACACGCTCTGTAACCTCGGGGCGATTCTTTACGTCTCTAAATCGCTGATTCAATTGAGGAAATGAACCTTTCAGCTCTTGGCGTCGAAAATGCATGAAAGCAAAGCAGGAGGAACCAACTAATCATGTTCGATATATTCAAACGGCTCCCCGATGGCAATTTTGTCTGGATATCCGAATCGCAGAGTCTGGAGGCGGCCAAGGCGTGTGTTGACCGATTGCAGAAAATCGTCCCAGGCACTTATCTGATTCATTCGCCGTCCGAAGGCCTCGTGCTGGAGCATTCCTGCAGCAAATACGCCGCGTAAGCTTTCAGCGGGCCATGCTTGGCTCGCCTCGGGTATCCCCTTGCCGAATTTCTGTACGCACCGTCGCCGGTGACTCAATGCCGGCGGCCTCCCACTGTGAGCAGCTCCGACACCATCATTAAGTTCCTTGGCGTTCCTGGAATTCACCTGAAGTAAAATAGACGGCTCACTGTCTGACGCTGACCGTGCGGCGAGATCGTACCAGCCGTGTTAGTGGTACTGGTCTTTTCGGGCGTGCGCGAGAATGGCGGTAGGCAAGCCATGAGCCAAGGTACGTGCGACTCAAGTTTGATTAATGCAGTGCGCCAATCTTAAACCCACAAGGAGCCATCGATTCATGACCGCGAGAACCAGCATCGCTGTTTTGACGGGCGGAGGCGACGTGCCCGGTTTGAACGCTGTGATCAAGTCCGTGGTGTACCGCGCTACGGAAATGGGACGCAACGTCATCGGTATTCGCAAGGGGTGGAAGGGATTGACGCACATGAACCCCGCCGAGAAATTCGACGCGACCTACGCGCGCGACCTGACCCGCGAAAGTACGCGGACGATAGACCGCACCGGCGGCACAGTGCTGCACACCTCCCGCACCAATCCACGTCGCGTCGCGATCAACAAAGTTCCCGAGCATCTCTCGAGCGCGCAACTTGGCAAGCTTTCGTCCGACGGCAAATCATATGATTTCACGCCGATCGTTTTGGAGAATCTGGAGCGGTTGGGCGTGGGTTGCCTGATCGCCATTGGCGGCGATGATACTCTCAGCTTTGCTGCTACTCTTTCGAGCCACGGATTCCCGGTCATTGGCGTACCCAAAACGATGGACAATGACGTGCATGGCACTGAGTATTGCATCGGGTTCTCCACGGCGATTACGCGCGCGAAGGACTCGATCACCCGCCAGCGCACAACCCTGGGCTCGCACGAGCGTATTGGAATATTCCGCATTTTCGGCCGCGATTCCGGATTCACAGCGCTTTACACCGCTTACGTTACTTCCACTCGCTGCCTGATTCCTGAATACCCCTTCGACCTGGACCTCGTCAGCAAGCTGCTGGTAGAAGACAAACGCAACAATCCCAGCAATTATTCGGTGGCGGTAGTTTCCGAAGGCGCCGTGTGGAAGGAAGGCACCGTCGACGAAGTCGGTGAAGCTGACGCCTACGGTCATCGAAAAAAGGTTGATATCGGGCACGCCTTGGCCGACGAGATTCAAAAACGCACGGGCGAGGAAACCGTCGCCAGCGACTTGACCTATGACCTACGCAGCGGCGATCCAGACGCTATAGACAAGATCGTCGCGATTACGTTCGCGAACATCGCTCTCGATTTGATTCGCGACGGAGTCACCGGGCGCATGGTAGGAGTGCAAAATGGCTGCTACGCTCACGCGGCGCTGCCTGCGTCGTCTTCCGGCGTGCGCAAGATTGATATCGCGAGGCAGTACAACACGGAGCGGTATAGGCCGAACTACGCGTCGAAACTCGGCGAGCCGATTCTGCTGAGCCGCGCCTAAAACCGCCCGCACCAATAATTTACGTGGACGTTTTCCGCCCCGCGTAGTCCGCCGTTGGCAGCGTCACTTGCATTTTACAAGTCATATTGTTAGGGTGCCGATTGTGCCGCGGCAACGTCAAACCAACCATCGGTCGGGCTGCCCGGTGAGCATCTCGCTCGAAATGTTGGGAGACCGCTGGTCGCTGCTGATCATCCGCGATTTGATGGTGCGCGGTTACAAAACTTTTAAGGAGTTCGAGGAAGCCGGCGAAGGCATTGCCACGAATATCCTCGCCGACCGCCTGCAGAGACTGGAAGCCTCGGGAATTGTAACCTCCGAGGATGAGGAGTCCGACGGGCGCAGAAAGAACTACCGACTCACGGAAAAAGGAATTGACCTCGCGCCGGTGCTTTTGGATTTGCTGATTTGGGGAGCGCGTCACGAAGAAACCGAGGCTCCGTGCGCCGTGATCACGGAAATGGAGAGAAATCGCGAAGCTGTGCTCGCTGAAACCAGACGCCGTTGGCATGCCCGCGATTCCACTCCCCTGCTTCCCAGGTTTGACGAAGTGCCGCCGCATGCAACGGCGAAAAACTCAAGAGGGAGGAAGTAATGAGCAAGGCTCGGGTTCTGGTAGGCACGCGCAAAGGCGCGTTTATTCTGACCTCTGACGGAAAACGCCAAAATTGGGACGTCAGCGGCCCTCACTTCGCAGGCTGGGAAATCTACCACCTGAAAGGATCGCCAGCCGATCCCGACCGGCTTTATGCATCGCAGACCAGCGGCTGGTTTGGGCAAGTGCTGCAACGATCGAGCGACGGTGGGAAGACATGGGAGACTCCGGGAGGAGGCGTGTCTGTAGATCCAGGCGGTATGCCATCCGGCGAGAGCAATAAGTTTGTGTACGACACTTCTGCGGAGACCGGCAAGCCACTGACTACGCATCAATGGTACGACGGCACGCAGCACCCCTGGGAATTCAAGCGCGTCTGGCATCTCGAACCGTCGCTCACCGACCCAGACACCGCGTATGCGGGAGTCGAAGATGCTGCTATCTTTCGAACGACCGACGGCGGTCACAGCTGGCACGAACTTTCCGGGCTGCGCGGTCATGCGTCCGGCCCGAAGTGGCAGCCCGGCGCTGGTGGGATGTGCCTTCACACTATCCTGCTGGATCCTAACCATCCAGGGCGTATGTTCATCGCGATCTCCGCGGCAGGCGCCTTCCGTACCGACGACGGCGGCAAGACCTGGAAACCGATCAATCGCGGGCTGAAGTCCAATACGATTCCCGATGGATCGGCCGAGGTGGGCCATTGTGTTCACCGCATTGCAATGCACCGTTCGCGCCCCGATGTGCTATTTATGCAGAAACATTGGGATGTGATGCGCAGCGATGATGGCGGCGAATCGTGGCACGAGGTCAGCGGCAATTTACCAAGCGACTTCGGGTTCCCGATTGATGTTCATGCCCATGAACCGGAAACAATTTACGTGGTGCCGATCAAGAGCGATTCGGAACACTATCCGCCCGATGGAAAATTGCGCGTCTACCGCAGCAAGACGGGCGGTAATGAATGGGAAGCGCTCACCAAGGGCTTGCCGCAAAGCAATTGCTACGTGAACGTATTGCGTGACGCGATGGCCGTGGATTCGCTCGATTCGTGCGGCATCTACTTCGGCACCACCGGTGGACAGGTGTACGCCTCAAACGACGCCGGCGACAGTTGGGCGCCCATCGTCCGCGATCTTCCCGCGGTGCTCTCCGTCGAGGTGCAGACGCTTTCATGATTCGGGTAATAATCCCTGCACATTTGCGGACGCTGGCGCACGTCGAGGACGAATTGGGGCTCGACGTACAAGGACCAGTGACGACGAGTGCGATTCTGGATGCGATCGAAGAACGCTATCCGATGTTGCGTGGGACGATTCGCGATCACGTCACCAAGCAGCGCCGGCCCTTCTTGCGTTTCTTCGCATGTGAAGAGGACTTGTCGCTTGAATCACCGGACGCTCCGCTTCCGGACGCGATTGCTTCCGGCAAAGAGCCGTTTTTCATCATCGGAGCTATTGCCGGCGGCTAGAAAGCAGCACTACTTCCGGTATTTCTGGGCAATAATAAGCGTCCGCCGCTCACGCACCGATCATTCTGATAAAAACGAACGAGGAAAACTTCATGGCCACCGCAAAACGAAGCTTCATGAAACTCACCGAAACGCCCGAAGAGGTCGTCTGGCCGGAAACGCATTACGCTTTTATCGAGAAGATCGGCCCTTTCCAGGAGACAGCGCCGCAAGCCTGGCAAACCGTCCACCAGCTGATTCCGACGATCACAGAACACAATAAAATCACCGGCTACATGAGTCTGTATAAGGTCGAACCAAAGATTTACCGTGCCGGCGTTGCGCTCGATTCCGCGCCGACCGAACTTCCCGAAGGCGTACAGTACACAAAATTCAAAGGCGGTAAGTACGTCCGCTTCGTTCTTACGGGCGCCTATTCCAACTTGCCGGAAGCCTGTGGCAGCGTTTTTCTGATCGTCGCCGAGAAGAAAATCCCGCAGCGCGACGATTTCTGCATCGAAAACTACGCCAATGATCCCAGAACCACGCCGGAAGATCAGCTGGTCACAGAGATCCTAATACCGACAGCCTAGAATGTTTGCGTCTTGTGCCGTCGGCGAGTCGAAATACGCCTAAGCCAGATACTTCTTCAGAGTATCCCAATAGTGGTTGTGCCAGCCCCAATCAAGATGGTCGTATTCACCTTCCGGGAAACCCGTATGATCGAGAACGATGACGGTCCCGCTATCCTGCGGCTTGAATACAAATCGGACGATCGAGTAAACGCCCGGATCCCAATGCGTCGGACGCCAGGCCTGAACGATTCGCTCGTTCGGCACCAGTTCGACGTTGCGCCCGATAATCAGTCCCCCGAACATCGAGAAAGCGCCACCGGCTTTCGGATCAATCTCGGCAGGCATACCCGTACAGGCCGCGAACTGCTTCGAATCCAGAAACACTTCGTAAACGCGCTGCGGGCTCACCTTGAACTCCGCTTCCTGGTGCAGAGACGTGCGCGTCTGGTTTGCCGCACTGCCTGGCTTTTCCTGCATGGATTGTTGTTGCGACTTTCCCCACAACGTCGAACCCGCCGCCAATCCTCCAAAAACGATGGCCGCGCTCGCGATCATTTGTCGCCGCGTTGGCGATTCGCGCGGCGCAGTCGTACTTTTCCTATCGCTCATTAGTTCCCTCCCGAATTATCAGGTTCTATCGTGCGGGCATAAGACCATGGGGCCAAAATATGTTCAAGAACATATTTTCCTGGCCACGAAGCGGCGTTCCGGGACATACTTCGCCGTCCGCGAATAAGGAGGACCTATGCCCTACCCGCCCGGTCACACCGTCGAGGTCAAAGCGAAGATCGTGCAAAGCGCGCGCCGGTTGTTCAACCGCCATGGCTTCGACAATGTTTCCATCGGTCAGATCATGGCCGGCGCCGGCCTCACCCACGGCGGTTTCTACAGCTATTTCAAGACCAAGAGCGAGCTGTATGCCGAAGTTTTGGGTTGTTTCTTCACCGACCCGGAATGGAAGAGTTGTTGGGAAGGCGTGGAAGTGGATCTGTCGTCCTCGAACGTCGGCCCGCAGGTCGTCCGTGCCTACTTGTCCCAACAACACTTCGAGGACGTGGAAAATTCCTGTCCGATGGTCGCGCTGCCGACGGACGTTTCGCGCAGCGACGAAAACGCGAAGCGCGCGTTTGAAACTGTCTTCCACGCGATGGTGAGCGTGCTCGAGCGCAGCTCAATCCAGAATGGCAGACCTCGCCACGCAACAGCTCAGGCCACTGCCGCTCTCTGCGTCGGTGGCATGGTGGTCGCCCGGGCAATGGTAAATCGCTCCGCGGCCGACGAATTGCGCGAGGCTTGCATGTCCGTGGCGCTTAAACTCGGCGGCTGGCGTGCAGCGGCAAAATCGCGGAAGCTAACTTCCAAAACACGCCGCGTGCGCCCAACGGCCACGCGCGTTTCGCGCTCAAGGCAGCGCTAAACGGACGGCAGGTTCGAACCAATCAGCGCCGGACGCTAGGCAAGTTTCAAAAGTCAATTGTTCGGCAGTAAAGAAACTAAGGCCTGGATATAGGGGCTTCCGTGTATAGGAGAAAGTCGGCGCGCCTGTTGTGATGGAGCTATCGCAGCGCGAATCAAGCATCCGTGGCGCCCAAGGGGAGAAGAAAACATGAACTGGGATCAACTGCAGGGGAAGTGGAAGCAAACGCAAGGGAAGGTCCGCGAGAAGTGGGGTAAACTGACCGACGACGACCTCGATGTGATTGCCGGGAAGCGCGACCAGCTCGTAGGCCGCATCCAGGAACGTTACGGCGTCGCGCGAGAAGAGGCCGAGAAGCAGGCCGATGCTTTCGTAAAGGGTCTTTCAGAAGGCCAGAAAGCCGCGGGTCACAGGTAGTTCAGGTTCCAAGCGCAAACCGGCCACGCCGCAATCTCGCCAGTGGTAGAAGGAAAACTGACTGATGAAGACAACTACAGTGCTGGGAATCATTCTCGTGCTGCTAGGCATCATTTCGTTCGCCTATCAGGGCATCAATTACACGACGAACAAGAAAGTAGTAGATCTGGGGCCGGTGCACGCCACAAAGGAAGAGCACCACACGATTCCGTTGCCTCCGATCCTTGGAGGGCTTGCGCTGGTGGGCGGCATTGTTCTAGTCATCGCCGGCGCCAAGAGTGCAGCATAGCCAGCGGTTCGAACGGGTCAGCGGAAATCCATAGCTGACTGTGTCGGGGGACGGGTGCGGGCACGAGACATTCTTAATTCCCGCGGCTCGTGGCAAGAGCGGCGACCGCGGGATTCCCATTTCGAGCCGTTACTCTTAGGGAGGCCGCACCGATAATTTTTCGGCTTTTCCTCTCCTGCACGAAAACTACCACCGCAAGATTTTCGCGGTTCCAGTGGGAATCGAGTTTCACGCCCGGATCTCCGGTAAAAGCTAGCGTCTCGTTTGCTTGCGCGACTCCAATCTTTTGCAATGACCGCAGCGTCGCGACGTGTTCGAGGACGCGTCCGGCATTCTCACCTCGATTCACCGATGAGCGGAGCCCATCTTCGGTTACCGCCAGCCACACATCGGCAGCATCGCCCGGCGTGTCTCCCGCCAGCTTTTGTATCGAAACCGCAAAGTGTTGCGTGCCCTTGGAATCGGGAGCGTCAGCGGTAATCGCCAAGCGCGTCTTCGGCGAACTCGCCGCTTTTTGAATCGCCAACGCAGCATCGCGCCCGTCGCTGCCGATAAATTGGCTCTCTCCGTCCACAACCATCTGCGGGGTGTATGGCTGCGTCTTCAACAACTCTCCATACTCCAACTGCCGCTGCGTCCATTCCGGCGACGAGTACGGATCGATCCAACCGTCGTGATTCCAATAGTCCACATGCTCTTCCAGCGCGATGATGTCCGCCCCAGGCAGCGGCTGTTGCGCCTCCAACTTCTGCAAAAGCAAATCCGCCGGTGGACAACTGGAACAACCTTCGGAAGTGAACAATTCCACGATTACGGGAGCCCGCGCAGAGGCCATGGAAACCGTCTGCGCCGCAGTTGACAGAATGCAGCAGTAGCAGAATCCAAAAAAACCGAGGAATATTCGCGTCACCCGCGCAGACAATTTCCTCATACTTCAGCTCTCACCAAATTTTGCCAACGACTTGCTCGAGCAACGGGGCGCGAAACGCACCGGCATCGTCAACACAACTATAACACGCTGCCAACGGCGACAATTCTGCGCCTCTCAAGGCCAATGCCATGGCCGCGAAATCAGACTCGCAATCTCTCTTAAAGAATCTCTCGTACGATATAATCCACGGAAATGCGCAAATTGACGACGGACGCTGCGCGCTTCCAACCCGCGAGCGATCAATCGCTGCTGCTTTACATCGACCAAGAAATCACTCTGAGCGCTCACGACCGCGTGAGGAAATTACTTCACTTGCTGGAGCAGCAACCAATCACCGGCGTAAGAAATCTCAATCCAGCGTATTGCTCAATTCTTGTCACATTCGATGCGCTGAAGCTGAACCATGGCGACTTGAAAGAAATTCTGCTGGGTTATCTCGACCGGCTCGCCGCGGTGGATCTCCCGCAGGCGCGGGAGCTGCAGATCCCCACGTGCTACGGAGGTGAGTTTGGCCCGGACTTGAACGAGGTAGCCGCCTCGCATGGGTTGACGATCGCGCAGGCAATTGAATTGCACGCGTCGGTTACTTACGTCGTTTATTTTCTCGGCTTCGTCCCCGGGTTCGCGTACCTCGGCGAATTGCCGGAAGCGCTCGCAACGCCAAGGCTGGACACGCCGCGCCGCGGCACGCCCGCTGGCAGCGTGGGCATCGCCGGCAAGCAAACCGGCGTCTATCCATTTGCGACGCCCGGCGGGTGGCGATTGATCGGCCGCACTCCCATCGCGATGTTCCGCCCCGATCGCAAGGAGATGAATTTTCTTTCCGTCGGTGATCGCGTGCGCTTTATGCCGATTTCGCTCGCGCGATTCGCTGAGCTGGCGAAAGCATGAGCACCATTGAAGTGCTGGTACCGGGCCTCCAAACCGCGGTGCAGGATTTGGGGCGAGAAGGTTTTGGACCTATCGGCGTTTCACCGTCCGGCGCTGCCGATCCAATCTCGTTGCGACTCGGAAACCGGCTGGTCGGCAATGACGAAGGAGCGGCCGGATTGGAAATGATGCTGCTCGGCGGAACATTTATATTTCCGGAAGGAGCGATCCTAGCGCTTACCGGCTCCGACTTCGGCGCGACCTTGCACGATGCACGCCTCGAAGTGGGAACGTCGGTGGAAGTGCGGCCCGGCCAAAAGATTCAAATTGGTCCCACTAGTTCGGGGGCGCGCTGCTATCTTTCTGTGCGGGGCGGAATCGCCGTGGCGCCGTTTCTACGAAGCGCGTCAACGCACCTCTTGAGCGGGCTTGGCGGTTTCGAGGGCAGGCCTCTGCGAAAAGGAGACGTGGTGCGCATCGGATCCACAGCCAAAATCGAGCCTTTCCGCAAGCGCACGATCGCTCCGCAAGCGTCGCAGCGTTTGTTCGATCGCAACGTCCTGCGTGTAACTCCGGGCCCACAGGTTGATCGATTTCTTGAATCGTCGCTGCGTTCGTTTTATGGCGGTACCTATCGCGTCGGCGAGCAATCGAATCGGATGGGTCTTCGTCTGGAAGGTGCAGCAGTAGTACCAAGCGGCGCGAGCTCGATGATTACGGAAGGTGTCTCGCTCGGCGCCATTCAGGTGCCCGCAGGAGGCTCACCCATCATCATTTTCGTGGAGCAGCAGACCACGGGCGGCTACCCGAAGATCGCGAACGTGATTGCCGCGGACCTTCATCGCGTGGGACAACTTCGCCCTCGCGACGAGATACGATTTGAACAGGTCACGTTCGACCAAGCGCGATCTTTGCTGATCGAACAGGAAAAACTGCTGGCCTCCGAAGAGTTGATCCTCGAATGAAACGCATCGATCTGAATTGCGACATGGGCGAAATGCCGGAATGCGTTAGCGACGGCACTCAAGAAGCGCTCATGCCGTCGCTGACGTCTGTCAATATTGCCTGCGGAGGACATGCCGGTGACGCCCAAAGCATGCAAGCAACGGTTGAGCAGGCACTTCGCCGGAAGGTTGATGTGGGCGCGCATCCTGGCTATCCCGATCGTGCAAATTTTGGCCGGCTGGAATTGAAGCTGCCGCCGGAAATAATCGCCAACTCCGTGTTCGAGCAAACGCGAGCGCTCGCCGAGATCGCTGCCGCGTGCGGCACCCGTGTGACTCACGTGAAGCCCCATGGCGCACTTTACAATCAGGCCGCGCGAAATCGCGTAGTGGCCCAGGCGATCGCGGATGGAGTCGGGCGTTGGAACCGTGACGTCGTGCTTGTCGGCCTGGCGGGGTCGTTGATGTTAAGCGTCTTTCGAGAAACTGGCTTTCGAGTGGCGGCGGAAGCATTTGCAGATCGGCGATATGAGTCCGACGGGACGTTGCGTTCGCGCAGGTTTGAAGATGCGGTGATACGCGACCCTGCGGAAGCAGGCCAGCAGGCGCTGCGCATCGCGGAACGAGGGACGGTGATCGCCTGCGGCGGCGGAGAGATCGTGACGAACGCGCAGACCATTTGCATCCACGGCGATACTCCCGGCGCTCCGGTAATTGCGGCGGCGATGGCGAAAACGCTAAGGCAGGCTGGCATCGAGCTCACCGCGCTCTCGCGATTATCGCGCGAGACTGCGCTCAGTTAACTTCGCCCTGCAACATCTTCCCGCATCTTCGCGCTCTGCGACCTTCTCCAGACCCAGTACACCGGCACTCCTGTCAAAATTACAAGCAGCCCCGGCCAGGTGTATTGCGGCTTGTAGCGCAGGAGTTGCACTTCGATGATCGCGGCAAGAAAAAGGTATATCGCCGGAAGAACCGGATAGCCGGTGACCCGATAGGGCCGTTGCATATCGGGCCGCCGGAAACGCAGAAGAAATAGACCGAATATTGTGAGCATGTAAAACATAACGACCGCAAAAACCAGAAAGTCGAGCAATTGCGCATAAGTTCCGGAAAGACACAATGCGCAGGCCCAGATGCATTGCACCCAAAGGGCAACGGCAGGCGTGTTGCGTGGGTTTAGGCTACCGACGCTTCTGAAAAACAGGCCATCTTTCGCCATCGCATAGTAAACACGAGCGCCGGCCAGGATGAGTCCGTTGTTGCAGCCGAATGTGGAGATCATCACGGCGACGGCCACTAGGAATGCGCCGCTCGGACCAACAATCGTTTCGGCGACGGCTGTGCCGACGCGATCGCCGGCCGCAAATTGAAGCCCTCGTGCCAGAGTAGTCGCTCCGCCGGGAGCTCCATCCAGCGGCAGCACATTTAAATACGCCAGATTGGCAAGTACGTAGAGCACCGTCACAAATCCCGTGCCCAGCGCCAGAGCGAGAGGCAAATTGCGCTTGGGATTCCTTACTTCGGATGCGATGTACGTAACGTTGGTCCAAGCGCTGGACGAGAAAAGAGCGCCAACCATAGCGAGCCCGACGAGCGTCACAAGGCTGACCCACACGGTGTCTTGGCCGCTTTGATACCGGTGCAATCCAGAGAGGCTTGCGTTCCGCCAAAAATCGCTGAAATTGGAATGGCGCGCCGCTTGAGTTGCGAATACAAAACCCAGCAGCGTCAAGCCGCCCAGGGCGGCAATTTTTGCGGTGGTGAAAATATTCTGCACCCTGGCGCCTACGCGCAGGCCGCGCGTGTTCAGCCAGGTAAGAAAAACGATCGAAGCGAGAGCCAAAAGATTTTGCGTGTTCAGTCCGACGTCGTACGGCCCCAACACGCCGAACCAAATTTTGTAAGGACCGAACGTCCCCAGCTTCCAGATCCACGCGGCAGATGAGAGCCAGGGAAGAAGAACGCCGGTGAAACTCGCGAAAGCGATGGCCACTGCAGCGATCGTTGCCGTCTGAATTACCAGCAACGCGGCCCATCCGTACAGAAAGCCCCACATCGGGCCGAGAGATTCGCGCAAGAAAATATACTCGCCGCCGGCGAAAGGCATTGCGGCGGCAAGTTCTCCATAGCAGAGAGCCGCCATAGTGGTCATCAAACCGCTGATCAACCAGACCACGACTAGCAGGCCGGGACTGTCAACCTGCCGTGCGATGCCTGCCGAAACGATGAAAATTCCTGAACCGATCATCGAGCCGGCGACAATCATGCTGGCATCAAACAAGCCAAGACTCTTGATCAGGCCGGATTCGACAGCGGCGGTCGCCGAGTTTAGCGCCTGGATTTGTTCAGGCATAGACATTGGTTCGCAAGACTACACTGGATGCGTGATTTTCCACCAACATCAAGTGCGAGCCATTGCCTGGCGTCGCCGCAGTTGACGCAGAAATAGCCGACTGGCCTTGGAGTAAATTCGCAAACTGCCTTAGAATCAAAAGCGCATGTCATGTCGGGGCGTAGCGCAGCCTGGTAGCGCGCCTGCCTTGGGCGCAGGAGGTCCGCGGTTCAAATCCGCGCGCCCCGACCACTAACTCCTGATTTTTCAATTCAGTCTTGCTGATGCCGGTTGCGCCAGAGCCTGAACTTGGGTCCATTTGGGTCCAAATAGAAGCCTCTCGACGCTCTCCACTGCGCGACGCTGCTCTTCCGGGATCGCGTGCAAATAAATCTCGCGCGTGATATCCGGCGTAGAATGGCCCAGGAGCGATTGCATCGTCCCTATTGGCGTACCCACGGAATCGAGCATCGTCGCGTGGCTATGTCTCAGAAGATGCCACGTGACACCAGGAAGCCCTAGTTTCTTCGCTGCGGGTTTCAGATGCTTGCGCAAGAGATTCCATCGTTCCAGCGGCAATCCCTCGCGCGTGGCAAATACCAAGGCTCTTGCATCAACAACGGCGGGACGGATGGCAGCAAAGATTTCTGCCGTCTCCGTTCCAATCGGAATGGTTCGCGCACTCCGTTTCGTCTTGGGTTGATCGAAATGCCCGTCATACACCGTTTCGCAAACACGGAGCATGCGAGCATTCAAATCGATACTTCCCCAGCGAAGCGCAAGCAACTCTCCAACGCGTAGTCCAGTCAGCACCAACAGCAACGTGACGGAGCGTGCGGGGTGATTTAAGGCGGTAACAAGGTTCCGTACCTGGACCGGAGTGAGGACAGTTCTCTCCGTTCCACGCTGCCGTCGTGGGAGTTTCGTTTTCTGAGCCGCGTTCTCGGCGATATAACGCCATTCCTCGGCTGCACCGAGAATCTTGCTCAGGCCGCACTTGAAGTGATGAACAGTTTCCCACGACAAACCACCCTTGAGCTTTCGGCTGAGAAAGCTTTGCAACTCTTCCCGCGTGAGTTCGCGAAGCTGCCTCTGGCCGAAGGACGGAATGAGATGCACGTCGAGCATGTACCGATGGTGCTTCTGGGTTGCGTACTTGAGTATTGGCAAAACCACAGGCGTCCAGTCGTCTTTGACAAAACTGCCAAATGTGCGGACAGACTGCGGTCGTGCCTTGCCGGTGTTGATTGTCCCTAGCCTCTGAGACAACGCTTGCATTGCAAGGCGGCGCGTCGGAAATTCGGCGACGGTCCCGATCACTTCCGACCGTCTCAGTCTGCCGAGCGTGCCGTCTGCTTGAATTGCGTCCTCCCACCAACGCGCCACCCAAACTTTCCTCCGAGTGCCGCGTCGGAAAAGCGATCCTTGCTGGAAACCTCTTCGAGCCATCGTTCCTCCATGGATGGCCCGTCCAGCTTGTTCTGTGTCGTCTTTGAGTGTAGTCCGCATGTCAAGCAGCATGCGAGCCTCGCCGTTGGGATTCGACCCAAGCCAACACTTCTTCCTGACGGAAGCGCCAATACTTTCCAAGCCGGTAACTCGGTATCCGCTCCCAAGGATCGTTTGCGTGTCCGTCCGTAGACCCAAGACACAGGGACTTGCAATAAGTCAGCTACTTCGTGAACCGTCAGAAGGTGCTTGCCGTGGCTTTCCTCTCCCTCTGTGGCCGCGATGGGCGCGGCATTGTTCGGAGAGCTAAGGGAGGATGTTTGAGAGAATGATGGCGGTATGGGCCGTGCCTCCTCCTGTGGGATGTCTGACGGCTTCGCGGATTGATTCGGGGTCGAGCGCATTGCAGAGCGCGGGGCATGCTGTCTTGAGGACGCTGTATTCTCGCGCATACCGGATTGGGTTGAACGAAGTTTCATGTCTGTTACGCGGTCTTCGTAAGAGCGTCTCCTCTGGTTTGTTCTCGGTTGATGTTGGTCGGATGTTCGCTCAGCCAACGCTTGAACTCGACGTATTTCTTCGATGCGAACGCCCTCATGGTAGCCAAGGTCGCCTCCTACCTAAAAGAGTCCCTAGGCACGCGGACGAGTGTGCTCTCCAAACTCATGGAGGCATTTTCGGCGTCTGAGGAAGAATTCAAATCAGAGAATCCTAGGTACATCGTCTTCCACTGTCGGCTCGCGGCGGAAGAGGAACCAATCAAGCTAGGAGTGCCGTTTCGAGCCTTGGGGGAACAAATTGAGGAGCGAATGAATCGGGCTGATCTTTACAAGGACCTGCCGCGTGGGAAAAAGCGGCGGGGCTGGAAAAAGGAATTTCTGGAATCGCTAACCGAGGCGGCAAGGGACATCGGAGAGGTTTCTGAAGAAGAAATCTTGCGCACGGTTCGCAGCTATCGTAAAGAGAGACGTGCGCCAGAGATCACCGTTGCCGCAGAAAGCTAGGAAACGCAAGCCACGGGCCGTTGTTGACACGAGCGTGCTCGTGGCTGGCATATCGGGCTTCAGAGAGCCGTTCGTTTCCGGCGGGAATCCGAGCGCTGATGTACTCCACAGGTGGGGCGAACGGAACAATTTCGTCTGGCTCATAACGGAAGACATCTTGGATGAGTACAAGGAAGTTCTGAAACGCCTCGTGTTCGTTCAAACCTGATCGGAAGGGTCGTCAACTTGATCCGGGAGCGGGCCGAAGAAGTGAAGGTGCGTACCTCGGCTGAAATTTCTCCCGATCCCAAGGATGACGTGTTTTGCCTATGCTCGGAATCCGGCCATGCGGACTTTGTAGTCACCCTCAATCCCAAAGACTTTCCAGAAGAACGTCTCAAATCTAAAATCGTTGGTAGTGTCCTAATTTCAAAACGGCATCATCAAAAGGGGTATGTCCAATTAACTCTGATTTGGGCGATAGGGTGGCTTTTTGCTCTCGGAATTATCTCGATACGCACCGGATTTCACAAATTGCCCCCTTTCGGGGTCCCAGATATACCAAAATTTACGGAGCCAAAACCCGCCCTCTTTGAAGAATTGGTCACGATATCTAACGTATCCCCAAAAGTTAACGAACAATTCTCCGCGCTCGATTCGCTCATCAGGCGCATTTCTAAGGTATTCGTTTTCTCCGACCAATGGGGCAACCAGTTCAAGGATACCGGGGATGAAATTATTCGGAAGCAACATCAGTCCAAATGTTGGATTTACTCGTTCTTTGGTGGCACTGATTTCAGCAACTACTCGGCTTTCCAGAATTGTGGCAGGCGTTGTTCCGGAGCAAAAGACCTTGTATTTCACGCCATAATTCGAGTTCTCCAAATCCGTAAATTCATAAGGTTCAACGAAAATTGTCGCTCGTTCTTTGTTGATAAGAAACTCAAGATTGTCTCTAGCAGCTTTAGCGGCTCTTCTAGTTTCCCAAGATTGCCAACAGATAAAGCCCGCAGTAAGGAATCCAACGAGAACGAGCATCCCTGTGAGTTCTACAAGGTCCCATTCTATTTTTATCTCTTGATTGCTCTTATTTGTACTCTCGTCATTATTTTTAGTTTGTGTGCTGCTTCCGATCGGCAGGGTTTTAGGCGGTGGATTTGCTTTATTGTCGCTGCTTTGAGCGGGTTTTGCATTATCTGTGACATGAGCACTGTCGCTTTTGGAAACCCCTTGTGGTTTTGGAGCGGTCGCTGGTTGCAGGGCGAGACTTATGATAAAGGCTGCGAGAATGAGTGGCATTTCGCAAATACTGTACCACAAAAATACCTCTTGACAAACAATAATTATTGGGGTACAGTAATAGGCATAGGAGATACGAATATGCCGAACGTCCTAGACAAGAACAAGCAAGTGGCAATCATCAGCGCACTAGCAGAAGGGTCTGGAATACGCCAGATTGAGCGTATGACGGGCGTTCACCGCGACACAATTATGCGCTTGGGCGTTCGTGTCGGAAAAGGCTGTCAGTCCCTCCTAGATGGCAAGATGCGCGATTTGCCTTGCAAGCATCTCCAATTTGACGAATTGTGGGGATTCATTGGAAAGAAAGAACGTCACGTTCGCCCAGACGATAGCCCAGAGCTTGGCGATGTTTGGACATTCTGCGCGATTGACTCCGATACGAAACTAGTCCCGTCATTCAAGGTCGGCAAGCGCGATTCCTTGACCGCTAACGCCTTCGTTGCGGATGTGGCTGGAAGGCTTGCAAATCGGGTACAGGTTTCAACCGACGCACTTCCGGCTTATGTGCAGGCCGTCGAACAAGCGTTTGGAATAGGCGTGGATTATGCGCAGATCGTAAAAGTTTACGAAGATCAATCATCCGATGCGGAAGTTATCCGTGTGGACAAGACTGCTTATGCGGGTCGTCCCGATATGCGGTTGGCTTCTACCAGTCACATTGAGCGACTGAATGGTACCACGCGCCTTCATATGCGTCGCTTGAGCCGTCTGACCTATGCATTCAGCAAGAAGCGCGAAAATTTCGAGGCGGCAACCGCGCTGCATTTCGCTTATTACAATTTCGTGAAGCGACACAATTCGATTCGTTGTACTCCCGCGATGGCTGCGGGAATTGAGCGCGACTTTTGGACCGTCAAGGATTTGGTCGAGGCAGCATGATTATTAAAAGCCTTTACGCTCAAAAGGCAAACAACTACCCTCTCTCTTTTGCACCCAGAGTTTGCGTAACGGAGTCTTCGCAATGGAAAAAGAATCCGGAGTCGCTAGGTTTTTTAAGTGGGTGGAGAGAGCAAAAACAATTTTCGATATTCTTGCGCTTGTTAGTTTTGTGGCGGTGCTAAGGACGATGCTTATTATCTATACACGAATTCCCCAGATTTGGTTGGCCCCGATATATTTGGTTTCGGCGACTATGTTCTGGTGGATTTTTGTACGTTTCGTATCATCGAAAATTAGTTTTTTTCACCAACCGATTACGCCTGAAGGCCCCCTAGAGTTGAGGGCCATTTCTCTTTCGAGAGAATTAAGTGTTTTTCTAAAAGAGATAGGACCGCAACCTGCCGATCACGAAAGTCTTAAGCTTTGGCAGCAGAAACTAGAAGGCGGGTATTCACGTCGCTTTTTACCGAGAATCAGAGCTGTCAGAAATGAATTGCTGGAGCGCGGGCAAAGTAGTTTGAATCTAAATAGTTCTATTACCGATGGATTCCTAATCACATTTAATAGAATTCAGTTCATAGCTCAGGACTTAAAAGCGATGGCGGTAAAACTGGATGATTAAAAATAAATGTTACATTGACGAACTACGCGAAATAATTCTCCGCGTTCACGGTGTCGCGGCAAAGCACGTTGAGAGTGTGCCGGTGAAAGAGACGTTTCAAGGGAAAACGATTTGGGATGGGATTGTAGAAGTGTTTGAACTTCGCGACCATCCGAAAGCACCAAGGGTTTACGCGTGGGCGCATGCTACCGACGATCCTAAACAGCCCAAGCGTCATGTGACCGTACTACACATTGCGCCCGTTACATCGGCTGTGCTGGCTGTTAGGGCTGCAATCGTTCAGGAGTTTAGAAATGCCGAAACAACCGAAAGCTAAGAAGGCAGGACGACCACCATTGCCGAAGGGCGATGCAAAAGATAAATTCTTGCGGATTCGTGTTACTCCCGATGAGCACAAGGCCATTGAGTGGAAGGCTAAGGTCTATAAGAAGTCCGTTTCGGAGTTTGTTCGTAGCACGCTAAAGGCCGCAAGTGAGTAGCGCGGGATTCAAATTAGGACACTACCAAATCGTTCTCCCAATTGAACTCCTAAAGTGAGCGGAGCGACCCTCCGACACCCTTCAAGAAGAACTCGGTCTGCTTACGAGCGACCGAATGTGGAATTCTAGTGATGCTGGTCTGAAAAAACGATGCCATCAAGCGCGAGGAGCACACCTGCCAGACAAAGAAGGAGTCCGAAGGCGCGGTATCAGCGTATGAACAAAGCTCTACGTTCAGAAGCCAAATTGGCGAGTCGTTGCGATCCCCAAATTTTAGCCGCCCGATGGGGTGAAGCCGCAACAAAAGTTCCAAGCGCCATGGCGACAGTACTCACCAAAAGATTCGCCGCCATTGGGACGAAAACGATCGAAAGCGCAGCCAGTCCCGCGTGCATCGTTAGTTCCTAGGAATATCGGGTCGGTTCCACCATCCCCCGCCGAGAGCCTGAAAGAGAGCAGCGGTATCC
>CAWIAM010000001.1:0-248132 GCA_963834215.1 uncultured Acidobacteriota bacterium | reverse complement strand
CTTGATCTTGATTTCGACTAGCGTGGACGCGGCGGAATCGCCGCTCATCACCGCATAGCGCGCCGTGGGCCACGCGAAAATAAATCGCGGGTCGTAGGCCTTGCCGCACATGGCGTAATGGCCCGCGCCGAAACTCCCGCCGCAAATCACCGTAATTTTCGGCACGACGCTATTCGACACGGCATTCACCATTTTTGCGCCGGCGCGGATGATTCCGCTCCATTCCGCTTCCTTGCCGACCATAAAGCCGTTCACGTCATGCAGAAAAATCAGCGGCACCAGATTCTGGTTGCAATCCATGATGAATCGCGCGGCCTTTTCCGCCGATTCGGTATAAATCACGCCGCCAAATTCGATGCGGCTCTCGCCGGTGCCGGCGTCAGCGTGGTCACGTGCTTCTTTTGTTGGCGACGATGCCGACGGCCCAGCCGCCGATGCGCGCGTAGCCGCAGAGCAGCGTCTTGCCGTACTCCGCGCGATATTCCTCGAATTTGCTGCGGTCGACGATGCGCGCGATTACTTCGTGCATGTCGTACTGCTTCCCCGGGTCGGGAAAAAATGCCGTAAATGTCTTCGTGGGGGTACGCCGGAGCTTCCGGCGGCTTTATAGTCGAACCGCGCGGCGGGAGGGTGGCCCATTTTGTCCACGAGCGCGCGCAAACGCTCGATGCACGCCGCATCGTCCGGTTCACGAAAATCAACCGTGCCGCTGATCTCCGCGTGCATCTTCGCCCCGCCCAGTTCCTCGGCCGATATCTTCTGTCCGATCGCCGCCTGCACCAGCGCCGGCCCGGCCAGAAATAGTCCACTCCCTCCGTCATCAAAATGTGATCGCACATCACCGGCAGATACGCGCCGCCCGCGACGCACATGCCCATGATCGCGGTGATCTGCGGAATGCCCATCGCGCTCATCACGGCATTGTTGCGAAAGACGCGCCCGAAATCATCGGTGTCCGGGAAACACATCTTCCTGCAGCGGCAGAAAAACGCCCGCGGAGTCGACCAGATAAATCGTCGGGAATGTGATTTTCGATCGCGATATTCTGCGCGCGAATCACTTTTTTCGCGGTGAGAGGGAAAAAGCGCCGGCCTTCACCGTGCGTCATTGGCGATGATCATCACCTGCCGCCCGCAGATTCGCGCGAGGCCCGTGATCGTTCCGGCCGCCGGCGCGCCGCCCCACTCCTCGTACATTTCGTACGCGGCGTAAATCCCCAGCTCGAAAAACTACGTCTGCGGATCGATCAGCTTGGCGATGCGCTCGCGCGCGGTCAGCCGGCCCTTCTTGTGCTGCGCTTCGATGGCCTTCGCGCCGCCGCCCTGCTGATTCGCTGCTTCCTGGTTCTTGATTTCGGTAAGGGATCCACCATGCGCCGGGTATTCTTCTCAAAATCAGCGGACTTCGCGTCCACCCGCGTCTCGATTTTCGTTCCACTCACCCAGCGCTGACCACGCACAAAATCGTTCGCCCGCCGATAGAATCAGTACGCTAAGCAACGTTATAACCGAAGGATTCTATCATCGCCGCTTTGTTTTGACTTGCGTACCCCGTACGATAGAATTAAGCCCGGCCACGGTGTCAACTTATCGCCGCAGCCAAATTCTCCTCTGGAGGCGCCTATGCGCTGCTTTTCCTACGCGAAGGATAAGTCTGCCTCCAGCTCGCCGCGTTAAACCAGGCGCTCCGGAAAATCCCCCTCGCGGTCTCACCGTCACCCGTGCGGAAGGGCGGGGATTTATCCCCGCCATCAGACCCCCGAAAAAAAGGGGCCTCAGCCCCTGAAGCCGTGGCGTTGTTTCCCACACACAGGAGATCCAGCAATGCAATTCATTGATATTGATTTGGCTCGGCGCGTCGAAATGGCAGAAGCAAATGCAGGCCGCAAGTGCGCCGAAGCGTTTCACCGCCTCCATCCAGAATTTCCGGTGGCGGTTCAGGAAATTGCCGGAGGCACCGCGGTCTTTGCCGGCACCGATTCTCCGGTCACGCAAGCAATCGGCGTAGGGCTCAACGGGCCCGTGGCCCGAAGTGAACTGGATGCTCTCGGTGAATTCTTCAGATTGCGCAACGCGCCCGCGGCACTAGAACTTTGCCCGCTCATCAATATGAATCTCTACGAACGGCTCGCCGCTCGTGGCTACAAACTCCTCGAAGTTTCCGACGTGTTAGTTCTCAATGATCTCGCGCAGGCGCTAGCAGCAGCGCCGCCTGCCCGCGCCACCCGGCGTCACCATTCGTGCCGCCACCCACGACGAATCGAAACTCTGGACACAAACCGTCACCCAAGGTTTCGCCGAACATTTCCCCAGTCACTCAAGCAATCCTCGACGTGATGGAAGGATTCTGCCATCGCAGCAGCCCGTGCAGCTTCCTTCTCGCTTTCGTGGATGGCAAACCGGCGGGTGGTGGTGTTGTCTCTGCGCACCAGGGAGTTGCAGGACTTTTCGGTGCCAGCGCCTTTCGGCATTTCGTCGCCGCGGCGTGCAATCCGCCTTGCTAAGCGCGCGTCTCGCCTGGGCCCGCGAACACGGCTGCGACTTACTCGTCAGCATCGCGCAACCCGGCAGCATCTCCCATCGCAATATCGAACGCTTCGGCTTCCGCGTTGCCTACACGCGCACGAAGCTAGTGCTCCCGCTGGATTAAAGACCAACAATGCTAAGGCGTAAAAGATCAATAGGGGGCGGGTCTCAGACCCGCCCCGCGGTCGTCACGTCTTCGCGTGCAATCGCGGAGAGGCGAGTACTCACCGCCGCGTTACGCTCCGTGCGGAGCAGTGGAAACGCGATGGCGGATGAAATCAACGATGGATTGCGTGGTAGTTCCAGGAAGAAAGACTTCCGCGATCCCGCCCTTCTTCAGCGCGGGTATATCCGCTTCGGGAATGATGCCGCCGATCAATACTGTCACGTCATTCATCCCTTTCCCGCGCAGCAGCTCCATCAATCGCGGGCAAAGAGTATTGTGCGCGCCGGAAAGAATCGAAAGCCCGATCACGTCCACGTCTTCCTGCGCCGCCGCCGCCGCGATCATTTCCGGCGTCTGCCGCAACCCGGTGTAAATCACTTCCATCCCTGCATCACGCAAAGCCCGCGCGATGATTTTCGCGCCGCGGTCATGCCCGTCAAGTCCAGGCTTCGCAATCAACACCCTTATCTTCTTTTCGGCCATATGCTCGCAAGAATACTCAAATCGCCCCTAAAACGATAGCAACACTCGTTCTCGCGGCGCGGAAACGCTATTTCAATTCCAAGAGCAGGTCTTCCACCAGCGCGTTGAACTTGTCCGCATCATCCACAAACAGCGCGTGCCCGTCTCCTTCAAATACTTCCAGTTGCGAACCCTTAATCTTCGACTGCATGTCCACGATCGTGCTATGTAGGGACTCTTCGCGGCACAAATTACAGTCGGCTTGTCAATTTTCGGCAATACAGACCGGTAGTCCGAGACAAATAGCCCAACCAGCAGTGCGACTGCGGTATTCGTCGGCACGCGCAACGATGCCTGAATCAGTTTCTGCAAGTAATCTTCCGGCTGCGGCTTATGGAAATTCAACTTCCGAATGAATTGATCCGCCGAGTTTTGCCGGTCTTCCAGAATCCCTTTCAACATTCCAAAATACTGGTCGGCGTCTCCGGGCGCGCGGCCTCCGGCGTCGTTGTCCACCAGCACCAGCCCAGCAAAATCCCCCGTCCCGAACTGGTCCACATAAGCCAGCGTTTCCACTACCGCCATGGACCACGACACAATCAATACCGGCGCCAAATGCAGCTGATCCACTACCGCCTTGATGTCTCGCGCGCGCACCGCCGGATATAACCCATCGCTCGTCTGCGAAGATTCTCCCTGCGACCGTGGGTCCATTGCCACCACGCGATAGTCACGCGAAAAATAATCGATCTGCTTCTGCCAGATCCACCCAGGCATCGTCCATCCCGGCACAAACAAAATCGAAGGGTACTTGTGCTCCAAAGTAACGCCGATATCGCCCTTCTCAATCACCGCCGTAGACGGCATCGGATTGCCAATCTGTCCGCTAGGAGTAGTAGCCGCCCGCCCAGCCTCAATATAATGAATCCGCACCCCGTCCGAAGTAGTGACAAACCCGCTTTTAACCCCAACCTTCTTGTCCTTAGCGCAAGCCACTCCAGCACAAGGCATCAAGCCAATCGTTATCGCCAGCACCACAACCATCCGCGAGCCACGAGTCCGCGTCATCGGCAGTCTCCGCTTCTGTTTTTCTTTTCGTCCTCTGCGTCTCTGCGGTTCATTTGTTGATTTCACTCCTGGTAACGATGCACCAGCCGACGAATCCCCTTTTTTAGCACAACGGTATTAAAGTTGATGAACAATCCAATCTTGCAAACAGGAAGCCGGAAATAAATCAAAAGAACCACGTCATGAATGGGCGCAAGTGAATCGACAGCCTTCAGTTCGACCACCACACGCCCATCCACCAAAAAATCAATTCGATAACCGCAATCGAGTTTGACGTCCCGATAGACCAAGGGAAGCGCTTTCTGACGATCAAACGGAATCCCTAGACGCTCAAAATTGTGCGCCAGGCATTCTTTGTACGCGGACTCCAGCAAACCCGGCCCCAAGACCCGATGAACCTCAATCGCTGCCCCGATGATCCAGTGGGTCAGTTCGGCATCTGTCATGATTCACCGCAGAGACGCGGAGGACGCAGAGAAATTCAGCTCAGAATATCCAGTGAGAGTAACTCTACGTAATCGCTACTTCCTCGTAGATCCCGAAAACTTCCCGCATCGCATCGCAAATTTCACCCAGCGTCGCATATGCCTTCACCGCATCATAAATCAGCGGCATCAAATTTGCTTCACCCGCTGCCGCCTTGCGTAACGCATCCAATCGCCGCTCCACCTCATCCCCCGACCGCTCCGCGCGCAACTTCCGCAAACGCACCGCCTGCCGTTGCGCCACCGTCTCATCAATCTGCAAAATGTCGATGCCTTTTTCCTCCGCCACGTAATCATTCACGCCGACAATAATCTTTTCCTTCCGGTCCACCGCCATCTGATACTTGTAGGCCGCCTCCGCGATCTCCCGCTGTGGGTAAGCGCGTTCGATCGCCGCCACCATCCCTCCCAGCGCGTCAATCTTCTCGATGTAATCCCATGCCCCGCGCTCCACCTCGTTCGTTAACGCCTCAACGAAATACGATCCACCCAGCGGGTCCGCCGTATTCGTCACGCCACTCTCATGCGCAATGATCTGCTGCGTACGCAAAGCCAAAGTCGCCGCAAATTCCGTAGGCAGCGCCCAAGCCTCATCCAAAGAATTCGTATGTAATGACTGCGTCCCGCCCATCACCGCTGCCAAAGCCTGAAAAGCTGTTCGCACCACGTTGTTGTAAGGCTGCTGCGCCGTCAAAGAACATCCCGCCGTCTGCGTATGAAAACGCAAAGCCCAAGAACGCGGATTCTTCGCGCCAAACCGCTCCGTCATCGTCTTCTGCCAGATCCGACGCGCCGCGCGATATTTCGCGATCTCCTCGAAGAAATCATTGTGCGCGTTGAAGAAAAACGAAAGCCGCGGCGCAAATTCATCCACGTCCATCCCGCGCCGTACGCCCCAGTCCACATACTCGACCCCGTCGCGCAAAGTGAACGCCAGCTCTTGAATCGCCGTCGAGCCAGCTTCGCGAATGTGATACCCGCTGATCGAAATCGGATTGAACTTCGGCGTATTCTTCGCGCCGAACTCCAGCGTATCCACCACCAGCCGCATCGAAGGCTCCGGCGGATAGATATATTCTTTCTGCGCGATGTATTCCTTCAAAATGTCGTTTTGCATCGTGCCGGATATCTTCTTCCAATCCGCTCCCTGCTTTTCGGCCACCGCCAGGTACATCGCCCAAATCACCGCCGCCGGCGAATTGATCGTCATGGAAGTCGTCACGTCCGCCAGCGGAATCTTGTCAAACAGCACTTCCATATCCGCGAGCGAACTGATCGCCACTCCGCATTTCCCGACTTCGCCTTCCGAAAGCGCATGATCCGCGTCGTACCCCATCAAAGTCGGCAAATCAAAAGCCACCGAAAGCCCCGTCTGCCCCTGCGAAAGCAAATAACGAAAACGCGTGTTGGTATCCTCCGCGGTCCCGAATCCCGCGAATTGCCGCATCGTCCACAATTTTCCGCGATACATCGTGGAATGGATCCCGCGCGTGTAAGGAGGCTCCCCGGATAACCCGAATCCGTTTCCGGATTCCAATCCGGCAAATCCGCCGCCGTGTACAGCCGCCGGATCGGATAGCTCGAAACCGTGGTGAAGTCAGCATCTCTTTCCGGCGATTTCTGCAACGTAGGCCGCAACGTCTTCTCTGCCCATGCCCGCTCGCCAGCCGAAACGTGACGCTCCGGCTCGAGCGTAGCGGTACTCTGAGACCGACTAACCTTGCCAGCTTTATCTACGGTTTTCTCAGACATAGGAGGGCTCCTTACAGACACACGCGAAGCGCCCGCTAGACACACAACAGCGCTATCAACTCATTCTAGGGCAACGAAACGGAAGCAGCAACAAGCAGAAAAAACGCACGAGCTGCGACCCAAGCAACGCGGACCGTTCACGGGCAGTTTTAGCGGCGTCCGCCGCGGCGGACGCCAGTTGCGCACCAGCAGGCTCAAATGGCGGTGCTCATCCGACCTGCGGCGCAAATCAATATGGAGATGTAATGAAAACGCCGTGCCTCGGCGGCGGTAGGATTGTTGTTGAGAAGGCAACCATCCGACTGCGAGGAGGCACGGCATGATCTACGTAGGAGTAGACCTTCATTTGCGATTTTGTTACATGACGGTACTCGATGCAAGCGGCGCGAAGCTGCAGCAGGGGCGCGTGCTCAACGATGCCGACAGTTTGTGTTCCTTTTTCAGCGGGCTGAAAAAACCTGGCCAGGAAGACGAAAAAATCCTGGTGGCCGTGGAAGCTTGCGGGTTCTGGTGCGCGTTTGTGGATTGCGTCGAAGCGCTGGTGGAGCGCGTGGTGCTGGTGCATCCGGCCAAAGTGAAAGCGATCGCCAGCGCCAAGCTGAAGAACGACCGGGTGGATTCGCAGACGCTGGCGCAACTGCTGCGCGCCGACTTGTTGCCGGAAGCCTGGAAGGCGGACGTGGCCACACGCGATTTGCGCGAGCTGCTGCGCCTGCGCATCGCGCTAGCGCAGGATCGCACCCGTTACAAGAACCAGATTCACGCGGTGCTGCACCAGCACGGAGCACGAGCGCCGCAGAGTGATGCGTTCGGCCGGGCCGGACGAGCCTGGCTCGAGCAGGTGTCGGTGCGGTCCGCGGCGCGGCAAGCGCTGGACACCAGCCTGCGCCTGGTCCAGCAACTGGACCAGGAAGTGCAGGGGCTGGACCAGCAGTTGCGGCAAATCGCCAAGGAAGATCCCGACGCGCGCTTTCTGATGACCATTCCCGGCATCGGAGCTTTCACGGCGCTGGTGCTGAAGGCGGAGATCGGCGACATCCACCGCTTTCCCGACAAAAAGAGCTTGTTCAACTACGCGGGGCTGGTGCCGGTGATTCGCGAGTCGGCCGAGCACCGGCGCAGCGGAGGAATCACCCGCGCCGGATCGCGCCAGTTGCGCTGGGTGATGAGCGAAGCGGCGCTGACCGCCGCGCGTTATTCGCCGGCAGCGCGAGCCTGGTTCACGCGTTTGGCGCGGCGCAAGCATCCGCATGTGGCGCGCACCGCGCTGGCGCGCAAACTGTTGGGCGCGGTGTGGGCGCTGTGGACCCAGGGAGTTTGTTTCGACGAGCGAATTTTTGCGGCGATGTGAAAGGTAACTTCCGTCAGCCCGAGGCCGCACTGCGTCCTAGCAGGACGATATGGAGATGGGGCGGCGGAAGCAGTGTATCCACCTTTTGTGCCTCGAGCACGTATAGAAGTGTAGCCGCATCGTTCGCAAAACCGTCGCCACTTGACACGGCCCGGCGTTTTCATAGAAGTGCGGCGGCGCGCCGCCGCTTTTGTGGTTGTTGCGTGGGCGGGAGGTAAGGCACGCGAGGCGCGCCTCGCGTAAGAAAAGCGGGAGCACGCTCCCGCACTCCACGTAGATCTCGCTTGCGGATTAGGCTTCGCGTTTCAGTAACGTGGCTAGGCGGCGACGGAGATTGTCTATTGCGTCGTAGAGTTCTTTTATGCCGGCGGTTTCGATGCCGATGTCTGTTGATTGCAGGTCGAGCGAGAGGTCGTTGGCGATTTGGGTAGCGCGCTTTACTCGCTCGGCGGACATAACCGGAAGGACGGAGAAGGGGTCGCCGCCGGATTCTTCGTTGAGGCCTAGCCATTTTTGCACGGCCCAGGTGGTGCTGCGGATGTGGTCGACGGCGTTGCGAAATTCGGAGAGGACGCGAGCGTCGAGTTCGCCGGATTTTACGAGAGCTTCGAGCTGCTGCAATTCGCCGGTGGCGGCTTCGAGACGAGCAGTGAGAGGTTGAGCGACGTTGCCAGCGGCGGTATTTTCGGGCGAGGTCATTGGACTTCTCCCCGGCTGGGCCCGTTGGTGTATGGAGACTACGGCGCGAGGCCTCTCGAACACAAGAAAAATGAATTGAGAACTCAGGGGCAGCGGGTGCCGGTGCGGCCGCACTCTTCGAATACGGAGAGGACGTTGGCAAGGTTGAGAATGTCACGGATGCGCGGGCTGAGATTGTGGAGTTGGAGTTCACATTTGGCGGTTTTCGCGGAGATGTAGAGGCCGACGAGCGCGCCGAGGCCGGAGCTGTCCATGTAGCCGAGATCGGTGAGGTCGAGGATAACGCGGCGTTTTTGCGGGAGCAGGGATTTTACTTCGGTCTTGAGTTCCGGCGAAGTTTCCATGGTCAGGCGGCCGGTGCAGCGGACGACTGTGGCGTCTTCCCAGGTGTAGGTGTGGAGATTGAGTTGGCGCGCGGGCGGTGGTGGAGATGGTGGCAGTGGCGATGTGGTGGACATGGGGATGTTGTTTACTCTGGATGCGCGGCGATGACAAGAGGTTTTTGTTGGGGCGAGTTGCGCTCAATGGGGGCGCGTGGTTAGGGCTGCTTTTTCCCAGAGTTTTTCCCAGTGCCAGATGCCTGGGGTGTCGTGCAGGACGCGGTGCCCTAATTGATGCGCCAGCATTAGGATTTGGCCTCGGTGATGGGCTTCGTGGGCGAACATGTAGGCGAACATGGTGGCGCCGGCGGGCCAGGTTTGTGTCCAACTGCCGCGCGAGAATTTTGTGACGCGGCGATTGGGTGAGGCGGAGAGCGCGTCGGTGAGCATGAGCAGGCATTGCGCGGAGCTTTTTTTGTGGGCGGCGGAGGCTTGCTTCATGGTGCAGCGGTCGGGATCGAGCGGCGCGGGACATTTCAAGTGTGGCGCGGAATTTTTCAGCCAGACGAGGCGGCAATTGTGGAGATGCGCGAAGATGGCGGCGATCGAGCGGCCGCTGCGTTTTTCTGCGGGCGGTAGGGCGCGCCAGGCGCGCGGGTCGAGAGTGGCTAGGATGAGCTGGTTCATGGGGTCGTTGGCGGCGTAGATTTCGAGCAGCGAATCGCGAATTTCGGCGAGCTGCGCGTGGGATTCGTCGGCGGCGTGGGATTTTTGCGATGGTTGTGGCATGGAAGCTCCGATGGCTGCCGAGTGAGACCGAATTCCTGTGCGAACGCGCGGCATGATTTTAGGATTTATATCACATCGTGGCAAAAGTGCTGGTTGGCCGTGTCAGGAGGGCATAACATCGTCGGCCGCGAATTGGGTTAGGCAACTGTTGGTATTCCCCACACATTGATTATCCCGTTGGCGCACGCGCGTAGCAATTTCACCTACAATCGGTAACAGCGAAGCAAGAATGATGCACGTTGACGCGATACAATTTCTGATTTTCGGCTCAGGGGCGGCCTTCGCCATATGGGTGTGGAGATTCTCGTTGATCCTGAGGCACACGCCGAGAGAAATGCGCGCGGCCGCGTTGCGAGGATCGGCGAAGGCGATGGGCAGCGAATTCTGGGAGCGCGGGAGCCCGTATCAGAGCGAGCTTGCGGAAGAGTTGTCTACCGGCGCGGACTCAATCGTGCACACGTTGCAGTGGCCGAGTCAGCGCGTCAAGATTTTTTCGTTTCAGGAAGTTCGGCACGGCACCAAAGGCCGAACCTATTACCTCTACTGGGCTGGCTATCGGTTCAGCGACCGTTCTTTTCCGAAGTTCGATTTGAAAGCGACGGGCACCGCGTCTTTCATGCGACCTGGATGGTGGCGGAGAGTTTCACTGCCGGGCCAGGTTGATTTCGAGAGCCGCTACGCATTGACGGGAGAGAACCGCGGTTTGGTCGAGCAATTCTTTACACCCGCGCGCTGCGCAGCGATCCTGGCGCGAGAATGGCCTCGCGGGATCAGCTTGAAAGCGGGCGGCCATTGGGTGCTGGTCCATCGCGAAAAATTTCTCCACGCCACTAGCGAATCTGATTCCGAAGCCAGCGTAGCGAAGGAAATACAGGAAGTGTCGTCGCTGGTGGCGGGAATGCTGCCCATCGCGGAAGCGCTTACGGATTCACAACTGGTGGAACAAGGGCAGCGATATGTGAGGCTTTCCGAAGATATTCTGAAAAATAAACAATCCTGGTGGGACCGATTAGCATTTCTGCTTTTGGCCGTGGCGATCGCCGCTGCCATTTTCGTTTCGGTGGCGTATGCGGGGCCGTTGTGGGAACGGTTTGACAGAATAATTCTGAGAACAGAAGCGAGACGTTATGTGTTTGCGGTTCTGTTTGTTGCCGCGCTATGGGGAATTGGTGAATGGCTGGTTCGTTTTTACCGGAGGATGAAACAGCGGGCCGCAACGCGGCTGGAGGCGCAATTCTCCGGTTCGCTGAACAGGCCTTGAATTAAAACGCGCAGTTCGCGCTTCTGCTGTGTTTTCCAGTCTCGCTGGCGCGCGCTTATACTACTCCCATGCCCGATAGCAAACTTGTAGTGGTGCAGTCGTGCGGCAGCCGTCTGGAGGCGGAGCTTGCCAGGGGCGCGCTGGAAGAAGCCGGCATTCCGGCGATGATCCAGGGCGATACGGCGGGAGGAATGCGCGAACATCTGGCGTGGTCCGGCGCAGGATTCAAGATTTTGGTGCGCGAGGATGAGGCAACGGCGGCGCGCGAGTTGCTGACTGCGCCTGCAGAGGGCGACGAAATTCCGGGCACGGACTCCGATACGGACGACGACTCATTTCCACCTTAGCGTCGATTTAGCTGTTTCTAGAAAAAAGACCGGCGAGGCGAAGCCGACAGCGAATCGCCCGGCTTTTCTTCCGCAAACGCTGGCTTTTTCGCGGCAACCATTCCTTTGGCCTCACAATCTGAGTTGCGAGCGACATACTTCCACGCGACTGGGTCCCGAAAAAATTCCGGCTGAACTGGAACTGTCATGATGGCGGAAAAAACTGCGATGGGCTTTGGTTGGCGCGTCTACGGTGTGGGCGTGATGGCGGTGGGGATGGCGTCCTTGCTGTTTCGGGAATTCGATCCGGGGCAGCCGGTGCCGGACAATTTTCCGGCTCGCACTGCGCTCGCGTGTGTTGCGGGTGCGTTGATGGTTGTTGCTGCGGCGGCCATTGAGTGGCGGCGAACTGTGGCCTGGGGTGCCGCGGCGCTCACCTTTTACTACACGGTCTTTGTGGTGATCCTGATGAACGGCCGGGTGCTGCTTACCGATTATGCGGTGTACGTCACTTACGAAAATATCGCGATGCAGCTTTCGATTGCCGTGGGCGCGCTGATCATTTTCGCCAGCACGTCGAGGATTGATGCGGCGCTGGCCGCGCGCCTGACGCGGCTGGGCCAACTGGCGTTTGGGGTTTGTGCGCTGGTATTCGGCGGAGCGCATTTTGTGTATATGAATATGACTGCGCCGATGGTTCCGAAATGGCTGCCGCCATCGCAAGTTTTCTGGGGTTATGTGACTGGCGTATGCTTCGTCGCGGCGGGCGCGGCGCTTCTGAGCGGCGTGCAAGCGCGGCTTGCGGCGATTTTGCTGACCGCGATGCTGGTGTCCTTCGGCTTGCTGGCGAACTTGCCGATTTTGCTGGCCGATCACGCGAGCCACTTTAACTGGACCGAGAGCGCCGTGAATCTGGCGGTGGTGGGCGCCGCGTGGGTGGTGGCGGATTCGTTGGCGCGGCGGAGCCCGATAGCAATGGGGAACTGAGTTTCCGCGTGAGGGGTTAATGCGACCGAAAATCGATGGGATTCTTGAGAGTTCATTGTATGTGAGTGATTTGGCGCGGTCGGTGCGCTTCTACGAGGAGACTTTTGAATTCGCCGTCATCAGCGAGTTCGGTGAGCGCGGGTGCGCAATGAACGCAGGTCCGCATCAGGTGCTACTGCTATTCAAGAAGGCAGCTTCGCGGACGATACAATCGCCACACGATGGGGACGGCGAACTACACCTAGCGTTCGCAATCGCTGCCGACGAACTGGCCAGTTGGGAAGCGTGGCTCCAGGCGCGAGGGATCGCCGTGGAAGAAAAGCGGAAGTGGGAATTGGGAGGCTGGAGCGTTTACTTTCGAGATCCCGACCGTCATTTGCTTGAACTGGCTACGCCGGGTGTTTGGTCGGTGTATTGAGAAGAGACGACGGATTATTTCCTCCTTGGCGCCGATTTAGCCAGAAGGTCTTCGGCCCTGACGTACTCGGATTTCAACTGCGAGGAGGTGCTCATCAGGCATTGGATCTGTCGGCGAGATGCACCTGCCAAAGCTGCCACAACTCCGAGGCAATCTCGCGGTAACGCGCTGGCGGACCGGCGATGCCGCGATCAAACCAGCGAACAAACTCCGTATGGACAACTTGGAGCACGTCGTCCGCCGAGTGACAGGTCGTCAGCTTGGGTAGGATGGTCCCAGCTTCTGTTTCGTACTCGTCCGTGTTGTCTTCAAAATTTATTCCGATAGGGTCGTGGCGATAAAGCAGCGCAGCCACGGAATCAAATAATTTGCCGTATTCCGCTCGGAGCCGGCGACGTTCTTCGAGAATTTCATCGCGTGTTGGGGACATGTCGGGCTCAGACTACGCTCGATCTTTTGGGCGTTAGAAACTCGGTGACGTCTGCCTCGATGAGCTGTTCTTCGAGGGCATTCGCGCCGAATTTCTGCTTGAACGTCATTTCTTGCGGCAGCAGCGGAATCAGCGCCAGATAGTGAATGGCGCGACCGTCCTCGGTTTCTACTTCAGTAGCGCCCTCGGGAAATGTCGCAGGATGCAACAGGATTGTGCCGGTGAAATGCGTCTGCGGACTCAGAGGTTCTGGTTGGTCAACTCTGCCGACGGTGTGCCCCCATGAAAACCACGTTTGATGAGTGTGCGGGTAAATCGCGGCTTGCTTGAGGATCCGGAGCGGCCAGAAGTATTGGGGCTCGCGCCAGCGAAAATCGTCCATCGCGAGTGGCCAGTCGGGAGGGAGGCACAGGCAAATCTCCGCGAGGGCGAGATCTTCCAGGCCCTTGGGCACCTTCATATCATGGTCACTCATGCCCGACGTGAGCAGCGTGAAGTATGGCCTAGCCTGGGTGGGTCGTACGACGTGAATATCCACATGAACTGTGGACGATTTTTCTTCATGGAGCACGAAAAAGTCCGGGCCGAAATGCTTCTCGATGTGATTGGTGGTGGACGAGAGATAGCGTATCGGTGTGGGGACGTGCGGCATATTGTCAGAATTTATATCACATCGGTATAGACCGAAATGCGGATCCCTCACTGCGTTCCCTTCCTGCGTCAGGGCGAGCGGGATGACACCAACTTCCTGAGAGGGATGACACCGACTTCCCGCTGCAGTTCTAAATCGTGTCTTCCACCGGCGTCGCTACGTCTATTTCAGGCGCTGCGGAAGCGGGCAGATTGCGGGCGCGGATGGTGCCTACCAAAACCGTCAGGTTGGTTAGTAGGACCACTGCGAAGGCTAGGGACGGGAGGAATGCGAAGCTGGCGCCGCGGGATTCGACTACTTGAATGCCTAAAACGACGGTGATTAGGCCGCGGGGAACGAACCAGACCATCAGCTCAAGCTCGAGCGGGGAAAAAGTGCGCCAGGCGAGGCGTCCTGCGTGTATGGCAACCCAGCGCGCGACGAATATTGCCGAGAAACACAAGAATGCGAGCAGGAGATTTTTGCGCAAGCCTTCGAATTCGACGAGGGTGCCGAGCAGCACGAAGAAGAACGAGCGCAGCAGAAAAGCCAGTTCACCGTGGAAGGTGAGCATCTGGGCATGCGGACGCTGGGGCGGAGCGCCTCGCGCGGTTTTGAGCGGAGTTTCGCTAAACCAATCGGAGCGAGCCAACAGATCCATATGAAGTTGCTTTTGCATGGCGGGAAAATTGGCGAGCGTGAGGCCGAAGACGAGAACGGAAATGAGGTCGTTGCCCTTGAGAGCGTGGACGCCGGAATAAACGAGCAGGACGGCGGCGAAAGTGAGGACGTGCCAGAAGCGCTCCTCGGTGAGAAGAGGGAGAAGGTAGGACCAGAGCATGCCGGCTAAAATGCCGGCGGCCACGCCGATGACGAGGCTGGAGACGAGGCTCCAGGCGACGGCTTTCGGAGCAGCGCTGCCGCCGGCGGCGATATCGAGAAGAGTGGTGACGGCGAGGACGGCGAGCGCGTCGCCGAGTGAGACTTCGACGAGCAGAGTGACTTTCACTTCGCGCCGCAGATGGATTTGCTGCAGGACCGGCAATAGAATCGCGCTGCTGATGCAGCCGAGCGAGGCGCCGATGAGCAGCGCGTCCATCCAGGAACAGTGCAGCGTGGGCCGGCAAACGGCGGCGACGGCCGCGGTGCAAAGAACATAACTGAAGATGGAAAGAAAAAAGCCAGCGCCGAAATTTTGCAGGATTTCGCGGAGTTTAAGGCTTAGGCCGCCTTCGAAAAGGATCAGGATCAGCGCGAGGGCGCCGAGTCCGGGCGATGCGCCGCGGAAAATGTCTGGATTGACCCAGTGGAGGACTGGCCCGATCAGGACGCCGGTGGCCATGAGGATGATGACGTCTGGCACACGCGTGAAACGAACGAGGCGATTGGCGACGAAGGCCAGGACTAGCAGGCCGCCCAGTAGCGCGAAGAAGAGAGTTAGATCCATGGTTTTGTCTAGCGTCGGGTAGAAGATGATCGAAGAAATGAGGAGTTGATGCAAACGAAAAAGTCCGGGCGGCGCGGATGGGTCCGCAAGACGCCCGGACGGTGGAAGAAACTAGGCGATTACTTCTTTCTTAGCGGCATCACCTTACCCAAGGATTTTCCCTTACCGAGACTCTTGGATTCTTTTTTGGTTGCCATGTGTTTTCCCCTGGAGAGCGTCACCGAGACTGCTGTTGTCGTGCTTATATGCAAATCGGGCGCTGGTCTCCAGGTAAAAGTGCGCGCGGCGGTGATGGCAGATACGTCGAGCCGACACAGGACAGCACGACGAAGAGAGATCCCTCGCTGCGCTCGGGATGACAACAAGTTTTGTGGGCGCTTCTAATCTGCTGGAGCTACTTGGAATTGTTCTAGCTTGCCGTCGGGCATTTCGTAGGTCCAGGCGCGCAATTCGTTTTTTGGAAACTTGACCAAATAGACGCGCAGGGTCATGCCGCCGCGCAGGGCTTGGCGGATCTGCACGAATTCCTGTGGGGCGCCCAGCGGGCCCAGGCTGCTGGCGAAATCTTGCAAGGCTTGATCGCTGAAATAAAAATTGGCGTTGGCTGTGAAGAGGGAACGGTCGATTGTGCCGTGTTGCAGGCCGGCGAAAATCTTTTGCGCTTGGGCGAGCTTTTCGGGAGTGGCCGGGTCGTCGCTCGCGAGCAGCAGGGGCGCAATGGCTTTGGCAATTGCGCCCGCGGCTTCGGCGGCGTCTTCATTGGTGAGCACGACTACGGCGACATGGTCGTCCGGATAGACGTCGTTTTCCGACGTGAAGCCCGACACCTCGCCGCTGTGCTCCAGCGCACGATGACCAAATTCTGAACGGACGTCCACGCCGAGTCCATAACGCGTGCCGAGCCCATTGGCAAGGACGACTTCCGTTGCGAAATCGCGATACGAAGCGGGCTTCAGCAAGCTTTGATTGATGATGGAAATGTCCCACTTGGCGAGGTCGTCGGCGGGCATCGCGAGTTCACCGGCGGCAAAAAGCCAGCCGGTTCCTTCTTTGGGCGCGGGCCGCAACGGGCCGAGGGCGTAGCGCATGTAGCCGGTGGGATCGGTGTCGCCGAGCTTGGCTTGGTCGGTGTCGGCGACGCTGTGCATATTGAGAGGCGTGAAGATGTGCTGCTGCAGAAATTGCAGGAGCGGTTGGCCGCTCGCTTTTTCGACGATGAGTCCCGCGATCACATAATTGGTATTGCTGTATTGCCACTTCGTGCCGGGCTCGAAATCGAGGGGCTTGCGCGCCCAGACGTCCAGAATTTTTCGCGCGGTGGTGGGTTGGAGCATGGCGGGCATCACGTAATCCTGCGGCCAGTAATCCTGATAGCCGGAAGTGTGCGAAAGAATTTCGCGGATGGTGACGTCGTTGGCGCGGGTGAGATCGGGAAGGAATTTGCCGATTTTATCGTCGAGCGAAAGTTTGCCTTGTTCCTGGAGGAGCAAGATGCTCGCGGCGGTGAATTGCTTGCTGACCGAGCCGATGCTGTAGCGCATGTTGGGCGTCGCGGGAGTTTGCGGATCGAGCCGCGCATTTCCGTAGGAGTGCAGGTAAGCGATTTGTCCGTCTTTCACGACCGCGACGGAAGCGCTGGGTACACCGGTCGTCGAGAGCGCCGCGGCGGCTATCTGGTCAATCTTCTGCCGCATTTCTGGCGATAGCTGGGGCTGGGTCTGGGCGTTCGTGTGGGTGATAACGCCGGAACAGGCCAGGAACAAGATCAGCAGACAGACAGGTGCGCGCAGCATCGCTCGGTGCACAAGAACCTCCTATGAAGAACGCCGCAGTTTAGCACGAGGCCGATTGCCGACGCGGTTCGGGGAATGCATCTGAGAAGCGGCCGGGGCATGGCCGCCTGATAAAGTCAGCGGAAGTTATGATCCCGCGGCAGTAACCTCCTCTTTCTCCAGATTGCTCGCTACGGCATCGCGATGCTCAATCTCGTAGCGGAGAAGCAATGCTATACGAATCAAATCGGTTTGACATAGCGAACCAAATCACATAAATTCGTGCCTCGGCCGAGTCCTGGGAAGTGCAGTGCAATCCATCCGATCGTTCATACGAGGAGAACCTGTGAGCCGCCGTTTGATAATTCTTGCGTCGTTCCTTCTTTTTATCGGCGTAGCCCGGGTGGCCAACGCGCAGTCCGCCGCTGTCTCGGCAGCAGTTTCAACAGATTCATCAAGCCTTTCCGGCGTGGTGACGGACCAAACCGGCGCAGCCCTTCCCGGTGTCGCGGTGACAATCAAGAGCGTCGACACAGCTGAATCGCGCACGATCGTAACCGATGGCGGGGGGCACTATCAGGCCTCCGGTCTGCCTCCGGGGCGCTTCGAGATTCGAGCCGCAAAACACGGGTTCGCCGATGAAACGCGCGCGAAAATCAACTTGGCGGTTGGCCAGGGCGCCACGGTTGACATTAAGATGCAGCAAAAGACAACCGACGCCTGCGAGAGCGGAAAGGAGTTCGCCACCACCGATTGCACGCTGACCTGGCACGGCATCACGCTGTACGGTGCGTATGACGTCGGCGTCGGCTGGGTCAGCCACGGATTACCGGTAAACGGCTATAACTATGAAGGCGAATCTCTGGTGAACCGAAATGGCTTTCAATCTCGATTCCTCGTCGCACCGAACAACCTGCAGCAGACGGGTTTTGGCATCAGGGGCAAGGAAGAGTTTGCGCCGGGCTGGGCTGTTGTGTTCAACGCTTCGACGGGCATCAATCCGCAGTCCGGCCTGCTCGCCAACGCGCCAGCCACCAATATCGTCAACAACGGCCTTCCCAGGAGCAGCTATTCGGAAGCCATTGACGGCGCGCGCGCAGGCCAACCCTTCAATGACGAATACTATGGCGGTATATCGTCCGAGAAATTCGGCACGCTGACGTTTGGCCGTCAGCGCTCTCTCGGTACCGATGCAATGCTGCTTTACGATCCGGCCGGCGGCAGCTATGCCTTTTCGTATATTGGATATAACGGCACGATGTCCGGCGGCGGCGACACGGACGACAGCCGTTGGGACGACGCGCTGAAGTATCGCCTTACCATCGGCCCGGTCCATTTCGGCGCGATGTATAAATTCGCCAACGGTTCTGGCGGCTGCTTCTCGGCCTCCGCAACCTGGACTGCCGCCAACTGTACCCCCGAAAGGCCGCATAACAATGCCTATGGATTCGACGTGGGCGGACACCACGGCAACTTCTCGGCCGACGCCGTTTTCCAGCATTACAACCAGGCGATCAGCGTATTGAATCCCTTGCTCGGGCCTCAAAGTCCGACGCAACCATATCAGTCCACCACGGACAGCATTAACACAAACCCGATCAATGGCGTCAATCTGATTGACCCGAACGGCACTCTATATGGCATCGTGACCGACAATAACGCCATTATGTTCGCTGCCAAGTATATTTGGGACCCGTTCAAGTTTTTTGCCGGCTACGAATACATCTGGCAGAATAACCCGGCGCAACCGTTGGGCGTTGGCGCCACAGATCAAGGCGGCTATATCCTGAGTGGCGTCGAAGACAACAATCTTGATTCTGAGAAATTGGTGCAGATCTGGTGGGCGGGCGGGAAATACACGTACCGCGAGAAAACCGACATCACTTTGGCCTGGTATCAACAGCGGCAGAACGACTTCCGTATTCCGCCGACCTGCTCGGCCTCAGCCGGCTTCCGCAGTTCCTGCGCGGGCACCCTCAACGAGACGTCGCTCTACGCGGATCATCACTTCACCAAGCGTTTCGACGGTTTCGTCGGAGTTGCCTATTCCTACGTGACCGGCGGTCTGGCCATCGCCATTCCTCATGGCCCCGGCGTCCCGTATCTCCACCCTAACAACGTTGCTCCGACAATCGGCGTTCGTTTCGCCTTCTAATCGTTTGCGCGACGGGCTCAGCCGGAGGGTTCTCGAATGCGTTTGAAAATCATCCAAGCGTCTCTTGCAGCGATTCTGGTGCTGCTTTTGGGAGCAGGCGCTACGGCTCTCGCGCGCCTTGCTCCCGCGCCGGAACCCCGGCGAGATCTTACGGTTTCGGCGGCGATCAGTTTGAAAGACGTGCTGAACGAAGCTGCGCAACTCTACCGTGCCGAGCGGCCCGACACGGAAATCCATTTCAATCTGGGAGCCTCCGGCACGTTGCAGCGTCAGATCGAGCAGGGCGCTCCGGTGGACGTTTTCATTTCCGCGTCGGAAGACCAGATGAATTCATTGGAGTCGCAGGGGCTTTTGCTGTCCGGCACGCGAAGGGATCTGCTCAAAAATTCCATCGTGCTGATCGTTCCGAAGGGCAAGACCGGGATTACGAGTTTCCAGGATCTGGCGAAGCCGGAAGTGAAGGCGATCGCGATCGGCGAGCCGCAGACTGTGCCGGCCGGGAAATATGCGCAGGAAGTATTGACGCACTTTCACTTGTACGACCAATTGAAACCGAAATATGTGCTCGGTAAAGATGTGCGCCAGGTGTTGACGTATGTCATTACGGGAAACGCGGATGCCGGGATTGTGTATGCCACCGATGCGAAAACTTCGGACATGGTGAGCGTCGTCGCAACCGCACCGGTGGACTCCCATTCGCCGGTGATTTATCCGGTGGCTATTTTGAAAGGCTCGAAAGAACCGGACGAGGCGAAACGTTTCCTGGAATTTCTTGCGGGAACGAAGGCGCAGGGAACATTCGATAAATATGGATTCGCTCCAGCGGCAAAGTAAAGGACTTGCTTCGGTATTCGGACTGCCCTCACTCGCCAAATCGTAAATAGAGTACTTCGACTAGATTCTATACAGCTCTTGTCTGTGCCTCCGGAATTCTTTCTTTGATTAAACGCTCGAATGCGATCAACTGTCAGGCGGTTTCGAAAACACGCTTAGGGACCACCGTAAATGAATTGTTGCCGTGATAAAGAACGAAGGAGTGAGTGCCAACGAGCACGCGAGTATACAGGCTCCATTCGAGTTGGGAATCAATGTGAACGGTCCGGAAGTGGATACCGTCCGAAGAGAAAATGAGCGAGTATTCGTCGCGGAACTTAGGTTCACGGCGGAAAACAAGCCTGGGAATCACGGCAAAAGCTAAGATCAGTATCACGACCAATACTGCCGAAAGGCAGATCAAGGCGGAACCCCACACACGCGTATCGGAGAAACGCGATAGGTAAATGCCTGCTAGGGCCGAGACCACCGCTACGCCGACGTCGAGCCTCAGTCTAAGGCGCGACGCGTAGTGCGCGCGCATCGCTTGAACGTAGTCTTGCTCTGAATATTTAAATGTCAGTGGAATTGGCGAAGTCATTGATTGGTTCCGGTGCGGCGATTTGCCGCCGCGGCTCGAAATTCGCGCCACACGTGGCTGCCGCATCATACCCACCAAGATCCGAGTTTTCATCAGCTAAGATAATTCGTTTTTTTAGTAGAGCATTGGTGATAGTACTGAACATCTAATTCATCACTTTTCTCGGGACGCGGGAAGGATGACAGCCATGATTCGACAATTTGTGTTGCTCGGGCTACTTTCGATCGTTGCCGTGAGTGCTTCGAGTTCAGCTCGACGGACGAGAGCGGCGAGTCAGCAGCCGTGCGCACTAAAGCCTCTGGCGTCGAATCCGGCCAGCGCGGATGCAGGGTGGCGAATCTTCTTTGTTCAAAAGCGAGCGATCGCATGAGGAAGGCATTCCTTTTGGTTCTGCTATTGCCCATGTCTGCGTGGCTGCTGCAGGCGCAGACGATACCAGGTTTGGGTAACGCCACATTTCCGACATCAACCCAGTCGGCAGCCGCGCAGAGTGACTTCCTGCGCGGTCTGTTGTTGCTACACCTCTTTGAATACGAGGACGCAGCCAAGTCGTTTGTTGCCGCTGAAAGCGCCGACCCTGGATTTGCGATGGCTTATTGGGGCGAGGCGATGACCTTCAATCATGGGGTATGGAACCAAGTGGATGTAAGAGCGGGTCAAGCGGCGCTCGCGAAATTCGGGGCCACTGCGGAAGAACGCGCGCGCCGGATTTCCGATCCGCGCGAACGGGCCTATATGAGCGCGGTGGAAATCCTATACAGCGGCCAGGCCGACAAGCACGAACGGGACGCGCAGTACGCCGCGGCGATGGAGCGGTTGGCCGAGACCTATCCGAAGGACGACGAAGCCCAACTTTTTTATGCCTTGGCGCTGCTGGGAGCGAGCGAAGGCGTGCGCGATGTACCGGTGTATTTGAAGGCTGCGGGAATCGCGAAGAGCGTTTTCATAAGGAACCCGCAGCATCCCGGCGCCGCTCACTATTGGATTCATGGGATGGACGATCCGCAACATGCCGCGGGCGCGCTTGGAAGCGGCACGCGCGTTGTCCAAGATTGCACCGGATGCGGGCCACGCGCAACATATGTGTTCGCACATCTTCATGGCGCTGGGCATGTGGGACGACGTGGTACGAGGCCAATATCGCCGCAATCAGCGTGGTGAACAGGCAGGCATCCGCAGAAGGGAGGCAGTCCAGACACTGCGGCCACTACAGCTACTGGCTCGAGTACGGCTATTTGGAACAAGGACGAATTGGCGAAGCGGAAAAAGTGCTTGCCGACTGCCGCGCGGAGGCAGCGGAATCGGGCATGGCTGCGCGGGCGCGCGGCACGGTAGATCCCGACGACTCACATGTCGGGTCTTTCGTCCAGATGCGCAGCCGCTTCCTCGTTGATACCAGCCGTTGGAATGGCGAAGTTGCTCGGCTGGAATGTGGACCTGGGCGGCGCACAGATGCCGGAATTCAATTTCGCATTCGGCACTGGTTTTGCGGCCGCTGAGCTTGGCGATGTGGCGGCAGCGCGGGAATCTCTCGCCTCGCTTGAGCGGCTTCTTGCCGAACTCCCGGCTCTCTTTGACCACGCGGGCGTCCCCGCCGACGATCCCGCACGTCGTGTCCCGGAGATTCAAAAGGCGCAGATTGAGGCGGTGATTTTCTCGGCCGAGGGACACGATGATCAAGCGATCGCAACCATGCAGCGAGCGATCGGAACAGGGAAGGGTTTGCCGTACGCGTTCGGCCCCCCGAGTCCTGAGAAGCCTTCCGAGGAACTTCTCGGAGAACTCCTATTGAAGACGAATAATGCTTCGCAGGCTCGGGAGGCTTTTGCAGCCTCTCTGCAGCGCACTCCGAGAAGGGCGGAATCGTTGCTCGGGCTGGCGCGAGCCGAGAGCGCGATGGGAGACCAGAGCGGCAGCGGCGAAAAGTTACGCGGAACTTCTGCAGATTTGGAAGAATGCAGATCCGGGTTATGCGCCAAAAGAAGAGGCTCAGCGCTTTGTTTCTACTGCGTCGCACGCTGCGAATTAGAGAAGGGGACCGAGAGTTTGCGAGCGCCCTGGCGATCGAAGGACGCTGAACAGTGCGGGGTCAGTAGCGTCTCACGAAGACCTGAAAGCCATCGCGGTTGAGCGCCAGCTTGGCCCGACGCGCGGATTGGCCGTCAGCGTATGGTCCCACTTCGACGCGATAAAAGTTGTCTCCAGTAGGTTCCAGGATGATAACGGTGAACCCTTTCTGCCGGAGCACGCCAGCGAGCGCAAGCGCATCACTCTTACGCGGCGAAGCTGCTACCTGCAACAGGGTGGCGCCAGGTGGAATGAGTGACGCCCCTTGGGACGACGTCTTGACCAGGCTTGTCCGTTGGAGCTGCCGCTTGTGGTTGACTGGTAGGCGTGTTCTTCGGAGTTGCCGTTTTTGGTTGACTACCACTTCCCGAGGCATTGGCCGGCGTCTCCGGACGAGCACGGACGTTGTACCGGCCGGCTCCTTCGCGTAGAACGCGGGTCCAGTAACCCAAGGCGAAGAACACAGCGGACATCATCATAAGGACTAAGCAGAGACCTAACCTGTGCCGGATGTCCCGACCTTGAGTTGGGGCCCGCGAATCTCGGGTTGCGTTTGCCACAGACGATATCCAGTTTACTACGGAAAGCGTGTCTCTTGTCGCAGCCAGCCACTTCAGCAGGATTTCCGCCTGGTTCGGCTCCACCACATCGAACGAGATTCCCGTTCCTGTGTTCGCTCGGCGTGCGCGATAGTGCCCGGTGAGATGAACGATTCTTCGTTATGAGTGATGGTCACTTTCACTTTGGATTGCACAGGAAACGGGTTCGGGATGTCGACATAACAGCCATTCATGCTGAGGTCTCCCGTTCGAGCGCAAATCCCCGCATGCGCGTCAGTTTCGAATAGTTCGACCGTGGCGACGAAGAAATGCCGTGGCTCGCGCCTCTTGTCGTTGGGCCAAATCCCGGGAGGGCTAGACATAATGTGGCCTCAATGTATTGGACGCCCTGCGCAGCGTCAAGCAGCATCCCGTTTCGTCGGATGCCGGTTTGTGCGCGAATCGAAATGGATAATGTAATGGCCCGTCTGTTCACGGATTGCCACAGCGAGCCGTCGGCGGCATAACCGCCTTGGCCTCAAGTTGTTACGGCTTTATCTCCGTTTTACCAACAAACGATCTCCTTTGCATTGAACGAATCGCGGTTTCGAATGAAACTGCGCACGCACTGAGCAAGAAGATGAAAAATTCAAGTGCAAAGATTAGAGAAGCAGAGGAGAAGCAAATGAGAATTATGACTGCTGTGAAGGCTTCGATGATTACCCTGGCGCTGGGATTTGCGTTTTTGCTGCCGGCAACGGCGCGCGCGCAGAGCGACATGTCCCCTGACGAATTCGCGTTTTCTGCACCGGAAACGACCGCTGCGCAGCCCGTGCAGTCTGCAACGAAATTAGCGAAGGCCGATTTCAAGGCAAAGTTTCGCTGCCTTACAACGTGAAGTGTGGAGGCAAGAATTTGAAGGCAGGACAGTATCGGCTCTCGGTGAAGTCTGAGGAGGGAGCCCGGTGGTTACGATCAACGGAAGTGGGGAGAACGTGAACATCCATTGCGCGAAGTGTTAACTATTCGATGGGCCAGCCAGAGCGCTTTGCTGGTGGGGAAGTCCAGCGAAGGTCGCTGGCTTCAAGCGGTGTATGTTGAAGGCCTCAATGCGATGCTATATCCGGACACGAATCCGGACGGAAGTCATGCCCGGACGGAACAGCTCCGATCTCGTAGTAGAGTTGGCCCAGCCCATGCACGCCCCGTCAGCCCACGCTACGCTTACGGGGCGTTGGTGTTTTAGGCCCAGTAACGCCTCGACGAATTCGTTCGGCTACGCGGAAGAAGCCGGGGACACCGGAAGCGTCAATTGGCGTTTCAGCGGCACAACGACAATTCCAACGCGGTAATCGGAGACTGACGCGACTGGAGCGATGCGTGCGGCGAAGTTATCTTGATTATGGATAATCCGGTGAATAGCAAAATACAGACACGGAATTCCAAGAATCACGCCGAAAAATCGCCAGGCCCATCTAACGTCGTCCCGGGGGCGCGGAACAAGGCACCGACGATGAGCATCACTCCGCAGAGAATCGGTGCGTATTTTATAATGGCCACGCCCATCCCGCCATTCTACATGCGCGCTCGGCAAATTTTCTATCGAGAGACGCTTGACGTGATTCGACGAGCGAATTCAAATGTCCGGTCACGCGACTAATCGTCCGCTCGCTGGGCGATTCCCATCAGGGCAGAGGTTGAGGGTCCCCGATGCCATACTTCTCTTGCATCTGGCGCAGGTTCTCGCGTGCCTTACGCTCCTCGTTTGAGTAGAAACGTGCCTGAACAAAATGATGGTGAGAGATGGCGAACAAAAGTTGATTGAGGTTGACCGCAACGCGATTCTGCGCCTCAATCACCTCATCAGGTAGATCCTGTGGTGGGGCCAACGTGCCGTGGATCTGGTTTTCCAAGTAATCCTTGTGGGTAGCATTAGCGAACTGAGCGATGGCGGCGTGTAGAACCAGGCCACCCATCTCCAGCAGAACGAAACGCAGATATTGAGAAGGTCCGAGCAGTCGGTGTTCCTGTGCGCCTTGTTCGAAAACAGCTTGCATTTCGGCACCCAGCAACTCTCGGTGCCGTTGCTGGTATAGATAAAGCAGCACTCGGAAGACTGCACCCATATCTCTAGGCCTCGCCCAGACGCAGTCGTGCGAACCCCGCACGGCTGAGTTCTCTAAAACGATCCAGCTCAAGCTCGAGCTGACGGCGGCCTTCGCTGGTCAGCCGGTATGCCTGCTTGTCCCTTGACGTATCTTCCTGTTCGAACCGCTCAATCCAACCCTCGTCCAGCAGACGGCGGAGGGCGCCATAGAGCGTGCCCGTGCTCAAGCGCACACGGTGGCGGCTTAGAGCCTCGATGTCTTTGATCAACGCGTAGCCGTGGCGCGGGTGAGCCGCCAGGCTCATGAGGATTAGGAGAACCGGCTCGGTGAGCGGCTTGGGATGCTCGATGACAGGTCGTTGTGCGACATGTCGCATGCAGACATATTAGCCGATGTGGACGAAACCGTAAAGGTCTGATTTTCCAGCGAGCCGGAGTACCTTGCCCGGAAAGGAGCTTTATTTCCCTCCACGGCGCTTCTGGGCACCGTCACCCCCCGTGGGCCCTCCCGAATCTTACAAGCCGTCTCAGAAATCAAGCGACTGGCCGGAAGCACCCGAGGCGACGGCTATCGCATCGTTCGCTATTTCAACCGCAAACGAAATCCGACGCAAAGTCCTGGTAAACGCCGTAATCGGAGACTGACCCACTCGCCGTGAGCGAGGTTGTGAGCGCTCGAAAGCCAATTTTCGGAGGTTGGCTTCTTGGGTGCAGTACCTGCGGCGCGTTTGGGTTTGCGCCGCAGGTAGCGTGTCATTTCAGGCGGCGACTGCTGCGCGGGCTTCTTCCAGGTCGGCTAGCAGGCCATTTTGTGTGGGGCGCCAGCGTAGTCGATCTTGCGTTCGCTTGCTGGACACTGGGTTATCGGCGGCGACGAAGGGCGCGAGAAAGCCGAAATGTTTGGCTGCTTCGTCGGAGGACTTCGCTACTACCGGGACGTTCAGGCGGCGGCCGATTGCGGCGGCGATGTCGCGAAACGGAATGCCTTCTTCCGCGACTGCGTGATAGCGCGCTCCCGCGACGCCCTTTTCAAGCGCCAACCGGAAAAGATTTGCGGCATCGAGGCGGTGCACTGCGGCCCAACGGTTGCGCCCATCGCCGACAACGCGGAGACGCGCTTCTTGCGAGCGATGTCGAACGCGCGGGTAACGAAGCCCTGCTTGATTTGATCGTGTACCGAGGGCGGCAGCCGCACCACCGATGCGCGGACTCCACGGGCGGCCAACGCCAGCGCTACATTTTCGGATTGGCCGCGGGCGCCCCCGACTGCTTTGGGATCGAACGCATCTTGCTCGGTGGCGAGGCGGCCTGGCGTGAGGGCCATCGTCGCGAAGGCGACGACAAGCGGGCGATTGTCACCTCTGAGCGCGGTGCCGAGTTCCTCGATGGCGCGGCGGTCCGTCTCGATGGCGGAACCGATAAATCTCATGATCATGCCCTTCGGACTCCCGCCGAACATGACGCCGAGACGCGTTGATATGCTTGCGTGCGAGAACGCGTGAAAGAATGCGGTGTGTATCACGCCGTCGCAGGCAGATGCTCCACTTTGCAGACTTTCGAGGTCTTCAAGATAGCCGCGATGAACTTGCGCGCCGGCGGCGATGAGAGATTTGGCGCCGGCATCCGAGCGAGCGAGGCCGAGCACTTGATGGCCCGCGTTGATTAATTCCTTCACTAAGGCAGAACCGATGAAGCCTGTGGCACCTGTTACGAAAACTCGCATCATGACCTCCTTTTTTCGTTGCCGCTGGTGGCGGCGACCGCTTGGGCTTCGGAGGTGGTCTCGGGCTCTACATCAGCGATCAGCCCGGGCTTCTGTGTTGGGTGCCAGCCGAGCAATTGTTGCGTTATCGCGCTGGAGGCCGAACCGTCAGCGCCTACAAAGTGTCCGAGAGAGCCAAAATGTGCGACGGCCTCTTCGGGGGATTTGCTGACGACGGGGACGTTCAGGCGGCGGCCGATGGCCTCAGCGATGTCTCGAAGCGGGACGCCCTCTTCGCCGATTGCGTGATACCGTGCTCCGCTGTTCCCTTGTCCAGCGCCAGCCTGTAGAGACGGGCAGCATCGAGCAAGTGCACCGCGGCCCAGCGGTTGCGCCCTTCACCGACGTACGCCGAGACACCTTTCTCGCGAGCGATATTGATTAGGTAGGTGACGAGGCCTGCTTTGACTGTGTCGTGGACTTGCGGGAGGCGCACTACCGAGGCGCGGACTCCGCGCGAAATGAGCGACATGGCCGTTGCTTCCGACGCGCGCGGATACCAGGGGGAAGTGGGAGCCGGCACATCGTTCTCGGTGGCGACGCGGCCCGGAGCCACGCGCACAACCCCGCCGGTGACGAGAAGCAGCCGGTCGGAACCGGCAAGCGCTTCGCCGAGCGCCTCGATGGCGCGCCGGTCCACCTCGCAGCTTTGTGCGAATTTCGAGAAGTCGTGGATGAAGCCGAGGTGAATCACGCCGTCGGAAGCGGCTGCTCCGCTGCGCAAGCTTTCCAGATCTTCAAGATCGCCCCGCTGGACCTGGGCGCCCGCGGCGACAAGAGATTTCGCGCCATCATCCGAGCGCGCGAGGCCGAGCACTTGGGCGCCCGCGTTGATTAATTCCTTCACGACGGCAGAACCGATGAAGCCCGTGGCACCTGTTACGAATACGCGCATTCCGTTCTCCTTGTGCTGCTCCTATATTTGCCCACGAGAGGAATCGTACTCCGCCCGGCCAATGTTGTCAATGACTACTTTGTTGCCACTGCATACTTATATTTGGAAGCGGCGGGCAAAGGTGGCACACTATGTTTCGTGAAAAGCAAAAAGCGGCCCTACCATCATGGAGACCTGCGCGAGGCTCTCTTGCAAGCGGGCGAGGTTATGCTGGAGCGCGTGGGACCCGAGGCATTGTCCATGCGCGAATTGGCCCGCGAGGTGGGAGTCAGCAATAACGCTCCACGGCGGCATTTCGCCAGCAAGCAGGCTTTGCTGGATGCGCTTGCTCTGCAAGGATTCGAGCGGCTGGGCGCCGCGTTGAACCGAGGGCTCGCCGACCAGGATCCGGATTTTGAGAAACGGCTCGTAAAACTGGCGCGAGCCAATATACGGTTTGCTACTTCACACCGGGCGCTGCGACGACTCATGTTTACGGCCAAGCAGCGCGAAAACGCTCCCCCGGAAGTTGTGGAGGCGGCCTACAAGGGACTTTCGGCAGGCCCTGCGACGATCGCTTACGGTCAGAGTGTCGGCGCCGTCGGTCCTGGGGACACGCGGCTGATGTCCATCACTGTGTTTGCCGCGCTGGAGGGCCTGCTCTCGCTTTCCGTTGACGGAAAATTCGGGCGCATACCGCTCGAGCGTCTGATGCAGAACGTTATTCACCAGATTATTGTGGGCCTTCGTCCTCGGCGAAAGAACGCGACGGCATAATCACGTTAGCGGCGATTGAATCATGCGGGCCTACGGGCGTGATCTGGAGCCAAGTAGGTCTATCGTGGCTGTGGTGCGGTCGCTGGTTTTGCGAGGAATGTTTCGAGTTGAGCGGGATTGCGGAAGATGTGCAGGTTTGCGTGCGGGGCGTGAGTGGCGATTGCTTGCATTAGGATTGGTCGGCTTTTTCGGCGATAGGTTATCAGCCAGCGCCAGAAGTCGGCGCGTTGGGCCCAGCGCCGTATGGCGCGCCAAGCGCAGCGCGCTAGCGAGAAGTCGAGGACGACGATGGTGTCTGCTGCGCGCAGGCGGATTTCGATGGCGTCGAAGGGGCCGAGGTCGCCGTCCATGATCCATTTTTCTTGCGCGGCTAGCTTTTCCTGGATTTTCACCCAGTCATCGCGCGGGAGTGGCGGCGAGTCCCGGTTGCCAGAAAATTTTATCTAGCTCGATCACGGGGAGCCCGGTGATTTCGCCCAGGCGTGCAGTAAGGTGGATTTGCCGGAGGCGCCGCGGCCGAGCATGACGACGCGTTTCATGCTATTTAATGTACGACAATTGATGTTGTGAGCGGCGGCAGCCGTCGGCCGGCCGGGCAAGTTCTGGCTCGCAGCGGGACCGGAGAAACGAAATGGCGCTTCGTGTCTTTGGCGACCACGTTAGCTGCGCGGTGATGGCGGCGCGGAAATAGTAGAATCACCGCGATGCGCGTGGCTTATTCGCTGTCCTTCGAAAGGTACAACAAGCTTCAGCCGCCTTTCGAGGCAATCGCGCCAGTGGGACGCGGACTGTTCTTCTTCCTCTACTTCGTGACGATTGTCGTGGGTGTGGGCGTTGCAATGTTGAGCGGCCAGTTGTACTCGCTGCTTCGCCACTCGCCCGCGCCGTCGCCGGGCTGGTTTGGGTCCGCGGAGATTTTTGGCTTCGGAGTGATCTTGCTGACGGGCGTGTGGGCCTCCCGAAAGCTTTCAGCGCGCCAGGCGAATAAAGAACATCACGACTTTCTGCGGGAAAGCTACACGCGACTGCATTGCCAGGATCGCCGGTTTGTGGAGACGACGGAGGAAGGGATTGTTTTCGGTTGCGACTGCAAAACAAGTGCGGACAGATGGTTGGATGTCCTTAGTTGGGGTGGCTCGAGGGCGACTTCGTGGTGTGGAGTCGCCGGAATCTTGTCAACATTCCGAAGGAAGCCTTCGATTCGGAAGGCGAAGCGAACGCAGTTTCGAAGAACTTTGTCGGAATGCGTCGGGGCGAGCAGGGTCGAGCTGAGCCGGAGCGTGGAGTTCTGCGCGACACGCAGAGATTGGCAGCATGCTAAATGGCTTCTATTTAGAGAGGCGGTTGGGTTCGATCCAGCGTGCTCTTGCTGTGCGCGGTCGGAGGGGCGATCTTCATTTTGTTGGCATTGCCATTTTTCGGCGCGAGCAACAGCTAGTCCGCGCCTAATCTGATCGGAGCGTGCGGTTTCACCTTTGGCGCCGTCTTTCTGCTTGATCCACTACGACGCAGTCCTCATGGTTCCAGAATTCCAATGAAAGTGTGGTTCGCAGAGGACGCCATGTATGTCCGCTCGGATCGATTTGCGTTTCGAATACCCTGGGGCATGATCGTGTGGTGCCAGGGCGACTCTAAGATTCTCTTGTTTTATTACCGGCCTGGCTCCGTCTTGCTGGTTCCGCTGCGTGCCGTACCTTCGGCGCAACTCGAGTACATTCTTGAAACGATTGTGACGCGGTTGCCTCGTGGTGCCTGACGGCTCGGTTGCTATCGGCTAATTTGCGTGGCCGTGGATGACAACTCCTGGTAAGGCGCCTTACGGCACGTGTAGATTCAAGATGGCTGAATGCTGCGCTTAAAGCGAATTGCGCGATCAGTTGCGACTGGCGATCAGCTTAATGGTTCAGGCTCCAGATGTAGGCTGCTAGCGCCTTCACCTGTTCGGGCGTTAGTTGTGCGCCGCCGAACGGTGGCATGGGGCTGCGATATTGTTTGGGTTGAGGCACACCATCCGTGATTGTTTTTGCGATTCCGGTGTAGCTGCCATCGCTCCACAGCCATTTCTTGTTTTTTCCTGCTAGTGGAGGGCCCAAAGGCGTGCCTTGGGCGCTGCCGCCATGGCAGCCGGTGCACGCCGCTCCACCGACTTCTCCGCGGTATATCCGCTCGCCCAGAGCGACCATTGCTGGCGTCGCGCCTTGCGGAACGGCGTGATTTCCTTTCGCTGCGGCAGCACCAGCGTTTGGATGCGTGCCCTCTGGCGGTTTCGCGGCTGCTTCGACGGGAGCGCCCGCCGGAGCTGTCAAGCTAGGACATGGCGTGACGTTTGCTGCGCCGCCTTCAGCGCCGCTGAGATAAACGATTCGGTAGATCCGCCCGCGCACATCGTCGGAAACGTAGAGTGCGCCGTCAGGTCCCACCGCCAAACCACTGGGACGATGCTCGGCTTGGTCCGGCGACTTCACCGACGCGAACCCGTCCGCAAATATTTCGCACCCGCCGGACGCGTGGTCGCCATCGAGCGGCTGAAAGACCACGTTGTAGCCGCCCTGCGCATATGGCGCGCGATCCCACGAGCCGTGGAAAGCGATGAAAACGCCGTCACGGTAGCGCGCGGGAAATTGCTTCTGGTCGTACTGCACCATGGCATTCGGCGCCCAATGCGCGGGGAATGCTGCGATGGGTTCCGTCTTGTTCGCGCAGACACCGACCGTTTTGCCGTCGCCGCCGTATTCCGGCGCCAGCACCAGTTTTTGCACGAACGCGTCGTAGTAGCATTCGGGCCAGCCGTAATCTCCTTGCGGCTTCAAAAGCAACAACTCTTCCGCCGGCAGCGTGGCCTCCTGATCGGGTTTATACACGTCGGGCCAATTCATATGGAGTTGATCGCGTCCATGCTGGGTCACCAGCATTTGCCCGTTTGACTCGATGGCAAATCCCTCCGCGTTGCGGATTCCCGTAGCGAAGCGCTCGGCCGGCGAAAAAGCTTGGTTGGTCTTATTTGCGTCGAAGCGCCAAACGCCGCCTCTCGTCTCGAGTTCCGTGCAGGGTTTCAAGCCGGGCGATTTGAGTGTGCGGTTTTTCTGCTGGCAGGAATTCGTGGCGGTGGCGACGTCCACATACATGACTCCTTCGGCGTCAATGATGAAGGGATGCATCGGATGGTCGCCGGTCAGTGGCAATCCGGAGACGATGGCGTCTGCGGAACCGCTCGGTACGGTGGCGCCTTCGGGCAATGAATAGCGTACGATGCGGTCGTTAAGCTCGGCGTAGACCGATCCTTTATATAGACCGATGCCGGTGCCGCCCTTTCCACCCGTTGCGATGGTCGCGCCGAAGCGCTCGATCACGTCGGCCTTGCCTGCGTTGCTCTTGTCCTGCAGAGCCACGAGGAAGCCGCCCGCGTGCGGCGTGTCGTTGCCGTAGTAACGGCCCGACCAGGTGTTGACGTACAGCACTCCGTCCGGCGCTGCTACCATGTGCCGCGCATGGCCGATGCCGTCAGCAAACACCGTGGCGCAAAAACCGGAGGGGAGTGTCAGCCCGCTGTCAACGCTCGGGCAGGCGTCGCTCTTGGTCTGGGTGGCAGCTACGGCGGAATTGGAATGGCCTTGACCCGGCGCTAGCCAAGTGCACGTGTAAATTACGGCCAGCGCTGCGAGGGTGGGAAACAGCATCTTCAACGAATGCGACGAAGGGGATGATGGCATCGGACACCTCCGAACCTTCGATGATTTTAAACTGAGGTTTGGCTCACAAAAAAATGTTAAAAGGTATCACTAACCCGGCCTCAGGAGCGGAGCCATGATCAGAAGACAAACTATCCTCTATCTCGCAGCGGCATTATTTCTTGTGGCGCCCTTAATTGCTCTGTCGCAGGATGCGAGCCAGAGTCAAAATCCGAACACGAACCAGACCCAGAACGCGAACCAAGGCCAGAACACGAACCAAACCCCGTCGCTGATCGTCAACGGCCAATCCGACCAACCGGTGCCCGTGGTGCAGTTGAGCGGCCGCTCCTACGCTGACCTCGAGGCGCTGGCGCATGTTCTGCAGGGAACTCTCCGCATTGGCAGAAATCACATCGCGTTGGATCTGCCGGGCGCGGCCGGAGGACCAGGGAACGGAGCGAATGCGGGGTTCTCGAAGGCGTTTCTAAGGGCGGGCATCGAGGAAATGGCGACGCTGCGGGAATGGCACACGGCGCTTTCGAGCGCGATTCAAAATAACTTCCCGGTCGGGCAGGATTGGCTTAGTCCATATCGTCAGCGCGCAACGGATAATCTGCGGTTGGCGTCCATCGCGGCCTCCACGGATGCCGATCGCAGCGCTTATCAGTTGTTGAGCAATGAAATGCAGAATATGTCGCAGTTGTCCGACAAATATCTCGCGCTGCGCGCGAACCTCACGTACATCGCGCCGGATGCGCTGCAGAACGATGATTTAAATGCTCGCATCGTGGCCTGCGGCCACGCCCTAGGCGCCATGGCGGGAAGCGGCCAGTTCGTGGACGATCCTTCGTGCCATTGAGCTGATATCGGCAAGATGATGATTCCAAGTCTGCGATTCGCGCTCCTCAAACCGTTGGCGGTCGGTGCTGTTCCCGTCGTCTGTACGATCTTCACGCATGCGCTGGCGGTGATGGCTACGCTGAGTTTTGTTCGCCGTGAGAAAAGACTGGGTCGCGAGGGGAAGAGCTTCCGGAACGATTTTTTAATGGTTATGCTGACGATGACGTTCACGATGGCCGCGCACCTCATTGAGATCGCCTGGTGGGCGATTTTGTTCATCTTCTGCGGAGAATTTCGAGAGTTCGGAACTGCGTACTACCACTCAGCCGTGAACTACACGACTTTGGGCTATGGCGATCTGCTTATGACGCCGGCGTGGAGATTGTTGGGACCGCTGGAGGCAGCCAATGGAATGCTGATGTTCGGCGTTTCGACCGCGATGATTTTTGCCGTGATGCAACGGTTGATTCAGGCTAGATTTGTGGATCTCAGGGACTGAGCAAATGTCGCGGTTTTTTTAGGATGCCCTATTGAAGTCTAACTATGCCTATCGCTCAGAAACTCGACGCTCACCATAAAGCGCTCACTCTGAATCTCGATGCGGCGGCCTTCGGCTCGTTCGCGGAAATCGGGGCCGGACAGGAAGTCTCGCACTGGTTCTTTGTGGTTGGAGGCGCCTCGGCTACGGTCGCCAAAACTGTATCGGCCTACGACAAGGAAGTCAGCGACGATCTTTATGGCGTCGGATCGCGCTACGTATCCAGGCAGCGACTCGAGGCCATGCTGGACAAGGAATGGGCCCAGCTTCTCGCGGAGTTGAGCAAAACTCGCGGTCCGGAAATGCGTTTCTTCTCCTTTGTTGACACCGTCTCCGCGCGTAACTTCGCCGGGACGAACGACCCGCATGGCTGGGTCGGTCTGCGCTTTCAGTTGCAGCCGGGCGCCGCTCCCAACGACGTCGTGCTGCACATCAATATGCGCGATCCTTCGAATGTCCTGCAGCAGGAAGCCATCGGTATTCTGGGCGTCAATCTCATTTACGCCGCGTTCTATGAACTGCAGACCGAGGAATCGTTTCTGGCAGGCTTGGCGGTAGACGTGGTCAGGGAGCGAATCGAGATCGACTATGTTGATCTTCGCGGGCCGGCATTTGAGAGTTGGGACCGCCGCACGTTGCTAGCCCACTTGGTGAGCGGTGGATTTGCGGAGGCTGTGTTTTTCCCCTCCAAAGGCCCCACAGTTCCTCCTACCGAAGCTCTCTACAAGAAAGCTTTAGTGCTTGCCCCAGGATACTTTGGCCACGGGGATTCAACTCACTCGCAAGTTCATATGGGATTGTTGGACGCGGCCATTCAGGAGCTTCAGAAGGAGCTGGGCGACACCAAGGTTTCGCCCGCCGGCGTTTTTTGCCTGACGGCTGCTCCGATCACGCGGAACGAACCGGTGCCGGAAGTCCCCGACTTACTTCGTCGTATCGACGCTCTTCTCGCTGCTGGCGGCGATGTGCTGCTTTTTCGCCAAAGCGAGCTGTACAACATGAAAGCACTCGTGAATCGCTACACGCAGGCGCCGGTGCGCTTCGCCGTCGGTGTTTCCCTGATGATTCAAGCGTTTGAGGGCATTTACGGCAATCTGGAAGGCAGACTTCTGGAGGCGCTTGCGCGTCTTCTCGCACAGAACGTTCGCATCTACGTTTATCCGATGAGCTCGGCGGAACTGCGCGAAAAGCTGCAGGGTTTTTCGGTCAGCGGTTGGGAATGGAGTGAAACGAATGGAATGGTTTCTGCCACCCAACTGCGGCACGCGTCGCCTGTCGGACACCTGTTTGCCTATCTTCTTGCCAGCAACTTTTTCATCCCAATGGAAGTTCCTGCGCGAATGCAGAGTCATGCTGAATAATCGGGAACCGCTAACACACAATTCAACAAATCATTAAGTTCGTTGGCGTCGCGCGCCGCAAAGGCGGGGAGCGAACTAGATTTTGCGAATTCCTTCCGGACGGTTAAACCGCAAGAGAATGCCGCTTCGTTCCACTAGCCACGCGAAGACCCCGACAAAAGTCACCAGCAAAAGAGCAGCGAGGGCGCCGTCATAAGTTGCCATGATGAACGTGTAGATGGGAACGAGGGAGAGCAATATCGTGAACATCACCCAGCGCGCGCCGTTTGGAGTCAAGAATCCGGCGCCCCCGAAACTTGCGCCCGCCAGCATGAATAAGCCACCAAAAAGCCAGACACCCACGAGTAATGCCGGAATCACCGACTGCGATGGGTCTGTCTTGTCCGTCCGTTTGGCGACAAAAAACGCAATCAGCGTCGTCAATGGACAAACGATCGTGACGATGCCCACATCTCTCCCATTAAAGTTATAGCCCCGCAAGGCGTGGAGAAGCACATCGGGCAGCCAGAACGCAACAGCACCCAGCAGGGTCAACTTCAGTAGCCGCGTCCACTTCGTCGAGGGCCACCGCATGGCAGTGATGATACCGCAAGGCGGGTACGACGGTGAGGTTCCAATTCCCGCTAAGTCGCCTAATTACATACTTGCGTCAGGCAGCAAGACGTTAGTCTGGTTCGCCGGCGGTTTGGGCGTAGGTTGTGGAAGATACTCTGGAATACGCCGGCGCTGTGACGACTCCGGCGCGTTATTGCGCGGACAGGCTTTTCCAGTCCGTGATCGCTACCGCATGGCCATTTCGAACGACCGTGGCATACACGGAGTCGAAGCCGTTATGCCGATTGGAGCCGTAGTCGAGCAGGAACTTTTGCCCGAGCCCGACGTCCTGATCGTGGATGGACTCGAGTCCGGTGATGAATTTCTCGCGCGTCAGAGTCGGCCCGGCGCGTTTGAGACCTTCGACGATGACCATGGCGTCCACAAAGCCCTCCAAACTCACGAAGTTCGGCTCCGTTCCGCCCATATATTTGTTGAGAGCATTCAGGTACAGCTTGACCGTGGGCAGTGCGCTGTTGTCGCAGGGCGGCACCACTTGCGTGATGACCATTCCCTCGGCGTCGCTGCCGGCAATCCGGACCAGCGCTTCGGTCCCTACAAATGACACGGTGAGAAACAAGGGATGCCAACCATCCGCGTGCGCCTGCTTCAGAATGGCGGCGACCGGCGCATACGGTCCCACCAGAATCACCGCCTCGGGGTTCGCGGCGCGCACGGTCTTCAGGCCTTGCTGGATATTCAGGGTGTTGCGCGGGAACGTTCCGAGCGCGACTGCTTTGGCCTGATGCGCCGCAAGGGCGTGTTCCACTCCATCTAGAACGGCCGTGCCGAACGCGTCATCTTGATAGATCACGCCGATCTTGTGAATTCCGCGCGCTTGCCACAGGTTGTCCACTTGATCGCGGGTCTCATCGAAATAGGACGCGCGAACGTTGACGATGTAGTGTTTGAACGGCTGGTAGAGCAATTGCGCTCCGGTAAAAAGCCCTACGACTGGAATTTTCGCGCTTTCGGCCATTGGTACGTACTTTGCGGCCGTCGGAGTGCCCACAAAAAAGCCCATGGCAAAGACGTTCTGTTTCAGCAGGCGGTTGAAACAGGCGGAAGTTTGTTCGGGATCGTAACCGTCGTCGAAGGAATTCACTTCAATTTTGCGGCCGAAGACTCCGCCCTGATCGTTGATCATGTGGAGGTACGCGAGCGCGCCAATCTGCGTCTGCATGCCCAAAAAGGAGGCGGGGCCCGAGAGGGCCGAACAAGAACCGAGTTGGATCGAAGTGCTGGTGACGCCGGGCGTCGCGACCTCTGCGGGCGACGGAATGACGAGCAGCGAAGCCAGCAGGGAGCAGGCGCACAGCACTCCGGCGTGAAACTTGGTCATCGAACACCCTCCCAAGAAGATTGCGCGAGTGAAGCAAGATGCAAGAATTTCGCCCAGGCCGATAATTCGACTATAGAGCAACCGCTGCGTCGCTCCAGCAGAATTGCTTTCGCTTGTGTTTCATTCATCAATTAATACTGTGTAATGCAGCCGTGGAGCAGGCTTTAGGCTCTGGGCGATGACGAGGTAGAAGCCACGGCGATGACTTTGCCGGCGGGCATCGCGATAAGGACGCTGCTGCTAATCTTGTTCGCCGATGGTTTGGGCGTAGGTTTTGCCGTAGGGGTAGAAGAGGTCTTTGCGGCCGGCTTGCCAGGCAGCTTTCATTTCGGGAGTAGTGATGTCCCAGTCGGCGCGGCATTTTTTTGTGACGGCGCGGAGATCCTGGCGCAGGTCTTCGATAGTGGGCCGTCCCCAAAACCAGTAGCCGTCGTAAATCTTGTAGATGATGAGGCCCGGTTCGAGGACGAAGACGTGCGGGATCATGGGATTGTTGGTGGGATCGGTGTATTCGGCGATGTCCAGATCTTTTTGGATGATGCGGCTGGGGTCGGAGAGGAACGGCCAGTGGGCGTCCACGCCGGTGCGATATTCATTGGTCTGCGTGATGTTGTCGGTGCTGATGGTGACCAGGCGGGTATAGGCGACTTCCATTTCGCGATGGAGTTGCACGAGGCCTTCGGCCTGCCGGCGGTCTTTGGGGCAGAAAGCTCCGCGGCTGAGCACGAGGACCATGGGATGCGGTCCTTGCAGCTCGGAGAGTTTGCGGTGTTTTGCAGTGTGGTCGGAAAGCTCGAAGTCGGGGAATTTGGCGCCGGGAACGATGTCTGATCGCATGGGAACTCCTCGGAACTTTGGATGCGCGCCGGCGGGTTACGGTTCAAAGCGTGAAAGCCGGCCGTGATGTCCCGCAGTGATGGCCCGCAGTGGTAGCAGACGCGGTGCGGGATGGCCTCGCTTGGCAGGCGAGGGTACCGCAATTTCCTCGTTGCGCCGCTTGAGCCAGAATTGTCGCCAGCGGAATGCCAAAAATTAATTCGATTGCTCGAGGATGAACCAGTCCCCGGTTATTTTCTTGTACCGGTAACCATAGGAAGTGGAATTCCCGTACATTCCCTTGCCGGAGTCTTTTCGTTCGATGCATGCCGGTTCGGTGAGCGCATCATTTTTGTCGGGTTGTCCGCAATGGAGGTAACCGACGCCGAAGCCCGCCGGAACGATTCCCCAGCTATAGACGGTGAAAATGGCCTCTTTGGACCTTCCGCGGTTCACCAAGCCGTTGGCGATACCGGCGCGATCGAACAGGTTCTTGTATTGCTCCCAGCGCGCCCGGGAGATTCCCCACTGCGCCTCCGGAAGAGGCCATGCGACGCTGGCTTGTGTCCACAAAAACTCGGGCGCTATGCGGACCATCTGGGAATCTTCCGCCAGCATCGTCACGAGGCGTTCCAGGTCGGGCCGGTTTCTGTAAAATTGTTTTTCGAGGGCTTGGTCGCTCGGCTCGTGGGGCGAAATAGCCCAGGCGAGAATCGCAATCGTAACCACGATGACCAAGCCGACCAGTCCGAGGATTTTGAGCACCTTCATAGGCGACTACCCGTGACTTTACAAGCATAGTCGGTGTTCGGCAATGAGGCAGCAGCAGAACTTGTTGCACGCTAAGCCGCCGTTGCCGTTTTGCGATTTCCGGGATGCGATTGCTTGACAGGCTGTGCGCTCTCGATGTCTACTGCCCGAACCGTGGCAATCCGAACAAAAATCGTACCGTTTTATTCCACTGTCGGGGGCTGTCTTACCGTGGCGATTGTGAACTTCGTCAGAGCCTGGCAAAAACACAGCATCTCTGACGCTGTTGTGACTACGGTGCTCTGGCTGATTATCTGCCCGTTACTCGCGTACTTCGGGTTCCGCGACGAGCGGTCCAACGGAGCCAGCTGAAGAGTTCCGAGGGCGGTTCATGTCGCGACGGACCGTACGCAGGACCGGTCACTGCCTCTTTGGCTGTTGCGAATTGTGAAATCAAGTTCGATCCATCCACGCGGCGACCGAACCAAAACTGCCGGCTCGACTTAAACCCTAGAGCCGCCGCTACAACGGCAACAGCAGCGGCGGCTGATTTTATCATTGGCAGTCTCCCTCGAGTTGCTGCTCGTCGCTGGACTCGCGGCCGTGAACCCGTTGCGCCGGGCGGAGGGGCGGGGTAGGATGCACGCACCGAAGCTTCCTCTCGGAAATTCTGCTCAAGGGAACCCAACCGAAAACTAATGCGCTGGAGGTGAAACATGCTTCAGAAGAGTTGGTGTAAAATTTTGTTTGCTGCTGCTTTTTTTCTCTGCTTTGCTGCCGGGTACGCTGGATACGGCGTGCACGCGCAATCGGACCAGCCCCTGCACATAGACGTTCCCGTGAAACTGGAAAAAGCGAATGTAGTGGTGGATGTGGGCCACGCGGTCATGCTGGGCGATACGGCGTTTTTTCTCGGAGATATTCACCTGCTCGCCGGCGATTTGAGCGAATGGAACGCACCGGCGAAAATTGTTGCCGTGTTTCACGGCGACGCGGCTTATTTTGTGCTGGATGACGAAACTTATAACGCGAACCGTCACGTGCAAACCGGAAATCCCTACGCAAAGGCTATGGATGGGTTGATGAAGCAAGGCGTGCAAATCGAATTGTGCGGCGCAACCGCTGCGGGGAATCATTGGGGCAACGCCAATCTGCTTCCCGGAGTAAAGGTCGACACAAACGCGATGGTGCGAGTGACGCAGCTCGAGCAGCAAGGATACACGCTGATTTACGAGTGAACCGTTTACCGCCAACCGCAGCGCACGCGCAATACTAATAATTCAGCATGATCCGGAGTGCGAGGAGGTGTGTCATGAAATATTTGCCGTTTGCAGCGCTCGTGATTGGGCTGGCGCTGCCCGGGCCGCCGACCGACAAGGGATCCGCTGATAGTGCGAAGACTGTTTCCGCGGCGGAAGCACCGGTGAGAGGCGGGGCTGATGGTGGGGCGATGATCGAGAAAGGGGAGGGAATCGTAACCGTCCCGAGCAATCATTCGGTTGACGAGACGGTGGACAAGCTGAAAGGCATTTTGCAGGCGAAAAACGTCACCCTGTTTGCGTTGATTGACCACAGCGGAGAAGCGGCCAAGGTGGGAATGAAAATGCGTCCTACGAAGCTGCTGATCTTCGGCAATCCTAAGGGTGGCACGCCGCTGATGTTGGCCGCACCCAGCACGGCGCTGGACCTCCCTTTGAAGATTCTGATTTGGGAGGACGCGCAGGGGAAGGTCTGGCTCTCTTACAACAGCCCGGAGTATTTGCAGCAGCGGCACGGTTTTCCAGCGGACCTGCTTCCGAACATCGCGGTGGTGGGAGCGCTCGCGAAAAACGCCGGCGAATAATTTCGGCGGGTTGCGTGCTTTGCGTTTTCTGGGCCGTGCAAAACCTAAGAAATGAAGCATGTCCGCACAAGATGGATGATGGCGGCACTGCTCTTGCTGGGGGCTGGTGCGCCAGCGCGCGCACAGACTTCCACGACGGAGTTTCTGCCTGAGGTTGATGCTTATGTGCAGCTGACTTCAAACGTGCGGTTTGCTTTTCAGGACAAGGAAACAATCGCGAATGGCGGCCTGGCGATCTCGGATTTTGGGGCGAGCATTGAAGCTTACCTGCGGCCGCTGGAGGCGCTGAAGCGGGTGACCGTTTTTGATTTGGATGAAACGAAGTGCGTGCCGGTTTTGTTTTCGATCGGATACCGCTATCTGCCCGCGCCGGGTAAGCCTGCCGTGAATCGTATGCAGCCTGTGGTCATGTTTCATTTTCCGCTGAAAGGATTTCTGTTTACGGACAAGAATCGCGCGGATCTCGATTGGTCGAGTGGCGCTTTCAAGTGGCGCTATCGCAATCGCTTGACGGCGGAGCGCCGCTTGACGATTCGGTCCTATCATCCCGGGCCTTACGCGAGCGCGGAGGCTTTCTACGAAAGTCCATACTCGAACTGGTCTGTGACTCGCTTGTATGCGGGTTGCCTGTTACCGTTGAGCAGGCACGTCGAGCTTGATCCGTACTATCAGCATGAGAACAACTCCGGACCGCGTCCGAATCAGCAGAAGAATGGCGCGGGATTGATACTGTGGCTTTATTTTCCGAAGAGCGAGAAATGAAGGTCGAGATGGACTGCCTGGGGAGACTACGCGCGGCCACGCGGCTATAATTCGGCCCGGCAGGTGTTGCATCCGCGGAGGGCACTGTGGCTACCAGCGATCCGAAGTTACCGCACGGCATTAATCTTCGGTTTAGCATGAGCGAATTCTGGTCGGGCGACCTCGGCTTGACCTTAGTGACTATTTCCGTGGCCATGCTGATATTTGTGATCAGCCCTTTGCGCGAAGCGGGATTGCGCGGGCGGATTTTTTTCGATCTGGCCGTCATGGTGCTGATGATTTATGGAGCGATTGCGGCGAAGACAGGCCGCGGCTTCCTCGCGTTTGTGCTGGCGACGATTGTGGCGACGACGGCGGTGCTGGCGGCGGGGCGATTGCATCCGACGCTGCAACTGCATCTGTGGGGCAGCGTGCTGGCGACGTTCACGCTGCTGGTTTACGTGCGCATCGTCTTGCTGGTGATGTTTCGCGCGGGGCCGGTGACTTGGAGCCGCATACAGGGCGGCGTGTGCGCGTACTTGCTGCTGGGAATGGCGTGGGCGTCCGCGTTTCAATTTCTGGAACAGCTCAGGCCCGGCTCTCTCGGCTTCGTTACCGCGCCGGCGAATCTGGACCAGCTCTCGGCGAAGATTACCTATTTCAGTTTTGCGACGTTGACTACGATTGGCAGCGACATCGCGCCGATTGATCCGATTGCGCGTTCGATGGCGATGGCGGAGGCGATCGTCGGGCAGCTTTTTCCGGCGATTTTGATTGGCGCGCTAGTAGCGATGGCGATGCAGCCGCGCGCGAATTCCTGAGCATCCAGAGCGAGCAGAAGGAAGAGAGATCCCTCACCGCGCTCGGGATGACAAACGCTTTTTGTGGTCGGTAATTCAGCGCATGTTGCGCCGCTTCACCAGGCTAGGTTGCAGGAGCGGGAGTGGGCGACTTCTTGCGGAGGATGGCAGCGGAGATGAGAGTAATGATAATGCCGACGGGCAGAGGCTCGATGGCGGTGTAAGCCATGTTTACGAAGGGGTTCTGGTAGAGCTGCTGAGAGTGTTGTATGGCAGCGACGCGCGTGGCGGTAGTGGCGGGGTCAAGTCCGGAGGCTTGGACCTTGTGAATCTGCGCGGCGAAGTAGCTGTCCATGAAGTGGGGCATGAAGTTGAAGTAGATAATCTCCCACATGGCGACGTAGAAGACGGTGGTGATCAGGGTGATCAGGATGCCGCAGGCGAAGGCGCGGCCGAAGGAGATTTGGCCGTCGAGGGTGTTGTCGCGATAGCTGCGGATGCCGAAGTAGACCAGCAGGAACGACGCCACCATGGTCGTGTAGCCGAGAATCAAGCTGTGCCCGGAGCTGATCTTGTTGGAGATGAGAAGCGAGCCGCCCATCAGGACGGAGATCATGACGCCGGAGATGAGGCCGAAGGTGAGGACTGTCTTTTTCATGGAGTTGGCTCCTTGCGTGAAATTTGGTTTCAAGTGGGTGGAGTGTAGCGGCGATGGCGAGAGTTGTCGTCACACTTTCGGGTGATTTTCAGGGTTTTCGACTGCAGCGGCGAGAAATCATGCTTTTGGGTGGGAGAAGGCGGCCGGTCAAGGCTTCAAATCGAGCGAAATGTCATTGCGAGGGTGAATTCCGCCCGCGGAATCTGCTTTTTCTTGGTGGCAGCGAAAAGCAGATCCCCGCCTGCAGGGGGCAGGCCTCGCTTCGCTCCCTTCCTGCGTCGGCGCAGGCGGGATGACGTTCCCTCTACCACGAAAGCCGCGACCTACAAAAATGGCCGTTCTCTTACTTATGTGCAGCGGCATCATGGGATGAGGAATCTTTGTGGGTCGTGGCTTTAGCCACGACATATGACCGCTCGGCACGACAGGGGCTTTAGCCCCTGGAGCTCCCTCCGTCGAATTGGCAGGCATCCAATTCATACTTTCCGCTGGCTGAACCCGCCAAATAATCCGCGGCCTTTTCCGCTAGCCGGGCCTTCACGGGATTCAGCTCTATGTATTGTTTTCGGATCCGGTATTCCGACAGATCTCGAATCCAACGATCATGGTATCCGCTGTGCCAAATCGGAAACTGGTAGTTCAGCTCTTTGCGAATTTTGAAGCTTGAGCCGCCCTTGATCATCATGACTGCCTTTTCTATGGGCGATTCCTCGCCGGGAGTGATCAGCATGTGCAAATGTTCGGGCATCAGAACAAATGCGTGCAGCTTGTAGAAGCCTCTTTCCCGACATTGCATGATCTGATCCACTACGATTTGTGCCGGCTCGGGTTTAAAGAATAGCTGGCGGCGCTGCCAAGTGTCCGTGGTCACAAAGTAGACGCCGGATTGTTTCACCCGCCTTGTGATTCTGCTCATGAGGGAACTTCAGGGGCTAAAGCCCCTTGCTCCGATGCTAGCTTAATGTCGCGGCTAAAGCCGCGACCTACAAAGATCGCCGCACGAGTTTTGTTTGTCACCGTTCGATACTTCGTCGTTCCGTTTTCGGCATACTTGAAATCATGCCCTGAGCCGCGACCTACAAAGACTCCCGTCTTCTCACTTATGTGCAGCGGCGTCACGGGATCAGGCGAGCGGTCTTGGCTAGTTGGACGGCTTGGGTGCGGCGTTTTGCGCCTAGTTTGTCGAAGAGGCGGCTGGAGTGGGTTTTCACTGTGTTTTCGCTGACGAAGAGTTGGGCGGCGATTTCGCGATTGCTTAGGCCGGCGGCGATCAGGCCTAGAATTTCCAGTTCACGCGGCGTGATTTCGAGTTGGGCGAGGCGGGCTTGATCGAGGACAAAGGGTTCGGTGGCCGGCGCTTGGATTTCCTGGATGATGGTTACGGTCTTTTTTCTTGTGAGCGTGAGGCCTAACCAGATGCCTAGCGCGGCGAAGAGCGCGGCGATCAATCCGGCGTAGATTTCGACGGAATGTTCGACGACCAGGAAGCGGTATTCGGTGAGTTTTAGGACGGCGATTAGCAGGCCGCCGGAAATGCCGTATATAAGGATATCGCGGAGGGCGCGGCGGCGCCGAGCGGGTGCGGAGTCTGGAGTCGGGGTCACGGAGTCGCCATGATAACTGAAGATTGGCGGCGTTGGGGAGCGGAGCGCTGAGTGATGCGGCCGAGCAGCACCAAAACCGAAGGCTGCCGGCTCGGTGGAAAGCGTCGAGCCGCCGCTACACAGGCCACGGCCACCCGGCCACAAGTCCGAAGCGCCAGTGAGACGCGCGCCGCGGCTGATTTGGGTTGACATCTTACCCGGGCGAGAGCATTCTTGGGTGACATGTCAACCCGAGAGTCGCGAGAACGATTGGAACTTTTGCAGGGGACTTTGGACCTGCTGATTTTGCGGACTTTGATTTTTGGCTCGCAGCATGGGCAGGGGATTGCGCGCGCCATTCAGCAGACTTCCGCGGAAGAATTGCTCGTCGAACATGGAGCGCTTTACCCGGCATTGCAACGCCTCGAAGAACGCGGCTGGATTTCCGCGAAATGGGGCACCTCCAGCAACAACCGCAAGGCGCGTTTTTACGCGCTGACACCAGCCGGCCGCAAACAACTGGCCAAAGAAACCACGAAGTGGAACCGACTGACGGCAGCCATCGGAAGAGTTCTGGAGGCTGAGGAGGGCTAGAGCCATGTTCCGACGCAAGCGCGAGACTAGCGACTTCGGAGCTGAGATCGAGGCGCACATTGAATTGGAAGTGGAGCGTCTGCGGGAACAGGGACTCAGCGAAGAAGAGGCGCGCACGGCGGCGCGGCGCGCTTTCGGCAACGTGACGCGCGCACAAGAAAACTTCTACGAATCGAGCCGCTGGCCGTGGTGGGATCATTTTTGGCAGGACATTCGCTACGGCGCGCGGATGCTGCGCAAGGCGCCGGGATTCACGGCCGTCGCGGTGTTGACGATCGCTTTGGGAATTGGAGCGACCACGGCCATCTTCAGTCTGGTGGACGCCACTCTGTTGCACCCGTTGCCGTACCCGCACCCCCAGCAGCTCGTGAGGATCGAGGACGATCTTCCCGGTGTGGGCGCGCGGGACGTGGGAATCTCCGTGCCGGAATGGCAGGATCTGCAGCGCTCCGGCATTTTTGACTACGTTACGCCGCTCGGAGGCGGGGATGTAAATCTCACGGGTTCTTCGGCGCCTGAGCGAATCCGGCTGCTTACGATAGCGCCCAATTATTTTGCGGTGCTCGATGTGAAACCGCAGTTGGGCCGCACGTTCAATCCGGAGGATCACACGCCGGGGTTCAACTTGGAAGTTGTCATCAGCGACGGCCTATGGAAGCGGGCCTTCGGAGGCGACCCGCATATTCTGGGCAAAAGTTTGCGGTTGGACAATGACTTGTACAGCGTAGTCGGCGTCATGCCGCCCGGTTTTCACGATCCGGGAGCAACCGTGGAGGCAAGCAACATTGATGTTTGGGCCGCGGCAGGTTTTGCGGGACCCCCGGCGCCGCCGCCGCTGCGGAATTCGCGAATTCTTCCGGAAGCGATCGCGCGAATCAAACCTGGACTGACGATTGCGAACGCGCAAAGCCGGGTAGACGCGTTGGTGGCATCGTTGCAGAAGGAATTTCCGAATGACTATCCGGTGCAGAGCGGCTGGACGGTGCGCCTGGTGCCGCTCACGGAAACTGTGGTCGGCAACGTTCGGCAGTCGTTGATTTTGCTGCTTGGCGCGGTGGGATTGGTCCTGCTGATCGGCTGCGTGAACGTCGCGAACCTGCTGCTGGCTCGCGCGAGCGCGCGAGGACACGAGATGGCGATTCGACGGGCGCTCGGAGCCGCGCGGCAACGGCTGGTACGGCAGTTGCTGACCGAAAGCATACTTCTTTCGTTGCTCGGCGGAGTCTCGGGTCTGGCGATTCTTTTCTGTGCGAAGGGCTTTCTGCTGCACATCGTGCCAGACACTCTGCCGCGGCTCAACGAAGTATCCATCAACTGGACGGTTTTGATTTTCGCTCTGGCCGTGTCTCTGCTCAGCGGCGCAATCTTTGGCTTGGCTCCCGCTTTGCATGCTGGCCGGCTGGATTTGATTCCGATGCTGAAGCAGGAAGGGCGCGGCTCGAGAGGATCCGGAGAGCAGGCGCGCACGCGGCGAGTCTTGATGGTGACGGAATTTGCGCTGTCGTTGGCGCTGATGATTGCCGCAGGTCTTCTGTTGCGCAGTTTTTGGGATTTGTTGAAAGTGCCGCCGGGATTCAACCCGCAGAATGTAATGGCTGTGCGCACGTGGCTGCCGGTGCCAAATGATCCCGATACGGACATCTATCAAACCGCTGCGCAAGAAGCGCCATTCATACGTGAAGTGCTACGTCGAGGCGGGACGCTGCCCGGGGTGGAAGAAATCGCCGTTGGTGATATGGCAGCTGTTCCGTTAGGTCACGCTCGAGTCGATTTGAATCCGTACCTATTGGTGGTCGAAGGTCGCCAGAATGCGGGCGACCAGGCGCCTTTAGTGGACGTATCCATGGTTACGCCGGAATATTTTCAGTTGTTGCGGATGCCGCTGCTGCGCGGACGTTTATTTGGCGACTCCGACGATGAAAAAGCGCCACCGGTCGCGGTGGTGAATGAGGCGTTCGCGCGGACGTATTGGCCAAACGGGGATCCGGTCGGCCAGCACGTAAAGCTGAACAACGCGCGCGGAACACCGGCCTCTTCGTGGACCACCATCGTGGGCGTAGTTGCGGATGCTCGAACCGAATCGCTCGCGGAATCGAGCGGCCCGCAAGTGTTTCAGAGCCTGTACCAGCGGCATCCGAAAGACCTGGCGATATTCTTGCGCGGACAGCTGGACCCGGCCGCCACTCCGGTAGGTTTGCGCGAGGAGGTGCAGGCCATTAACCCGGAGCTTCCCGTTTTCGGAGCGCAGATGCTCGACGAAATGGTGACTGCGTCACTCTCGCAGAGGCGCTTCTCGATGGAAATGGTGGGCTTGTTCGCTCTGACCGCGCTGCTGCTCGCGGCGCTCGGAATTTATGGAGTGATTTCGTACGCGGTCAGTGAGCGCACGCATGAGATTGGGATTCGTCTGGCGCTCGGAGCGCAGAGCCGGAATATTTTGCGGATGGTGCTGCGCGAAGGATTGACGCTAGCGATTGCGGGGGCCGCGGTGGGGCTGGCTTGCGCGCTGGTCGTTTCACACTTGATGGCGGGATTGCTTTACGGCGTGCGGCCGACGGATCCTTTGACGTTTGCGGGAGTAGCGCTTTTGCTGATTGGGGTGGCGCTGCTGGCTTGTTATTTTCCGGCGCGACGGGCGATACATGTGGACCCGCTGACGGCGCTGCGGCATGACTAACTGAACGCATGTCATCCCGAGCGGAGCGAGGGATCTGCTTTTCGTCGCACGCCAAAGAAAAAAGCAGATTCCTCGGGCGAAAGCCGCCCTCGGAATGACAGCTCGCTGTGTTTTGTGGCACCCTTCAAACCCGCTCGGCGTCCCGCTTGGTGTAAACGCGACCGAGTTGCGGTTTGGCACCGAGCAGCGTGAAGTAATCAGGGCTGGTGATTAGGCTTTCGGCGCGAACGGTGCGGTCTCCGCCGCCGATCGCGGAATTGCTGGGAGGGACCGCAGAAATTTCCTGAAAAACTCCGGAGCGATCCTGCAAATCCCGCAGCTCGGCCGCGGACATGCCGACGTCCTGTTCGTTCGAGCCGCGGAGATCGTCGAAGACGCGAACGAGTTGCTTGGATTGAGGGAAGGGCAGCGGGCGGAGGAGCACTCCATAGACGGCGCTGAAGGTGGCAACGTTGGCGCCGATGCCTAGCGCGAGAGTGAGTACCGCGACGATCGTGAAGCCGGGGCTTTTTAGCAGGATGCGGAGCGCGTAACGCAGGTCCTGGAAGAATGTGAGCACGGGTCCCCTCCCGAGCGCGTGCCGCGGCCGCGGCGGCTGCTTTCGTTGTTCTTGTTGCTGTTGCTGCGAAAGCTGGCGTTGGTATATGGACGAGGTCGGCGAGGCGTTGTTAGGAGCATCTTCTGTGCGCATTTACTTGGTGCGTGCTCGGTTGTTCAATATCGGAGCCTGTGCGAACTCGTGCAGTGTTTCGATTGTGCGATTTCGACAATTGTGATTTGCTGGGATTCGCATTCGCTGATGTGATTGGGAGGTGATCGCATGAGTGTGGCCGCGTGGAATCGGAACCGGCTCACTGCGAAATTGGGGATTGAGTATCCGATTATTCAGGGGCCGTTCGGTGGGTTTGCTTCGCAGCGATTGACGGCGGCGGTGTCGAATTCTGGTGGGCTGGGATCGTTTGGGGCGCTCAATTTGTCGCCGCAAGAGATCGAGGACGTAGTCGCCGAGATTCGCACGCTCACGGCGAAACCGTTTGCGATGAATTTGTGGGTTTCGATGGAGGATGAAGGCGCGCGTCGCTCGGATGAAGGCGCGTTTCGCAGGAGCCTCGCGCCGATTGGCGCGCATCTTGCGGAGCTGGGAGTGGCTCCGCCGGCGTACAAACCATATTCGCCGACGCTGCGATTTGAACAGCAGGCGCGCGCGCTGCTGGATGCGAAGGTACCGGTGTTCAGCTTTATCTTTGGAATTCCGCCGCGAGAAATTTTGCAGGAGTGCCGCGCGAAGGGAATCGTGACGATTGGCGCGGCGACTACGCCGGACGAGGCTGCGGCGTTGCGAGACGCCGGCGTGGATGCGATTGCCGCTTCGGGATTCGAGGCGGCGGGGCATCGTGGATCGTTTCTGCGCGCGGCGGAGGATTCGCTGACGGGGACAATGTCACTGGTGCCGCAGATTGCGGACATTGTGGACGTGCCCGTGATTGCAGCGGGCGGGATCGCGGACGCGCGCGGAGTGATTGCGGCGATGGCGCTGGGCGCGGAAGCTGTGCAGATGGGAACGGTATTTTTGACGTGCGAGGAATCGGGAGCGACGCGGTTGCATCGCGAACTTTTGTTGGCCAAGAAGGCGGGGCACACGGGGTTGACGAAAGGATTTACGGGAAGGCTTGCGCGGGGAGTGCGGAACCGTTTGATGGAGGATTTGAATCGCAAGGGGACGGAGATTTTGCCGTATCCGTTGCAGCGTGGGCTGGTGCGAAATCTTACGATGGCGGCGGAGGCGGCGGGCCGCGCGGATTTGGTGCTGCTGTGGGCGGGGCAGAGCGCGAATCTTGGGGCTTGCACGGATGTCGCGGCGTTTTTGAAGTCGTTGGTGGACGAAGTGGGCGAAATTGCGGGGCCGGTGACCGAGTGGAGCGCGCGGCGACGGCGGAAAAGCGCGAGTGCGTGATCGTCGCGCCGAAGATTCGCTGTAACTTCAGACCGCTTCGCTGAATCAAAGGGGCCAGATAGCATAGCCGCCGCGGGCAGCGGTGTAGCAGCAACGGGAGTGACGACGATGAACGCAAATTCCGCGGAACGAATGGCGCGTGAGGGTTCTGGGGATACCAGCGCCGAGCAACGATTGAAAGAACTTGGCATCACGCTTCCGGCGCCGCCACAGCCTTTTGGCGTTTACAAGGAAGCGGTGCAGACGGGTAATCTGCTTTTTCTGACCGGGATGATGCCGACCGAAGGGCGCACGCCGAAATTCATTGGGCGCGTGGGCTTGGAGCTAGATACGCACGAGGCGTTCCAAGCGGCGCGCCTTGCGGCGATCAACGCGTTGGCTGTGGCGCGCGAATATCTCGGATCCCTTGATAAAGTGACGCGGGTAGTCCGGCTTGGAGTGATGGTGGCCACGGTAGGCGATTTCCGCGAACAGCCGAAAATTGCCGATGGCGCGTCGCAGTTGTTGCAAGATGTTTTCGGAAAGGAGAAGAATCCTTGCCGCTTGGTTTATGGCGTGGCGAGCCTTCCGCTTGGAGTTCCCGTCGAACTGGAAGTGATTTTCGAAGTAGCGGAGTGACAGAAGTTCCCGATCAGCGCATTTTTCACCGCAACGCACTTCCACTGGAACGCTCTTGGGTCGAACCCACCCTCCCAGCCGAATCGCAACTGCTTATTGCATTCCACATTTCGAAGGAAGAGGTATTTATGCCCGAAAAGAAAACGGCAATCGTTACGGGAGCAGCGGGTGGTATTGGCGCGGGACTGGTCGAAGGCTTTTTGAAGCGCGGCTATAACATTGTGGGAACGTCGCTGAATGCGACGCGATCGTTGAGTGCTTCGCCTAGCCTGATTCTTGTGGATGGCGATATCGGCAAGCAGGAGACTGCCGCGAAAACCGTGGAGGCGGCGATCGGGCGCTTCGGAAGAATTGACGTGCTAGTGAACAACGCCGGAATCTTTCGCGTCAAGCCGTTCATCGAGTTTACGACTGAGGACTTTAATGCGTTGTTCTCGACCAACCTGCTGGGATTTCTCTACATTACTCAGTTCGCGGTGAAACAGATGCTGAAACAAAAATCGGGGAATGTGGTGACTATCACTGCGTCGCTTGCAGATCAGCCGTATGCCAACGAAAAGGCGTCGGTCTCGATGATTACGAAAGGCGGGCTCAATACGATCACTCGGCATCTCGCGATCGAGTATGCGAAGGACGGCATTCGGTTCAACGCTGTGGCTCCGGGGGTGGTGGACACGCCGCTGCACAAGAATGATTCCAAGGAAGCGATGAAGGCGTACGCGCCGATGGGGAAGATTGCGGAGGTACAAGACATAGTGGATGCGGTGCTTTATGTGGCCCAGGCAGAGCAAGTGACCGGAGAAATACTTCACGTGGATGGCGGCGCGCACGCGGGGCGTTGGTAGCCGACCGGTTGAACTGGAAATGTTTCGCGAGGTGGCGTAGTAATAGAAGTTGCTGAGATAGTGATTCACTACTGCAACGCAACGGGACCGGCGCGGGCCCGCGAAAATCGGCAGTTTCCACCAGCCGCGGACATTCAATAGCAGGAAGCAAAAACGCACAGGAGGACATCATGGCAACTACGAAAGTGGGGATTGCACCAATGAAAGCAGCGCAGGTTCCGAAGCCGGGAGCAGATTTCGAGATCGTGGAGCGGGAGATTCCGAAGCCGAGTGCGCAACAGGTGCGCATCAAGGTGCAGGCGTGCGGCGTCTGCCACAGCGACTCGTTGACGAAAGAAGGCGCTTGGCCCGGCATTCAATATCCGCGCGTGCCGGGGCACGAAGTGGCGGGCATCATTGATGAATTGGGCGAAGGCGTGACCGATTGGAAGAAGGGGCAGCGAGTGGGAGTGGGCTGGCACGGCGGACATGACGGGACTTGCCTTTATTGCCGGCGCGGAGATTTTCGCAATTGCGTGAACATGACGATTCCGGGGATCAGTTACGACGGCGGTTACCAGCAATACATGGTGGCGCCGGCGAATGCGCTAGTGTCGATTCCGGAAGGTCTCAGTGACGTGGACGCGGCGCCGCTGCTTTGTGCCGGGATCACTGTTTACAATTCGCTGCGTCATGCGGGAGCGATGCCCGGCGATGTGGTTGCGGTGCTGGGCATCGGCGGTCTCGGCCATCTGGGAATTCAATTCGCGAACAAGTGCGGGTACAAGGTGGTGGCCATCGGGCGCGGGCCGGAGAGCGCGGCGCTGGCGAAGAAACTCGGCGCGCACGTTTACATTGATAATAAAGCGACGAACGCAGCCGAGGCGTTGCAAAAGCTAGGCGGCGCGCAGGTAATTCTGGCGACGGCGCCGAGTTCGAAGTCCATGTCGGAAGTGATCGACGGGTTGGCGCCGAACGGCAAGCTTCTAGTAATCGGCGCGGCATTCGAGCCGATCGAGGTCACGCCCATTCAACTTATCAATGGAAGCCGGGCGATTCTGGGATGGGCTGCAGGAACGCCCGCGGACATCGACGATACGCTGCGCTTCTCCGAGCTAACTGGCGTGCGTCCGATGATCGAACTATATCCGCTGGAAAAAGCGGCGGAGGCTTACGCGCGGATGATGAGCGGCAAGGCGGAGTTCCGCGTCGTTTTGACGATGTAAAGCCGCGCGCCGCGGAAGCGCTGGAATTGCGATCCTGCTGATGGCATCCGGAGTGGTAGTGTGCCTGCCGGACAGGCGCAAAATCGTCCTCAGGGACAGTTAGCTATTTGGCGGGACGACGCATTATCGAACGGAAAACCGCTGCGCAAGAGCGTACACTGCGTATGCACCATCCCTCGAAGCCGCACAGCCTGGCGGAGTCTAATTGGATTCACAGTTCGATAGTTTGCTCGTCGAAGCCGCAGTGCGACCAGAATCCGCGACCAGCGTTGGAATTTGCAACGCGCCAAACTTTGTCCATTTCTCCGCGCGAACATCACGGCCTGCGGTAATTGTTAGCGCGTTATTTCTGCTTTGGATGATTCCTCCGAGCGCATTCGCTCAAGCTTCACAGCAAAGTGCGGGACACGAGAACAGCAGCCGCGCGCTGCCTGATGCTCCGTTACCTGCTTTCTTCGCTCCTAATTCCGCTCAGCCAACGGGTGCGGCGGCGGGGTCGGCGAGCGTCGAAGGAGTGGTGCTGGACGCCAGCGGAGCTTCGGTTTCCGGCGCGGAAGTGAGTTTGCGGCATCCGGATGGAAGGGAAATGGAGGAGACGGCGTCGGGGAAGAACGGCGAATTTAGTTTTACAAAGATTCAGGCTGGGTCGTATCTGGTGAGCGTAAACGCCCAAGGTTTTGCCCCCTATACCTCGACGAGCTTCGCGCTGATCGGGCAGCAAGACTACGAGGTTCCGGGCTTCGCGTTGTCCGTTGCGGCGGCCAGCACGGAGATGATCGTGCATCCCACCGAGTTTATTGCCGCCGAGCAGATGCACGCTGCGGAGAAACAACGCCTGATGGGCGTGATCCCCAACTTTTATACGAGCTACACGTACGACACCGCGCCACTCACTGCGAAGCAGAAATTCCTTTTCGCGGCGCGCGGCACGTTCGATCCGGTGGCGATAGTTGGCGTCGGCTTCGGCGCCGGCATCGAGCAGGCTACAAACTCGTTCTCAGGATACGGGCAAGGCGCCGAGGGCTACGGCAAAAGATTTGCGGCGAAATTTGCCGACGGGCGCAGCAGCGACTTCTTCACGCATGCGATTTTCCCTTCGCTGCTGCATCAGGATCCGCGTTACTACTACCAGGGCACTGGCTCGGTGAAGTCGCGCGTGCTGCATGCGATCGGCTCGGCGTTTTTCACGCGCACCGACAGCGGGCTTACTGCGCCGAACTATTCTTTTTTGCTGGGTGATTTGAGTGCGGGAGCGCTATCCAATCTGTACTACCCCAAACAGAATCGTGGAGTGGGCCTGGTTTTCACGAATGCCGCCGTGGGACTTGGCGGACGAATGGCTGGAAATATACTCCGTGAATTTTCGAAACGCTTGACCACGAACACCTCACGCAGTGTAAAACCATAAACGCAGGTGGTGATATGCACGCGAACGGCGAGCCGCGGTGCGGAAGCTCGCGTCCGGGAAGAGGTGCGCGATGCCGCTGATTCGTTCCTCACTTTGGCCGAGAGTGTTGCGGGTTTGCGGCTCGGCGCGTGGCGTTTTCGTGATGCTGGCGTTATTTCAACTGCTGGGCCAATTGCCGGTGGCCGCGGCGGCCGCGCAGGGAAAGGAGCGTTCAATGGAATATCCTACTTCTTATCGCACGATGCAGATTGATGGGCTTTCGATATTTTACCGGGAGGCTGGGCCGAAGAACGCGCCGACGCTGTTGTTGTTGCACGGATTGCCGTCGTCATCGCGGATGTTCGAGCCGCTCTTCGTGCGGCTATCCGATCGCTACCATATGGTGGCGCCGGATTATCCGGGGTTCGGACACAGCGATTGGCCGGACCCGAAGAAATTCGCGTACACCTTTGACCACATCGCCGACGTGATGAATCACTTCTGCGATGCGTTGGGGCTTTCGCGCTACACACTGTACATGCAAGATTACGGCGGGCCGGTGGGATTTCGCATGGTGCTTGCTCATCCGGAGCGCGTCGAGGCGCTGATCGTGCAGGATGCCGTTGCTCACAACGAGGGCCTGGGCGCCAATTGGAAGACGCGGCGAGCGTTTTGGGCCGACCGCGCCGCGTACGAAAGCGCATTGCGTACGAATTTACTTTCGCTCCCGACGACGCGAGCGCGTCACGTCGGAGACGATCCCAACGTGGAACGTCACGATCCCGATTTGTGGACCGATGAATTTTATTTTCTGAATCAGCCGGGGCAGGGCGATATACAGACCGACCTTTTCTACGATTACCGCACGAATGTGGACGCTTATCCCAAGTGGCAGGCGTGGATGCGCCAGAAGCAGCCGCGGCTTCTGGTAATTTGGGGCAAATATGAGTCGTCGTTCGATCCGTCGGAGCCGGAAGCGTACCGGCGCGACGTCCCCAAGGCCGCAGTGCACATCGTAGATGGTGGGCATTTCGCGCTGGATACCGCGGCGGATGAAATTGCGCAGCTGGTGCGGGAATTCATGAAGTAGCGGGTCCGCGACGGCGCGACGAGTGCGCGATTACCGCGCGGCACAGGGGCCCTCGTGCGACAAGTGCTAGGCGCGAGGGCCGTTAGCGATTTAAGGTCTTAACTTCTTGTAAACCTTTCGACGGCCGGGAGTGCTCAAGGGTCGTCAAAGACAGGGTCGGGACTGGAACGGCAATTTCATTTATTCCGATGCGCTGGTCAGTCGTCCCCACCCCGTGGTCCGACGATTGCGGTCCCGTCGTTTGTGTTTAATCCCACCAAATCAGTTATTTACGGACGTTCGCCGGCGGGTACGAGTGAGCGTTGCGGCGCGCGAACCGGGAATACCTGAAGGGAATACGGATACGTTGGATAAACAAAACTTGACTGTAATGCTACCAGGTGGTAAGGCTGTCCTACCACTTTTACATTACGCGGTCGACGGGGGTAGACGCGATGGGTTCTCAGACGGGGGTTTCTGGGTCAGCATGGCGGCGAGTCGTTCAACTTCTCTTCGTGGTGGCGCTTGCGGCGGCGACGGTCTTTGCGCCGACTGGTGCAAACGCGCAGTCAGCGACAGGAAGAATTCTCGGCAACGTACATGATCAGAGCGGCGCTGCGATTGTCGGCGCGACGGTGACCATTATAGATACACAACGGGGCGCGAGCCGCACGCTGGTCACCGATTACGCGGGAGACTATCTGGCTCCCAATCTCGTGGCGGGCGAGTATGAGGTAAAAGCCGAGGCCAGAGGATTCGCAACGATTGACCGCAGGAATATTCAACTGGAAGTGGCCACGGATGCGCGTATTGACTTTCAGCTCCTGCCGGGCGAGGCGACCCAGACGGTCGTGGTAACCGCCGAAACTCCCATGCTGGACAGCACCAGCTCGACGCTAGGCGGCACGCTGAGCAACCAGATCATCAACGATCTTCCGCTGAACGGCAGAAACTACGAAAACTTGCTGCAATTGCGGCCGGAGGTAGTGAGCTATCCGGGCGGCGGATTGAGCACGCACAGCAGCAACGGCGTGCGCCCGGAAGACAATATGTTTTTTGTGGACGGCCTGGAAAACGTCGAACCGTTCACGGGGCAGAGCGTCATCAATGGCGGCACACTGGCCGGCGATGCCGCCACGATCTTGCCGATTGATGCGATTCAGGAATTCAACTTGCAGGCGAACCCGGCCGCCGAATATGGATGGAAGCCGGGAGCGGTGGTCAACGTAGGATTGAAGTCGGGAACGAATGCTCTGCACGGAACGGCATACGCGTTTGGGCGCGACGACGCGTTCGATGCGCGCAACTTTTACAACCCGGTCGGAACGCCGCAAACGCCGCTGGCGATGCAACAATTTGGCACTACGGTTGGCGGCCCGATCGTGCGAAATAAGCTGTTCTTCTTCGGCGGATACGAAGGGCAGCGTTACACAGTGGGGAATTCCTACGGCATCTCGGTGCCGGAAACCCTGGCGCAGAGCACTCCCGACCCCAAAAACAGCATGCCAGATGCGATCACAGGTCTGGAGGCCGCCGGTGTTCCGGTCAGCCCCGTGAGCTTGAAGCTGGCCGGCTGCACGCTTGGGCCGCCCGTCACATGCACGGGAAACGTCTTTGGACCGAACAGCACCAGTTCGCCGAATATCAATTCGGGTTTCCCGAATACGCAATCCGGCGACAATGGCCTTGGAAAAATTGATTACCAGCTCAACGCGCGCAACACCATCAGCGGCCTTTATTTCTTTGGTGATTCCACCGGGACGCTGGCGGACAAGCAGTATGTGCTGCCGCAATATCTGACGTTGCTGCACACGCAAGCGCAGGTGGCGAACGTGAACTGGACGTCCACGCCGAATTCAACGTGGGTGAACGAAGTCCGCTTCGGCTATAACCGCCTTTACAATCCCGTTTTTCCACTGGATCAGGGCACGCCGGCGACGACGTATGGAATTAACACTGGCGTGACGAACCCGTTGCTGGGCGGATTGCCTTCCATTTCCCTTTCGGGATTTACGGCGCTCGGCAACGGCGCGAACCATCCCAAAATTATCGGGCCGGATCAGGCGTTCGATCTGATTGACAATGTTTCCTTTTTGCACGGCAACCACGGTTTCAAGTTTGGCGGCGAGGTCCGCAAATACACGGTGGACGAAGGAACGTTCCGCGCGGCGCGGGGCACGATCAAATTCGCCAAGAACGCGGCGTTCAGCGGGGCCTCTCCACTGGAGGATTTTTTCGCCGGCCTGCCCAGCACGGGCTCGATCCAGGTGGGCGATCCCACGCGCCACCTCCATCAGTGGTCTTACGCAGCTTTCTTTCAGGACGACTGGCGCATCCGGCCCACTGTCACGCTGAATTTGGGTCTGCGCTACGAATACACTACGCCGCCGCAGGACAGCCAGGACATGCTGGGCAATTTCGATCCGACGCAGGGCCTGGTGCAGGTGGGCGATCAGATCAGCTCAATCTACAAGCCTGATCACAAGAATTTGTCGCCGCGCATCGGAGTGGCGTGGGACATCTTCGGTGACGGCAAGACGGTGGTTCGCGCGGCGGGCAGCGTGATTTACGATACGCTTCCGGCGGACGTCTTCATTTCGCAGCAGCAGACCAGCAACGCGCCCACGCTTGGGCTCGGCGTGATTCCGACGGGCGCAACGATCGTGCAAGCCGATGGCACGGCTGTGCCGGGGCCGGGAACGATCGCATCGAGCGCCATCACGGTGCCTGGATCGCAGCTGAATTGGAATGGAACGGTCTTTGCGAACGCCAATACCGTCACGTGCGGCAACGGTTTGCCCGCGACTGCTCCCGGAACCGGGACGAATCCCAGCCCGTGTAGCATTCTGGGCATGAATCGAAATTTCACTACGCCCTACGTAAGCACGTGGACTTTGAACGTGCAACACGCCTTCTCGAATAATCTTTCGACGCAGGTCGCGTACGTGGGAAATCACGGCAGCCGCTTGCCGGGAATTACTGATATTAACCAAGCTGCGTTGGGTTCGGGTTGGACTCCGGCTGCGATTGCCGCCGGCGCGTCGGATCCGCTTGCGGAGCAAGCCTCTCGGCCGTTCGTTGGGGCGTTCCCGTATCTGGGATTCATCAACTACATTAACGGAATTTACAAATCGAACTACAACGGCTTGCAAGCGACGCTCACCGCCCGGAATTTCCACCGGCTTTCGTTCGTCGCCGCTTACACCTATTCGCACGCGCTGGATGATTCTTCGGAGAACTGGAACCAGTACACGCCGCAGGACAGCACGAACCCGAAGGCGCAGTACGGCAACAGCGATTGGGACATCCGGCATCGCTTCACTTTTTCGATGACCTACAGCCTGCCCGACAAAAAATCTTTTGGGCAATTACTGGAGGGCTGGCAGGTGAATTCGATCGTGAGCTTGCAGAGTGGAGCGCCGTGGGTGGTCGCCGATACCGTGGACGACATCAGCGGGACCGGTGAATTCCAGGATCGCTGGGACTTTTTCGGCAACCCGTCCGATTTCACTTCGGGCGCCGTGCCGCTGCCGTATTTTTCCGGTGCGGACATTCCCGCGGCGTGCACCGCGAAGGCTACGACGGCCGGGATGCTGGCCTCGCTGCAGAATTTCGGATGCTACGCGAAAGGGAATTCCGTGCTGATTCCTCCGGCGCTGGGAACCTTTGGCACCATGGGCCGCAATATCTTTCGCGATTCGGGATTCCGCAACGTGGATTTTTCCATCGCCAAGAATTGGAAATTCGGCGAGCGGCTCACGGCGCAGTTTCGCGTGGAGTTCTTCAACATCTTCAACCACCCGGAATTCGCCAACCCCTACGGCGGGCCCAGCGATTATGGCGCCGGCGCCAACGACGATCCCTCGAGCCACAATCTTGTTCGGTTGCGGATGCGCTACGCCAGACGTGGCGGCGGCGAATCCGGTTCTCGGCTCGGGCGGCAACCGGTCCATTCAATTGGGCCTGAAGCTGTTGTTCTGATTGCGTAAGAGACAGCCGCGCACTCCTGAGCGCCCTTCCTGGGGGCGCTCGGGGGCATCCAGGAAGAATTCGAATGCAGGTACGGGACATGCTGCAAAGTGTGAACGCTCGGCGCGCAAGATCGTGGTGGCCGGCGATACTTTTGTTGGTGGCTGTTAGCGCTGCGCCGCTTGCGCGGTCGACCGATCTGCAGACCATTCGGCTCATATGCCTTCCCAGCACGCCGCTCGCGGTCGTGATCGGCAATCGCAACGGAATTTTCGCGAAATACGGAATCGCAGCGCAGGCCACAAAGGCTGCTGACGCGACCAGCCTGCGCGGCGCGCTTGCTGACGGCAGTGCGGACATCGCTCATGCCGCGGTGGAAAATGCCGTGACGATGGTGGACTCCGCGCAAGCGGACGTCGTGATCGTGCTCGGTGGCGAAAGCTCCACCAGCGAATTGATCGTGCAGCCGGACGTCAAGTCGGTAAGGGACCTGCGCGGGCGCATCATCATCACGGACGGACCAGATACCGCGTACACGCTGACGCTGAAGCTGATTCTGTTGCGCAACGGCCTGGACCCCGGGAAGGACTGCGAGTTCAAGGTGGTGGGCCTGGCGCCGGAGCGGCTCGACGCCATGAAGGAAAATAAGCAGTACGCGGCGACGATCCAGAAGCCACCTACTTCCGTGCTGGCGCAGCGCGCGGGGCTGGTTAGCCTCGGTTTGACGCAAACTCTGCTCGGCACGGCCCCCTCGCAGGGGATTGGCGGTTTTGTGCGGCGCGACTGGGCGCGCGAACACTCCGAACTCCTCGAGCGTTACATCGCTGCGTTCATCGAGTCGCAGCGCTGGCTAATGTCGCCGGCGAATAAGCAGCAAGTGGTGGAACTGCTGACGAAGGATTCGCATTTACCTCCGGATATCGCCGGCGACACCTACGACGTTGATGTGAAGAACGCGTGGACGCCAGACGCGCGATTTCAGGTGGATGGATTCGAACAAGTGCTGGATTTGCGCGCTGCGGCCGGCGATGCGAAACCAGCGGCTCGCGGGCCGGCAAGCGCCTACTACGATCTTTCTTACTTTGACAAAGCGCTAGCGCTGGTGAACCCGCATTCTCAGTGAGCAGCCGTATCGCGCCGCAAGCGGATGCGATTGCGGCATCCGGCGGCGGCGAAGATTCTGCAATCGCAATAGATTCGCGTCAGCGCAGTCCACGCATCACTTAATTTACTTTCCAGGGGGAAGTGATGAAGGTTCTTTCGAAATGTTTGTGGCTTGTATTCCTGCTGGGGATTTCCGGAGCGGTTTGGCATGCTCCGCTTTCAGCTTATCCAGCTCCAGCGGACAAACAAGCAATCGTGAAGGTGGACCAGGCGTTTGTGGAAGCTGCCGGGAAGCAGGATGAGAAAGCGGTGGCCACGATTCTGGATAAGCAATTCGAGTGGACCAACGCCGAAGGAAGCACGCGCACGAAGGACGAGTCTCTGCGCGATCTGGCCTCGCTGAAAGGAAATGGCCAAGCCGCGACGGATTCGCGAGCATTCAATTACGGGGAAGTCGGATTCGTTGACGGGATCCGGGATCATGAACGTTTTTTGCGGGTGTGGGTGAAGCGTCCAGAGGGCTGGCGCCTTTTCAATTATCTCGAAACGCCGATGAAACCGACGACTGGCTTGCCGAAAGGCGGCGGCCCGTGCGACAACCCTTGCCAAACGCTGCCGTACTCTCCGACCACCAAAATGGACAAGGCAATTCTGGAGGCGTGGCAGAAGGCCAAGAACGACGAATGGCATCCCAACGCTTCCGATTGGGCGCTGTGGGTGGCCGATGAGTTCGTCATTGTCAACGACCACACGGCCCGGACGAAGGCTGCACGCGTTGAATCGCTGAAGAAGCAGCAGGAAGCCGGAGACCCGGGGCCTCCGGGCGATCCGATTCACACGATTCGCATGCTTGACTTTGGCAACGATGCCGCAGTGATGCTCTCGCAGCACACTCCTTATCGCGGCGGAAAACCGTATTACAACGTGCGCGTGTGGGTTTTGCGCGATGGGAGATGGCAATTGGCGGCAAGCCAGCAGACCACGATCGAGTCGGCCGCTGCGGCGCCTGCGGCGAATTAATCCGCTGACTGCATGCGTGTGCTTGCTTGCGGCCGCAGTGGATTATTTCGGCGCGAAGAAACGGTAGTCGGCGGAGTAGGGCGCGCGGAATTCCTTGTCGGCGTGTGCGGCGTCGCAACCTGTGGCGGGAGCTTTGCCGCCTTTCGTATTGACGCGTTGGATCGTCGTTACGTTCGTCATCTGGCCGTTGCCTTCATGGCTCATAACTGTAACCAAGAGCCACGCGACGGAATTGGCGTCCGGCGACGGGACATTTGCTACGGCTTTGCCGACTACGCGGCTTCCGTCGTTCGCTTCCCACGTGGGGCCGGCGAAATGTTTGCCGAAGGGTTTGCCGGATTGGTCGAAGAGCTTGGCGTCGGGGGCTTTTAGCGTCCAGGCGAATTGCGAGCCGTCGTTTTTGCAGACGTAGACTTGATCGCCCTTGGCGTGGAGTTGGAACAGGAGATACTCGTTTGCGGGAGGCTGAAGTTTTTGCGGGATGTCTTGCGCGTTGGCTGCGAGAGACAGCGTGGCGAACGCGATGGCGATGAGCGCGGCGGATGCCGGTCCGCCGATTAGTCTGGGCATGATTGATTTCTCCCCTGAATGAATCAATTGAAGTGAAGCCACAATATAACTCATACGCAGCGAACCGAAAAACCAGAAACCGAGGCTGGCGGCTCGACGTAAGGTGTCGAGCCGCCGCGCTACAAGAATGCAAATTCAAATGCAACGGCAACCACGACTGCCTGGATTTGCTTTTGCAGCCGCCGGTCTGGCTCCACTGGACCGGGCATCGTTCGAATGGCAACGCGTTTCGCGCAGCGGCGCATCAGCAATCAGCGGCTAAAGGTTGGAAGATGCACTACGTCGTTGGGCGGGACGGGCTCGAGCGGGTTGCCTGCTTTGCGCCAGGCTGCCAGGCCGCCGGCGATCACGAACGCGTCGAAGCCCTGATTGCGCAGCAGGTGCGCTACGCTGGCGCTGGTGGTTTCGTCGCGGCAGGTGCAGTAGAGGTAGATGTTCTTATCACGCGAGAAAGTTTTTACTTCGGCACTAAGGTTATTGGGCTCGATGCGGATCGCGCCGGGAATGCGTAGGGCGCCGGCGGCGTAGTAGCCGTGGCTGCGCACGTCCGCGACTAGAATTTTGGCCACGCCTTCGGACTGCAGCTTCCTTGCCAGTTCCGCCACTTGCACGCGAGGCACCACGCGATCGCCGCGGTGTTTCCAGTACAACGAAATGCGATGGCCGATATAGCCGAAGACTGCAAGGATGATTACGACTTCCACCGCCTGCCCCGCGGCTCGAAACCCGCTGACGATTTTTCCGACGACATCGCGGAAGACGAAACCGACGGCGCCGTAGCTGAGCGCGTAAAGACAGGCACCCAGAAAATCGAGCGCCAAAAATTGCGCGAGCGGCATTTTCATGCTGCCGGCGAGCGGCGCGGCCATGGTGCTGACTCCCGGAATGAATTTCGCGACCAGCAGTGTGGTGCGGCCGCGTTTGTAGAAAGATTCGGCGGAGCGCAAGACGCAGTTTTCGGGATCCATGGAGATGCGGCAGAGAAAGCGGAGGATGGTCCAGCCGGTGCGGGCGCCAAGAACGTAGAGCAGTGAATCCGCCACGAGCATCGCGGCCACTGCGTAGAAGAAAACCGCCGGGCCGTAGAGCGCGTGCGCCGCGACGGCGGCTCCTCCGCCGACGAGCGCGACCGCGCCGGGCACCGGCACCCCGATGGCTTCGGCAAACACAACCAGGGCGACGACGACGTATCCGTGGTGAATGATCAACGAGAGAAGGTCGGTCATGGGTCGGGTAACAAGACTAGCATGCAACAGGCAGGCGGCGGATGGGTGGGTTTGTGGCACGATGATGTGCGCGGCCAGACTTATGACACGAATTACCGAAGTTCAGTGGCTTGTTGGCGGCGGGATGTCTACGCGGGCGGTGCAGCGCAGCATGGGGCCTTGGCCGTTGCAGGTTAGAGTGACGTTGCCTGCGGAGGTCAGGTCTTTCGCTTCGCCCTTGGCTAGATTTCCGGTGAAGCCGGGAGCCACCACGTGGCAGGACGGAACCGGCTTCGAGTTGGGCGCTTCGGAAACGGCGTTGAGGCACGTGATCTTTGCGGGGCCCGCGATCGCGGCGGTGGCGGGATGCGAGCCGGAGCTGTCGGTTGTTGCTTGCAGGGATTGTACTTTTCCTAGCCGCGCTCTTTGCGCGTTGGTCGTATGAGCGATCGCAAATACCGACGGTACGGCTATCAGCAACAGCAGTGAAATCCTAAACGCTTTCGTCATCGAAGACCCTCCGCTGGCGGTGGATTGTACACTTCTCGCCCGATTACGCGATGGTTTTTTCAACGCAGTGGACAAACCGAAACCAAAAGCTGTCGCCTCGACGAAAAACGTCGAGCCGCCGCTACACAAGGCAACTGCGAAACAAGAGAGGGGCACGTTTGGGGTTCTGCGTGTGGCGACCCAGGATTCTACGCCGGGGTGTTGACTTTTTTCGTGCTGGGGAATCCTTCGGAGGCTATTACTTCTTCGCTTTGGACGCGGTGGCGATCGCAGTGGGCTGCGATCATCAGCAGCCATTGATAGAGGTCGAGGTCGCCGAAGATGGGATGCTTGAAGAAGTGGCTGCGCAAATCGGCTTGGGTGCTGGCGGCGAAGTCGCGGGAGCGTTGGCGTGCCGCTTCGAATTCGGGCAATAGTTGCTCGTCGGGCACGCGGCCAGTCGGCACCAGAATCTCCGGCGCAGCAAGACGTTGGACGCGACCGATCGTGCCGGCGACCAGCGCGGCGTCCTGTCCCTCGAAAACGCTGCGCCGGGAAGTATCGGGGCCTTTCTGCAAAGTCGTTTGAATGCGATCGAGCAAGCGCGTTTCGACTGTAACGATATGCTCGAGACATTCGGCGACGGTCCATCGGCCGGGCGCGGGACAATGGTGCAATTGCTCGCGCGTCAGGCCGTTCGCCATGCGCAGCAGTCGTTCGCGCGATTCTGCAAGATTTTGCAACGCCAACTCACGTTCGGCGGAAGTCATGTGGTTCTCCTTTCGCACCGGCGCGTCGCCGGTCAGTAGCAATCGGTGGCGGGCGGCTGAAGTGTCGCGCGGTGCCGCGGAGATTTCGCCGCGCCGGCTTGCGGGCTCGTTGCCGGGATAGCGCGTAATAGGGCTTCGCGCGTCTTCGCTCCCCAGGCGTACATCGCTTCAAGAACCGGTAGAAGAGTTTCGCCCAGCGGCGTGAGCCGGTATTCCACGCGCGGAGGAACCTCCGCATACACCGTGCGTTCGACCAAGCCATCTTGTTCCAACTCGCGCAATTGTTGCGTGAGCATCTTGGAAGTGATTCCGCGCAGCATCCGCTTGAGCTCCGCGTGGCGGTAAGTCTTGTTGCGAACTAAACGCGAGACAATCAGAATTTTCCACGCCCCACCGATATAGCGAACGGCGTATTCGCAAGGGCACTCGCGGGCGGTTTCGCTCCCGATTTTTCGCATCAGGGCACCTCCGAGTATCCAAATGGGTAGTAAGCCACGGAATTGTGCGTTCTTGACGCGGCTCGCCGGCTCACCTAGCCTACGCGCAATCCGCTACCGATAGACATACTAGCAACGCGCGGTCGTCATCGGCAACGTGGAGGCGGGAGAATGAAACCATGAAAACGAATTATAAATTGGCGTTGGCTGCGCTGGCTGGCGCGCTGCTTACGATTGCCGGAGGCAGGCTGCTGCATGCGCAAGAAGCGAAAACGCCGCCGGCGTACGTCATTGCGGAAGTGGAAGTGACGGACCCGGTGACGCTGAAGAAATACAGCGCGACGGCGCCGGAGATCGTGGCGTCGCACGGTGGACATTACGTCGTCCGTGGCGGCGGCAACATCCAGTCACTGGAGGGTGAGCCGGTGAAGGGGTTTATCGTCGTAATCGGATTCGACAGCGTGGAGAAAGCGCGGGCGTGGTACGACTCGCCGGAGTATGCGGCCATCCGGCCGTACCGGCAAAGTTCGACCAAGAGCCGCATATTTATTGCCGAAGGCGTCCCGCCGGAGTAACGCGGACGTTTCCGCCGGGATCGCGATTGTCGCTTGGAACGCTACTAAATCTCGGAGTGATGTTTTTGTTATTTGGAGCTCAGCACGAAAGTGTTGCCGTCAACGTCTTTGAATGCGGCGGCGGTACCCCAATCCTCGCGTTTCGGTTCCATCACGAATTGCACGCCTTTGCTTTTTAGTTCGCGGGCAGTGGCTTCGACGTCAGCGGCCCAGAACGTTATGTTCATTTTGCTTCCGGGTTTCAAATCTTGGCCGAAGTTGAATAACACGATGCGCGTATCCGCGCCGGGAATTCCCAGTTCGATCCAGCGCTGCTCGTTACTGAAGGGTTGATCGGTGAGCAAGCGTAGCCCCAGCTTTTCTGTGTAGAAGGCGAGAGCGCGATCCTGGTCTGTAACGGGAATGCTGGCAAATTTGACGCCTTTGATCATGGTTCCTCCACGGTGTCGCCGCGGCGATCATTGCACAGTGGGCGTTTAATTCTGCTCGCAACGTCGCTTCACGGTTCGCCATTCTGAGTAAGTCAGCCGGCGATTGCAACTGCCTGTACTATTAATTAATATAGTGTTTATGCTCCATGTGGCGATTGACGATTACGTGCTGGACGTGCTGCTGCCGGATCTGACGGGGCACGACCGGTCCCCTGCGGCGTTTCTAACGTACGTGGTTTTATGGACGCAGCTGTACCGGTCCGAGCAGCGGTCTATTGCAGTAAGCCTGCGGCAGCTTACCGACTTCACCGGCTTGTCCAAATCGGCGGTGCAGGGAGCGATTCGGCTCCTGAAGCGCCGGGGCTTGATCAAAATCACCAAGAGTTCGGCAACTGCCGTGCCGCAATATGAGTTGGTTCGGCATTGGGTGCGCCGGCGGGCGAGGAAATCGCTGGCGGGTTAGCGCACGGCAGGGCTTGGAAATCGCCAGTGTGTTCGGCGCTGGAAGTTTGCCCTGCCTGGGTGTAAATTCCTTTCACGTAAGCGGTGAACATGGGATCTGTTGGCAAATTCGCGGAAGCGGAATTGAGCGGCGTGGGGCAGGAGACTCGCGCGAAGGCGTACTGGCCCGCGTTGAGCTTGCGCGCCATACCTGAATTTGCGGTTCGGTGTGTGGCCGTGATTGTGGCGTTGGCTAGCGTGGCCGCCGTGGCCATGGTGGGCGTGTTTTCGTTCGGACTCTACGGAGTTGCCGAGATTTTTGGGAAAGCGCGGCCGTTGCGCAGCGCATATGAATTTCTTTCGCATGCGTATGACCAATTCATCGAGCGGCTCGCACGGATAGTCTTACGCGATCCGCGCGATGCGCCGGCTTTGCGATTGATGGTTTCGATCACGCTCACGGCGCTGCCGGTGTTCGTCGCGCAATTGATTTTGGGGAAGCCGCGATTGCTGCTGGTCGTTGCGCTCTATCTGTTCCTGTACGGTCCCAAATTTCAGCGGTTCGTGCGGATGTTCAGCGCGAAGCATCTGGAAGCGCACCGGTCGCAGAGTTATTTCGCGGATGGATACGACAAGGTTTTTGGCCGCTACGTCGAGTTTTTCCTGGGCTATTTGTACGGAAATGTTCCGGAGCTGGACCGCACGGTGCATGTGCGTTTGCATCATCGCGAGAATGGCGGGCCGGACGATACGGTCACTTCGAGCGGCTACGACCGCACCAAGCCGATGCACTTCCTGTGGTATCTGGCGGACAACATCTGGACGGCCTTGGGATTTGCTCCGTACGCTTATTTCCGCGCGCGCGGCGATGAAAGACTCGCGCGGCGAATGTTGTGGGGCATGGCGCGCTTTTACATCTTTTTCGCGGCGATTTTTATCTACAACTGGCGAATCGGGATCTGGTTCGCGCTGGTTCCTTTTCTGGTGATGAATTTCATCATGGCCATGACGGCTTGGGTGCAGCACGCTTTCTGCGACGCGGAGCATCCCGAGGATTATTTTGCGAATACCGTGACGGTCTACGATGAAGTGAATTTCATGAACGAGGGATACCACCTCTGCCACCACCATCGCAGCGGGCTGCATTGGACCGAGATGCCCGCGCACCTCGAACGGATTCGCGACAAAATGCGCGAGTCGCGGTCGCTCGTCTTTCGCGATCTGGATTTCATGGAGCTGTTCATCGAGCTCACTCTGCTGCGGAGAATGGATGTGCTGGCGGAGAAGCTGGACACCTGGGAGCCGATGAGCCACGAGGCGAAACGGGACCTGCTGGAAAGCCGCACCAAGCCTGCAAGAATTGCTACCGCTTGAATCGACATAAGCGAAGCTGAGTCGCAGCTTGGGTAGCGGCCGGTCTGGCAGTTTCAGACCGGGCATCCGTGTCGCCGCGCGGTCATCGTGTTTTTACGGTCACCCTAGCGAGACGGTGCGGGTTTGATGGCAACACGGGAACCACAAGCTGCCGGCTCGACGTAAACCGTCGAGCCGCCGCTACATAAGGCAGCTGCAGCGATGCCGCATTCGGCTGCGCGATTATTCGTATCGCAGGGCGACCATGGGATCCACGCGGGCGGCGCGGCGCGCTGGGATATAGCAGGCGGCTAGCGCTACTAACGTGAAGACCACGGCTACGGCAATAAAAATGAACGGGTCGTTCGGTTTGACGTTCACGAGGATCGCGGCAAGGCCGCGGGTAACCGCTGCGGCTGCAAGCAAGCCCAACGCCATGCCGGCGAACGTCAGTTTGAGGCCCTGGCCCAGAATGAGCTGCATCACTTCGGCGGGACTTGCGCCGAGCGCCATGCGAATCCCGAGTTCGCGAATGCGCTGCTGGACAGATTGAGCCATTACGCCGTAAATTCCCACCGCGCCGAGCAGCAACGCCAGCGCCGCGAAGAAGCTCACCATTTGTCCCATGATGCGGTTCGGCGTGTTGCGCTCGGTGATCAAATTATTCAACGGGCGAACTTCTGAGACAGGTTGCTCGCTATCCACGGACCAGATGGCGTTGCGGATTCCGGCAGCAAGTTCCGGCGCCGAGCGCGACGTGCGCACGACAACTGAAGTGTAACGGCTGGGAAACTGCGCCGCAGAGACGTACATCTGGCGGTCTGGCCGATCACTCAGCGTGAATTTCTTCACGTCGTGAACGACACCGACGATGGTGCAGACGTCGTGCTTGTCGCCGATTTCCAGCTGGCGGCCGAGGGGATCTTCCTTGGGAAATTGCTGGCGCGCGAGAGTGTCGTTAATGACGACGACATTCGGCGCGCCGGGGCCGTCGCCCGGGGCGATCGAACGCCCGCGCAGCAGCGCTATCTGCATGGTGGAAAAATATCCCGGCGTAATCGCGCTAAAGTCCGCGCTGATTTCTTCGCCGGGCAACGCAGCCGGACGGCCGACCACGTGAATCGTGTAGGCCTGGCTTCCTTCGCCAAAAGGAATGTACTCGCTGGCATCGGCCGATGCGACTTCAGGAAGCGCGCGGATGCGCGCCATCACGCCGTCGTAGAAAGTGCGAATCTGCGCGTCGGAAACGTATTTAGAGGGAGGAATCACGAGTTGCGCGGTGGTGACGTTCCGCGGATTGAACCCGGGATCGCCGAGCATCACGCGCGCAAAATCCTTCACCAACAGTCCGGTGGAAATCAGAACCACAATCGCGACCGCAACTTCGCTCGCGACCAGAATGCGGCGCAGACGAGCGCCCCTGCGGCTGCCGGAAGCTTGTCCCGACGCTTCCTTCAGCGAGCGATTGACGTCTACGCCGGAATTTTCGAACGCGGGTGCGAGGCCGAACACCGCGCCGCACAGCAGGGCGATGCCGAAGGTGTAAGCGAACGTGGTCGCGTCCAGGCTGGCGTGTCCATAATTCACCAAGTAACCGCGAATGCGCGCGGGAATGGCGTCTTCGATCCAGTGCACGCCCCACACTCCGAAGAGAGCTCCCGCTGCGCCGCCCGCGGTGAAAAGCAACATGGATTCGGTGAGCAACTGCCGCACCACGCGCGCGCGCGAGGCTCCCAGCGCGCGGCGCACGGCAAATTCCTTGGTGCGGCGGCTGGCGCGCGCGAGCATCAGATTTGCGACGTTCGCGCACGCGATCAACAGGATCAATCCGACGATCCAGAAGCAGGCGATGATCTGCTGCGTGCCTTCGTTCTTGCCGATTTCGAAGGTCATCGGGCTCAGCAGCGTAGTTTGATTGGTATCGGTCTGCGGATAAAGCTTTTCGAGGCGTGACGCAATCGCCGTAATTTCCGCGCCGGCCTGTTCCGGCGTGACGCCGGGTTTCAGACGCCCGAAAGCCTGGAACCACGAATTGCCGCGATCCGCACGCTGTTTATCATCCAGCGCGAGCGGCGTCCAAATATTGGCGATGCCCATGAGAGGGAACTGAAAATCGGCGGGCATGACGCCGACGACGGTGTACGTCTCGCCTTGCAGCTTGATATTTCGGCCCAAGATATTGGGATCCGCGGCGAAGCGACTTTCCCACAGGCCGCGGCTCAAAATCGCGACGTGGCTCGACGCGGGCTGGGATTCCCGCTCGAGGAATACGCGCCCCATCATGGGCTTTGCGCCGAGAGTCTGGAAAAAATTCCAACTCACCAGGCCGCCGATGACGCGATCGGGCGGTCCATCGCTGGTGAGATTGAAATACCACTGCGTCCACGAAGCGAGTTGCTCGAACGAAGTATTCTGTTGCTGGTAATCGAGAAAATCGGCGGCGGAGGTGACGCCGTTGCTGGTCCACCCCTTTTTCGTGTCGTGCGAGAGCAGCACCATAAGGCGATCAGGCTGCGGATAAGGAATCGGGTGAATCAGCCACGCGTTGACGTAGCTGAAAATGGCGGTGTTCGCGCCGATGCCGAGGGCGAGCGTCAGCAACGCGATGGCCGTAAAGCCTGGTGATTTCGCGAGCATTCGTAGCCCGTAACGCAGGTCATGCAGCAATGTCGTCATCGCGTCTCCTATTCGTAACGCAGGGCGATCATCGGATCTACTCGCGAAGCGCGGCGCGCCGGGATGTAGCTGGCTGCGGCGGCGATTGCGGCGAGGATTACGCAGGCGGCGACTAGCGCGACGGGATCGGCCGCGCCGAGGCCGAAGAGCATCGTCCGGATTAGGCGCGTGCCGGCCAGTGCGATGGGAACACCTACCGCGATGCCGATCAGCATCAGGATTAGAGTTTCGCGCAGCACTTGCCGCAAGATTGTGGAAGGGCTCGCGCCAAGCGTCATGCGGATGCCGATATCGCGTGTGCGGCGCGCGACGGTGAAAGCCATGATGCCGTAGAGTCCCACGCCCGCGAGAATGACGGCGAGAAGTCCGAACGCAGAGGCGAGACGCGCGACAAAATAATCGCTGTGAAGCGATTCCTGCACCAACCCCGGCATCGTGTGGATCTCAATTTCCGGAATGGCGGAGTTTGTGTTGTGGACGATCTCGCGCAGGGTGGCGGCAACCGCGGCGGGATCGGCGGCCGTGCGAATTTCGTAGAACGTTCCGCTTTGCGGCCAAAACGGATTGAAGATCGGCACGTAAATGCGTGGCTGGATTTCCTCGCGCAGGCTGTTGTGTTTTGAATCGGCCACCACGCCGACGACGATTGCGTCGGAGGGATTGCCGGGATACGTGTCCGTCACGCGCTTGCCTATAGGATCGCTATTCGGGAAAAATGCTTTCGCGAAAGCTTGATTGATGACGGCGACGCGCGGAGCGCTACCGCCGGGCGGCGCGCTATCTTGGGCGAGGATGCCGCGCCCGCGCAGGATGGGCATGCCGACGACCGAGAAATAGTCCGGGCCAACATGGTCCATGCGGGAATGAATCTCTTCGCCGGATTTAGGAGTGTAGCCTTCGACAGAGATGGGGTCGCCGGCGTCCACATGGCTGAAGAGGCCGTCACCGGAAAGTGTTACTCCAGATACGCCGGGTACCGCTTTGAACTTATCGAGCAGATTTTGACAGAGCAGCGGAATGGCGGCGCCCTTATAGCCGGCCGGAGTCGGGCGCACGGCGAAGACGACAAGGCGCGCAGGGTTGTAACCCAATTTCACTTCGCTCAGACGCTCGAGGCTGCGCACGAAGAGTCCCGCGGCGACGAGCAGCACCAGCGAGATGGCCACTTGCGTGACGATCAGGATTTTGGCGACGGGCAAGCGGCGATGCAGCGTTTCGGCCGTGGAACCGGTAGTGCCGGACTTGAGCACGGGTGAAAGGTCAATGCGCGTGGCGCGGAGCGCGGGCGCCAATCCGAAGAGAATCGCGGTGAGCACCGCAACGGCAAACGTGAAGGCAAGGATTCGCGCGTCGGGGCTGAGCGAGAGTTGAATCGCCTCGGGTCCGGCGCCCGAAACCATGCGCAGCAGCAGCGCGTCCGCCCACTCCGCCAGAAATAATCCCGCAACGGCGCCCAAAAAAGCCAAGAGAAAGCTTTCCGTGAGCAGCTGGCGTATCAACCGCGAGCGCGATGCGCCGATGGAAAGCCGCACCGCGAATTCGCGCTGGCGCGCGGCGGCGCGAGCGAGCAGCAGGTTCGCCAGGTTGGCGCAGGCGATCAGCAGCACCAAACCTACGAGAGCCATCAGCAGTTGCAGCGGTTCGCCGAAGTCCTCATGCACAGTGGAAGCGCCGCGCCCGCCGAATTGCAAATTGATGTTCTGCTTGGCGTATCCCTTGCGCTCGTCGGCGCTCAGCGTTTGCAGTTGGGGCGCTGAGGCAAAATAGCGCTGCAGGGCGAGATTGATGTTGGCGCTGGCTTGCGCGAGCGTCACGCCCGGTTTCAGGCGCGCCATCGCCTGCAGCCAGATATGCTGGTCGATATTCCCGTCGGGAAACGCGGTGAGCAGATCAGTGCCGGGATAAATGGCGGTCTGCATTGTCGCCGGAACCCACACGTCGGGCAGTTCGCCGACAGACGCGCCGAAAAATTTTGGCGAAGTGACGCCGATGATGGCGAAGGAAGTGCGGTTGATCTCGATTTTGCGGCTGAGCACTTGCGGATCGAGATGGAAGCGCCGGCTCCAGAATTCGTGGCTGATCACGGCCACCGGGAACGCATTGCGCGAGCTGTCCACTTCCGCGCCGAAGGCATGCCCGATGAAGGGCTGGACGCCGAGCGTGCGGAAGTAATCGCCGGAGACCAGACTGACGCGCGCGGAGTCTTGCACGGCGGACGAAAGGGAATTGGCGGCGCCGGCGGGGTTTTCTGTGCTCGAGGACGAACTGGAGGCGTTCGGGAAGGTGACTTGCAATTCCGGAAGCGTACTATCCACGGCGAACACGCCGGAGAACACATCGTTGTGGTCGCGCAGGTATTCGAATTCGGAATAGGCCAGCATGCTGCGGTTGCCGCCCTCGGTGCCCGAGGCGGTGCCATGCGAGTCCGGATTGGTCAGGATGACGAGCCGGCCGGGATCCGCGACCGGCAGGGTGCGCAGCAACACCGCATCGAAGATCGTGAATATGGCGGTATTAGCGCCGATGCCGAGCGCAAGTGTGATGATGGCAATGGCTGCGAAGCCGGGATTTTTCAGGAAGCTGCGGAGAGCGAAGCGGATGTCTTGCAGCAAGTTTTCCATGGACACGCCCTTTCGAGTGATAACAGGGAAATCCGCGAATGTACAGGCACGCGGTGTGCCGGGGCGATGAGTGCTTAAGTGCTGCTGGATGTTTGCGTTAGGGCGACGCGGCGGCTAGGCGGAGCTGGTGGTTGCGCGGTTGTGGGATGGGTTGTTGCGCAGGCGGACACGTCCGGGTGAGGCGAAAGGCCGCGCTGGGGGCGGACACCCTCGGGCGCGTTTGCGGTCGCGAAGAGAGATCCTTCGCCGCGCTCAGGGTGACGGGCGCTTCGCACCTTTGACTGCGGGATTTGGATCTGAGGTTGATGCTAGCAACAGGTTAGCGCTGGAACTCGACCGTAAGGACCATATGCGTCGTCGTGGGTTTGCCATCAACTTGCGCGGGCTCAAAAATCCATAGCGCCACGGCCCTTTCGGCTTCGCCGTGCAGGATACGCGGGCCTGAGATCGGCCGGGTGGAGGTGAGGTTGCCGTGCGAATCAATCACGGCGTCGAGCTGTACCACAGGGTTCAGATCGAGTTTCTTCGCCCACTCCGGAATCGCTGGCGGAGCTTGCGAAACGATTCTCGCGGGGATCAAGCCGCTGGCGTTCGAGTTTCTGTCCTTGGACTTGCTGGGCGGCAGCTGACCCAGGACGCGCAGATCGGATTCGTGATTGCGTTGCGCGGCAAGCTCAGCGGCGGCTTTTGTCACGTCCACGGGTTGAGGCTTGCTGGCGGGTTGCGCCACAGTCGCGGCCGGCCCCGCGGTTGCCGCTACATTGACGACGGCTGGAGCCGAAGTCTTCGATGTTGGTGACGCCGGTGATGCCGCCGCCAGCGCATGCGCTGCGGAGGCAGGCACAGACTCAGCGAGCACGCGATCGCTCGCGTTCAAAGAGTGTTTGCGCTTCGCATGCCACACGAGGCTAACTGCGGCAACCAGGAAAAAAGATGCCGCGATTCCGATTGCGACCGTTCGCTTTCCCAGACCAAATTCACGAACGTGGAACGTCCACGCAGCGATCCTCGAAATTCCTTTTCCATTGCCGGTGGCAACTGTGGCGGCGTCGGGATGCTGCGCGGCGTCGGGCGCTGCGTCTGAATTGGCTTCTTCGGTGCTGCTCGCCGCAGCCTCTTTCTTGACTTTTGGTTTGGGGTCGGCAGCGACCAGCGTCGCGAACATTTTGGCGGATTGTTCGTCGTTCCACTCGGGCTCGGGAGCCGGTTCGCTAGTTGGAGCAAGCTCCAGCTTTTGAGCTGTAATCTTGAGCGCTTCTTTGGCTGAATCGGCGGACGATCCTGAAGCTGCCGCGCGCGTCTCAGGCGCCGCCGCGGAAATTTCGGAAGAGGTCTGAGGCATCGTGCTCGCAGCGGGCTCGCTCGATTCCGCGTTTGCGGCGTTGGGCGCGGCGTTCGCGCTGCTTGCCGCTAGTTCCGCTTGCGCGCGGGCGATTATTTGCGCCGGGGTTTCGTGTTGCGCGGCCGCTTTCTGCTGGGCCGCGGCGAATTGTGCGGCTTGTTCGTCGCTAACTTCCCAAAATACCGGATCGCGCGAAGTGAATTCCAGGTCCACGTACCCGCCCAGACCGCCCTTGCGCCATTCCAAAACTTTGCAGAGAATTTCGCGGCCGGAGCGTTCATTGCGCAGAAAAACGCATTGGCCTTGGGCGACTTTGGCCTTCAAGTTGACCACCGCGCCGTTCTCGAAGACCAGTGTGGTCTTGGCAGTCTCGGTAAAAAGCTCGCGGCGATCCGTCCCTTCGACGGGCGTCGCGCCTTGAACTGTTACCGGGACTTCGAGCGGGGTTGGCTGGCCGGAGGACACAGACCTAGCCGTTCCTTCTCGCGCTGCTTCGTGAATTGAACGACATCTATTACGGCCCCCCGGGGCGCTGAAATTACGGTCTTTAACTGTCATGCGCTACGGCGCGCCGCTGGTTACTCCGGCGGCCCGGCTGCAGCCCGCCTGATATTCACCATATTGCGCTGGTTTGGAGGCTGCTTCAATAGTCGGGAAGTACCGATTGCACGCTAACTTAGGTTATAGGACGACGACATGGAAATGTCGCTGCAAGCCATTGAAAATGCTAGCCTTAAATTGTGGTGTATCGGGGCGGTGTAATTACTGATGCGCAACAGCCAGGGGCCGGTCCGTAGGGTAGACTACGCCTTCTGCAGCAGTACTTCTGTGGATTTGATCACGGCGGCAACCGTGTCGCCGATCTTGAGCTTCATTTCGTCCGCGCTGCGGCGGGTGATGACGCTTTCCACCTGATGCTCTCCGACTTCCACTACGACGTGAGCCATGATGTCGCCGAGTTTCAGCTCAACGATCTTACCGACCAAGCGGTTACGCGCGGATAGTCTCATGCGGGAATTGTAGCCAATCGCGCGGGATGTGTCGAGGGGCGCACTGCGGAGCTGCCGCGCGGGTTGCGGGCACGCGGACGCAATTCGCGCTTCGCTCGCGATGAGTGCGCTTACTGCGGCACCGCGCTTAGCGCAACATCGCGCCGAGGATTAGCGCGGCGAAGGCGACGATCAATCCGCATGTACGCACAAGATGATAGGCATCCCAGCGCTGCTCTTGCGCTTTCCAATCGTCGGGGAGAGATTGCGGCGTCCATTTCAAAATGCGGTTGTTAATGGGCACCGGGGCAACGAGCGAAAAAAGAATTGCGACCACCTGGATCGCGCCGGCGAGCGCGGCGAGGCGCCAAGCTTGCGGGCTTAGTTGCGCAAACGGCAGCAATAGTAAAATATTCAGCAGCGCCGAACCCGCCATCCAGAAGGGCATTACGCGTCCAAACAATCGCGCAAAAGATGCGCGCATCAGAATATGCGTTTCGAGCGGCTGACGATTTAGAGTGCGATGCGCGAAGGCTCCCACGTTCAGTTCACTGCCGCACATTAGTCCGAGAACCAGCACTGCAAGCAGATAGATCGTCATGCGAAACGGCTCCTTGCCTTTTCGCGGGATTGGATGACGGCAGGCGGCTCGCGGCGTCAGAGGGTCGGAAGATGCGCAGTCGCGCTGGTTGTAAGCGATTCGAGCACTTGTACTTACGGACCAAGCGAGATTCAAGAAAGCGGCAGTACGGACGTAATCATACGTTTTTTTAAGGTGAATCCCTACGTAATCTACAGCAATCGCTGTATGGCTGAAAAAAATGGTATCGCCGAATATGCCGTTGGAAGAAGCGAGGCGCAGGCCGGGAATCCTTATTAATAAAAATACTAAGGGCTGGGCCCATCCTGCGCTTTGCTTCTTTCATCAAGAATTGCTTTCCTCCTGCTTCCCTCCTTAGGAGCCCTCGCCCCCGCGGGGCTCCTTTTTTTGCGCCTGCCTTAATTTCAAGAACGTTTTTCGGCTGATTTCAGATTATTCGATTCGCGCAGGCGTGCGGCTCCGCGCCTACGCGAAACTTTCGACGTCGCGTCGGTGTTTTACCCGATTGGAGGCGCGGCGGAAACCTCGTCTACTGGGGACGCGTCGAACGGTAAGTGGGGCGTATACTGTGCGTCCCCGAAAAAGGAGATTTGCGATGCAAAAGCTTTTCACTCTACTGGCGCTGCTGGCCGCACTGGCGTTCCTGCCGTCGCGGTTGCAAGCGCAAGGTACAGGCAGCTCGGGCCAGGATAACGCGCCGGCCGCGAGTGCCACGACCGTAACCGGTTGCCTGCAAGCGGGGGCCAAAGCCGGCCGCTTTATGCTCACGGCCGACGATGGAACGGTCTATCACTTGCGCAGCAAGTCGGTGGATCTTAGCGAACACGTTGGGCACACAGTCACCGTGACGGGCCAAGCGCCGCAGCACCACGCGCCAAGCGGCCAGGCGCCTTCGAGCAGTTCATCGCCCGATGCGACGAATGAAGCCGCGCAGGCTAGCGGAGGTCAGGGCGGCGAACATGCCGGCGGAGGGCACATGCTCTTCGTGACGGATTTGAAAATGGTGAGCGATTCCTGCAAGAAATAAACGGTTCGTTCTCCTCCGAGCGCGCGCGGCTGCCATCCTCGACGGATGAAAATCCGGGCATCGCGCGCACACCCGCGAAGGGGCGGATGCAGTTTCCGCTCCCTCGCGATTTTTTTTGCACACAGATGCCGTGATGCTAGGGCGCGCTCCACCCAGTTTCGCAATCCCAAAAACGTCTGTCATCCCGAACGAAGTGAGGGATCTCTCTTCGGTTTGTCCGCAAGCGAACGTACACTAGGCGCTGGGTGGGTGGACTTAGGAGTGCGCGAAGGGCTACATTGGAACTGCGCTCGCGCGGTACGGCGCATTCATACTGGGAGGCTGTGTTTATGCCTTACGATTCGCATCAACGCGCAGCGGAATTTCATGAACTCGCAGCGCACGCTCATCGCGTTGCGGCTACGCATCACGGCAAGGAAGACCATCTGACCGCGCACGAACTTTCCCGGCAAGCGCTGGAACACTCGCGCAAGGCGTTTGAGGCTTCGCAAGCGGCGTTCGAAAAGTCCGCGGCGGCGGCGAAGAACCAGCCCAAGTAATCCCACGCGCAGAAAAAAACGGCGGCCATTGCGGCCGCCGCGTCTAGCATCTTGCATTCGACATACTGCGACCTACGAACTGCCCCCGGTAATCCTGAATACTTTGTGATACTTCGATTGGATCTAACGCCGAGCCTTACCGCGCGCGCCTCGGCAGTGCCGTTCGTGATCGCGCAATTCGTTCGACGAACCGAAAGTCTTGCCACACTTGGAACACCTGTTTTGTTCGGTCATGGTGGAACTCCTAACGAGAATTTGTGCTCCGCTTTCGCGGGCTGCACAGGGATAGTGTCGCGACTGGGCATGCCGACCGGCAATCGGTGAGAGTGTGTATGCGGGGGAAGCGGAGGCAGTACTCTAACGCGCGAGCACCGCTTTTTGTCGGATGGCCTACGAAGGGGTCGCGGATGGCATCAAGTGTTGCGGCGACACGCATGGCGTCCGCCGCGGCGGACGCCGTTACAAATTCAACGGCGGCGCTACTGCGGGACGTGGTATTTCACGTTTACGAAAACTTCTTGCTGCATTCCGTTGGCCGGGAATGTAGTTTTCTGGATCAAGTTCACGGCTTCCTGCGCGAGCGCGGGATCGGAACCGGGCAGCGCTTCGGCTTCGATTACGTGTCCATCTGTGTTGCTGAGAGTGGCGTGAATGATGACCGGTTGCACGCGAGCTCGCCTCGCCATTTTCGGCGCTATCGGCGCGCAACGGAAAGCGGCGCGGGCCATTGATCACGAACGCGGGACCGTCGGCGATCATCGAGCGTGTGGGTTGGAACATTGACGGCATCAGGCCGACCGCGGGCTCCAGGCTATCCATGTGGATCTGCAAGATCGCTTCGCTGCCTTCGGTGACGGTGATGTCGCGCGGAATCGTCCGGCCGGCGAAGTGGATCGCGTCGGCATAATTGTAATCAATGTAAATTCCCGGGGCTTCGGACCAAGTGCGCAGCAAGCCGGTGTCCGCGTCGAAGCAATATTCGGTTTCATACCATTGCCGCGGCGCGTCCGGATACGGCGAGGACGCTGACAGCAACATGCAGGTGAGTTCCTTGCCGTCGCGATTGACTTCCGCGGTACGAATCACGTCCGCGCCAAGATTGAATGCGATCGGCGCGAAAAGCGCGCTGCGCACCATTTGCACGCGCATGGGAATCGGGTCGTGGGGATTCGTCGAATAGACCACGCCGCCGCCGGGAGAAAGATGTGTCTGCGAAGAGCTGCCGATTTGCGCGGTCCAGCGCCAACGCGGGCCGGAGGAAATGTCCTCCATCGAACCGTCGCCTTCGAATTGCGTCTGGCCGGAGGACATGAACGACACTTTCATCTGAAACGCCGGCACGTCATTGCGCAGCGAGAGATTTTGCCGCGCGTGTTCGAAGAGCGCGAGAGCGGCCGCACGCTCGTCTTGCGAAGTAAGCAGGCGCGCGGGTTGCGCAACCATTTCGAGCGGCGAATCGGGGACGGGAGCGAGTGTGGCCGCGGGCGCCGTCAATCTCGCGGATTGAGCTTGGCTGCGCGCGGCGGGCGCGAACGCGAGCATGAGCGCGCACGCGCAAGCACTGCCGGCGGTCGTGCCGCAAAAGAGGGAAGAGAATCGCCAGGTCCGAATTCCGGGGAGTGGCCGCAGGGTCGTCATCGCACCACCTCACGCCAACAATAGCGAGCTAAGAGACCAGCTTGCGGAAATACTAGCGTGAATTGGGAAATTTGCGCAAGCGGTGACGCGCGGTCCGATGCTCGGCTCCAATGCTACTCGTGCCGCCTTACTTTCAATAACTTACGGCGAATGAAAACCCGTTCCTCAAAAGCATGCCTGTAGAGAGGCGGAGCAACGTGTTAGTTGCGACTTAACTTCACAAATCGATGACGACATCGCTCGTCGGCTGTGAACAGCAGACGAGAAGGTTGCCATCAGCCGGCTTGTCGAGTGGCTCCGGTTCGTAGACCACCGTCCCCTGAGACCAAACCGCTCTCACAGTTGTGACAAACACCGGTTCGACACGCCCAACGGACCGGGACATCACACGCCTCGGCCATTTCCAGGATGCTCGCGTACCGCAATGCGTCCCAGTGTGCGGAAATGCCACTGCGCGCGAACGATACCAACGGACCAGTGCTCGCCTCGTTGCTAGGCGGATGCGGAGCTCGCGTCATTGCGCCGACGACGCCAGGAGTCATGGACTCGCCGCCGTTGAAGATCTCGATGTGAATGCGCTCTGGCGCCACCCCTAAGGCCGTGAGCGCCTCTTTCATGTCCGCCATGAATCGGGCTGGCCCACAAAGATAGACATCAGCGTCTCGTGGCAGTCCGAGTTCATCGAAAACCGATCGCGACAAGCGACCCGTCGCGTTGAAATCCTCACTCGTTTTGTCGGTTGAGTCCGGTTTGGTGTAACAGATGTAGCTGCGGCCGTTTGTTAGCGCGCGCATGAGGCGGCGCACTTCGCTGGCAAACGGATGATGCTGCCCATCACGGGCTGTGTGCAACCACATGACCTGACGTGTAGAGCGTGCCGCCGCGAGTGCGTGCAGCATCGCCAGAACGGGTGTCGCGCCGATCCCAGCACTGAGCAGTACGATCGGTCGCTCTCCCGGCTGCAGAACAAAACTTCCGCGCGGCGAGCTGACGTCGAGGCGGTCGCCCACACGGAGATGCTCTCGCAGGTAGTTTCCAGCCGCTCCATTCGGCTCGATCTTCACACTAATTCGATAGCGCTCCCTTGAAAGTGGACCCGAGAGCGAGTAGCTGCGAAAAAGCGTCGGGCCGCCGGCGGTAGGCTTCAGACGCACGACGACGTACTGGCCTGGCAGAGCCATGGAAGCTGGTGACTGTCAGCGCTCTGCATGGCAAACGAGAGAACGTCCGCGGACTCCTGATCAATTGAGGTCACGACGAGCGACTGAAATCCTGGCGAGGCTGGATAGGCCGCGGCAACAGGCGCCAGTCCCGCGTTTCCCGTTGCCGCCGCATTTTTTTGACTCTGGAGTAGCGCTTCAAACGAGTCACGCCATCCGGGCGAAAGCGCTTCGATCCGTAACGCGCGCTCCAGACGATCGCGCGCATGATTGGGCAAATAGAGGAGCGCGTTGATCTCAGCGACGGTCATGCGCTCTCCCGCCTCCCCCACCTTCACGATTTCGTCGCCGGCAGCCACCTCACCTTCACGGAGAACGCGGAAATAGAAGCCCGGCCGACCGCTAGAGGTCAGCAATGACGCCATCCGGGGTTCGTTCATCCGAATGCCGACGCGAAAGCATGTGACGCGAGGTTGAGTGACCTCAAAAAGTGCGGTGCCGATCTGAAATCGATCGCCGATGCGCACGGCATCATCAGCCAATCCTTCGATCGTAAAGTTCTCACCGAACTGTCCATAAACGAAATCGCTCCTCTTCAGTTGCTCCTGCCAGTACCGATACGATTCGATCTGATACACGAAGACGGCTCGATGTTCACCTCCGTGCCCGGCCAGGTCGCCTTGACCGTCTCCGTCGAGATTCAACCGGCCAACGCGACACCGACCAGTCACGGGATTCTTCCAGACCCCGGTGTGTACAGTGCGGCTGTTTCCACACGATGTCGCGCGGAAGCCCGACGTTCACCGATAACAGCCGAGCCATACCGTTAGGATTCCTCCCGCGTCAATCTTCCTATCGCCGACGGGACGCTTGATCACCTCAGTAACGTGCCGGCGAGCCAGTAATCGACACTGAACTTTCCCGGACCAGAGCAGATCAGCCAGATAAAGAAGAGCACGTACAGGACTTCCGGAAGGTAGAGGAAATCGTCGAGCCAGTTAAGAGGCGAAAGTCCTTTAGGCATGGTGGAAGCGTGTTGGTCAGGATGGCGACAATCATATCGATCAATAAAGCCACGCAGGCCAAGCTCGAAACAAACCCCAGGTCAACAAGGACCCGCAACGAACTCGACAGCCGACACGAAATAAGCCATCTGCTGGGGAAACGGGACTTTGGCCTTAACGAGTGTTTCGTAAACTGGTTTCGTGCCGCCGGCGACAAACAATTTGTTTGCGCCGGAGATGGCGAAGAACAGCCCGATCGAAACGCGTACCAGCAGGATGGCATATTGTTCCAAATCACTGCTACCCAGCAGCGCAAACTGGACCAACTGTTTCCAATCCATCTCTTGTCCCTCCATCGGAGGATGTGCTGCAACGATACCCCATACAAGCAGTTCGACCTCTCCGGTAACCGCGTTATCAGACTTAGGGGTCTCTGGCATTAATTGCTGTTCTCGACAATTATGCTGCAAACCGCATATGGCGGTGTCGTTAGCGAATTCCCGCGCCTCGAGATTATGTGTCCATCCGTTCGACCCATTTCGCGCGGAACGCGGGAGCTACGAATGGATCCGCGAAGTACTGCGTTTCCCGCGCGACCTTATCGCCCTTGAACTCCATGATGCTCACGGTGTAGGACGGCTTGCCGTCATACGTCAGGATGAATTCGGTGACCCAAAGCTCACCGCTGCCAATGATTCGTCGGATAGAAAACCGCTTGTTGCTCGGCTGACCGGCGCGCTGGTTCTGTATGTTGCTTCGACCGCGGGTGCGCTCGCCGGACTGCGGGTATTCCAGCACGGCGTCGTCGAGATAGATGCGGTGCTCCGTTTCAAAATCGTTGGCATCGGACGCCGCCCAATGCTGATCCAGCGCCGCACGGATCTCTTGATCTCGAACTCCAGAATCCTGCTCCTTCTTTTGTTGATCGTTCATCTTGTGCTCCAGACTGAAGACCAGAATCCAGTCAATCCCGCAGTCTGGTCGCCGGGCAGTTTGGGAGTAACGGACCCGTGCCAAATCGTCAGCGACGAACTGCAACCGACGATCGCGCCAATGGGCCAGCATCAAGCGGACATCCGTAAGAGCTTAAATCCGCATCCCGTCCGGGCCGAGCGTCAACCGTACTTGAGGGTAGTGCTTTGTCCGATCTCGATGATGTAGCCGTCAGGGTCGCGGATGTAGCAGCGGATCTCGCCGTACTTGGGGATCGGTTCACTGAGAAATTCGGCTCCCCGGCTTTTCCACAACTCGTAACACGCGTGAATATCCGCAACTCGGAAATTCATAAAACTGTTGATGTGATTCGGGTCGGGGACGCTGAGCGTTACTGTCGGCTTGTCCGGGGTCGGCCCGCCCCCCAGGTTCAGAATCATCCAGATATTCGCAAGCTGAAGGTATGGAGGCGCGTTGCCGTCACCCATGGTCAGAATGCGAGCGCCGAAGACTTTTTCGTAGTAGCGAGCCGATCGCTCGACGTCGGCGACGGTGAGAAAATACGCAATGCTGATCCCGTCTCGCGGGGGCATCTCATAGCTCTTCTGTTCGACTTGTATGGCGTTCATTAATGGCTCCTTTCGATGTAGTGCGCAGAATATGGGCCGCGAATTCTTCAAGCCAGAAACCGGTTGGGGCGCCCCGTGTTTCCGAGCTGATCGTGCGATGTCAGCACCATCATTATTTGGGCGCTTTTTCTCCTTTGCTCCTCGTTGGACTTCATTGGTTTCGCTGGCTTCCGTCGTCGCCAATTCCTACGAACCGCAGCTCTCGCCGCATTCTTCCGCGCCGCGACCGCCCGCGCTCAAGAACCCGCCGCTCGCTCCGCGACGTGGGCCATGTACGGCGCGCTGAGCTAGGCCGACTAAGGCTGGAACCCGTCCGCCATCCATTTTGCGAATAGTTCAATGCGAGCTTGCGGCCAAGGACCTTCTCCTCTTGGCGGTGGCGGCGGCATTACCGCACCACCGATTCCCCGAATACGGTCGTAGATGGCGGCCGCGTGCGCTTTGACCTCATCATAGCTTGCCAGGTTGAACCCCTTGATCATGCCTTGAATGTCTCGCTCCGTAAAAAGCGGGCGAATGTCCGTTTGAAAGCTCGTCAGTTTCGTCATCGATACCTCACACTGTCTGACCATTCCAACTGCGGTTTCGCTTCCATGCTCAGCTCCCTTGTGCTCTCTGTTTTGGGATGAAACCCGGAACGCCGGTGTTCACAACTGGATTCAGCCGCTGTCTGGTCTGAATTCGATTGATCTCGTCGAGCGCGTCTTGCGGAAGGGCAGAGATGTCGAAATTCTCTCTGGCGCGGGCCGCAGTCGTGGGCGTGGTAAGCAGAGCCGTGCCACGCTGCACCGCCCATGCCAGCAGCACCTGTGCCGGCGTCTTTCCCACTCGCGCGGCGATCGCCGAAATGACTGGATCCTCGAGCAGTCCCGGCTTCATCCCGTGACCTAATGGCGCAAAAGCCAGAAACACAATGCTCTTCTCCTTACAGAATTCCAATAGCTCCGTTTCCGGCAGATATGGATGTGATTCTACTTGGACCACGGCTGGCTTGATTCTCGCTGCTTCATAGATGGGCTTCAGTTCGTTTAGACCGATGTCCGAAAGTCCGATGGCTCCGCACTTGCCGTGATCCACGAGAGTTTCCATCGCTTTCCAGGTGTCGAGCAAAGTCACGCCGTGGTCGTAAATCACATTTCCTTTCTCATCCCGCGGATCCTGGTTGTCCCCGGGTTCAAATGCAAATGGAGTGTGAATGAGGTAGAGATCCAGATACTTCAGCCCGAGTCTTTCCAGACTCGCCTCGAAAGCCGGTTCGACGCGTTCGGGACGGTGATTGGTATTCCATACCTTTGTGGTGACAAAAATATCGGCGCGCGCGATCCCCCCAGCGGCAAGTCCTGCCTGCAACGCTTGGCCTACCTCGCGCTCGTTTCCGTATCTTTCCGCGCAATCGAAGTGTCGAAATCCGGCTTCCAGTGCGTCTTTGGTCGCAGTTATCGTCACGGCTGCGTCGGGAATTAAGGTGCCAAAGCCGAGTGCGGGCATTTGGCCGGCTCCGTGGCTGAGTGGAATTCTGGTCATCCGCAGATCGGAAGATTCAATCATGGTTGCGCCTCCAAGCTCTCTTGCGTGCGGCACGGGATTCAAAAATCAGATGCCGGGTGCCGCAGACCGGGCGCCAACACGACGTTGGATTTCGCCTTTATCGGCCGCGTTTCGTTTTCTTCTTGCGCTCGCCGCGGGCAATTTTGCCGAGCGATTGTGTGTAGGCGTTGAGAGTGGCTGGCACCGCAGTGCTGTAGACGAACTGCCCATTGCGGCGGCAGGCGATCAGGCCAGCGTCGTGCAGGGTTTTCAAATGGTGCGAGACCGTGGCGGGCGTGACGCCTTGCAGGGAAGCGATGTCGCCGCAGTTCATTTGTTTGCGCGAGGCGATCGCCTCAAAAATCATCAGCCGGGTCGCGTCGGCGAGTGCTTTGGATACTTTTTCTATGTCCGCGCGGTTCATCGTAATGCCCTCAGTGTAGCGGAGTTGCGGGTTGGTTGCCATCTCGTTAAATGTCCCTGAGTCATCTCTATAAAATTGTCTGCGACCAAACAGTTAGACATTCATCTAAGTATCGAAGCAAGGAACCGAAGCACAAAGGAGTGCATCGCGCGTAGCGGCGCATTTCAGGGCGCCATCGGGTGTTGTGGCACGAAATGATGGCGGTCTAAAGACCACGGCTACCAAAGCGGCGCAAGCCGCAACGCAGCGTTTCAACCACGACGTGAGACTTTGAAATTGATCAACAAAACCCCAATGAGGGTGGAGGAATCGCATGGCTTTGAACAGACTAGAAGGCAAAGTGGCAGTGGTTACTGGCGGGAACAGCGGCATTGGGCTGGCGGCTGCGAAACGACTGAAGGATGAAGGCGCGCGCGTCGCGATCTCCGGACGCAGCAAGAAAACGCTCGATGAAGCGGTAAAACTTCTCGGGAAGGACGCGCTTGCGGTGCAGGCCGACGTCGCGAAGCTCGACGAAATCGACAAGCTCTTCGCTGCGGTAAGCGAGAAATTCGGCAAGATAGACGTGCTGTTCGTTAACGCCGGCGTGGCGAAATTTGTGCCGCTCAACGCCGTCACCGAAGAGCACTTCGACGAAATTTTCGACATTGACGCCAAGGGCGCGTATTTCACCATCCAGAAAGCGCTTCCTTATTTGAATGATGGCGCTTCGATCATTCTGAACACCAGTGTGGCGGGTCAGAAGGGCCTCGCCAACGGCACAGTGTATTCGGCGACGAAAGCGGCACTGCGTTCGTTTGCGCGCTCGGTGGCAGCGGAATTGGTAGGGCGCAATATTCGCGTGAACGCCGTCGCGCCCGGCCCGATCGAAACGCCGATCTTTGGGCGGACAGGGCTCTCCAAAGAAGCGATGGGCGATTTCGAGAAGGCCATTGTTTCAATGGTTCCGATGAAGCGCCTGGGACAACCGGAAGAGGTCGCGGGAGTGGTGACGTTTCTCGCATCGCCAGACGCGTCGTACGTCACTGGCGTCGAGATCAACGTGGACGGCGGGATGGGGCAGATCTAAGGCGAGATTTGCGCGCGCGCGCCGCGATGCGCGCGCGGGGGTTTGTAGCGGCGGTCTTCAGACCGCCATCGGTGCTGCCGCAAAATCGATGGCGTCCGCCGCGGCGGACACCGCTACAAAAGCCTGCTCTCCTTGGAGCGCGCCTACTCCATCTTTTGGCTTATATCGAGCGCGCGAGCGGAATGGGTTAGCGCGCCGATGGAGATGGCATCCACTTCGGCGTCGGCGTATAGCTCCATATTTGTTTCCGAGATCCCGCCGCTGGCCTCGACCAGCGTGCCTTCCCACACTTTCTGTTTGCGCATGGCGACGATGATGTTGCGCACATCTTCCGGCATCAGGTTATCGAGCATCACCAGGCAAGGGCAGGGGTGTTGCTTTTTTTTAGCATTTGCACCGGCACTCGTGCTCGGCGGTTCTTCCGCTTGCAGGCGCTTGAACTCGCGGCCGGCTGCAACCGCCGACTCCTCGCTACGTACTTCCACTTCGATGAATGCCGCGTTGCGGCGTCCGCCCCAGGCTTTAGCGATTGCGAGCGGGACGGCTTGCTCTTCGCGGCGCGCCTGCAGCGCCAGATGATTATTTTTGATCACGATTCCATCGCCCAGGCCGAGGCGGTGCGTCCCGCCGCCTCCCCAATGGATCGCGCGCTTGTCGAGCAGACCCCAGGGAGTTTTGCGCGTGCCGAGAATTCGCGTGGCGGAGCAGCGGTGGCGCGCGCGTTCCTGTAAACGCGCCGTCGCGGTGGCGATGCCGCACATCCGTTGCAGCAAATTCAGGCCGATGCGTTCCAGGCTGAGCACCTTATTCTGCCCGCCTTCGACGCGCGCCAGAACCTCGCCGGTCTCGAAAACGTCGCCGTCTTCTTTTTTCAGCGTCACTTTCAGGCCGTGCTTACGCATCACGTACGCGTATTCTTCCAAACCTGCCACGACGCCGGGCTCGCGCGCCACCACGTTGGCGGAGCCGGCGCGTTCCCTGATGCCCAATGCGGCGACGGTCAGATCGCGAGGCTCCAGATCCGCGGCAATCAGAGTCTCCAGGATGCCGCGCACGACGCGCGCATACGCCGGATTCTCCATCGTCAGCTCTCCGCCGCGAAATAGCGCACGCTCCAGGCGCACTTGCCTTTCCACGGGCATCACGTATTGCAGTGCAGCTCTCACAATGCGGCTCTCATCGGAATCGTGATTTTCCCTTCCGGCAATCGGTCGAATCGCGCCATCAGGCGCGCCGCCGGCCTCCTTCTAGTATAAGTGCCGCGAAGTATCTTGCAATATTTCGAAGGCGCGCGCCGCGGTCTTGATCCAGCGTCTGGCGCACAGCCAATCTGGCCTGTTTGCGAACCGGGGCATTTGGCGGCGTTCTGCCGAGGCGCGTCTATAATGGTTCCGTGAGCGCTCAAAGCGAAAAAGCGGATTTGCTGCGGCGGTTGCATCAGGGGCCGGAGATTTTGGTTTTGCCGAATGCTTGGGATTGCGCGAGCGCGCGCATTTTCGAGGAAGCCGGATTTCCTGCGATTGCCACTTCCAGCGCGGGCGTTTCGTATTCGCTGGGCTATCCCGATGAAGAGCGCATCCCGCAGGACGAGATGCTGGCTGCGGTGAAGCGCATCGCGGCGTGCGTGCGCGTTCCGGTGACGGCGGATCTCGAGAGCGGCTATCACGACGTCGCTCAAACCGCCGCCGGGCTGATTGATTCGGGCGCCGTGGGCTTGAACCTTGAAGACATGGAACACGCCGAATCGAAAGCGCTCGTGGAAACCAGCCGGCAAATCGAAAAAATCGCGACGGTGCGGCGCGTCTCTGACGGCATGGGCGTGAAAGTGGTAATCAACGCGCGCACCGATGTCTACCTGGCGCAAATTGGCGACCCGGCCACGCGCTTCGATCGCGCTTGCGAGCGTTTGCGCGCATATATTGACGCCGGCGCGGATTGCGTTTTCCTGCCGGGCCTTACCGACGAGCACACCATTCGCCGCGTGGTGGAAGCGCTGAAATTTCCAGTGAATATTTTGGCAACGGCGAATGCGCCGAGCGTCGCGCGCCTCGAGGATTTGGGGGTCGCGCGCGTAAGCGTCGGCTCGGGCATCATGCGCGCCACGATGGGCCTTACGCGCCGCATCGCGGAGGAACTGAAACGCGAGGGCACGTATTCCAGAATGCTCGACGGTCCGATTTCCTACGCGGACGCTAACCGCTTGCTCGAAAATAAAAGGGAGTCGTAGGGGGCAGGGAAGCTGTTGATTGCTTTTTATTCCGCTTGCAAGCGATCCGCTTCGGCCTGAAGTTCTTTGCCAGAAAGTTCCACGACGTCACCATCGCGCCAGATATAGATGGGCAGTCCTAGACGAGCGTGTTCCACAATCACTTTTTCGACAGCAGCTTTCAGCGCCATTTCGGCGCGCTGCTCCAGTGGAAGTTCGAGGACGTTCGCAGGCGGCTTGGTCAAGGTTTTCCGTATCGAGCAATCAGTGAATCGTAATGCTCTCGGTTTATTATATGGGAACGGCCCAGCTTCTCATAGGCAATCACTTCGAGTTTCGCGCCTGAGTTATCGAACAACATCCAAGACTCGCCGAGCGGACGATACTGATGCAGGAAATTACGAATCGAGCGATCAAATCGCCGGCGGACTACGGGCTCGGGCACGTCATGGCCGCCTTCCAGAACTCGAGCTCTCACCCTCGCCAGCGCAAGGCGAATAGTCGGAACCCACAGGTAGAAAAAATGTACTTTGTATCCGCGTTTCTTGAGACGGCGCAGCAAACTTGCGTAACTGCGCCCAGAAAGTGTCGTTTCAAAGCCAAAGCATTCGCCGCGTGATGCGTAGCGCTCGGTCTCTGCGAGCATCAAGCGGCCGGCACGGAAGGCCGCGGATGAGGGCGAAAATGGCGACATGCCTTGAGCGATCAAATCCGCGTTGATAAAATTCTTGCAATCTGCATAGTTCGGCAGAAATTCCCTCGCGAACGTTGTCTTGCCGGCGCCGTTAGGGCCCGCGATGATATAGACGTCGAGGCTCATTTTCTCCGCTTTGAGGATGTCAGCAATCTTACAGCACCGCAGGCCGTGTGCGTCCAATGTTAGCTTGTACTCCCGCGACGGTTGTGCCAATTGATGCTACTTTCCCGTAACGCGATTTCCCCTCCGATATACAGCCTCGGCAGTATTCGCAAATATGGGCAGTTTCGCTAGTGTGGAGCTACGTGCTGCCCCGCGGCACGCAGGCCACGCGCTCTCTTGATTTTTCGTACGCGGTACAACCGGCGCTTTGCACGCGAAGGGATCTTCCATCCAGCGTCCGGTTATTTCCCCGGCTCTTATTTGGATCGCCGAGTTCAGGCCCGCGAGCCGAACGGTCGGTTCGAATGCTGGGGATGGAATGCAGGGCACGGAATGCACGCTAGAACGAACAGGAGGAAACGCTCATGAAGAAAACGATGGCTCTGATCGGAACGTCAGCGCTGTTGCTGTTCTTAGGTTTGGCGACGCCACCCTCGTACGCCCAGGAACAGCACGATGATCAAGGCAAGCCGGAATCGGCGCCGCCAAAAACTCCGGACGACAAGCCGAAGCCGGCCAAGGAAAAACCGGCTAAACCCCCCAAAGACCAGCCGAAGGCCGAGCAGCCCAAGACCGAAAAGCAATCCCAGCAGGCGGATAAACAGAACGAACAGCAGCAGAAAGACCAGCAGAAGACGCAGCAGGATCAAGAAAAGGCGCAGGAGAAGAATCAGAAGGAACAGCAGAAGACGGTGAAGAAGAGCGACGAACAGCAGCGCCAATACGCGCAGCAGCAAAACGGGCGCGAAGGCGCCGAGCATTCGAACGGCGGCGGACAGGGCCGCATCCCCGATGACCGTTTTAAGGCGCACTTCGGACGCGAGCACCATTTCCACATTGGCCATCCGGAAGTAGTAGGGGGACGTCCGCAATTTTCTTACGGCGGATACTCCTTCATCATCGTGCAGGCTTGGCCTGGGGATTGGGGCTACGACGATGATGTGTACGTCATAGATGACGGCGGCGTTTATTATTTGTGCGACGTCGCGCATCCCGGCGTACAGCTGGAATTGAACGTGGTGCTGTAGCGCGGACGAAACAGCGGTTGCGAATGGCGCGGTGGATTTTGTAGCGAGAGTCGTCAGACCGCCACTGGTGTTGCAGCAACGCCGGTGGCGTCCGCCAAGGCGGACGCCGCTACAAAACCGCTTTGAGTCGGACGCCGCAGCCGCGCCGCGAGATCGCAAAAAAATGTGGCGAAGATGAAACGGTCGTGCCGCGATCGTCACCATCCTTCGATTCACACAAAAATGCGCGCAGTGCGGATGCCATCGTCGCGATTCCCCCGCAAGGCTGGAAGTTGACCCCTCCCAGCTGAGCAGCCCGCGAGCAGAGGCGATCCGCGCTGGCGCGCGTTTTCGTTTAAGGTGGCGTTGGCACGCGAATCGAAGAGAGCTCCCTCCCTTCGGTCGGGATGACAACCCAACCAGGGCGCGGAGGCTCATACAAAATGCGCGGCGACTTTGCTACGACTGCTCGATCGCTTTGGCCGCAGCGTCAATCGCGTCGGCGACCTTTTGCACCTGCTCGGGCGTCAGCGCGCCTTGCGAAGTCTTCAGCCGCAGCGCGTACCGGAAATTCTCAATAGCGCGCATGATCTGCGGCGCACGCCCGCGCCCGAATTCGGCTCCGGCTTTGTCCATGCGCTCAAAGACGGCGTCCACCGCCGCTTTGTTCTCTTCGAGCTTCGCGCGGCCTTCCGCAGTGATCGTATAGAGCTTCTTGTTTCCCTCGCTGGTGCTCACCGTCGCGTAGCCCATTTCCTCGAGCAGCGTCAGGGTAGGGTAAATCAGGCCTGGGCTCGGGGAGTAGGCGCCGTTGAGGCGGTCTTCGATGGCTTTCATCAGCTCATAACCGTGGCGCGGCTTTTCGGCGATGAGCTGCAGGATTACGTAGCGCAGTTCGCCGCTATCGAAAATGCGATCGCCAAAGCCTCGGCCACCCCATCCGCCGAAGTGGCGGCCGCCGCGGCGAAATCGCTCGCCGAACTCGGATTCGCGCCCACGGAAATGGTGCGAACCGCAGCGATGACCGAAGCGGAAGCTGCGGGCGTCGTCGGGCGAACCGTGGGGGGCGTCGGATTTGTGTTCAAATCTGTTGTGTTTCATGTGTTCTCCAATACAACTTAGACATGTCATATGATATATCACAATAATATCCTGTCAATCGCGTTTTGCGACCGTAAGGCCAATGTTTTCAGTCGGTCTTCAATTTACTTAGAGTTGAGGGGTTCGAATTTCGGATCCAGCACACCCAAGATGGCTAGTGCCTCCTTGAGCGTGCGCACGACATGCAGGTTGCCGCGGCCGTCTTCGCCTTGCAGTTCGAACATGCGCGCGAGTCCGAATACTTTGTCGGAGGGCGCAACAATGCAGCGGAGGCTGCCTGGCGCTGACATTATCGGAGGCAAGCTGGCGAGCTCGCGGATCGTTTTCGGTGAAACGTCCACGGAATCCGCGGCTGAAAGGTCAGAGAGGCCGGCCACCGCAGCGGTCTGGGCGGCAAGCTTGCTGGCGGCCAGGTAATATTCCTTGAGTTCTTCATCGGTGACGCGGCCGGAGAACCGGCAGCGCAGAATCTTGTTGGCGGGATCAAAATCGAAGTGATACGGCATGGCATTCCATCGCAATCCCTGCAACGCTTGCCTCAATAATCCCACCGGCTGACTGGGTTTGCAATCGGCCGAGCCGCCGCAGCGGACTCGGCAGCCGGCGGAAATTGCGAAGCTTGATCCACGCAGCGCGCTCGTTCGGAGCTTCCGGTAATCTTCCGTTTGTCGTCAGTGCGGTTAACCTGGCGTGACTGAGACCGGCGGTGTCGGCGGCGGCGCAGGCCAGAGCAGCGCGGCGAGCTGGGCGTAGCGTGGAGCGAAGAAGTAGATCGAGTAAGCAGGGAAGAACACGACGAGTGGCACGGAAATCATCGCCGCTACAAAGAGCAAAATCGCCAGCGCGACCAAGCCGACGATTACGGCGAGCGCGATTGTGTGCACGTTCCAGGTCCATCCCGCGGCTTTTGCCGAAAGCAGGGCCACCAATCCCGCGCCGCCCATCGGAATCAGAATGATCAGCAACGCGACTCCCGCGACGATCGCGAAAGCAATGCTCGCGCCGATAGCCAGCACGATTTTCATCCCGATGTATCCCGCGTAGCCTCCCGCATCGTGCTTCAGCCACAGCCACAACCTGCGCCACCCTTCGAATGCGGTGATGTCTTCCAGAGCCATTTGCGGAACCACGAAATCCTTGGTCATCACCTGGATCACGATCGCAGCGGTTGCGACAACAAACAACACCCCGAACAACGCCAAGGCAGCCAGCACCAGGCGCAGGATGTGTTCGCCGGGATGCACGAACCAACCGAGAGCCCAGGCGCCCGCAACCGGTCCGCCGACGAGGATCAGCATGGCTGCCCACGACGCCACCATAAACAAAAGCTGCCACACGAAAAGACGAAAGCCCGGGCCCTTACGCCGCGACCAGTTCGCGCGAATGTGGCATTCCTTCGTGACGATCGAATCAAAAAGGGTGAAGCGCATCACGCTGTGGACGTAGACCAGAAGTACGATCAGCGCAAGCCCAACCGCGATCAGAACCGCGATCCCCGCCGCAAACAGAACTGGATGACTCGTCCACTGCGCTGGCAAAAACGCATTGTCAATGCGAGGCGTGGCCTGCGGGTGTACAGGCCAGGGAAAACTCCCGCCGGGAAGATTGAAGTTCGTGTTGCAGCCGCCCGAGGAACCCATCTCGCCTGGCGAGCAGGCCGACCACCGCCAAGCGAACCCATTGGCCGAAGCGAAAGCGCCGCAGCAACTGTTCGCGGACGTGCTCAAACGCGGGATTGATGGCATCAATGGCGGAAGCGGGCAAGCACGCACCTCGATTTTGCGCGTCAGGGGACGGGGAGAAAGTACCCTGAAGGCGTTTACAGAGCAATCGAGATCGGCGAGAGCAGTGCTCACGGCACTTTCCCCGCTTTGCGCGGGAGCGAGCACGCAGCGATACGATCTGACATATCTTCTCGCGGTTTGCGGCGAATTATCCTGGCGGTTACCTGAACCGCAACATACGCAACCTGATATTCGACCGGCACGTCTTATCGCTAGGGAGAGACGCCATGCGAACCCTTCTAGTGATATTGATGCTTTCGGTAAGCGCTTCGTACGCGCAGGCTCAAGATCCGGGGATGGAAGCGGTGCAACAAGCGCAAATGGCCATGCAACAGGGGCAGATGGCCAATCAGCAGGCGATGCAGGCGGCCCAGCAAGCCAATCAGCAAGCTATGCAAGACGCGCAGCAAGCCAATCAACAGTTCGCGCTGCAGTGCTGCGCTCCGACCGCCCCGCCGAAGTTTTCGCTGAAATCTGGCAAGTATGATGCTCCCGCGACGGTGCGAATGACGGATGCCACGCGCGGGGCAATCATCTATTACACGACGGATGGCTGGACGCCCACGCCGAAGTCTCAGCGCTACATGGGACCAGTCACGATAGATTCCACCACCACGTTGCAAGCCGTCGCCATCGCGCCTTGGGGTATGCGCAGCTTGGTGACATCCGCGGAATATACGTTCCCCACATCGGCAGCTGCGCCAGCGACGACCGCGACCTCTTCGGTGACTGCGCCTGCGGGATCGGGCGCTTCGGGCGCTGCCGCGAACGGTGCTCCTTCCGCAGCCGCTTCGGCTGGCGTCGGTCAGAATGCTGAAACGATTCCCGCCGCGAATGCGCCCAGCTTATTGCTTGCGCGCGGCACTCCGGTACCGCTGGTTTTCGACGTTGAAGTCACGTCCCAGACCGCACAGGTTGGCGACAAGATTCTCATGGCTCTCGCCGAAGACTTGAAAGTTGGCAACGTGGTTGTCGCTCCGAAAGGTTCACTCGCCGTCGGAAATGTGATGCAGGTGGACAAGACCGGCGCGGGCGGCGCTCCGGGCGACATCACTTTCAAAGCCGAATCGCTGATCGTGCATGGCACCGTGATCGAACTTTGTGGTTCGGCATTGCGCGAAGGTCAGGCCAATCCTCCGAACGCAGCAGTGCTGATTCCGGTAGTCGGTCCTTTCACGTTGATCAGGCACGGCAAAGCCGCAGTGATCACAGCTGGAACGCCGTTTATCGCGTCAGTTCGCGCGGATACGCAAATCGCGCCGGCACAGTAAAGCAGCGAGCGCACGAAGCGCGTCGCGACCGAGCCTCGATCCAATTCGGCGGCGGCAAACCGACCTCCTCGCTTGACTTCGCCATCGCTCTTCGCTAATCTCCGCGCCGTTCTGCCCCCAGCTTTGCTGCCCGGGCGGAAGGGCCCCTTCGTTACGTCTCGCAACTCAAATTTACGTGTTACACAACCGCAAGCTGCCGAAGAGGTCGGCATCTATGAAGAAAAAAGTATGTGGAAGTTTGCTTGTAGCGTTTTTGCTGCTGGGAACCGCCTCAATCGCCGCCGCGCAAGAAAAAACCGCCGTGATGCTTCCGCCCAAAGTGCTGAACGTGATTCGTGAAGTCGTGAAGCCGGGAAAATCCGGCTCGGCGCATGAGAAGACCGAAAGAGCCTTCGTCGAAGCAATGACCGCGGCGCATTCGCAGAACCACTACATCGCGCTCGATTCGCTTACCGGTGTCAGCCGCTCGCTGTTTCTGAGCGGTTACGACTCGTTCGCGCAGTGGGAAGAGCAGGAGATGGCGGACCAGAAGAACGCGTCGCTCTCGGCTACTTTGGACCGCGCCGCGGAAGCCGATGGCGCGCTGCTTTCCAGCTATGAAGCCGGCATGTATATCCTGCGCCAGGATCAAAGCTACAACGATGCCGCCGGTCTCGCGCATGTTCACTATTTTGAAATCACGGTGTACCGAATCAAATCGGGGCACGACGCGGATTGGGACGAGATCGTCAAATTGGTGAAGCCGGCGCTCATCAAGGCCAACCCCGACGATAACTGGGCCATGTATGAGCGGGCTTATGGCGCGGGTGGCCCGGCGTTCGCGGTCTTTCACGTTATGAAGTCCGCTGCGGAAATCGATCAGGGTTACGCGAGCAGCCCGAAGTTTGCCGCAGCGATGGGCGAAGAGGGCATGAAGAAATTGAGCGAGCTTTCGGCTGCCGCGATTGAAGGCAGCGAATCCAACCTGTTCATCATCAATCCGCGGGAGAGTTATGTCGAGCCGGAATTGATCAACGCCGATCCGGAGTTCTGGAAGACTTCATCGCAAGTTGTGCCGCCGGCAGAGCAGGGAAACGCGACAGATAAAGCGGCGCAGTAAAGCGCATCAGCTGGCCAGTTGCGGGTGGTCGGGGGCGCGGCGTCACATGTGGCGCCGCGCCCGTTGCATGAGAAGAGCGGTAGTGCGCTGAGTGTGCTTTAGCTTACGCCAAGACGTTGTATGGATGAATTGCTTGGATACCGTCGAAGCGGCCAAAGTCGGCAACGTTCAAGGTAAGAATGTCACTGACGCCGTGAACGTACATCGCCGCTACCAAGCGCGCATCGTGGACCTGAACTCCCGAAACGCCATACCGCACCACGATCCTCCGCTATTCCCGATACACCGCCTCGTTGTCTGGCAGTAAACTCATGCCCGATTCGATTGCCTTCACTTCGTATTCGGTTTCCGCGATTGATAGGCCCAGTCCGTTGCGCGCAACGGGCCGCGTCATTGCATTCCAAAGTTCCGCGATGTTTTGCTGGGTGTAGTGGAGAAGGGAGCCCTCTTCGGCGAGGCGCGCGAGCGCAGTATCAACCATTTTGTGTTGAGGATCGGAGCGGCGGGTGATGCGCAGGAGAATGTTCGTATCGATCAGACACGAAACAATCGCCATTTAGTCGTGTTCCTGATAAATCCATTCGCGGGAGATCGTTTCTGGCAGAGGAGGAATCCGGTCGGAGAGCTGAGCGAGGGAGTCCAGCCACGCTCGAATTTCCGACGGAGTCCGCGGCGCCAGAACGCGGGATGGCTCTGCGCTCACTTGCTGCGCCAAGATTTCCTGGATGTACGCTTCCACCGCCAGCCCGCGCGCTTTGGCCCGGGCCGCGACTTCGTCGGGGATCTTCAGAGTAATTTCCATGGAATCAATGTAGCACAGATTGGACGGCGGCTTGGCGGCAGGGCCTGGAAGCCATCGCAAGAAGCTACGCATCACTCTGGTACATTCGCGGGTACTAAAGGTTCTAAGGCAAAAAATGAAAGCCCTTAGTACTCGGAATTTGCTTTGAGGCACCTTGCCCGCCTCGTACAATTTCTCCGCATTTGAACCTCCGATTCCCAGAGCTTTCGAGGAGGGGCAATGAAAAGTTCAACCAAGTTTATTCTTGCGGCATCTTTGCTTTTGGCTTTCTATGCGATGGCGCCCGCGGCTTCGGCGGATAGCCAGCAACTGGTGATTGGCAGCACGGACATTTCAGTGGTGGCGTCGACGGTTGCCGGATCGTCCGTGGACGTTACGGCGCCGAGTGGCTCGTACGAAATTGGATTTGTCCTGGACAAGGCGTTTGGCACCGAGATCCCTACGATGTCGCTTGATTTCTTTGCTGACAATAGTAACGTGCCCTACGAGATCGAGACTTTCAGCGGCGTTTTCGTGCAGAGCGTAACGATTTTCGCCGGGCTCGGAGGCCTCGTGCAGAGCGATCTTACGTTTAAGTCGTCGCAGACAACTTATTCGGGGTCTGTACCGGAGCCATCGAGTATCGCGCTGCTCTGCGCGGGACTGGCTGGCTTGGTGGTTGTTTCGCGCAAGAAACTTTTGTTCTCATAGTTGGGCCTCCTTCTGTAGGGTGCGGGCGCATCACTGCACTCGCACCGTTGCTTCGCTTGTGATCACTGGAATCCCTTGCTGCTGCGAGTCCTGCGCGTTCGGCTTCCACGATCTGAATCTTCGATTCTCCCGGCTTCAGTGCGCGCACCACCAATCCGAGTATCGTCCCGCTGCCGTTTACTCCCGCTGTGACGGGGCTGTTCACCTCGTGGTGACGACACCTGGGCGGGCAGTCCCGGCGTCCTCGCACCGTCCGCCGCGTGAGCTCCGCCTCGCCGGCGCGTGCACGAAATCATCGCTTCGCCCTTCTTTGATTGATGCTTGCACGATCGCGACGGCCTCGGTTCCTCCGGAAAGAAATCCGCCGTCCTGCACATCCTGAATTTCAATCACCGCCGGGTCGTACTTCACCAGCAGCGGCAGTGAAAAAAGATCGTTCACGCCAGAGATCGCAAGGCCTACAGTTGTCGAATCGCCCGGCTTCAGCGCGATATTTTCCGGATTGAAGTGGAGCTGCGCCGCGGGGCCTGCGCTCCCCGCGGCTAGTGGCGTGAAACGGACGCAGGAATTACGCGGGTGATCGAGAGGGAGCGTGGAGGCGGGACCTGGCCGATAATCGTCGGGCTTATCGCCCCGTCGGGCTTGCCCGCCGCGGCGGGCGGAACCGCGGGCGTCACCTGAGTCGGCGCGACAGAATTCGCGCCGCTCTTGCTGTCCGAAAGCACGTCATCGGAATCTTCATGGAACACGCGCACGTTGGAATCCGTGCCGGAAGCGAGCCGCCGCAAATTCTCCTTGGTGATGCCAGGGAAGCGCAAAATGTGCGGCGTCAAAATGATCAGCACTTCGTCATCGGCGATTTCTTTATCGGTCTGCGAGAACAAATATTTGAAGCCCGGAACGCTGGCGGGTCCAGGAATTCCGTTAAGTTATTGGTCGTGGTGCGCTCGATCAACCCGCCGAGAATATTTACTTCGCCATCCTTCAAGCGCACTTCGTGCTCGATCTTGCGCTGGCTGATGACCGGCTCGGAAACGCCGCCGATGGTGTTGTAGCTGGCGACCGAGGAAACTTCCACCGACAGCTTCATGCTAACGCCGCCATCGGGATGCACGCGCGGCTGCGCCTCGATGTTCACGCCCACGTCAATGTATTGAAACTGCGTGTTGACCAGCGAAGCGACCGAACTCCCGGCGCCGACTCCCGTGGCCGCCTGCGTACTTCCCGTCGCGACCGGAACGCGCTGCCCGATCTTTAGCACCGCTTTTTCGCCGTCCGTGACGCGAATCTCCGGATCCTGAATAATTTTCGTGTCGTTATCGGTGAGCACTGCTTCCGCCGCCGCGCCCGGCAAAGTGATGCTGTAATCCGCGGTCGAAAGATGTTTCAGATTATTCAGTGTGACCGAAAGAGGATTGGTGTTGGTGGTCGATGAAGCTCGAACTGCTCGTGCAATCCGTATTGGTGGATTGCACCGAGCATCGCGGATTGAACACCAGCGACGCGTTCTGCCCCGGCAAAATTCCCAGCTGCCGCAGACGGTCGCGATTCGCTGAAAGCACCTGCACGTGCAGCAGCACTTCGGGCTTGGCCTTGTCCATGTCCGCGATGACTTTGCTCGCCAAGTCCAGTTTGTCCGGCGTGTCGCGAACGACGATGGCGTTCTGCGCGTTCACCTGCTGGATGCGGTGCAAATCGAGAAGCTGCCGCAGGCCGTTGACGATCTCGGTGAGGTCCTGCGGCGTCATGGAATTCGAAATGTAAAATGTGGCGACTTGCTCGTCTTCGATGTCTTTGCGCTTTTGCGGATTGTCCGGCGCGATTTCGATCACCGTGCTGGTGAGCGGTTTCCAGAAGGCCTTGCTCTCGAACGACACTGCGTCGAGTGCCTGCTCCAGCGTCACTCCCGGCAGCTCGGCGGTGACGCGCCGTGAAACGTAGTCCGGATCAAAAATCACGCAGAGGCCGGCGAGCTTCGCGATCGTTTCGAAAACGACGCGCGAATCGTTGGTCATTTTCAGATTGATGGGTTCGTGCGAGAGCGGCCGCAGCTGCGGAGGCGCCGCGAGCAGCGCTTTTTCGTCGGCGTTGAAATCGTCGGGCTTGGGGGCGGGCTGTGTGCCGTTCGCCGATGCCAGCAAGTCGGCGGCTTTCTTCATTTGCTGCTCGGCGGCTACGTTTGAGGGGTCGATTCCTTGCGCTTTTCGAATTCCGAGAGCGCGAGTTGCAGATCGCCTTTCTGCAACGCCCTTTGACCCTGTTCCATGTGGAATGACGCAGCGGCCGTAGCGCATGTGCACCACGCGCAGCTCGTATTCCGCGTCGGTAGGATTCGCTCGCGCGGCGGATCGTAATGAATCAGCGCGGTGTCGTAATCCTGGATCGCTTCGGCTTTGCGCCCCGCATCGAATTCGGAATTGTTTTTGTGGCATCCGGTAAGAAACGCTGCCGCGAACAACGACAGCGCGCACTGCGTGTAACTTCTCGGGCGAGAGTTACACATTCATTCGCTCCGTCCAGGGCAGGTCAGGACGCTTTTCATGAGAAGTGTTCCTCCGCGTTTCTAGACGGGAGTCGCGAACACGATAGTTAGCGCCGAATTTTGTAAACATTGTTAAATCTTTCGAGTGGTGCAACGCGCCGGAACAGAGAAGCACGGAAGCAGAGCAGCACGAAGCAGAGCAGTCAAGAAGCGAACGACAGAACGGAAGCAGTGAAGGAGGTCACTCATTCGTTCACGCTTTACTGAAGAACTAAACCCTTTCGAGTTTACGCGTGAAGAAACATCAGCGTGCGTGCGGGGTCGGCTTCATCGCAACTGCCGGAGCAAGGCGAGGGCGGCTCTGCCACCTTTGGAGCTGTCGCTGCGCGCGTGGCGCCTGTCGCGGTTTTGCGTCCAACACAAGCGAAATTCCGGAAAAGCGGCGTGCGACCGCTCTCAGGTTTGCATACCAGCATCCGTGTATTGCCCTGAGAATACAGTCCTTGTTAGCGTTTGGGAGCGGATCACCGCTCCGATGTCCCCAGCCTTTGTGGTCCGAGCACTCTCTCGGAAGGTGAGCAGTTCTAAGGTAGATCTTGGGTGATTCTTGGGCCATGGCGAAACGGGTTCTGATCGCTGACGACAGCGAGGATATGCGGCAACTGCTCTGCCGTGTCTTCGAGACGGAAGAAGGCTTTGAGATGTGCTCGGAGGCGGTGGATGGCGGTGATGCGGTTTCCAAGGCGCGCCATGTTTCATCCCGATCTGATCATTCTGGATCTATCCATGCCAGTGATGAATGGGCTTGCTGCCGCGCGCATCATGCATCGCGAAATGCCCGGTGTTCCGATCATCCTGTATACGCTGTATGCCCAGGCCATTCAGCAGGACGAGGCCTCCGCAGCGGGAATCCGCCGCGTCGTGCCCAAGACCGAAGTCATGAGCCTGGTTCGCCATGCGCACGACGTCTTTCTCGTTGCTTGAGCCGAGCGATTCGATGATGCCTCGTTTCGGCGGAAGCATGCGCGCCGGGCCCATCTCAGCGTCTCCTGCCTTTCAACGAACTCGTGCATCTGAATCGCCTTGCCGTTGGACTACGTACCCGCTGCGTGTGCAAGTAGACACCTGTCGGCAATTCTCGTTCGTTGACTCCTCGAGGCTCTCCGCGGTACTTTCAACGCATCTTCTCCGGCCGCGCCAGATTGACTGCATTGTTCAGGAGGGCAAGATGGAAAAATATATCCTGAAGGTGAGCTATTGGCTGGGCGTCGTTTGCGCTGTGCTGGCGATCGTGATGCGCTTGTCCAGCGCGCTGGGATTTGAGTTTGTGACCCTTTATACCCGAGGCAACGGGATTGACTTCCATAGCCTTCTGGACGCCGCGCTGCTTTTCCTTTTCATCGCCATCGCCTCTTCAGGCTATGCGATCTTCAAATCCCGCGAACACAAGCCTTAGTAGCTGCGAGAGCTTCAACGCGAAGGGCCGCTGGAGCGGCGCCCAACGATCGCGCCACCTGAAATTGGCCCGACGCCTAGCAGCCTGCACGCTGTAAATCGCGACCTGTACATCTGACCAGTATCTTTCCGTCTCTGATTTTTTCTATCTTATCTCTGCGCCTTCAACGCCGCACCCTGCGTCGTGCAGCGCGCGCACACTGCGCGGACGTCCAACCGTCCGTGCAAAAGCTTGGGGGTCACACATGCCAGATATCGATGCACTAACCGAATTCAAGGAAGCGATCGAACTGCTCAAAGGAGGCTATCAACAAGAACGCTCTCCCGCACCTGCGCCGCTCCGTGGAAATTGACAGCAGCAATCCTTATTACCTGTCGTTCCTGGGTGTGGCGATTTCGCCGCTCCGAGAAAAGATGGTCGGAGGCAGTGAAGCTGTGCGAAACCGCGCTGCAGCTAAAAAGCAAAGAAATGCAATGTATCTGAATCTTGCGGAAGTTTACGCCGCCGCCGGGCGACGCGATAGCGCCATCTACACTCTCGATCGCGCCGATCGAAAATTTCGGCCCGAACGCGCGACTGGTAAAAGCACGCAGCAGCGTGGAAAAGCGCAGGCCGCCGATCCTGCCATTCCTGCAACGCACGAACCTGTTGAATCGGGAAACTAGGAAAGCTGCGCCACCGCGCCTCGAAATATTTGACCAGAGAATAAAGCGCGCAGCGGCCAACCGAGTGGCTTTTGTAGGGCGTACTTCGCGCTGCCATTTCTCGTGTGGCAGACACCGAAAGCGGTCGGCGGCATGCCAGGACTAGTTCGCCGAATCAGGGGCCGGGATTAGCTTGAGTTGCACGGACGTGCGGTCGTTTTCGGATACATCCACGGATTCAGCGTCAGCTTCGAAGGGTCTCAGGAAATCAGGGTCTCTATAAGCGTCTCCGCTCATTTTTTCCCACGCGAATGCCTTGTAATGTCCGGGAGGCACGCCGCGGATTTCAAACCGGCCGTATTGATCAGTGGTCGCCGTCTGATAAGGGTCTCTTCTTGGATGGGCCGCGAGATCCGGAACAAGCACGACGAGAGCGCCTGCGGCGGGAAGATCATCCTTGTTCGTCACGCTTCCGTTCACCGTGGCAGTATTGCTGCTGTAGATGATCCCGACCGAAGATGGCGCATTCCCCGACCCTACTTGCACGCCCTGCTCCAGCAAGTCCACGCCGTTCGCTTTGGCGGACTTCACGTAACAGTCCGCGCATTTCGAAACGACACTGATCGAATAGGATCCATCTCCCACCTCGTTCAGAACGAATGAGCCATCGGGCTGTACCCTTGCGTCAGTGGGGGGATTGAAGCGATTCTGCCTTTCCGAAGGCATTAGCAACACGACGGTGTCGTTTGCAGATCGCGCAGACTGTCCTTCCAACGTCACTCGCCCGGAGATGTCAATTCCGCGCGTCAGCACGATGGAGACATCACTCACGTCCGAACCGATAACGTCCACGCTCTGGCTGCCCGTGCGCATTTTGCCTTCGTCGAACCACAGAGCCAGCACCGTGTACTCCCCCGGACTGACTCCCTTGATCTCAAACTCGCCCGTTTTCTCGTCGGGCCGAGCGTTGTTGCTGTCCCGCATATACATCGCTTCTTCGCTGCTCTGACCGCGCGGGAGTATCATGACCGCGATACTTGCATCCGGATGCCCTGAAATTGAATTTGAAACGTGGCCGTGAATTTTGTAGGTCTGATTGGATGGTCTGGGCGACACAGCAATATCAATGCCCGTAACTTCATCTCCGGATTTCACCTCGATCGCCGAAGCGCGTGCGATTTCTGTCGCGCTAGGGAAGTACGTGGGAGGATAATTGGCGCTCTGTGGTGGCAACCCAGCATCAGCCTCGGCCATGCCTCGCCCGATACTCGCAAGGATCAAATAGCTTCCCGGCGGCAGGTCGAATACCCGATATTCTCCGAGGTCGTTCGTCGTCGCCCCGCCTATTTGCTCGGTTGCGCTTTTCCCACGGACGGTCGTGTGAGAGTATGCTTCTACCGTAGCTCCTCGAACCGGCTCGCCGTCTTCGTCCGTGATTCGTCCGGCAATCACGGCGGTTCGCTGCAACCGGAATAGCAGGTCCGTCATCTTCTGGCCGGCGACGAGCGTCAGTACCGCCCCGGGTTTATCGGGTTGGTCCTGGCCATATTGGGTCGCCAGATAGCCCGTGCGTGAAACGTGCAGGTCGTATCGCCCGGCTGCAATATGATCGATCGAGAAGTGCCCGCTGGCGTCGCTGCTGGCAGACTGAGGGTGATCGTCGCTGCCCCCTTCTTCATTCGAGATCACGATTTGCGCTTTCTTCAGTGGCTCTTTTGTGTTCGCGCTCACAATGGTGCCGGCAATCGTGCAGAACTGGCTGTCCTGATCCGAAGGATTTGCGGAAGCGGCTGATTGCTGCCCGAAGCAGGGTAGCGCCACAACCGAGAGGCAAACGACGATCAGCGCAAGAGGTCGAACAGCTACTCGCACGCGGCCACCATGCTAGGAAAGTCGAGGCATCTTACCGCAAGAATAAGTAGCTTGCCAGATAAAGCGCCGAGAAGCACGACGAGCGCGGCGTCAGCCGGGCCATGTTCTGTAGGGCGTCCGCCGCGGGACACGCAATTCGCGCACCAGCAAGCTCAAATGGCCGTGCAAATTCAAGCTTAGGCGCAAGCCAATGTGGAGTGCGGTGGCGCGCCGCCGCTTTTCCGGCGCGAAGCTTGCTTCGCGTGCGGTAAACGCAAGTCTAAGACAACGGCAGGTGCGGCAAGTCTCGCCCAAGAGAAAGCGAGAGCGCGCTCCCGCGCTCCATCCAATCCTCGCCGGCTTGTGCAGCTCGAGCTTGTAACAGCATCCGTCGCGCTATTCCTTCGTCTTCAGCTTGAGGCGATGCTTGTTCTCTTCAAGGAACGCACGCAGGTTATCGGCTGTATCCAGCAGACGCACCCACTGCTCGTAATATAGTGTGACCGGGAAGCGTCCCAGCCCGTAGACGCTGACTCCGCCTTTTTCTCCCACGCGAAATTCCAGCGACCCGCTGCGTTTCGAGCCTCCCGCCTGCTTTTCCAGTTCCGCGATGCGCGCGAGCAATTCTTCCTTGGTTGGTTCGGTCATGATGTCCTCTCGGTAAAAAAGTAAGCGCAAACTGCCTGCCGCGTTGCGCGCAGGTGTAACGCAACATTATACGCAAACGTCCCATAAGCCAGGAGCAACCAATGCGCACACGCCCAGCTGTGCTGTTTGCTTTCCTCTGTGCCATGTCCGGAGCTTTCGCCGCATCTTCGCGCGCGCGGGCACAGGCGACTCCACCCGCGCCCATTCCGTCGCAGATTCTGTCCGCCAAAAATATATTCATCAGCAATGGCGGCGGTGCAAGCGACCCATACACCGGCCGTTACGGCGATTTTTCGGGAGGCCCCGACCGCGCCTACAACGAATTCTACGCGGCGCTGAAAACTTTCCCGAAATATGCGCTCGTATCCGCGCCGGCGGACGCGGATTTGGTTTTCGAAATCAGCTTCTCGGAGTTTCCAGTGCAGGTTGAAGCAGGGAAGGGCACCGTTACACAGGCCGACGCGAAATTTCACCTGCTAATCCTCGACCCTAAGACGCATACGACGCTCTGGACCATAGCGGAGTACGTAGGTGGCGCGCTGTTGGAAGGCAATCGCGAAAAGAATTTCGATCAGGCCATGGGCAGAATCGTAGCGGACCTGCAAGCGCTTACGTCCTCGACGCCGCCCACAGCCGCTCCCGCGCCGGCTGCAAACTAAGCGCGCCGGCTGCGCCTGGGCAATCAACCGTTACATTGCGGGATACGGAACGAATCATGAAACTCCGATTGACGACGGTAGCCGAGCCAGCAAGAATGCCCTTGCCACTATTTATCGACTCGCTTCGCTTCGGCTGAAAATTCATTCAAGAATTCGAGAGGCCCGGGCCCTGGGATTTCCGAGATGAGTGCTGCAAGCGGAGGAAACACCATGAAGCTCTTTCTGGGGACCGTCTTCACAACACTTTGCCTCGCCATCGGGATTTTTACTCTGACGTCGCCTGCGAATGCACAAGAACCAGCACCAGCCCCAACCGCGGCGCCCGCGCCGGCTGCAACTCCGGCGTCGGCCGTCGTGCCGGTGGCTGCGACTGCCGCTCCCGCGCCGCCGCCGGCTGCTCCTCCCAGCGAGCGCGTGGTCTTGAAGGAGGGAACCGAAGTGCCGCTGGTTTTTTCCGCGGATCTGAATTCGAAGACGGCCGTGGATGACGACACCGTGAACATGACCCTCGCGGACGACCTGAAAGTCGGCGACATAGTCGTGGTGAAGAAGGGTGCGCCCGCCGTGGCCACCGTCACGAACGCGCACAAAGCCGGCATGATGGGCAAACCCGGTGAGTTGAGCATTCGTCTCGAATATGTGAAATCAGATGACCAGCGCTTGCGTCTGCGCGGCAACAAAGGGAAAGAAGGAGAAGGCAAGGTCGGCGCCACGGTCGCGCTCACGGTACTCTTCGGCCCCATCGGGTTGATCAAGCACGGCAAGAACGTGGATATTCCGGAAGGCACACCGCTCACCGCATACGTTGACCAGGACTACACGCTGGTGCCCGCGAAATAATCGAGGCGCTCGTGGCCTTCGTCCCTGCGCGCTATTTATTCAAAGATCTAACACAGAGAGCACAGAGAAACGCAAAAAGAGGGCAAGGAGAATGCCACGCAGCGCCAAAATCTCCATGCCCTCTAGGTCTTTCTCTGCGCTCTCTGTGTTGATGCTTGCGCCGTTGATTTAGGGTCACTACCGCCGCAGCCACGTGCTCACTCCTCGAAGCTGCCCGTAACTCCCTGAAACCCATGCCGCGCTTGTTTGAAGAGCCATTTCATTACGCGTCCGACGTCGTAGCAGTACGCCACGTTGTAGCCCAGCGTCGAAAAGCAATTCGGCTCGCAGCCATGCTTCATTTCGCCGAGCTGCTTCACGTCGAATTTCTGGTGCTCGACGGTGCCCCAATCGTATCCCGCGTTGTACATCGGAAAACACGGCGCGAGCGTGCCGTCCGTGCGGATGATCAACCAATTCTGCCCGGCCCGGCAGCCCCAGTGCTCGCCGACGCCGCGCATGAAGCCCTTCATTTTTTGTAGGCGCGCCACCGAATCCACCATCTTCCAGCCCTGGTGCTGCTTGTCTATCAGCCAGTCGAGCAAGTCATCCACCATCGGAAAATCCTCGGGACGGATGTACGTGTCGTTCTGATGGAAATGTTGGAAATGGTTTTGCTCCATCATCGGCGCTTCGTTGATGTGAAAAGTGATCGAGATCCCGTTTTCGTGCGCGATCTTGGCGAGCTCTTTCACGTCTTCGATGTTGGTGCGGCAAATATTCGTATTGAAGAACATCGTGTACCCGTAGCGGTATTGCCGCCGCACCAGGTAATCGAAATACGAACGGACGTGCTCGAGCGCTTTCGGCAGCCCGGGTTTTTCCTTAATGGTATCGACCGCGAAATTGATGGTAGCGATGCCGGCGTCGGCAAGGCGATCCGTCACTTCCGGCCGCAGCAAGCGCGCGTTCGTCGCGAGATACACCCAGAAATCCTTTTTCGCCGCGTAATAAATAACTTTGTGCACGAAATCGGGACGCAGAAGCGGTTCGCCGCCCGTGGGCGCGAGCACTCGGCAAGGACTTTCGTGCAGCCAGTCAATCGCGCGACGCGCGACGTCCTCCGTCATCCCTTTCACGCGATTGTCGTACGACCAGCAGTAATGGCAATCCAGGTTGCATTTCCACTCGGTGAAGAGATACGCGATGATCGGCTGAAAATCGCCTGGCGCCAGCCGCGATTTGAAATAGGGAAACATCCAGCCGGTCATGTTCTTGAAAATACGCGATGCCGGCCATTCGCGCTTGCCGGTGCGCAGCACGTGATCGTGCGCGGCGATGTCCGCCTCATCCAGCTCGTGAATCAATTCGGGATGTTGCGGAAATACGGCTTCCGGCAAAGTCTTCAACCCATCGGATGATTGCAATTTTTGTCTTTGCGGCTGCGTTTGCTGCAGCAGGTTGTGCAATGGCACGTCTAGGCGAAACGGCTGAACTGGAAGAGTAGGAAACAATTGCTTGAGTTCTGACACAATTCTCTCCTTTGGCGCGACACCACCCGCGCAATGTTTGGTGCTTGAATTTGTTTATGCAGGCGTTCCGGGGCCGACCGTGCAAACGATAGAATGGCGGATCAAAAAATCCGCGGAAACGCCGTCCTCCATCCCTCCAATGGCGGAAGCTGTGTGTTTGAGTAGTGGTCTGCGCGAATGCAATTAGTCGTGCATTACGGCATTTGATGCAGTAGTTGCCGCAAAGTGCATACAGTGTTTACTTGAGGAAAATCATTGCCACTATCGCCGAGCGAGCTGGGACGCGCTGCGGCGGATAAGTGCCCGTTTTCCGACAGTTGAAACAGTGTGGATCAACGAGAGGGTGGGGATATTTGCGGCGCGCGTTCGTAGCCGTTGCAACGGATTACAGGCAGGCGTGGATACTTGGCGTAGGAGGGATCCCTCGCCGCCAGTTCGCACAGATAAAACACGGAGCCGCGTTCGGATTCGATCTTGCGGCCGTGCGCGCAGTCAAAGCACAACCCGACGCGCGTCTTGCCCGCGTCCTGATCGCGCTTCCCGTTCATACTACGAGAATAGCATCATGAAACGCGCACGAACCGCCGCAGGCACGCGCCGTCTTCTCATCGCGATCGCTACGCCGTCAACTTGTACCATTCGACTTTATCGGAAGGCAGGAAGCAGACATCCACGTCCACACCGGAATAATCGCAGCCGCCGAGAAAGAGCGCCAGTTTGCCGCCCTGGATCCAGAAGCCGCCTTGGTTCCGGCTCAGGATCGTGGAATTCATCGGCGCTTGATCAAACAGTTTGAAAATCGCGCGTGGGTACGCTTTCATGGAGTACGACACTTTCCTTGGTCGTCGCGGAGCCATGTTCGGGTCGTTGGTTGCAGGGAATCTATACCTAATTTCAAAAAAGGCGAGCGAAATTTCTGCGCCGGAGATGGGCCTCAAAGTTTCGCCAACACGCCGTCTGCAAAATCGCCGGTGTCACTTCCCGCTGATTCGCTCTACGAACATCTGTATGAATCTTTGCGAATCCAAGCGGATGGCCACTTGTACATTGGGCTCGACGGAATCCACGCCCACGGTTTCCAGGCGGTCTCCCCGAGGCACCACGCGATCCACTGCGTTCTCGCGGTTCGCCACCGTGGCGCCGCGGGTGAACTTCCCGTCCAGTTCGATATCCACGCGCATCGCCTTCGTGTTCAAAAAACTGGGATCGATCACCGCACCCACGGCCAGCGCGTCGTGAATCGCGCCACCGCCGAAGCCTGTGCCTTGGTACGTGCCAATTTGAAAGCGCGCCACTGCCGCGGCAAATTTCGTTTCCGGTCCGGGCTTACTTTCCATGCGCGCGACGTCGGCATTGGTGATCAGCGTGTGCTCGGTGACGTCCAGGCCGACCATCTCCAGCCGCCAACCGGCGTTGAAAACAATGGAAGCCGCTTCTGGATCACTGTGAATATTAAATTCGCTGGCAGCGTTCACGTTGCCGCCGGTGATTGATCCACCCATGAGCACCACTTCTTTCACCAGCGGAACGATCGTCCGGTCCTTGGATACGGCCAACGCGATATTGGTTAATGGGCCGATCGGAATTAGCGTGATTTGGTGCGGGAATTGATGAACCAGCCGGATGATTAAATCGGGACCGAAGGAAGAGACCGCCTCGCAGCGCGTCGCGGGAAGTTCCGCTCCGCCGACGCCGTTCGCGCCGTTCCAGAATTCTTCAGTATTCAATTTCTGGGTCAGCGGGCCGGCCGCGCCTTTCGCAACAGGGACATCGCACTTTCCCGCCAGACTCGTGATGCGCAGCGCGTTGTCCAGTCCCATATCGGCCGTGACGTTTCCGGCCACCACCGTAACCGCCTCAACTTGCAATTCAGGCGAGTTGAACGCCAGTAGCAGAGCTAGTGCGTCGTCAGTGCCCGGATCGGTGTCAATGATCACCTTTTGCGCTTCCTTCGTTGCGCCAGCGCACGCCACCGGTGCGAAAGAGGCGATGACGCACACGACGGCCAGCGCACTGCCAAGAATTTCACATGCCACGCGGGCACGGCACGTATTCGGGAAACATTTCACGGAGACTCCACACGTCGTGGGATTCGGTTATGACGCCGATTGTGCGCGCGGATGGTAACACAGGCCGCGTCCCGGCGTAGCCCTTGCGGGCGCAGCCTCAACGCGAGAGAATGCCGTCAGTTAGGCGTTGCGTTTTTCTTGGCTAGATCGTTCTAAGACAGGGGAGGATGACCGTGGCCGAAAATCAAATGCCGGAGCAGAAAAGCGTGCTGGTGATTCGCGCGCCGTTGTCCGAGGATGGCTGGGCCTCGATTTATTTTTCCAGCAACGACGGCAGGCAAATGAGCGAGCGCGAGTGGTGGCACCTGAAACAAGTGGTCGAGCTCGCCAGCAGAGCCTTCGCCCCGCAGGAACAACCCAAGGCGCAATCCGCGGCCGCCGGCGGGTAGATTCGTTGCGACAGCCGCCCCGGACCCAGGACGGGCCAGCAACTTGCGCCGCGAAAGCCGCTGGCCGAATGTCGCGGCACCGCGGCGAAATTCGCGCTTCCTCACATCCAATGTTGCCGGGGGCGCGTACTTTAGTTTTGGCGCGGCGCGAAGCGCGAAAGTACGCGTCTTAGCGGCGCACTTTCGTCGAAGGCTGCGGCTCGGCGGATTCACGGCCCGCCGGCAATATACGCGCGCAATGGCTTGATCCGGCACCCGCAGCCGCACGCGCGGGGCAACTCTCTCCATGCGAATATTTTCTCCTCGTGAACGCCCCGCATCCTGGCGCGCGCAAAAGGCCTACAGCACGCATAAATGGGTGCGGCCGTTCTTGGCCCTCGATTGGTGCATGGGATGGGCCGCCTACTACCTGAGCAACTGGAAATTTCTGGAAGTGCTCGAGTACATGAGCAGCCTGAGCATCCTGGTTGCGGTGATTTTTTATTTTTCGGAATCGGGCGACCGCACGAAACAAAAACATTACCAGGCCTGGCAGGTCATTAATACCGCGCAGGGCAAAGGCGGCAGCGGCGGGCGCCTCGAAGCGTTGCAGGAACTAAATTTCGATCGCGTGCCGCTCGTGGGAGTGGACGTTTCGGGCGCGTTCCTGATGGGCATCGAGCTCAAGGGCAGCAAACTGGTGCGCGCGAATTTCAGCGGCGCGGACGTCCGCAATAGCGATCTGAGCGGCGTGGATTTTTCCGACGCCAACCTGCAGTCCGCGAATTTCCGCTACAGCAAGTTTCGCAATACTTCGTTCAAGCGAGCGCAGCTCGATGACGCCGATCTCGTCGGCGCAGATCTAAGCGGCGCGGACCTTTCCGGCGCCACGCTAGCCAACACTGACTTGCGCACCACCAACCTCAGTGGCATTCAGTGGCGCAACATCGCCAGCATCAAAGGCGCCAACATCCACGGCGCGCAAAATACGCCAGATGGATTCGCCACCTGGGCGCTGCAAAACGGCGCCATAGACGCAGCCCCCGAATCCGAATCCAGTCCGAAGTAAAAACCGCTAAGGCGTCACTGCAACAAATTTCTCGCTGGTTTGGAAGAGCAATGGCTGCTGAGAGTGCAGCGGGGCGCCGCGGCTTGTGCAGCACCGCGGTGCCATCTGGGAGTGCGGGAGCTTGCTCCCGCCTGTTACAAGGCGAGGCCTGCCTCGCCGCTTTCATCCTCGCCACGCGTTTCCTCGTTGAGCCGAGCGCGCCGCCAATCTCGGGATCGCGATATTTAGTAGGGAACTGCGATTCGAGTAGAATGTCGCCCACAGGAGAGCGCAGCGTGGCGCAAGCCGATCATTTGCCGGGATTCGTTCGCGCCGAACGTTTGCTTTTCGCCGCGGACATCGCCGGCACGCTCGTCTTCGCGGTGGAAGGCGCGATGGCGGCGGTCAACGGCAATCTCGACGTCATCGGAATTATGACGCTGGCGTTCTGCACCGCGCTAGGCGGAGGCATCGTGCGAGACACTTTACTGGGCGCGCTGCCACCGGTCTCGCTCCGCGATTGGCGTTATCCGACGATCGTCCTCTCGGCCGCCGTTCTCGTATTTTTCTTGCACAACGAAGTACGCGCGATTCCGGCGCTCTACATTCAAGTCCTGGACGCGGCGGGTCTCGCGATCTTCGCCATCGCCGGCACCGAAAAAGCCCTGCTGCACAAAATGAATCCGCTCGTAGCAGTTCTGCTCGGCACAATCACCGGCGTCGGCGGTGGCACAATTCGTGACGTCCTCTTGAACCAGGTGCCCACAGTATTGCGCTTCGAAGTCTACGCATCAGCCGCGCTCCTAGGCTCGATCTGCATGATCGCCGCAACAAAAGCGCGCCTGCCATCCACCTGGGCCGCAAGTCTGGGCGGAGTAGTCTGCTTCACGCTCCGAGTGGTAAGCCTACTGCGTCACTGGAACGTCCCCAGAGCGCTGGGCCAATAGTTTGCGAATGTGTGGGGAAGTTCACCGCGTGTGGCCTACTGCTTCACGCCCACGTAGCTGAAAAGCTTCTGGCAATCCTTCCGCAGAAAACCGCCGAAGACCGGAACGTCGTGATTGCCTTTCTTCAGCACCACCTGGCATGAAATCAGCAACGCGCGCCACTTGTAGAAATCCGTCCCGTGCTTGCGCCCATACGCGGCAATATCCTCCTGCGAAACGCCATACACTACCGCGCCAATCCGCGACCACACGCACGCCCCCGCGCACATCGCGCACGGCTCGTGCGTCGAATACAACACAAATTCCGGCAAATACCGTCCGTAGCCGCTCGAAACGTACTTCAGCGTCTCCAGTTCCACATGCTTGATGCTCGACCCCGAAGTCTTGACGCGATTGCCGGCGTTGGCAATCACCACTTCGCGCCTGCCAGTGACGCGCGTGATTACCGCGCCTATGGGATAGTCGCCGCGATCGCCCGCGCGTTTCGCTTCCGCAATCGCCAGTTCCATGAATTTCTTGTTCGGCTCATACGTTGGAGGGATCATGCGCAAAGATTATAGCCATTTGCCACGCGCGTTTCTCGTCATTACTTAATTGTCGCGACGCGTCCCTGAGTGGGGAATTTCTGAAACTGAAGCGCGTCGTGGCCCGGCACGACGCGATCGGGAGAGCCCGCAAGCTGAACCATGCGGTCTTGGTTGCGAATGTTGGCGGCGTGGTCAGCGTCCGAGAAGGTGGCGCTGGCTTTGTGTTCGGCGAGATTGCGATAGAGGTACAAATTGTCGGAGGCGAGGACGAACGTAGGAGTGCCTGCAACGCAGAGATATTGTGATGCGTAAGTGTGGCGACCGCCGGTATAGGCGCGAATACCAGGAAAGAGTTGGACGTTATCTCCATCCACCAGGCGGAGCCGTCCTTCGGTATTGAGCTTCACGAGTTCCTGAACGTCTTCCGGGTCGATCCCGCCGTGATCGCCGCCGGGCTGCCAAGCCTCGCCCGTGTAATAGCGAAACTCCTCCTTCTGAATCCAGACTGTGGCTTTGGGAAAAAGATCGATGCCACCCATGTGATCCCAGTGGGCATGGCTGATGACGATGTCCGTGATTTCTTCCGGCTGAACTCCAGCGAGTTTTACGGCTTCGTCGGGACGAATGTATTCGGTTGCGCGGAATTCTTTGGCAAAAGTATCGCGGTAGTAGCCGCTGTCGAAGAGAATGTTGTGGCCTCCGCCGCGGATCAACCAAATAACCATGGCAAGGTTCATTTTCTCGTGGGGAGCGCCCATGACGAGGTCGGAGGCGTCGTCCTCGGCCGAGGCATAGCGGATCGCCTGGATGGAGTATTCCGGCGTGGAAGGCGCTGCAAATCCCGCGCAGGGCAGGACCACAAGAATGGCGGCGAGCAGAAGGCGTTTCATGAGTGATCCTCCGCGAATAAACGCGAAGAGTCTAAGCCACCAGACAGCGTTTCGGAAGCCGAGGCGATCGCAAATTCCGTCGGATGGCCTCGTCTTTTATACCAGCTCGGCGTAGCGGAACGGGCGATGTGCGCTGCTTCTCCAGAAATACGCCAGAATGATTACGCTCGCGACCGCCGCATACGCGCACCACAGCGAAGTGAACGCATAACGCTTGAACGCCATCACCAGCAGCAGAATCACCAGGTTCGCCGCGCCAAACATCACCATGGGCCGCTCCTCGGAAAAAAATAACGACCCGCAGGTGGCGATCACGTACAACACCGCTACCACCGTGTTGTTCGTCGCCTGATTGATATAGACGATGCTGTTCGCGCGCTCGAATACCTGCGTTGGGTACGCGGTCAGCGCCCACAATATGTAAAGCGTCAAGACTCCACCGAGCACGACGAACGGCAGCATGCGCCGCCGACGCTTCCGTGTGGCTTCGAACAGCATCACGCTGAGCGGTAAGAGGAAGGGAAGCAGCCCCTGCGCATAAAGCATGAACGCCGCGCCCATATTGTGCGCCACCGTCGGCGAAAGAATCCCGTCCAGCCCCAGCCACACAAATCCCTCGATGAACTGATGAATCGCAAATAAAATCGGCAGGGAAGCGAAAAGCAATTCCCGCCGGTGCTTCACTTTGCTCAAGGTCACCACGCCCACGCCGCCCAGTACGGTGCTGCCCACAAAGTTAGCTGTCGCTGAAAAGCACACGGCTCGCATCCCTCCTGGCGCAAACTACACTCATCTTCGCGAAACGCAAACTGTTTCTTGCGTGGCACGGTTCGGCGCGCCGTCCGCGTTGACTTGCCTCGCGGCCCACCATAATATGTCCCCGCAGATGACGCCCTCCGACTCGCTGATTGGCCAGACAATTTCGCACTATCGCATCACTGAAAAGCTGGGCGGCGGAGGCATGGGCGTCGTCTACAAAGCCGAGGACACCAACCTCGGCCGCAACGTCGCTCTTAAATTTCTGCCGCACGAACTCGCCGACGATCCCGCCGCGCTCGAACGCTTCCGCCGCGAAGCGCGCGCCGCCTCCGCGTTGAATCATCCGAACATCTGCACGATTCACGACATCGGCGAAGCTAACGGCCAGACCTACCTCGCGATGGAATGTCTCGACGGCATGACGCTGAAGCATTCCATCAGCGGCCGTCCGCTCGATCTCGAGCTGCTGCTTAATCTCAGCATCGAAATCGCCGACGCGCTCGATGCCGCGCACCACAAGGGCATCGTCCACCGCGACATTAAGCCCGCCAATATTTTTGTCACCGATCGCGGCCACGCCAAAATTCTCGATTTCGGCCTCGCCAAGCAAATCGGTCGCGCCGCAGTCCACACCGTCACGCAAGACGCCGTGCACGCGATGCAGATGACCGCCGGCGTGCGCCCCGAAGACCTCACCAGCCCGGGCGTCGCAGTCGGCACTGTAGCGTACATGTCTCCCGAACAGGTCCGAGGCAAGGAACTCGACGCGCGCACCGATCTTTTTTCCTTCGGAGTCGTCCTTTACGAAATGGCCACCGGCGCGGTGCCATTCCGCGGCGAAACTTCCGGCGTGATTACCGAAGCGATTCTGAATCGCGCGCCGGTCGCTCCAGTACGCTTGAACCCGGAACTTCCTGCGAAGCTCGAAGACATCATTAACAAAGCGCTCGAAAAAGATCGCGATCTGCGCTACCAGGCCGCATCAGACATCCGCACGGACCTGAAACGCCTGCGCCGGGACACCGACTCCGGCCGCATCTCCTCGACGAGCGGCCGCACCGCGCAGGTGCAGGATTCGGAGCCCGAGCTAGGAAGCAGCTCGTCTGCCAAGACGACAGTCGTCGCGCAGCCAGCAGCCGGGAACACGCGCAAGAAATATGTAATCGAGATCGTGTGCGCAAGCGTGGTACTAGTCGCGGCAGCCGCGTTTGGCGTATATCACCATTGGGCCGCCACTCCCGCTCCCAGCGGCCCCATGAAAATCTCGCAGATCAGCCAATGGGACAAGCCCATGGATTATGCGCGGCTCTCCCCCGACGGCCATACGGTCGCCTACAGCTCACCCATAAACGGTGTTGATCAGGTTTTCATCATCCTCACCTCCGGCGGCCAACCCTTGCAACTCACCAGCGACAACGGCGCCAAAATCGTGGACGGCTTTTCCCCCGATGGCGCGCAGATTTATTACGGCAAATCCGAAGAGCGCGCCGAAGAGTGGGCCGTCCCGACGCTCGGTGGCAAGCCCAGCCGCATCGTTTCGGGTACGGATATGGCTCCTTCTCCCGACGGCGCTTCTCTTTTCTACACGAACTTTGATGAGAGGATCATCTTTCGTTCGGGAAAATCCGGACTGGATGAGGAAAAACTATTCAGCTTCGGCGTCGCCGCGCTTCCCATCAGCAGAATCCTGCCCTATCCCGACGGCAGCCGCTTGCTCGTAGTAACCGCGGACCCGGTTTCTTCGCTCGAGGGTTTCCGCGCCCACGAAATTGACATCGCCAAAAAGACCGAAACCGATTTGGGCGAGATTCCGGGAATAGCGCCGGGCGTAGTGTGGGCCGATGCAGGAAACACGATTCTTTTCAGCCGCACCGTGAACGGCCTCACCAACGTCTGGAAGTACGGCCTCGCGGACAAAAAATTAGAACAGGTCACGCTCGGCACCGGTCCGGATACCTGGCCCATGCCCGATCCCGGCGGGAAAGGCCTCTACTTCGTCAACGGCAAATCTTCCGGATTTTTGACCGCCTACAATACCCATACCAAGCAATTCACTGACATCGCCGCGGAAAACGCCACGCAGCCCGCAATTTCACCCGACGGCAAAAAAGTGATGTACATCACCGTCCCGGCCAGAGACCGCAACGAGATGTGGGTGGCGGACATTGACGGCGGCAACAAAACGAAAATCGCCACGGCGGTATCACTGGCCACTGGTTTTTGGTCGCAGGACGGCTCTCTCTTGTCCTTTATCGACGACATTCCTGGCTCGCCGGACAAACCCTACATCGCCCACGCTGATGGCAGCGGCCTGCAACAGCTGACCTGGTCCGGCGGCACCGTGCAGGCTTTGCAATTTAGCGCCGACGGCAAAACCGTCTATCTGAACAGTCTCGAAAAGTCGGCCAACGGTGCCACCATCTCTAAAGAAAGTGCGGAGGGTTCGCCACCGGAAAAAATCACCGACACTTGCGGCTTCGCTTTTGCCGTCGCTCCGGGCGGGAAGTACCTGCTCACTTTGCTGGGCGGTGGCGCGAAGATTGGCATCTACCAGTTGTCTCTCGCCGACGCGAGTTGTACGTCTCTGGTGCCCGGCGTCGTCACCTTCGGCGTCGTTTATGCCAAGGACGGGAAATCCTTCACCTACGCGGTCCCCTCGCAGCACGACGTTCCGATTTACCGCCAGGCCTGGCAGGATGGAAAACTCGTCGGCAAGCCTCAGGTCGTGCTCACGCTTCCGTTCGCGTTTCCCCTGGTCAGTGGAGGCAACGCCTACGATTATTCGCGCGACCTCGCGACAGTGGTCTACGCCCGCGCCGGCGGCCACGCCGACCTCTATCTGCAGAGCCAGAAGTAACTCCAAAATGGGGGACGCCATGTGGCCCGCAGCAGGTTCGAGGCGTGGCACAACATCGGCCGGCGGCGCAAAACGATATGGAGTGCGCCGGCGCGCCACCGCTTTTCCGGCGCGAACCTTGCTTCGCGTGCAGTAATTCCAAGTCCAAGGCAACGGCACGCGAGGCAGGCCTCGCCCCAAACCAAGGCGGGAGCAAGCTCCCGCACTTGAAGGTGATCGCGACGCGTCGAGCGTTGGTCCCAGCCACAACCGAAAGAAAAAGGAGCCACCAAGATGGCAGGCGTCTACGGCGAAATCAATTCCAGAGTTGACTTCAACCGCGTGCTGCACGACGCCAGTATCATCGCGCGCGGCATTCTCACCCGCACCCCGCAAGACGCCACCATGCAGCGCATCCTGAAACAACTCGACGCCATGGCGCGCTGGAACTCGAACGGCCGCACTCCGACCGACGGTGAACGCCGCAGCGTTGACGTCGGCCTGATCGCCGCCAGGGAATTCGACGGCGCGACAGGCGAACTGAACGAACTAGCCGAAAAGCTCTTCTCGCTCAACAATTATTTCGAAGATTGGCCCACCGACGAAGAAGCCGCCAGCGCCACAGACGAAGAGTTCTTCGAGGACGAGGAAGGCGACGAAGGCGACGACAAGGCCGATTAGTCCACGTCGCTAGCAGCGATAGGGAATGGGACGGCGTGAAAAAAGAAAAGGGGCGATTGCTCGCCCCTTTCCTCCAGTCTCGAAAGGAAACAGCTGCCAAGCATTTTCTCGTTTTACCGGGATCAGCTGACTACCACAAGCGTCGCTAGATCGCTTCCGTGGTTTGCGTGGCGTTGCCCCGTCAGTTGCCTAACGGGAGCCCGCCGCGCCTACCGCAGGCTCAAATCCAGTTTCTCGCCGTGATGCCGTATCATTCCGAACTTTGTCGAAGCCGTTCTGTCCGTCCGTTTCCTGGGTAGCTCGTCAAACTTGCGCTTGCCGTGCTCTCAGCGATTCGAACGACTGAATAACTCTGACAGCGCGTTTGTAACTCCACGCGAAAAAAGAGTCAATCACACCGGAACAGATTTTCGATGTGGAAATCTCGGAAATGTGGAAATCTCTCGCGCGACCCGGCCCGGCAGTGACACCTTTCGCGATTTAACGGCATCCGATTCATTGAACGGGAGGTGAGCACATGCATTCGTTACGGGATCTCTTGCGGGAAGCGCAAGAAAGTCGAAAGGCAATCGGCCATTTCAACGTTTCTGACCTGCTGCTATTGAAAGCGGTGTTCGCCGCTGCCCGCGAACTCCACGTGCCCGTCATAGTTGGTTTGTCCGAGGGCGAGCGCGAGTTTTTGGGCGTTCGCGAGATCGCGGCTGTCGTCCGCAGTCTGCGAGAAGAATTCGACTTCCCGATCTTTCTTAACGCAGATCATACGCACTCGCTCGCGAAGGGCGTTGAGGTCGCGAAAGCCGGGTTTGACTCGATCGTCTTTGATATGTCGGCCTTGCCCTTCGACGAAAACGTCCGCCAAACCAAGCAGGCCGTCAAAGCGCTGAAAGCGATTAATCCTTCCATGCTCGTCGAAGGCGAAATCGGAAACATCGGTACTGGCTCGGAGATACACGCGCAGGCCCCGGACCTGTCGAAGGGGCTTTCGACGCCGCAAGAAGCCAAACAGTTTGTCGAGAGCACGGGAGTGGACATCCTGGCTCCCGCAGTGGGCAACATGCACGGCATGCTCAAGAGCATGGTGCACGGAGAAACGAAAAAGCACCTGGACATCGCGCGAATCGCGGAGATCAAGCGAGCCGCGCAGGTCTTCCTGACCCTCCACGGCGGCTCAGGAACCGATGATGAAGACTTCCGCAAAGCAATCGTGGCGGGAATCAACATCGTCCACATCAATACGGAACTTCGCGTCGCGTGGCGACAAGGTTTGGAACGTGGCTTGGCCGCACATCCAGACGAAATCGTACCGTACAAGATTCTGCCGCCCGTCGTGGATTCAGTGAAAGAGGTAGTCAGCTCGCGCTTGCGGCTTTTCAACAATGAACGCCACTTCGCTCAAGGAATTTAGTGCCGATCTTCCACGAACGCGTGGTCGAGGAGCACCCGCACCGGGAAACGACTGTCTGACGAGTCGCCGAACCGGAAACCGGCTCACGATGCAGCGCTCGAAGGGGCCGACGAAAGGCCGGCACCGAAACTTCTCCTACGGTGTCCAATCTTCCAGTGAATTCGAAGTTCGCACGTCCGGCGCTCTTCGTCTCGTATAGCGTTCTGGGCTTGATCGGTGTTCTTATTCTCGTCGTTGCCGCGATCCAGGTCGAACAGCGGATATTTCGCTATCGCGCGGAACTCTTGTACGACGACGTCATAGCGATCCAGCTTCGCCGCACTACATTCGACGAACTGGAGCCGATGCTGCAACGTTGGAATGGTGACGTAACCCACGGCACTCCTTGTTTCAAGGAGCACTGCGACCTGGTCATCACCATGCGTCACCCGATTTTTATGACCGCATCGGATGCCAGACGTTTTCACGCCTACCTCAACGTCTATCGCAGGCTCGGCGGTCGCTGGGCCGTCGCCATCGCCAGAATCCACGTCCGTAACGGATTCGTATGGGGCGAAGACTATCTGGTCGGATTTGACGTGGCACCATTTAAAGATGCCGATGGCCGGAGGATTACGTACTTTGGCCAAGATTTCATGTCCACCGTCCCGCGGGCGAATCCGTGGCGGCTCATGTGGTCGCACCTGCGCGAAAGACCGGAGTTTGAAATAAGCTTGCGCCACAAGTGCGGAGCTTGCCTGGATGTAAATTTCAGCCCGTACGCGAATCCGCAGGATATTCGGCGACTGACAGCCTTCAACTTTTCCTGCCTGACAGCTTGGCGTCCGTGCCGTTACTTGCAGGACGTCGCGCCCGCCGCGTTTGCGGCGCTCCCGAAAAAAATGCCAGCGTCGCGGTGGGAGGCGGCATCGTGCGACCTGCCGTCGGTGCGGATCGTTAGCCGGGACACTGAAGATGCCGCGATCTTCGACGTGATCGCGAAGCGGAATGATCCTCGATATTCCGGCGACGAAAAGCGAATACTTACCGTCCGCCTTGTGGAGCGCCTTAAGCGAGCGCTCTTCTGGATCCCTGGTGAGGAAGGCGAGGTGGACTTATACGGAAATTCGCCGTCGCTGGCTCCGCTAGAGCTAGAGAACAATGTCCGGCCCGGCGACCACGTAATCGTTCTGTTTGAGCGGAGCGGGGAACCGAGTGCGACACCAATGGTGGGCGCCGAAACCTGCGGCGTGATCCCCTACAGCAAGGAAAATTTGCAAGTGGTGCAATCGGGAGCCGCCGATGACGAGCGCATCGAGCCGCTCATCGAATACGACCCCGCATATCAACCGCGCATGGGATCCGATCCGCCTGGTCCACCACCGCCGCCCGCTTTCTGAAGCAGCAGCGCGCATCAATCGAAAGATCGAAAAGCTCTAACAACGCGTTTGTAACTCCACGCGAAAAAAGAGTCAATCACAACGCGAACGATTTTCTTCGCTAACACGCTGTTCAGCGCGCTGCGGCGCTCACATCATTTTTCGGCGCGAGGCTTAGCGTCGCCTTGCTGCGCTCGAATTTGTCCTTGTTGCCCCAGACCACTTCGTCCCAGTTGTCGCCGATGCGCGTAAAGAGCTGCTGCGCGGTTTCGCTGTCTCCCTGCCGCACAGCCATGAACGCGAACGCGTTCAACTCCTGATTGGTGCTGCCATAAAGTTTCTCGAGCGCCGCGAAGCCCTGCTTGACGCGGTCCCACGAAAGATTCGGCATCTGCGGCTTCGCGCGGCAGCAATTCAAATCCCTCGCAACCTCAAAATAAATGAAGTCGCCCTCGTCTCCTCCGATTCGATCCGCAGTGGATTTCAGAAAATCCTCTGAGTCTCCGGGTTTGCCGTACCATTTCGGCAGCAAATAGTTTGCGTGCTTGTTGTAAAAGTAGAAGTAGTCGGGCTCGACGTTGCTCGCTTCCTGAACCAATTTGTCCGTCAGCTCGCGGGTCCATCCTTGCGCCAGCGCCACCGTCTCCATTTCCACATACCACTGCGGATTGGCCGCGGATATAGACTTTGCATCATCCAGCGTCTTGCGAGCCTTCCACACGCGCTCCGTGAAAAGCCCCCAGCCTTCGGAGGTCACCGTTTCGCCCGGTCCGTTGCCCCGGGCTTTCCAGGCGAAGAGTAAATAGGCTCTCGCCAGCGCGATACGGGGCGCGCTCGAATTCGGGCTCGCTGCGATCCATCGTTCGAGCCGCGCGAAGTGCGCGTTCCACACGTCGTCTGTGGAGGTGAGCGAGCCCGGCCCCTGCAAAGCATTGTAGAAAACTCTCAGCTTCCATCCGCCGCCGAGGAAGCGCTGCTTTTGCGTCCGCGCCGCCTCCGCGATGTCATCGAGCCGGCTGAAACTTTCCTCGTTGAAAAGCGTGCGGACCTGAAGCTGGAAACTCCGCGCGGGCTGCGTATCGGAATCGGATTCCGTGGCGAGATTCGAAGACTGCGCCGAAGCGGACGCGCAAAACACCGCGCCCAAAATCAAACTGCCTAATGCAAATTTCAGCCAAGGCATGGCATCGCTCCTGACCGGTCTTACGCCAGGAACGATATCACATGCGTTAATTCACCGCCAGTTTCACACTATCGTCGTTTTGATTTGGGGTTGACAGCTGCCGTTCTGCCTGCTGTCATCGTTGGGGAATCGTAACGCGCGCAATCATTTGTCTCTCTGATAACGCGGGCGTTCGTAACGGAGGGCTCGTGAAGCTGAAATTGCTCATGTATTCGTTTTGTGCCCTGCTTTTCTTCTCCATGTTGTCAAACGCGCAGCAGGAGCAGGACGCGCGGCTGTGGCTGACCACGCCCGACCGGACTGCGCTGGTGGCGCTGCAGCCCGGCGCGCTGCACTTTTCGTCGGAAGCGGGCACGTCGCCGGTTCTCACAGTGGATGATGCGCAGCACTTCCAGCCAATCGATGGCTTTGGCTTTGCGCTGACCGGAGGAAGTGCGCAGTTGCTGATGCGCATGGGTGCCGCGCAACGGGCTGCCCTGCTGAAGGAATTGTTTACGACCGGTGACACCGGAATCGGAGTGAGCTATCTCCGGGTGAGCATCGGCTCTTCCGACATGAATGAGCGCGTGTATTCCTACGATGACTTGCCGCCGGGCCAGACCGATGTAGACATGGCGAAATTCGACCTGGGACCGGACCGCGCGGACGTGATTCCGGTGCTGAAGGAGATTTTGGCGATCGAGCCGGGGATCAAAATTCTAGGATCACCGTGGTCCGCTCCCGCGTGGATGAAGACGAATGACGACGTGAGGGGCGGCGAGCTCAAGCCGGAATATTACGGCGCCTTCGCCAAATATTTTGTGAAGTACATCGAGGCGATGCGCGCGGAGGGCATCACCATTGACGCGATCACCGTGGAGAACGAACCGCTGAATCCAAAGAACACGCCCAGCATGGTGGTGTTCGCCAAGGAAGAAGAGACGTTCATTGCACATGATCTGGGTCCTGCATTTCAAAACGCGGGAATCCGGACGAAGATTCTGCTCTATGACCATAACCCGGATGTTTTGTCCTATGCTCTCTCGATTCTCGGAGATCCTGCCGCAAGCAAGTATGTGGACGGAACGGCATTTCACCTTTACGGCGGCGACGCAAGTTTGCTGACACAAGTGCATGATGCGTATCCGAACAAGAACCTCTATCTAACCGAGCAATCGGTGACCGGGCGGCGCTCCGAAGGGCCTCTTGGAATTGCTGAACCGGTGCAACGCGTCATGATCGGCGCGACTCGGAATTGGTGCCGCAATGTGCTGCTGTGGAATTTGGCTGCCGATCCGCAGAATGGTCCGCATACCAATAATGGCGGATGCACCGGGTGCTCTGGGGCAATTACCCTGAACGGCGATTCTGTGACCAAGAATGTTGCTTATTACGTGCTCGAGCATTTCTCGCAGTTTGTGCCTCCGGGATCGGTGCGAGTGGCGTCGAACGAGATGGAGCAGTTGGCCAGCGTCGCCTTTGTTACTCCTCAGCACAAGGTGGTGCTGGTGGTTTCGAACACGGGGAATTTCGCGAAGCCCTTCGCAGTAAAGTACCACGATAAATTCTTCCAGACCACGTTACCCCCCGAGTCGGTAGGAACGTATGTCTGGTAGGCGCGCACTCCGGCTTTTTTGCACCTTCTTAAGCAGCGAAACGCGTCACGGAATTCCGCGGCCGCGATAAACAGCAAGCCGCCTGTCATGCCTGTGTGTTCTGCCCGTTCCTCTAATCGAAACTAAGCACCAGCTTCGTGTCGGCCTGTCTCGCAGCCACCCTCTCAGTAAGCGCTAATGCCAAGCGTATCTAGTCAACGACGTTGACGGGGCGGCCATCGAGAAACGCACGTAGATTTGCGACGACCGTTTCAATCAAACGAGTGCGCGCTTCTTTCGTCGCCCACGCAATGTGCGGCGTGACAATGCAATTCTTTGCGTGCAGCAAAGGATCATTGAGAGGAGGAGGCTCGCTGGAAAGAACATCCACAGCCGCACCCGCCAGGCGCCCGTGGTCGAGCGCGTCTGCAAGGTCCTGCTCGATGATGAGCGGTCCTCGCGAGGTGTTGATGAGAAATGAGCTCGGCTTCAACTTGGATAAAGACGCGGCGTTGATCATTCCGCGAGTTTCCGGCAACAGCGGACAGTGCAAGCTTACTACGTCGGCTGTCGCCATCAACTCATCCACCTCGCACCAGCGGAAGCCCGGCCAGTTCGAAGGGTTTCTCTTGTCCGCGTCGGCGGCGATCACGCGCATCCCTATGGCCACGGCGATTTCGGCGACGCGGCGCCCGATCCGGCCGAAGCCGACGATACCCATCGTCTTATCCTGCAACTCGACTAAGGGCGTCTTCCAGAAGCTGAAATCCGGAGACCTCGACCACTCTCCTGCATGAGTCGCCTCGCTGTGAAGCCCGACGTGATGACACAGTTCGAGAAGCAACGCAAAAACCAGCTGGGCTACTGAGGCGGTTCCGTAGGTTGGAACGTTGGTGACAACAATGTTGCGCTCCCGCGCCGCTTTCAGATCGATCTCATCATAACCGGTGAACATCGCGCCTACATAACGGAGCCGGTTCAGTTGCGCCAGGGTCTGCGCCGAAAGAGGCGCTCTGGTGGTCAGCACCGCCTCGGCTTCGCGCGCCCGGAGCACGATGGTGTCCTCCGGCGTCCGGTCGAACACTTCCAAGTCGCCCAAGCTTCGCAGAGCATCCCAGCTGAGGTCGCCAGGATTGATTGCGTGGCCGTCGAGAATGACAATCTTCATAAGAACCTCATGAATCGGCAACTCACCGCAGGTTAAATCGAGTTCGAGGATGACTTCGGAGTAGCGCTCCTAATCAGGAATTGGACTGCATTTCCGACGGACCCCGCCGAAAATGATCAGCTTTATTTCGCAGCGTCCGCCGTGGGTTCCGGCCACATCAAAGTTAGCATCAGGCCCGCGATTTTGCCTACACGAGCATCAATAGCCCGCGCTAGCGCGAACCTCGGCAAGCGGCTTCTTCAAATCCGCAAGCAGTTCGGGCCCGACTATCGCGAGCGGCGTCGTGCCGTAGCACAAGAGCCGCACGTGGAAATCGTGCAGCGACGCGTTCGCTCCGGCTTTGGCCCAATACTCGGGCAGCAAAGTTTCGATTTGCCGCCGGCCCGCCGTGTACGCGATCACATAACCCGGATTCAACGCAATTCCGGAGATGGCAGCCTTCGCCTGTTCCGGCGAGAAGCCAGTCTCGTGCGCGAAAAATTGCACCGCCTGATCAACGGTCCACGTGCCGCTCGCTAAATTCGGATCAACGATCGCTCGCGCGCCGCGCACGCGTTCCCACTGCGCGGTGAAGTAGCGCGCGTCCAGATCGTCGCCGAAGAGGCCCAGCTGCACGAAGAGTTCTTCGCCATAAAACGCCCAGCCTTCTGCGAATACGCCGCTGCTCTGAATTTTGCGCACAAAATCCGGATTGCGCCGCGCAATCGAAAGCTGCAAATAATGTCCGGGCATTGCTTCGTGCGCGCCGGTGGAAAGGATGCGATCGCGATCGAAGTCCTGATTGGCGTCCAGATTTTTGGCGGCCTCTTCGAGCGAGGTCGGCGGTGTGATGAAATAAAATCCAGTTTCGCTCTTGCTGAACAAAAGCGGCGAATTCATGGACGCGCCCGGCGAAACCGGCTGCATGAATTTAGGCGTCTCCACGACCTTAATCTCGCCGAGCCAATCGGGAATATCCACTACGTTGTGCTGCTTCACGTAATCGCGCAATTGCGCGATGCGCTCCCGATAGTACGCGATCAGCGCGGGACCTCCCGGCGCAAGCCCGCCGCCGCTTTGCGGACCGATTGGCGTGCCGCGGTCCTTCGCCAGTTGCTCCATCCAGATTTGTACCGCCCATCCGTGCGCAAGTTCGTCGCGCCCGATGCATTCGATCTCGTCGGAATCAAACGGCAACAACTCTTCGTCGCGCAGCAACGCGTTGTAAGCGTCGCGGCCCATCGCGTAGTTCTCCGGCCATGCCGCCGCGTGCTCGTCGATGAACTTCTTGGTCCGCGCCATCGCAGCCAGCGCTGCGTCGCGCGCTTTCTCGAACGCCGCAAATCGCTCCGCGGAAAGTTGCTGCTTGGCCGCGTCGGTCAAAGGCCCGCTGAATAGACTGGGCGCGCCGTCCAATTGTTCCGCCCCCGTAACGCCGTAAAGATGCCCCGGATGGGTGACCAGCGCGTTGCCTGCGGCAATGTACGCAGGCGCGCCGTCAAGCCGCGAAATGACCTTCTCCCACGCCGCGGTGACGTCCGCCGGTGTCGCGCCCGAGGTCCCGGCGATCGGCAAATGCAGGAACTGCGTATAGATCGCGCCGACGATGGCTACGGACGGCGCGGACGGGTCTTTCTCATACGTTTTGTACACCGTGTATTGCCGCTCCATGCTGGTGAGCTGCGCGCGCAGCAATTTCGCGTCGTCCACGTCCGTCAGCGACGCACCCTCGAGCGAAATGGCTGCGAGCTGCCGCTGCCATTCGCGGATCGTCGCCAGATCGCGCGCATTCTCAGTCTCCGAAGGAGTGTCCAGCTGGCCGTCTTCGTCGCTCAACCCCAGAAACGTTGCAGTAATCGGATGCGTCTTAGCCCAATCAAACGTCATCGCACGCCCAAGCGTCTGAAGTTGCTCGGAGGTAGTGGGAGGTAACGCAGTCGCCGGCGCTGCCGCAGCCGGAAGCACGGCGGGCACGAGCAACACAAAAACAATTAGCGCCGCGATGGCGCAGCCGGTATGCAGAATCCGCGGCAGATAGTGCTCCGAAGTATTTGTTACGCGCATGATTATCCTCACGACTACGACTTTCGCTTTCTAGCCGAGCGATAAAGTACACCGGACGCCGCAGGCACGCAAACTTTACGCCACATGCTCCATTGTTGTTCGGTATCGAAATAGGGCAGGGAATTCAGCGGCAACGATCACGCAACGAGCGCTCAAAAACACCAACGCCCCGCCGGACCATTCGCCGACGGGGCGTTCTCTAGGCTGGGCCACTTCTACTGCAAACTACGAAATCGGCAGCCGTTCCATCCGCGCATGGCTTCCGTTCGTGCTTGCTTCCAGGTATAGCGTCGCGTTCAATCCTTCGACGTATACCGCCGCCAGCTTTCTCCCCTCACTGGACTTCCTCACCAACAACGCGCTCGTGCTGCCCGCCTGATTCGCCGCCACTTCGCGCGCCTGCATGTTCATGCTCTGGCCGCCGCCGTTGATCGTGACCACTCGGCCGGTCCCTTCAGACTTCACTGAAAGCAGATACTGTCCCGCCTTCAAATTCTGGTTGCCGCATTTCACGTCGTAAGGCAGCGAAACTTTGCCTTCGAAATCGGCTTTGACGATTTTCGCAGTGGCGGTTTGCGCGGGCTGGGCCGCGGTGGTTTCCGGTGCCGAGAACGCGAATTCGTCAGGCGACATGTCGCTTTGCGCGCGCGCCGCAGTCGGCAGCAAACACGCAACAGCTCCCAGCGCCAGGGTGATCATCGAGCTCTTCACTGCGGTGGTCATTTTCATTTTCTTCTCCTCGTTCAATCTTTTGCACTGGATTTTTTTTGTTTCGTTCCTCAGTGCACGCGCAGTGTCGCGCGAACCCAAAAAACGTTCAATGCAACAAGCCTCGTTTGTAGGTAAATCGAAGGTAAAGCCGTAACGCACTGAATGCACATAGGTTGCTGCGCGCAGTAGGCAGGAAGCTAGCGCCGCACACAATCTGCCGCAGTTGGGGACGGATAGGGAAGTAGCAGTTCCTGGGAACGCCAATCTCCCGATTGGCGTCCGCAGCATAATCGCGGTCCAGCGCGGACCTGCCGCGACAGCCTGCCTGTGGCGGGGTCGAAGGGAGGCGCGCCAGAATTTAACCGGCGCGCGTATGCACTCGCGAAAGTGTAAAAAAAATCGCGAGCGCCGCGGGCACGATACTTCACGCCAGCCGTCACTTGCCAGCGGCCATGTCTTTGAATTTCGGAATTCCGAATCCTTCAGGGGCTCGGGAAGGGGCAAGCCGATGAACGCGCTACCCTGGCGCTTAGCTCTTCGGCCGAGGGAAAACTCCGCCGACAACCGCGCTGACTTCGGCGTAATACTCAGGATGCTTTGCGAGAATTGACTTAATCTCCTGGGCGAGCGGACTTTCCTCCACCCATACCTTCTGCTGATCAGGAAACAACGGGAGTTCGAGACTCTTCGCTTCTTCCAGCAATTCCTTCAGCTTTAGGTGCTCCGGATCTTCGCTCATTTTCGTTTCCATCGCTGCCTCCAATTGCACGCCTGCGCTACAGTTTGTTGTTTATCACAAGGACCAGCCTGCTTGCAAAGCGAACTTCTGAAACGCCGCGTGACGCATGGCAACTCACTCGCAACAGCACGCGCCGGCCGTCACTTCAAATCCGATTCCGCGACAGGCGGCGCCACCGTCGCCTCTCCCGCGATCCCCAACCGCTGCCGCGCAGCGAACATCGCCCCTCGCGCCTCGCGCGTCGGCGCGAACGCCGACAAGCCCAGCGGCTGCGGGATATCGTCGTAGATCGCCTCGATTCCGCCGCGCAGAAAATACGTCTCGTGCCAGAAGCCAGTCCCGCCGGAATCGCGCAGAAATTGCTTCCACCAAGCCCGATGCGGGTCCGAACGCGCCCAGGTCTCCAAAGACTGAAAATCGCGCCAGTATTGCCGCATTCCCACGTGCGGCGGAAATAGCGACATAAGAAAATTCTCGTGCAGCAAAAGACCATCGGGCTGCGCCTTAACAGAGTTCTGTATCTTGGGTCCAAACCCCAGCAAAGTCTTCAACCCAGTCAACACGTTCACGCGCATCCCCAGATAAATCACCACCAAATCCGGATACCCGCCAAGATCAACAGTAACGCGCTTCACAGCTCCAGCCATAAACCATCCCTCGTCAACCTAATCACAAGTACAACCACAACAATATACCAGCCACCCATATCGCTTCACGCCAGAAGGTCAAAGATCCGATAGCGCGTCCTACTTGATGTTCCGCTCGCGCTCCCGAATGGTCAGTAGCGTACCGGCAGCCGCCAACACGACAGCGGGAAGAAGTGCGTAGGCCGGCAAGCGAAGCGTCCAGACACCGCCCAGTATCGCGCCGGCGGAAAAGCACAGGAAAATCACCGAGCCAACGATCGCTTCTCCCCGGAGTTTGGGATCTGTGTCTCGCAGGGCGAGTTGCACCCAACCGGATACGGCATTGCGAATGTTGCTGGTGGTCATGGCACTGTTGAACTCCCATGGACCGATGTTGGAAAAGCTGGTGTTTTGCAGGGCTGCAGAAAAGGCGATCAAGGACACGGCGCACAAATCCGGTACGAATCTGCCGAAGAAGAGAAGCACCAGTAGAACGAACAGTTCGAGAGCCTGACAGATCAGGGTAGCGCGGAACGTATGCTTCTGACGCTTGACCCTCAGAAGACGCGCGACGGCCACGCCGCACATGTATGCGAAGATGGACGGGAGAGTCTCCCACGCCGCGGTCCAGTTACCCGCGGCCGCGCGGACCCCGAACAGAACCACGTTGCCGGTTTGCGCGTTGGCGAAGACGTGGCCGCGCGCCAGATAGGAATACGCGTCCAGAAAGCCGCCGACGATGGCGAAGACGCTAGCGATCGCAAACATGCCAGAGAGCGAGCGCAAGGAGGGAACAGGCTCGATGTTTGGCGCGGTTTCGCCCATACGGATTGAAACCGGTAGATTAAACCGGGATTGGATGCGGCGATAGCAATGGATTTTGTGAGGCGGGGCTGATAATCCGGAGGAAGAACCGACAGCATTCCGCGCTGTCTGCATTGCCGATCAGGCGTTCGAAATATCTGCCATCCCGTCAATCAGCTGTTCGATTCCGCGACGCCACGTTTCGGAATCGCTCACGACGCCCACTCACCGGCACGGACCGGTTGGCGTAAGTTACTTCCCAACATATAGATTGCGAGTATCTATTAGGGATAGAGACGTGCTTATCTATCACAGACCCAGAAGAGGAGGACGCCTTCATGGCCACGCTTTGGCAGGACACCCGTTACGCCTTCAGGATGCTGGCGAAGTCTCCGATGCTAACCCTGATCGTGGTCCTCACGCTGGCGCTGGGCATTGGGGCCAACACTGCCATCTTTGGGCTGGTAAATGGCATTCTGCTGCGGCCACTGCCGGTAAAATCCCCCGAACAGATCGTGGTGCTGGCCGGACAGGTGCAGGGCGACACGCTGGGAATCTTCACGCTCTCCTACTCGCAACTCGTTGATCTTCGCAAACAGTCCGACGGGTTTTCCGACGTGTTCGCTTCGCAGGTCAATCTCGGAGGGCTCAGCTACGGCGGCAAAGCCAATCAATTCGTGTACAGCTACGTAACCGGGAATTATTTTTCAGGCTTGGGCGTACAGCCGGCGCTCGGACGTTTGTTCCTTGCGGGCGAGGGGGAAGCGGGCCGCAAGGATCCTTATGTAGTGCTGGGTTACGACTTCTGGCAAAAGAAGTTTGGCGGCGATGCCAGCGTCGTGGGCAAACAAGCATTGATTGACGGGCAAGAGGCCACAATTATTGGAGTGACGCCGAAGGGATTTCAAGGGACAAACTTCGCCTTGAATTTGGACGGCTACGTCCCGATGAACATGCAGCCGCCGCAGGATGCGGGCGCGTTCTGGACGGACCGCACCACCCGCTTCTTGGCCGTGATGGCGCGGCTGAAGCCGGGCGTGAGCCTGAAGCAAGCGCAAAGCTCCTTGAACGTAGTGACGGCGCGGCTGGCGGAGCAATATCCCGCGACGGACAAGGGAGTGACGGTTCGCCTGGTTCCGGAGCGGTTGGCGCGCCCGCAACCGTTTGCGAACAATATCGTTCCGTTCATAGCCGGCATTTTTTTGGTGCTGGCAGCGCTGGTGCTCCTGCTGGCCTGCATGAACGTCGCGAATATTCTGTTGGTGCGCGCGACCATGCGGCAGCGCGAAATGGCCATCCGCGCGGCCATGGGTGCAAAGCGCTGGAGGCTGATACGTCAAATGCTCACGGAGAGCATCCTGCTGGCGCTTTTCGGCGGGATTGGCGGACTGACGCTGGGTGTGTGGGCCAGCAGTGCGGTCGCTTTGCTGCTCCCGGCTGGAAGATTCCCCATTCGCCTGGACTTCGGTTTTGACTGGCGCGTGTTTGCATACGCGATGGCGGCTGCTCTCTTCACCGGCGCGATCGTGGGCTTGTGGCCGGCATTGCGGGCGGGACGCGCGGACGTGAACAGTGTGCTGCAGAGCGGCGGGAGAAGCGACACCGCGGGAGTGAGCCGCCACCGGCTGCGCAGCGTGTTAGTCGTTGCGCAGGTGGCGGGCTCGTTGGTGTTGTTGATCGTCGCCGGGCTATTTGTCCGGAGCCTGATGAGCGCGCAGCGAGTGAATTTGGGATTTGATCCCGATCACGTGTTGAACTTGACGCTTGACCCGAAGGAAGTGGGATACGACGAGGCCCGCACCAAGAGTTTCTATCGAGACCTCGAAGCCAGGGTACGCGCATTGCCCGGCGTGCAATCGGCAAGCCTGGCGTTTGGCGTGCCGATGGGAACCGTGAACGACGGCAGTTCGATCTACATCGAAGGACAACCGCCGACACCCGGCCAGCCGCCTCCCGTGGTGATTTTCAACCATGTGGACGAATCTTATTTCGATACGATGCGAATTCCGCTGCTGCGCGGCCGTGTATTCCGGGAAAATGACAATGACAAGGCGCCGCTCGTTGCCATCGTGAATCTGGCGATGGCGCAGGCAATTCTGGCCCAACCAAGACCCCATCGGGAAGCGTTTCAGTCTGAAGAGCGCGACAGGTCCGTTCGTGGAAGTCGTGGGATTAGCGGCCGATGGAAAATTCATATTCATCGGCTGGGACAAGAGGCCGTATTTTTTCGTTCCACTCGCGCAGAATTCCACAACGTACAGGACGTTGCAGATTCGCACCTCGGTGCCGCCGGAAACTATGATCGCGCAGGTGCAGAACGAAGCGCGCGCACTCGATCCCAATATGCCGGTCTCCGACGTCGAGACAATGAGGCACTCGCTCGCGGGCGGAAACGGATATTTCATCTTCCAGGTGGGCGCAGTCCTGGCCGCGGCGATGGGCCTGCTGGGTTTGACGCTGGCTGTCGTTGGCGTGTACGGAGTGGTTTCGTTCGCCGCGAGCCAGCGTACGCACGAGATCGGCATCCGCATGGCGCTGGGCGCCGGCCAGCGCGATATCTTGCGGCTGGTGTTGCAACAGGGATTGCTGCTGGTGATAGCAGGTGTGCTCTCCGGCGCCGTGCTGGCGTGGGCGCTGACGCGCTCGATGGCCACCATTTTGGTGGGAGTGAGCCCCACCGACGCGCTCACCTACGTGACGGCGATCGTAGTCCTTGCGGCGATTGGTTTTTGGGCCTGCTACGCGCCAGCGCGGCGCTCCATGCGTCTGGACCCAATGGTCGCGCTGCGTTACGAGTAGGGCTTCCGAGTCTGTGTTGCACCTCAAGTTTTGTAGGTCGTCGCTTTAGCGACGACATAAATGTCGCAAAATCAGTGCGGCTTTAGCCGCTGAAGTACCGGTTTTGCGGTTGCGACACATGCCTCTTCCGCGCTCAAAGACGCCGCGTGTTCACCACAGGGATTTTTGAACGGGCACGCACTTAATTGCCCCATTCCGCTTGATGGTCAACAAGAATCTGAATATTCTCTCGTAGTTTTCCGCGTTGATCGTCACAACCATCATCCATCGACTAGGAGTTAATTCCCCTATCGGCACAAGATCAGGGTCTATGGACTTGGTTCGCGGACCGGTCCAATTGGCCGCGTAGTTTTTACCATTATCGATCAATGCCACGACCAGGTTCTTCGTTTGGTCTTTTTCGATATTGGTGATCGTTCCTCTTTCCATCCAGGCGCCGTAGTCCACCCACACGGCGTGTCCATCTTTCCGTTTGTATCCGATATTAGCGACGACATTTTTCGCGGTAGCGAGTGGAAACGCCGCGCTCATTTCGCACATGCAACAAGAAAACGGTCTTTTGGATCGCCGGGTTCAAATCAACCGAGAATGTGCTTGCCGTCAGTTCCGGTAGCGGATCAACCGATGGAGTCAATGCTTCAGGCGTGGATGCGGAGTGGTTTAGAGACTTTTCAGTTGTTGTGAATGCGATCGCTTCCTTCGAAGATGCAGCCAACCGATAAGCACCGTGACGACGATCGTCGAGCGCCGCAACGATTAAGCCCGTCAAATCGCTGTTTTGTGAAATCCAATTCACTTTTCGTCATTCTACTATCATCCCGCCTTGCCCTACGCCACCCGCACCTTGCGCAAGAAAAAAGGGCGCTCCTGCATCAACATTGGTCTTCCCACGATGTCGTGAAACGCTTGCTCAATCAGCTCCTCCTCTGAAGGCGCATTGGTATTTTCGACCGACGTCTCTATCGGCGGGTAGTTCAGTTCCTGCATTTGGAATCTTCGCAAGTCAGATAGACAGTCATCCATCGCGCTGCGTTCTTCGTTGGACATCGGAACAGTCTCGCTGACAGTAAGGCGGCCAAAAACAATCGATTCCGCAGCGAAACAATTTTCGTGAGGGTCTCGTCCGCCCAGCAGGGCTTCGTAAAAGCGCTCTTCCCAGTTGAATTTATGTCGGGGACTTACGTGAGGTAATTCGTAGGAGTCGAACATGATGCCCTCCTCAATGATTTGACACGTCCAGTCGAAGCTAATAGGTTCGGTTCTTCATAGTCAAGTAAAATCACTCTTACTGTGGGAAACTGCTAGGAGGACGAATGGCGCTTCAAGATTCGATTGCAGCCTCGGGGCAGCCACCGCATCACAGGGTTCAGTCTGCCGATTCGACGGTAAGATTCTGCGGGCAGCCTATTACGTACGTAATTCGGACAGGCAGCAATCCTCCGGGATGTTCTCCGATCTCCCAACGGTATCCGCTGGCCCCAAGTCCTCTTGTCATCTCTCGAAGTTCCCCCAGTGAGTAAGACCGCAAACAAGATACCAAGCCGTCGAAGAACAGAACGAAAGGAATCACAGGAATTAAGTACGTCCACACCAGCCTCGACCAACGAAAGGGACGTCGGAACGGAAGAAATAGCCATGCCGCGACCGGAATGAACAATATGGATAGAAATGTAAACAAGTGACGCGCGGGCGCCTCAAAGATACCAATGCCTTGTCGTTTGTTGACCGTATCTTGCAGCAGCCGGCGCGCCTCCTCGGGATTCAAATGGTGGAAGCCGGAAAAGAGCGTCCTGAAGCCCTGAAGGTGTCCCGGGACCTGCGTCGCGTCAATCGATTGCCTCAGGAAATGGATGTGATTCGCGGTAAGAGGCTCCAAATCGTGAAGTTTTGTTGTGTTCGGATATTTGTCGGTTAGGAGAACTTCGGGCGGCGTCCCTCCGTTCATTTTGAAATCGCGCACCAGGGACGGCCACGGTCCGCCCGCCCCCGAACACAAGTCCACCACGCGCTCGGAACCGCATTCTTCCAGGCGTTTTCGCAATAGTTGCGCGATCGGCTGGTAGGTGTTCGTGACCTCCAGAATCATCTGCAGTCCGTCGACGAATTGGTCGCGGAGGAATTGCGGAAACCATGGTTGCTCATGAATCTCAAAAAGTCGCAACGGCCTGGACACCTTCTCTCGGGTTTCTAGAGAATCCTTTCAGTTAAACTTCCAACCGCAGCCACCGCGGGTGACGCGTCTCGCACGAATTGCACCTATACTCTGCCCATTCGCTTAACGGCTGCCATCGCAACCGCGTTGTTCCAGTCGATCACCGGCCGAACGGATTCGCCGTGACCCTCTTGCAGATACGGTGTCTTGCCGTCAATTAGATCTTCCACCGTGTAAAAGCCGGCGCCCGTGTTCAAGTAAAGGGGCTTCACGTCAGCGACAAGGACTGCTGTGGTGCCGTTTAGGAGTCTGACTTTAAAAGCTTCCATCAAGATTCCCACTGTGCACGAAAAGCTTCATAAGCTGGTCGGCTCGTACAGGAGCCTTGACGCCTTCCTGCGTGCTCCTTGGCCTTCGCTTCCAGTCCGATGTGCAGAAGTTTTCGCTCTCTGCCAAAGTTTCGTCTAACTACTCGATCCTCTAGATGATTGAGCCGCGGAGTGCTGGCTCCAACCGCACACAATCTTGACGCCAAATTAAGCTTACGTTGCCACGGCGTTGTCACATCTTCGTAAATAATCCCGCCACATCTCCGTGACAACATTCGCGGCCAGCACGTTGGGCATAGTATGTACGCAGGCAGAGACCAACTTCCGCGCTCTCTCAACCGACGGCAAGTCAAATCACGCCCTGCCACATGTAATCCAACATCTCCGTCCCCAGCGCTCGCCAAATGAGCCTGCAATAGTTTTTACAAAAAAGTGACGATTCCGTTGCAAGTCTCCTTCGCCCAGCCGTCAACATCTCCGGCCAGCAGGTCAGCGATTTGGTTCAAGTAACGCGCAACATCGCACGAATGGCCCGCTACAAAAGGAGAATCCCGCATGCATGTCCGCACCGCCGTTCTTACTGCGTGCCTCGGCCTGGTAACGCTCTTTGTTCCTGGCTCGGCCCGCGCCCAATATCAAGTCACCAATCTGGCCTCCAACCAGGAAAAAACCGCGAAAACCACGGATCCGCTACTCGTAAATGCCTGGGGACTCACCTACGGGCCGGGCGGTCCTTTCTGGATCAGCGATAACGGCTCGGGCTGGTCCACGCTCTACGCGAATACCGGAACCAAGGTTCCGCTGGACGTCTTCATTCCGACCGCCGGAGGGGATGGCCCCGGCACGCCCACGGGCATCGCCTTTAATGGCTCGATGGACTTCAAAATCAAGGGATCGCCGGCCGCGTTTATCTTCGCCACCCTTGACGGCACGATCAGCGGCTGGGCGCCCGCGGTGAACCATGACGCGGCCATCATTGCGGTCACCACTCCCGGCGCCTCCTACACCGGTTTGGCGATATCCGCCAAGACGTCCGGGAATGTTCTCCTTGCCACGGACAACGCAAATAACAAGGTGGACATTTACAACGCCGAATTCAAACTCATAAAGTCGTTCACGGACACCACGCTCCCCGCCGGCTTCTCCGCCTTCGGCATTCAGGACTTCGATGGCTTGGTCTATGTTGCGTTCGCCAGCTCCTCGGGAGCCGCCGGCGGCTTCATTGACATCTACAGCGAAGACGGAACATTCCTGAAGCAACTCGCGAGCGGCTCGCCGTTGAATCAACCGTGGGGCTTCGCGGTCGCGCCGAAGAATTTCGGAGATTTCAGCAACACTCTGCTGGTTTCGAACAACACGAACACTGGCACCATCAACGCCTTCAACGCTATCACCGGCCAATTCGTTGGCACCTTAAAGGATGTAAACGGTGACGTGATCCGCATTGACCAACTCTGGGGAATCAAGTTTGGTGACGGCACCGGCTCAAACGGCGCCACGAATCAGCTTTTCTTCACGGCTGGTCCCGACAATAATTTCGCTGGAACCTTCGGCGTCATCACCGTCAAGTAACTCCAAGCTGTTTCTGAAAAATCGCGGGCGAAGGCCGCAATCAGCGGCGGCCTTCGTCAGCGCAAGCCCGCCGTGATCTGCGAGCGATTTCAAACCCGCGACAGGGCCTGACGGAAAACCTGCCGCAGTCAGAGAAACGGTCAAGATGACTTTTCACTCGTACTAGCGAAAATCAACCGCATTCTTCGCAGTGACTAGAAATTGGTCGTGAGGCGCAGGTCATAGCTACGCGAAGGCCCGATGGCATTGCCGGAGAAAAGCCCCCCGAAATCGATGACGTTTAGGACATTGTTAAGATTTTGTCCGTCCGCCTGCAGCCGCACGTTCATCCGGTCCGATTTATATAGATCCGCGCCCGCCGAAGCATTCAGCTGGAAGGCAGGAAGTACGCGGCCACGAGCGAAGTTAAGACGATTCACGACCTGCTGCCCATATTCTGCGAGAGCCTGATCAAAGGTGCCCTGGAAGTCGAAGGGCAGGCCCGTGTCATATTGAACGCCTCCCGCGATCCAAAAACGGTGGGTCACCTGATAGCGCAGGCGTCCGCGAACGTAGTTCCGCTGATCCTGCGAATCTGGTAAATGCCCGGTGGTCGGTATCACTGCGTCGTCGCCCAGAAATAGCCCGCCCGTCACGGGGAACCACGCATTGCCCACCGTATAGGAATAACTCACAAAGCCGGAAAAGCCGCGCCAGTCGGGCAGGCTGATTTTCGCTTCCGCGCCGTAAATGATGGCCTTCCGAAACGCGATCGGATAGCTGATGGTCGTGTTGTCTATCTGATCGTCGTCCGCATAATTGCTGACGAGCCGGCGAAAATAGTTGGCGTCCAGCTTGAAATTTCCGAAGAAGGATTTGGTTAAGCCCACTTCGTAGTAGTTTCCTTCGGAAGGTTCGACGGGCAATTGGAGGGAGATCGTGTCCAGACCGGCCGCTGCCGTGGAACTCGAAAGCAGGATATTCTCGAACGAAGGCGTCTGGAAAACTCGGTCATACGAGAAATGCACTACAAGGCCAGCGGAAGAGAAGTAACGGGAAATCGAGAAGCGCGGGTCCACGGCTTGCCGATTCAGCAAAAGCTGATAATGATCCCAACGAAGTCCCGCACTGAGCGTCCAGTTTCCCAGGCGGATCACATCTTGCACGTACGCGGATTGCTCGAGATCCGGTCGGTTGGCTCGAAAGCCGAACGTCAACGGAGTGCTCGGATCAAACTGGGTTGGGTCGGTGATAACGTAGCCGAAATTCTCGCTCAGGAAGATATTGTCTGATTCCACGCCCGCTTTGATTTCATGGCGGCCATGATTGATCGTCACATTGCCCCGGAAATATCCCTCGCGAAACCAATTATGTTGGGAAACGAGTATGGGCGTCGAGTACACGTTCGAGAAGAAATCATTCGAGGTGTCCCGCACCATCCCGTGAAAATCGGCGACCACGCTGGAAGAAAAAATATGCTGATAGGAAACGATGCCCATGGTTTCCAGATTGTCGGCGTTCTGCCTCTGCACGCCGGGCGGCAGAGAAGGATCAAGCGGGGTGGCATGGGGAGCCTGCTGGACGAATTCGTTAGGCAGGTCATAACGAGCGAGCTCGTGCCGAACGCTGAGGCTCAGGCGGTCCTTGGGCGTCAGTTCGCGGGCGTAATGCAGGGAAAAATCGCCGGTCGTGCCAGTGTTCGAATAATTCTCGGGAACCACGGGATTGAGGTAATGGTCGGTCATGGCGCCGCTGGCACTTGCGCCGAGTGTGTTCCTGCCCCAGACGTACTGGCCGCTGGCGAATGAACCAGCCGTATCAAAACTCCCGCCAGACAGAACGACTTGTCCGTGAAAACCTGCTGCCGAATCCTGAATCGTGTTGACCTCGACCACACCTCCCATCTTGCGGCCGTACTCCGCGGGAATCCCGGCGGTGTATATGCTCATGGATTGCACGTCGTCCGCTTCAATTTCATTCCCGAAGCTCGGCGAGCGGTTATCCGTCAGAGGAATGCCGTCCACAACGAATTGCGTTTGATACTCGGAGCCTCGTGGATGAAGTACCGCATTCCCCTCGTACAACCAACCCGGCTGTGAATTCACCAGGTCCTGCAACGAACGACCCGGAAGCGAACTGAGCCGGTTTTGGATCGTGTCTGAACCTAGCTGGCTGACGGCACCCGGTTGATCGGGGTCAATCAATGTGTCAGCCGTGCTCACAGTAACGGATTGCTTCACCGATGGCAGCTTCAGTTGAATAAGGTGCTCGATCGGAATGGACGAGCGAATTTCTAGAGATTCGGATGCAACTGCAAAGCCGGGCCGAGTAATTTCCAGTTGATAGATGCCAAAAGGGAGGCGTTGCACGTCGAGTGTGCCCTGATCGGTGGTCGCCAGTGAATTTCGATACTGGTTGGCCGCGCTCACGATCAGCACCGTCGTTTTCACGCCAAGACCGGAAGGATCCGTCACCCTGAGACGCAATTCGCCGCTATTGCTCTGGCAATAAAGCGAGCAGGCACACAGAAAAAAAAGACCTGCAATCCTCCTCACGAACAAGCGACCCCCTGATATTTCACGATTGATCTCGATGAATGAAAAAAGCCTCACCGCGCGGGTTGAGCGAACACCAAGCCCGAGCGTTCCTCCGCGCCCGCCCTTCAGTGTGAATATTCCGCTCTCGCGCGCCACCGCGCGACCACACTCGATACAGTTGCAAGGTCCCAGAGCATCAAATGTCCGACAACGCAACAAATCAGGCAAGTGGAATTGGATCGTAAGAGGAATTTAAACGCACTTCTCGAACACGTGAGGTTCCGGTGACGCGACTTACCCGGGACTGGAATTGAGGCGGCAATGATGATTCACTTTACGGGGTTCTGGATGCGAGACGATGGCCGACGCGATTAAAGTTTTCTTCCTGATTCTCAGCGCACTGTTTCCGATTGTAGATCCGGTGAGTGGCAGCCCCTTCTTTCTGGCGCTTACCAGCCAATATTCGCCGGAGACGCGCAGGACACTGTCGCTGCGCGTCGCGGTGGACAGCTTTTTTCTGATGATTGGCTCTTACTTCATAGGCTCGCACCTTCTCGGATTTTTCGGCGTGTCGCTCCCGGTGGTGCAGGTTGGCGGAGGCCTGATCGTCGTCGCCGTGGGATGGCAAATGCTCATGCAGAAAGACGCAGCGCCGAATCCCACGCGGACAACGATTCAACCTCGAGATGTATTTGGTCAGGCGTTCTATCCCTTGACCTTGCCGCTTACAGTGGGGCCGGGCTCCATCTCGATTGCGATCACCTTGGGCGCGAATGCCACGCACCGCTACGGATTCCACATCTTGCTTATCCTCTCGGCGCTGCTCGCTACAGCCCTCATCGGCGTCAGCATTTACCTCTGCTACGGATTCTCCGATCGGCTCGCTCGCGCCCTCGGCGATACCGGCATGACCGTCATCATTCGCCTTTCCTCGTTCCTGCTGGTTTGCATTGGCGTGCAGATTATGTGGAATGGAATGAGCGCGCTTCTTTCATCAGTCCAGTTTCATGTCCAGTAACGAAATTCCCGGCCGAGCCTGACAAACGCCGTTCTCGGACAAATGAGGTTCCGATGACGCGACTTACCAAGACTTGAACTTGCTCTGCCTCGATTGAATTTCGATTGAGACCTGCGATGCTTTCCAGTGGCGCTGTAGAATAGATCTCGAATCGAGGAGAAACGGCATGAATAATCTCGATCGCTTGCTGCAACGCAACAAAGAATTTGCTGCCCAACAGTCTGCCGCCGGCACGCTCATGCCCTCGCTTCCGCCGGCGTTGCCCAACGTGAAGGCGATCATCATCGGTTGCGCTGATATGCGCGTGGATCCGGCTCACGTCCTTGGAATTAAACCGGGTGAAGCCGTCGTGCTGCGCAATATCGGCGGCCGAATCACGCCGGGCTTGCTCGAGGAGATGGGGCTGCTCGGGCGAATCGGTGAGGTTGCCGGAGAGGCTCCGGGAGGCAGCGGGGAATTTCACCTTATCGTGCTTCAGCACACCGATTGCGGCATCACTCGCCTCGCCGGCGACCCCGCCAAGCTGGCGCACTATTTTCAGATCCAGGAAAGTGAACTCAAAACAAAAGCGGTCAGGGATCCCCGCGCGGCGGTTGCCGTTGACGTTGCCGCGCTGCGCGCGATTCCCGTACTGCCAGGCCCTTGGCTGCTGTCGGCCCTCGTCTACGACGTGGCGACTGGACTCGTAGAGGTCGTCGTGCCGCCAGCACCTATTCGCACTCCGTAAAACCCCCGATTGGCGCGGTGATTCAGCACAAGGACGGCGTATCCCAGGAACGCCGGGATGTCTAAGCATGCGTCTTTTACAGCGCGTGGTACGTGCGTTTTGATCCGAGCGCCCGGCAGCAAATTTGCGGGTGACGGACGCAGCGGACTGCTGAAACCGCGCACGCCAAACATGTAATTTGTGACGATTAGAACGCGACGCGGTTGTTTGTTTTCTACAAGATATAGCGTTTTCTAATCGCGAGGTGTGACGATTAGAAAGGCAGTGAGTGGTGATTGGTGAGTAGTGAGTGGTGATGCGCATTCCAGCGAAGCGCGTTGCGGTTTGTATCGAATAAGAATTGGCGCGATCGTTTGTTTTTAATGAGTTGCGTGAATTATTGTTCTGGCGAAAGCGTCCATTTGTATCGAGAAGTGCGGCGGCGACCCGTGACCCGTGAGTGGTGACTGCTGAGTACTATTGGTGATTCTGGAAGTGGTGATTTGTTGGCGATTGATTTGGGGCGGCCAGTTGTAAGTGATGAGCGACAACTGGAGGCGGGAGCGGCGATGTAACATTGTAGTTGGGATGTTACATGAGGTTTTGGGGCGGCCAGTTGGCGGGCGGCGCGACAACTGAGGGGCGCGGGGCGGTTTTTGGGCAGAGTTTTCCCTGGGGGTGGGAGTGGTCTGCCCGTCGCCGTTGTGGCGGAGTGCATGTAGCGTCCTCAGTGGGCTGGTAAAGTGGCCCGAGTCTATTTTATCACTTTTACTGCATGATTACCAGTTCCACAATGGGAAATGTCGAGGACTGGCAGAGGGGTCGGCACGGTGGAGTCAAAGACGCGTGGAAAACGGGGGTTGGTCTTGACGTATTGCCACGCACCCTTTGCAGAGTGCGCAAAGGGATGCGGCACCCGCGACACCTAGAGGCGGTTGCTTGTCTGCGGCAGAAGGCTGGGCCACCCGCCAAGTATCTTCCGCACTTGATCGGTTTCACGCAGTCGAATGAGCCGGTGGCATCAGTGAAGGCACGTGACTCCATCCTTGTGCAAAAAAATCCTTACTGACAGGCAGCGCCTGGTAAACGTCGTAACCGAGGAGTGAAACGCTACTTCAGATGTCCGGTAACGCGACTGACCGCGCCTTAGGTCTCTCGACGAGCGGCTAGACCCGCTAACTGATGAAGTCCGCCGCGCCATTCGCGACGTTGTACATCGCACCGGTAATTTGGATCGATCCTTTCTTCTCCAACTCCGCCAGTACCGGACTTCGTTGCCGAATATTGTCGATTCCGAATTTGACATTGCTTCGCGCCACAGCATCCACGTAAGCCGCATTCTTGCTGGACTTCTCGCCTTCAAACATTGTTGCCGGAATCACCGGTTTGATCTTCTCCAACAATCCCGTCAGGTTGCCCAATACCACGTTATCGATTGCCCCCTTGATCGCGCCGCAAGCCGTATGACCTAGGACTAACACCAGCTTCGCGCCCGAAGCAGCGCATGCAAACTCCATGCTCCCGAGCTGGTCGTCGTTCACCACATTGCCGGCCACGCGCCCACAGAACGCGTCGCCGATCCCAGTGTCGAAAATGATTTCCGCCGGCGCCCGCGAGTCAATGCATCCAAGAATTACCGCCGCCGGATACTGGCCTGCGGCACTTGAGCGTTGCTCAGCTAAATAATCCCGAGAAGCCATCTTGCCCGCACGAAATCGCTCGTTCCCCTTCTTCAATTCGTCAATCACCTGCGACGGCGTCATGCTGTCACGCCGCTCTTTTGTCAAAGCCCCACCGTAGCTTCCGGCAAGCTGCATAGACAAAAAGCCAAGCGACGGACTCATGGCGCAGGCCCCGAGAGCCGCGCCGAGAAATCTGCGACGGTCCACAACTGGTTTTTCCACTGACCTGCATGGTGTTCTTTTCACGGCCGTCCTCCTGGCTTTTGCAATGTGCGTCTCGCCACCGTGAATCGCGGAAACGAAAGTGAGTCGCCCATTTGTCGCACATGTTAGGTTGCGTCGGAAGCCAAGTCAACGAAGAGAAAAAGACTGTGGCTCAGGTCCTGCTGAACGCATTAATCGGAAACTGACTCTCATTGTCCGGTTACGCGACCTATGCACTCAAACTCATCGGGCACAGACACCTGCAGGACTACGACCTTCCGGCCGAGGTCGACTCGACCTCTAACGCCTTATGCGCAGGGATAGATTGTAATTTTTGACAATGGCGTCCGATGGCCACGAGTGAAAGCATGCCAACGTAAATCCGAATATAGGAGCAAATCGTGATCAAGCGTTCGCATGTGTGGTTTGCCGTACCCGTGCCGTTTATTGCTTTGTTCCTGGGGCTCACGCTGCTTCACCCCAGCCACGTCAACGCTCAGCCGCCGCAGCAATACCCGATCATGGACAAAGTCGCGGCTAGGATCGTCGCGAAATACCAAAATTCAACCTGCGAGCAGTTGTGGCAGAAGAAAGCCGAAAAAGCTCCGCCGACTCCCGAAGAAGTCAAAGCCGTGCAATTTCTTCACAATGATCCACAGATGCGCGCTGCATTCATTAACAAAGTCGCAGCTCCCATCGCCAATAAAATGTTCGAGTGCGGACTGATTCCTTAATGTTGGCTGGATCGGGAGTCTTGTTAAATTCCGCGAAAGTGCAGGCAGCGCGCTGGACGCTAGCCAAATGAAGCGGACAAAGGAGTTCATCTCATGAGCCAGAACCACTTTACAATCGCCTTTCCCCTGAATTCTCCCGCAGACGCAAAGGCGCTATCGGAGCAACTGCCAGCGTTGATGCCGCAGCTCTTCAAAGCCGCCGACACCATTGGCACCATTCACTACTCGCGCTTCACGGTTCTTAGCGACAAGACTCTGCTATTTCTGGGTGACTTCGACGGCGAGTTTTCTCCACTCATGGTCGATCTCGCCAAATACGCCGGGCCGGTGTTCGACGCGATCTTTCAGCACGTGGTCGACCCGCCACCCACTCCGGTCGCCGATCACGCAGACGCCTTGGCCGAATGGACCGCGGATCACCTCCTCGATCCGATAAATCTCTACACCGCCTACCCGGGCGTGACGGCCAAGGAGATCAAGGCTCTAGCGGCCGCCGCAGACGTTAGCGGAGCCGGTGAACTACATCCATTCCTCGTGATCCTACCAATGAAATCACGTCTTGCCTTTGCGGAGGTAAAACTGATTTTGCGAGTGAGGGGGCACGGAACAACGACAGACCTGGACAAAGTCGGCACACCGCATTTCGCGCAGTTCGTGCCGCTTGAGGACAATCAAATCGGCTTTTTCACCGTATATGACGGCTCATTCGACACGTACATTGCAGATTTCACTAAAAACATCGGAGAAGTCTTCGATCTTCTCTTCAAATTCACTAAAGGCGCACCGCCCTCGCCGTGCAGAAAGCATCTGCAGGAGTTCATTGACTTTGCGGCAGGCGCGAACCGCACTCCCATCGGGTTCTACCAGGCGTATCCCGGGTTATCGGTACAAGACATTCATGCCCTGATCGCCGATAACAAGTCACAAGCAGCCTCGGCTTCCTAGCGAGTGATGCGTGTTCGCGATTGAGGTTCACATAGGAGACGCGCGTGAGCCAGGACAACAGGATAGAGGAGCTGCCGGCAAAAGTGGGCCGGGGCCTCTTTGAGCACCTGTTCCGTCGAGGCGAGCATGACGCGTCGGATTCGAAATCCACCCTCGAACTTGGGGACATTCAGGGTTTCATCCTCCGCGGCTACAGGATGCCGATGGTGCGCCATTTCTCACTTACGGTGGGCGATGCCGCGGCCGCGCGTAGGCTCCTCGGACGCCTCGTCAGCGGCGACGAGTCTGACGCACCACAGATCACTACCGCGGAAAACTGGCACGTGGGTTTCGCGCCGGGACCCAGGGACAATCCTGCCGAGGCTCCGCGCCGCAAACCCGACTATTGCCTCAATGTGGGAATTACTTGGCCTGGAATGGGCGCTCTCGAAATCAAAGATCGCGTGCCGACCGTCTCTTTTAAATCATTCGGTGCGTTCACGGCTGGCGCCGCCGAGCGAGCGAAGTTAGTCGGCGATACGGGACCAAGCGCGCCCGACAACTGGGTCGGTGGCTTCGGGAGGGGAAGCGATCACGTCCTGGTGACTTTGCATGCGCTCGGTCCGGACGCGATGGAGATCTACAGCGACCGGCTCGTCGGCTCTGTTCGCGGAGGCAGATGCCTTTCAGGAGCTTTGGCGAATGGATGGCATGGCGTGGATCGAGATGAAGGATGGCAAGCCCACCCCCTGTGAAAGTTCCCTTCGGTTACACCGACGGCATCAGCATGACCACCATTCGCGGTGGTCCAGAACATTATCCGCCGGATCACCAGCAGCCATGCGAACCCTGGCTATTCGTTTTGCGAGACGATGCTGAGAACTACTTCGTGCCCGAGCCTAAAGAGCTTGGCCTAAACGGCAGTTTCGCCGTCTTCAAAATGATCATGACAGACGTTGTTGGATTCGAAAATTTCCTCCAGTCGAACAAGGAAACAATAGATCCCGAACTCCTTGCCGCGAAGATCTGCGGGCGGTGGCGCAACGGTGTTCCTCTAGCTTTGTCGCCAGAAACGGATAGCCCTCCGGAAGGGATTTCGCTCGAGCAGCTGAACAACTACGAATATGTGAACGCGGATGGGTCGGGCGATCCGAAGGGACTGCGTTGTCCTGTTGGTTCGCACATGCGCCGCATAAATCCACGAGGCCAGCCCGTCACAGGACAGGGCCAACCCGGTGGCAGCAATAATACTCACCGGCTGATCCGGCGCGGCATGCCATACGGACCGAACTACGATCCGAAACAGCCGTATGACGGCATCGAACGCGGGCTCCTCGGGTACTTCATCAACTCAAGCATCGAGAACCAGTATGAGTTCGTGCTAAGCCATTGGGTCAACGACAGCGAATTCGCTGGGTCGGTTCGGCTGCCTCCTAAATCGAAGGATCCGATGGTCGGCAGTCAGGACCCAGCGGAAAGTATTTTCGTGATTCCACAGGCGAATGGCGCGCCTCCTATCAAGCTCACCGGCTTCTCAACCTTTGTCACGACGAAAGCTGCCGCCTATTGTTTTCTGCCGAGTATCAGCGCGATCAAGTTCATCTCCAACTTGGCATAAGGAGGTTTCCATGCCTTTTCTCACCAGATGGTTCGGAGTAACAGAGAGCGACGCGGACCGGAACCTCGCCTGCGAAAAGGCTAATATTGAGGAGATCGCCGAGAGATCTGTCTTGATGCAAAAGAGTGCCGCGACCCATCAACACCGCTCGCTCTGTCGCGGAACACATGCGAAAGGCGTCTCCGTCCGAGCTCAATTCGAAGTGTTTGATGTGTCGGTGGGACGCGATCCTGTGCTGGCGGAACGGCTTGCGAAGGGAATTTTTGCAAAGCCGGGCGTATATCCCGCTGTTGTGAGATTTGGAAACTCGGACCCCAATATAAACTCTGATTTCAAACCCGACGTTCGCTCATTGTCTTTCTCGGTTGCGCTTACTCAGAATGGCGCGGCCACTTCTGCGTCAATCGTTATCGCGGCAGGATTTCTCAATGCAAAACGCCACGACCCTGCCCATAAACGACTCCCCCGCGTTTATAGCGACCATGAAGCTGCTTACTGCATCGAACCCGGCCGCCGGACTGTGGGCGCTCCCGTTCAAGGACAAACTGAGGGTGTTCAGGACCCTGGCGTTGGCGGGATTGCAAACGCACCAAAAAATCAAACCTTACACGAAACTTCGCTATTGGAGTACGGTGCCGTTCCGTCATGGACCTGCCGAAATTGTTAAGCATTCGGCCACACCCTCTCCGGACAATCCTGCGCGTCCCCTGCAAAAAAGTAATCCGACCGGTCTAAAGGATGAGCTAATACGGCACCTGAAGGAAGACGGCAAGATGAGCTCATTCGATTTCGGAGTGCAGTTTCTCGACATCGACAATATGACCTACTGGGGCAAACGCCGTGATAGCCAGCTTTTGGGTCGAAAACGCTAGTGTCGAGTGGAACGAAAAGGAAGCTCCTTTCCACACGGTCGGACGGCTCACGCTTCTAAGAAATTCGCAGCTTGAGGCGCCAGCTTCCGACGCGACATATATTGACGTCACAGGCAACGCGACACCCGACAGCAGCCCCGTTGGCAGCATCAATCGCGCCCGTTGCCCCGCCGAGGTTGCAAGCAGAAAAGCACGCATGCGCGCGTAGAGCGGATCCGCCATAGGTTTGGCATTCAGTTTGACCAACTCCCGATTGACGCGCTAGTCGTGCATGTGGATTCAAGTTTCCGATTACGCGACTATACGTCCACTGACCACATGTTTCCCTTCTAGAACCGCCACTGCAAGATCTCAGCTATCGTTGTTTCAGAGCAGAAGGATATTCCCTACGAGACTGAGGAGCAGTACGATGCCAAGCAAGAAAATCACGACGGCCATCTGAAAATTCGGGTTGCCGAAGACACGCTCTGTCTTTCCCAGCCGCTTCAATGCCCTGGAATACTGAACGATCATAAAAAATAACGGGATCGTTCCTGCTGCGAGCATGACTAGCCCGATATTCCTCGGCGTGTGAGGCCGCATGAGCTTCACGGAGGCATTCTCCTGCAAATACTTTAAAATAGTGAAGATCGTGAAACCAAAGCCGATGAATGACATCGACGTGCGAACACCGGCTAGCATCGTCCGGTCTGCTGCCAGAACTGTCCTTTGCACAGCAAGCTTATCGGCCAGCTTCAGTTCTTGCCCGATGATGAGTTCTTCTCCGCTTCCTACCGCGCTTTTGTCTTGATCTGGCATTTTGTTCCTTGCTGTCTTCATCGTCTGCGACGGTCCCGGTTTCAAGAGTCGTCGCCTGCTTCAATCGCGGGAGCCATCAGTGAGTGAGCGCGAGCCACGGTCCAAGCCGGTCGATAGCGAGATTGAGGTCAAACGCAGATTGGTAGCCGGCTTTGGGCGCGATACGGCGCAAGAGCACTGGTCGTGTGTTTGCGACCGCGGTGGCTGATAACGGGCCGCTCGTTCGGAAAGTTGCGCCCTTGCTCTAGCTGGGTGGAAAGTTCTTCAACAACTTCTGCATGGCCTTGTCGAGATTCTTCTGCTTCTTCCCCTGGTTAGCGCCGGGATCGAGCGTCTTCGTCACACGTCCAGTCCAAACAAGTTGTTTGGTTGAAGGGTCATACATATCGAGAACCAGAGTGCCATTGCTGATGGTTGAGCTTTGGGCGGTGGCCATTCCACCACCCCAACGCAATCCTCCACCCATGCCGTACGCGTTCCATTGCTTTTGCTGATCGATGGAAGCCTGGTACGCAACATAGAGATCGGCCTTGTCAGTATCAACCTTGGTTAGTCCTTTAGCCGCCAACTGAGAATCAATGGAAGCTTTGATTTGCGCATCCACAATTTGGTTTGGGTACGATGCACCCTCGACCGCTACCCACTTGTAGGTGTGGTATTTTGCGAAGTTGGCTCCCGGCATGGAGTTTGTCGTAACATCCTGCGCACGGGCCACACTGCAGGCCAGTAGTGCCAACACGAGTGCCGTGCCGACCCTGGCGATCCTAGTTGGAATTTCTCGCGTCATCTTTTTTCTCCAGTAATGAAATTCCGATTCGGCAGCCCTTCTAGGAGTCGCGTCGCGCCAATTTCATAGTGAAGGGACCTGTCTCGGAAACACGGAGTTCTCACGTGCGAGAGCAATAGTGGCCCTGAGCTTGACGGTGTGTAATTGTCACAAGTAACAGTAGATCCTGATAAACGCCTCAGTGGGGATCGGCCGGCTATTTGTGGTTGTACTGGAGCTTCGGGTACCAGTCGGTGCCGCGGCCTTCTGGGGTCAAATCGAGCATCAGCCAGAGAGGGTCGAGGTCTGGGGCGCCGCGCGGGTCTTGGCCGGGGTCGGCCATCGCAGCGCTCATTTCGCCGCTGTAGTAGTGGAAGATCTTTCCGTTGCTGCGGGTGAAAACGCTAAAGCCGGGTACGTCGGCGTCGTCCGGATTGACGTAGGTGCGCGTGTAGTCGCCGGACATGTCGGAGACAAAGGGCAGATTCGTGAAGCCTCGCTGTTTTTTGTAGTCCAGCAGCAGACCAATGGGCGAGCGTGCCGTGACGGCGATTGCGGACCGCTCGCGCAAATTGACTGCGGTGCCGTTCCACGAACTCAAAAACGACGTGCAGGAGGGACACGGCGCTTTGCGCTCTGGTCCGTACATCATGCTGTAAACCATCAGTGTGTCTTTATCGCCGAAGAGGCTGGAGAAGCGAATCGGACCCGTATCGGAGACGAACTTGAAGTCATGCGGAACCTCGCCGCCGTGGGGTAGCGCGCGCCGTTGCGCTGCCACGCGCTCGACGTGCCGGCGCACTTCTATTTCTTCCGCGAGAAGCTCATTTCTGGCTTTGCGGTATTCCGCACTCTCATTCGGAAAATGAGCAGTATTGGTGGCGACAAGTTCCCGAGCAGGCGAAAGCGTTGGATTGACCGGCATACGACCTCCCAGTCACATCCTAACGCCATCATGTGCCGCGTGAAAACGGCGATTGGCGCGCCCGGCATCGTCGGAGCAGTACGCGAGGCAGGAGTTTGACGGGACGGTAGTCGCGACGCTGCATCTAAGCCCGCACCCTTCAAAACCGAAGAGTGCGGCACCGATAGATTCAACGGCGTTCGTTTTTGTGGTTTGAGAACGTGCGCCGCCCGCGATTTACGGCGCGGCCCGGGCTTAACGTTTTTGCGATCTGAATCCTGCATAGGTTGACGAAGCGATGGCCGCTATGAAGAAAAGCAAACTCGCCTTGTAAAAGCTCATGTAATACACCGTTTCGCCCTCCCTTATGTACATCGGCAACCACAGGCCGAGGGCGTTGAATGCCCTCCACAGGAGGGCAACAATCAGGCTCGCGATTCCCAGCCAATAGATCCAGTGCGCGATGTTTCGTTCCATCAGTATTCTCCCTTGGATAAGTCTGGTTGTTGGGCCTAGCGGGGGAGGAACGGCCGGAGACAAGCTATAACGAGTACAGTACGGAGTCAATGCGCCCGTTGATAAATCCTCTTATTGACGAGCCGGAGCGGGCAATGCAACTTGTTCGTACTGTACCGTTGGCGGAATTTCTCGTTCGCCAAGGGCATTGGCGGATGGTATCGTCAAGCGCAAGAAGCTGATGATAAGAGTCGTGGACACCTTCGCGCGCAACCTTGGCGTTCCCACCATGGCGAAGGACCGACTTGCAAAAAGACCGCACCGGTTATTTCGCTTCGTAAGTTCATTTCTGTTTTTTGGCCTTGTCTTTGGCGGGACGGCGGCGCGGGCATATGCTGAAAATCCGACTGCTACTCCGCTGGGACCCGGATTAACATTTGCGATCGCCGATTTCGACGGCGACCGTCGTCCAGATTTCGCCAGCATTCGAGCCGGTCAAGACGGGTGCGGCAGTTGCGACTACTCGATTCAAATATCCCTTTCGCAGTTCGGACGACAATCGCTTCACCTGCTTGCCCCGGCAGGCGGCCTGGTGATCGAGGCGCGCGACGTCGATGGAAATCACACCATCGATCTGCTTCTCTCCACGGCATGGCGCAAACAGCCCGTGGCCATATTTCTTAATGACGGCCACGGCGGTTTTTCGCGAGCGGAAGTCGCTGCATTTCCTGGAGCATTCAGCGAATGCAAGACAGATTTCGTTTGTGCGTCGAACCCGGCGAGGGATGCTTTTGGCATATCGCCGCAACTGGGCGCTGACATTCGCCCGGAAGAAAACGATTCTGGGTTTGACCGATCGCCAGCGAGTTTGATTCTGTCTTCGAGCGCAGGATTTGCTCTCGATGCCTTTCTAACGTCGCATTCCGGGCGTGCTCCTCCTTCCGAAGCTCACCACTCCTAGTTACCTCGGCTTTCCCGCTATATAGGGACAACCGGGGAAGCCTCCACAAAAGCAAGATTATCGCGCGACAGTTTGTGCACCGTCGCGTGGCGACCAATTTCAGATCTCACTTTCCACTTCCGCGTGGTGCCGGTGAGAAATGACGGAGGTACGGGATGCCGCTAGATGACCTCTCAGAGACCCTGAAAGATTTGGCGATTAAAGTCCACTTGGTGCAGATCCCTTCGGGTGAGGAACAAAGAGTCCGGGAGTTGGTGAAAGAACTGAAATCACTTCTGGACGTCGGTAGGACGACCGATCGAAAGCCGATCCTATGAGATTGCGGCGACGGATTGGCCCGTCATGACCACGCCCAAACCGCCGGACGTTGCCGCTGCTCTCGCTCTGTTGCTCTCAGTCCCAGGGGTGAAATCCTTGCCGGCGCAAGCGGGACGTCATGCCGATACTGGCGTGTGCACGGAGGTGCACCATTGAAGGAATTAATAGAAGCGATTGCAAAGGCGCTGGTGGATAAATCCGACGCTGTTCAGGTCCGTATGTTCGAAGGCGAACAAGTGACTGTGTTTGAGTTGCGGGTGCATCCCGACGATATCGGAAAAGTAATTGGGCGACAGGGACGGATAGTTAATTCGATTCGCACTCTGCTGAACGCGACCGGAATGAAAGAGCGGAGACGGTTCGTGCTGAACATCCTGGAGTAGTGCTCACGTCCAAAACAATCCGTTAAGGTCGGATCATGGATCGTCGTTGCAGCTTTCTCCAGTGTGGCAAACCCGGCATTGTGACGCTGAAAGACGACGAATACTGTCTTGTGCACTTCATCTTGGCTTGTTACCGGCATCTTGAATTGTCTCCAGACTTCAGATCCGGAGATCACGAGCCTGAACGTAAAGCCGAAATGCGGAGCGTGTCGTTGGTTGAGATCATTGATCAAGCCACGTCCGTCAGCCTGACGACCAGCGATTTGACGAACCAAGAACGGGGTCAATTGCTGGACATACTCTTCTGGGCGAGCGATTTACTCTTGGACAGATCGAGGTGAACTGCTTAGAGACGGGACGCCAACATGAGCACGGTTGCTGTGGCGTTGCGAAAGGCGGGCGCAGTCCTGCTGCGGCCGATCTACGACAAGCAGCGGTCATGGGGTCGACGCGTTTAGTCAATCCCGACCGACAATATGTGGCGTCTTTTGAGGCTGCGAATGTGGCTGAAGTGACTGAGGAGGGGGTTACCCACTTTGGTTGCCAGCTTCATGATGATTCTAGACGCTATAATGGATGTGCCGAGACAGCCATATCGGGGTTCATCATGGCCCACCACGTGCACCATACCCGATGCTGAGAATCCTGACCCAGTCCATTCCCTAGCACCTCACCTCCACTACCTCACAGTCATACTTAGCGCATCTCGGTTGAACCTCTTAAGGAGAGAAAAATGAATAGGAAACAGAAAGGTTTTTCGTTGATCGAGTTGTTGATCGTCGTGGCGATTATTTTGATCATCGCGGCGATCGCCATCCCCAACCTGCTTCGCGCCAAGATTGCGGCGAACCAGGCCGGTGCGGTGGGCACGCTCCGCACGATTTCTTCGGCGGAACAGACGTTCTCGTCTACGTATAGCGACGGCTTCACGCTGACCCTTCTGCAGTTGGGCGGCCCCGCTGGTTCAAACACCTGCGCGGCAGGGGGTTTGATTGACGAAGTGTTGTCAGCCGGCGTCAAGGGTGGCTACACCTATACGTTTAAGGCGAATGGTACGGCTCAGCTTGCGGCGGGCATTCCGGCAGCTTGCGGCACGTCCGGCGACACAGGGTTTTCGGTGACTGCTCAACCGACCACCGCTGGTTCGACCGGTATCGCCAGCTATTGTATCGATGAGACTGGCGTGGTCCGTACGGACGGCGCTGGATCAGCAATTCCGGCTCCTTGCTCGCTCTCGGGCTTTTCTCCGTTGCAGTAAGTTAAGGCAAGAACGGGGAGGAGGTCACCGACCTCCTCCCCCTTTTTTTTCGAAGTGGTTCCAGAGAGATTGAAAATGCGGCGGGTGGCACATCTGTCGCGTGTCGGTGAGAATGCCTTTGAATTTGCAGGTGCCCGATCGTTCCCGAAGTATCGGAAGAGTCGGTCGGCCGCCGTCCAAACCGAAGAGAGATCCCTCGTCGCGCCTGCGCCGCTCTGTCGGGATGACAACGCGGGGCCAGCGCTCAAACTGTTCCGTCGCCCACCCGACATTGTCGCCGATTGGTGTACAATATCGCCGGTTTTGGAAGTGCTGGGCCTGCCAGTACGATTCCGAGCATTGCCTCAGAATCTATCTTTGCTTGAAAGGACGAATCGGTGAATAAGAGAATCGTTGTATTCGCACTTTGTTTGGCCATCGCGTCCCCATTGTTTGCCCAGAAAAAGGAAGACGAACGTCTCGCGAACTCAGCCACGGTTCTGCGCGAGATCTCCGGAGGAGACAAGGGTCTACCCACGAGCGTTCTTGACCAGGCCGTGTGTGTCGTCGTGTTCCCCAGCGTGAAAAAGGTCGCCGTCGGCATCGGAGGCAGTTACGGAAGAGGCGTGCTGATCTGCCGCAAGGGTGCGGATATGAATGGTGATTGGGGCGCTCCCGCAATGTACAAGCTTGACCAGGCCAGCATCGGCGTACAACTCGGCTCTACCGCGACTGATTTTGTGTTGGTGGTGATGAATAAACATGGCGCGGAGCAGATTCTGAATGCAAAAACCAAGCTCGGAGCCGATGCCGCGGCCGCTGCAGGCCCCACAGGCGCACAGGCCACGGGTTACAATGCCGCTTCGATGAAGGTAGACGTTCTCACCTATTCGCGGACCAAGGGGCTCTTTGCCGGCGTCTCGCTGGCAGGCGCTTCCATGGAAACCGATGACGACGCCAATAAAGCGCTGTATGGCAAAGCGATTAGTGCGAGGGACATCGTCGAAGGCGGCCAAACCGCAACGCCGGCAGCCAAGCCGCTGGTGGATGAGCTCGATTCGATTTCATCCGCTCGCAAGGGCGCCTAGAACGTCGGGGCGTCTAGACGAACAGCGCCAGGAAGTCATTCGGAGTGGAGCGTCGTGTTTGGATCGAGGCGCATGGCGCGCAGCGCAGGGACGTAACTGGCGGCGATGCCGACGGCGGTGAGCACGGCGGTTACGCCGGCGAAGGTGGAGAGATCGTAGGGCGAGACTCCGAAAAGCAGGCCGGACATGAGACGCGAAACAATGAGCGCGCCAACCAGGCCTACGCCGGCGCCGGCGGTGGCCAGAGTGAGGCCCTGGCGTAAAACCATCTTGAGGATATCGCGCCTTTGCGCGCCCAGCGCGAGGCGAATGGCGATCTCGCGCGATTGCTCATTCACCAGGAAGGAGATGGTTCCATAGATTCCCAGGCCCGCGAGCAGCAGGGCTGTGCCGGCAAACAGCGCCACCATTTCCATGGAGAACCGCCGCACAGAAAGCGAAGAGGAGAGAACGTCGTCCAAGGTCTCCGCGTGAAAGACGGGAAGGTTCGGATCGACGGCCTGGACTTGTGTGCGCACCTGAGCGGCGATGGTGGCGGGATCGACCTGTCCGCGCAGGAACAACGCAAGAAACTTGTAGGGACGCTGATAGATGTCGAGGTACATCTGCGGAATGCCGGCGTCCGCGAGCGATTCTGTGCGTGCATCGGCAATGACGCCGACGATGGTGGTCCAGTCCGGCCTGGCACGGCCCAAATGGCCCAACAAATGGACGCGCTTGCCGACCGGATCTTGGTTGGGCCAGTAGGTGCGGGCCGCGGCCTGGTTGATGACTGCAATCAACGGCGTAGCTTCAAGGTCCTGGTCGACGAGCAGGCGTCCACGCAAGAGAGACATGCCCAGCAGGTGGAAGTATTCGGGCGAGACGATCAATGTATCGATCAGCGGGGGCTGGCTGCTTTGCATTTCCGCGCCCTCGCGAACCAATGGAATCATGCTGCGATCGCTCTGGCCATGGCCCAGGGGAATGGCCGCCCGCTCACCGACGGCGGCCTCTTCCACGCCCGGAATCGTCCGGTTGCGGCGCAGGACTTCGCGCAGCAACACGCCTTCCTCGGTGGCCGTGCGGTAAACGTCGGTTTTGGGATCGTTAGGATTCGGCAGCGAGGTCTCGATGGCCATCACTCGAGTGGGATTGAAGCCGGGTTGCACCTTGAACAAGTCCCAGAAGCTGCGCAGCAGAAGGCCTGCGGCAATCATCAGCACCAGCGAGAGGGCTAACTCACCAATCACCAGAACATGGCGCAAGCGCGAGCGCCGCCGGGAACCATTGGAGCAACGGCCTTCCTGCCGGAGCGTCGCCGTCAAATAAAGGCGGCTTGTGAGCCACGCGGGGGCAAGCCCGAAGATGGTTCCGGCGGCGACAGAGACGACGATGGCAAACGCCAGCACGCCCCAGCTGACGGATATGTCATTGAGGCGCGGCAGGCTTTCCGGAACAAATTGCAGCAGGAATTTCCGGGCGCAGAAGAGAACCGCGAAACCGGAGATGCCGCCAAGCACGAAGAGCAACAAGCTCTCGGTAAGGAGCTGGCGGATGAGGCGCATTCTTGCGGCTCCCAATGCCTGGCGAACCGCCATCTCGTGTCCTCGCGCGCTGGCGCGAGCAAGCAGCAGATTGGCGACGTTGACGCAGCTGATCAGCAGGACCAGCCCCACCGCGCCGAAAAGCAAGATGAGAGACTGGCGGACGTTTCCGACAATAGTCTCGGCGAGGGGCGTCAAGTGGATGGTCCACGCGGCTTGCGGCGGATAGTCTGCCGGATATTCCTTTTTCAACGATGCAACCAGGGCATCGAGGTGCGCCTGCGCGGCCTCAGGCGAGAGACCAGGCTGAAGGCGCGCTATGGCGACGAAGGGCAAACGCGTGCCGCGCATCGGCGGCGGGGCGGGGTCGGCGGCAAATCCACCCGCCGCCCACAATTCGGTACTGACCTCCTCGCTGGTTTCGCCCTCGTCGCGAAAGTGGGCGGGCATCACGCCGACAACACGAGCGGGATCGTTGTCAATGCGCAGAATCTTGCCGAGAATGTGCGGGTCGCCGCCAAATGCGCGCTTCCAGAGCCCATCGCTGATGACGAGTTCGTTGTTGAAGCCGGGAGTGGCGTCGTGCGGATCGAAGGTGCGGCCCAACTGCGCATCTACGCCGAGCACCGCGAAATAGGCCGGTGTGACCGACTTTCCGGCGATGCGTGTGGGCTGGGTGTTGCCTGTAAGAGTGTCGGTGCCGAAAAAGCAGAGGGACACATTTTGGAAGATTCCGGAGTTCTGCAGGTCTTTCAACTCAGGGATGGAGATGCCGACGTCGTGCGCGCCCACGCCGGGAAGGTTGGCTTCGATGCGCACCAGTTCGCTGGGATGGGGGTAGGGCAAAGGATGCAGCAGGGTTGCGTCGATGACGCTGTAGATGGCGGTGGTGGCTCCGACGCCGAGGGCTATGGTGGCGATGACAATGAGGGAAAATCCGGGAGACCTGCGCAGCATTCGAAAAGCGTAACGGAGGTCGAAGAGAAAATTTTCAACCAGCGGAAGACCCTGCTCGGCGTTGTGCTGCTCGCGAATGGCCTGGGCTGCGCCAAACTTCAGTGCGGCCTGCCGACGCGCCTCGGCGGCCGACATGCCGGCGCGCATGTTCTCTTCCGTCTGGAACGCAAGATGTTCGGCGATCTCATCCTGCAGGCGTTGGTCGGCACTCTGCCCTGTGGCGAAATTCAAAAGGCGTATGAAGAAGCGTCGCAGGAATTTCACGGTAATTCCTCCGCTCTGACATTGAAAAAGCGCTCGATGATTTGAGCGGTTCGTTCCCATTCGCTGGTTTCCGCCCGCAGTTGCTTCCGGCCGGCCGCGGTAATGCGATAGAAGCGGGCCCGCCGGTTGTTTTCCGACGCGCCCCATTGCGAAGCAATCGAGCCTTCGTGCTCCAGCTTTAGCAGCAAGGGATAGAGCGTGCCCTGATTCACGGCCAGCAGGTCGCCGCTGATCTGCTCGATCCGTCGGGCGATGCCGTAGCCGTGCTGCGGCCCCAGAACATCCAGTGTCTTCAGAACCATCAGCGCCAGCGTTCCCTGCAAGACGTCCGGCTTTTCCTTCATCGGGAGTCCCACCTCTAGGTTTCCAACAGGAACAATGGCATAGCTCCTTTTGGAAAACAACAGGAATCTTGATGTTTTATTGCGGCGGCAGATCTGGAGGAGATGCCTGTCCGGCCGTCGTCGCGCTGTTCATTGAAGACGGCGTAGTTTGATTTCGTTTTCCGGGTGCGGCATCCCTTTGCGCAGTTTGCAAGGGGTGCGTAGCACAGCGTCAAGCGCTACCCCTTCCGGGTTCGTAGTAAACTCCATGGCGGTCGGATGCGAGCGAGCAATTTATTTGTTGGTTCGGCAATCCTTTTCGCAGCGGCGACGGTAGCGATCGCCGCGGGACAATCTTCCGCGCCGAATTCTCCCTCCGTATCATCCTCCGTAACATCGCCACCAGCGCAACAGCAATCCCCGGAAGCGCCTGCGCCGCAACAAGCCACAAATCCCGGATCCGTGTTGCGCATCAAAACGCGTTTGGTAACCGTAGACATTGTTGCCACAGACTCACATGGAAACGTGGTGCGCGATCTGAAACCCGAGGAGTTCGAGGTCTCCGACGGCGGACGGCAGGGGATCGCGCAGTTTTCGTTCGTAGACAAATCTCCAAACGCCGGTTCCACGAAGCTCTCGAATTTCGTACAGGCACGACCCAAAGGCTTTTACACAAATCAGGCGGAATTAGAGCGGCTGACGACGCCCCCGACCGTGATTCTTCTGGATGCGCTCAATACGGAGGGAGCAGACCTGATGCAAGCGCGGCGTGACATGCTGCGCATGCTGACCACGCTTCCCGCAAACACTCCCGTGGCCCTCTTTCTGCTCGAGCAATCACTGGTTGTAGTGCAGGACTTTACGAGCGATCCGGCGCTGTTGCGCGCGGCGTTGAATAGAACTCTGGATAGAACGATGAGTCCCGGCGCGAGACTCGACAAGGCGTCGACAAATGATTCCAACAGTCCTTCGCTCGCGGAAGTCGCTGCGAATGGCGGGAAGGAATCCAACGTCCTCGCCAAGACCACTCAGTCTCTGGAGGATTTCGAGAAGGCGAACCATACTCGCACGATGGATGTTCGCGTGGCTACCACCCTCGACACCTTGACCGCCCTCGCGCACTATCTCGGCGGTTACAAGGGCCGCAAAAACTTGATATGGGTGTCCGCGTCATTCCCGATTGTCCTTTTACCCGATGCGGATTTCAGTAAAGACGCAGATACAGACACGAACGCCTTCGGCGGCACGCAAGTTTACGCAGGAAAAATACAAGACGCCGCCAACGCACTCACCGATGCGCTGGTAGCCGTGTACCCCGTGGATGCGCGCGGCCTCGAGAGCGAAACGGTTTTTTCCGCCGCCGAAAACCCCCAATATAGGCCGGACACTGCGACTCCCAGCCGCAACTTCTCGGCGCAGCTCGCCCGCGAAAGAGGTGAGCGAATGATGACGCAGAACACGATGGACCTCTTGGCGCAGGGTACAGGCGGCAAGACTTGCAAGGACACGAACAACCTTTCCGGCTGTGTCCAGGCGGCGCTGACGGACAGTTCGTCGTACTACGAACTAGCCTACAACCCGCAGAACATCAAATGGGATGGAAGCTTTCACCGCATCTCCGTGAAGACCACGCGGCCCGGCGTGAAGCTGGCTTATCGCCGCGGCTACTTTGCGCGGGAGGCAGAAGATCTCGCGAAAAACGAATCGAATGAAAAGCGTTTGCAGCAGACCTGCATGGACTTTCTGCCCTCGACGGCAATTTCCATCACGGCGCAGGCAGTCGCTCCAACGAAATCGGACAGCATCCGATATTTGATGTCCGTCGCGCCCAGCGCGTTGAACTTTGCGACGGATGGTCAGTCACACAAGCTGAACGCGGAAATGGTGACCTGCTTGTACCGCGCAAAAGGGAACTCGTTTCAGTTCTTTTCCAGGGACCTGACGCAAAGCTTTTCGGATGCAGCTTACCAGGGCTTGCAGGCAAGCGGGCTGCACGGATACGTGGAGGTCCCTAAGGCTGGGACGCGGCAAGTGCGTATCGCCGTGCTTGATATCGAGACTGGATTGACGGGCGCTCTGGATATTCCCGTGCGTCCGGAGGATTTTGAGAATGCGCCGGCGTCGCCCGCAACGGCTGCAAATTTGCCGGAGATATCCGTCCCGCGAAAGGGAAAAGGAAGTGCGCCCGCGCTCGACTGGGATCCGCCTAAGGTAGACGCTCCGGTTCCGTCTATTTCCGCCGCACAGCCGTGTGCGCTTCCCGATGTGCTGAAACAAGCGGGAGAACGCGCCGACGAACTTGTCAATCATCTTGAGAATTTCGACGCGCACGAACAAATTCGTTTCGAGCAAGCAGACGCGCAGGGCATGATCGAGAAGTCCATGGAAGCGAAGTTCGACTACCTGGTTGATTTCGGAGAACAATCCGGGCACAAGCTGCACGAAACCCGAACCCTGGTGGCCGCAACTGGCGACCGTGAGCTCAGCGCCAATGTGGACGTGGGGCTGCCGGCTCTCGCCATGATTTTTCATCCGGCTCTGCAAAGCGATTATCAAATGCGTTGCGAAGGTCTCTCCCAGTGGAATAACCAGCCGGCCTGGGTCGTTTACTTTGAACAGAGGAAAGGGAAGCGCCCGCGGACCGTTTCCATGGGAACGGCGATGAACGTTTACCCCGTAAGTCTCAAGGGCCGCGCCTGGATCGCCGCAGACTCCGGGCAGATTATGCACCTTGAAACAAATTTGGTGGACGGGGTTGTAGCGCTGCAATTGCGGGCCAACGCCGTCTCCGTGGATTACGCTCCGGTAAAATTTCACTCCCAAAACACCGAAGTGTGGCTGCCGCAATCCGCCGTCGCGTACACGGAATATTTCGAGCGCCGCACCATCATCCGGCACACCTTTTCCGACTTCCAGCTATTTTCTGTGCGAATGCAGCAAGTCATTCAGAAGCCCAAGCAGCAATGAGCGAGTTTCCTACGACCCTCGATGCTTTCGGGCATTTGCGAAAACTGCGATTCGAGCCCACACGGTTTCAGAAGCTTGTGGCTGACCGATGCTCGCGGCTTCGGACGTTCAGCGCTTGGTGCTCGGTCGCGCGTTGCGCCTCAGGTTTGCGGGGATGTTCGTCGGCTTACTCGGAGCGGCGATTGTCGCGCACGTGTTGCGCAGTTTTCTCTTCGGGGTTTCAGTGCTCGATCCTTTCACGTTCGCAGCTGTGATTGTGCTTCTTCCCGTGGTCGCCATGTTCGGCGCGTACCTCCCTGCTCATCGGGCGGCAAGGCTAGATCCGATCGACGCTTTGCGGTCAGAGTAATGCTGATTGCTAGACGCTATTTCGAGGTCCGGCGGTGACCCCATTCGTGATTGGTCACCGCCGGACCTCGATTAGAGCGCGCTGCGATGGCGCGTTTTGGGTTATGCGGCCGACCTATTGGTGGTCTTCCGCGGTTAGTTCCGCTGCAACGGGGGTCAACGTGCCGAAAAGGCCGTCGGCATAGCCGTTGATCCCCGCCGCGAAGAATAGAGCCGGACCCGTCGAAGGATGGGATTCAGTGCCGGCCTCGTTGCCGCCTCGATTATCGAACTCGAGACCCCACAGGCCGTCAATCGCAATAGGCGCACCGCTAGAGTTGAGCAGGTTCCCCAGGAATTTTCCGGAAGTGGCGTCAAATGCGGCGATCGTTCCGCCGAACCTGTTGCCGATCAGCAGATCGTGGCTGAAGAATCCGAAGTCTTGCGGGGCCAAAGCGACTCCCCACGGAGCCTGGAGCCATGAACCATCCTCGAGACGCTGCAGGAGCCTGCCGTCGTTGGTAAAAATGTCAACGAAACCGCACTGCTCGCCGCAGTTATCGTCAGCGCCATTCTTGGTGGAATTCTGCTTGGCATAAGTCACGACGATCGTGGCGCCGACAGCCTGCACGTTATAAGGCGCAAAATCGAACGGGATGCGCTCGTCCTCGAACGCGCCCCTGGGGATATTTACGCGCTGGAACGTCGCATTGAATTCCTCGATGCGGTTTTGGCCGAAATTGGCGGCAAGAAGGAAGTGGGTGCCGTCCTTTTCGAACCACGTGAGGCCTGTAAACACGGCGCCCTGTTTGGATTCGTCAACTTCGTTGATGGCCGTCGATAGGCCTACACCGGCGCTGTTTGGCGTGATGGGCGTCGCCGGCGGTCCCCAGCCGGAGATGGTCCCATTCTTGGTCGCGAAGATGAACGATGCCGGATTATTGGCGGCCAGAGCAAAGTCGGTAGTACCGTTGAAGATGATCCCCGTTGGACTGGAAGGAGTTGTCACGCCTTTCGCATTCGGCACCGTCACAACCAATGGAGTTATGGCACCTGCGCCGGAGTAGAGAGTCGAATTGCCTGTTCCGTCGTTATTCACCCACCAAGCAGATGCCGCTCCACGCGCGACTCCCCAGGAATTTTTCAAGTTCGGATCGATGGTTACTGTTGTGCCGTCCGCGTTGGCGGGCTGGGCAATATTGGACACTAAATTCTCCTGCGTATAGTGCTGGGCCAACGTTGTGAGTGGAAAAACCGACAGCACACCCAAAACGATGAACAGCTTCACTGCTCTCAACGATATTTCCATTTGATTCACTCCTCCCGGTATTTGTTATGGATTCCGCGCAGAGCAGCCGTTGGGCTGAACCACGAAGAAGCGCATCTGCCAGATTCCACGCATTTCTGGGTACGCTGTCCGGACGCTACACGGGCCGAGGGGTCTTCTTTGTCTTGCTCGCGCCACAAGGTTGTAAATAATTTGTCCCGGAAGTTTCCGCCTCGCGCCCAACCACACCATCGGCCGACGCCAAGCGCTCCTTGACCTATGCATTCAAACCAACCAGGACCTGGGCCAGGACTTTGGCCCGAAGGCGCCGATGATGCGAGCTGGAAAATCACATAAGTTGATATACTTCGCGTTCAATTCCACTGCGAAACGATCGCTGGAGGAAAAATAGTGCGCTCGTCAATCCCGCTTTTCGTTCTGCCGCTGCTGTTTGCGATCTCGGCCGCGGCGCCGCAAGCTCCGCAGCAACCGGAAGCGAAGCCGCTCTTCAAGCTTCAGGAAGTCATGATCCCGGTGCGCGACGGAGTTCACCTCCAAACCGTGATTCTCACTCCCATTGACCAGCAGGAGCCTCTCCCCATCCTGTTTCGCCGCACGCCTTACGGCGTCCCCGAGAAGCCTCCGGCGCAGATGCCGGCATCCATGAAGGAACTCGCGCAAGACGGCTACATCTTCGTAATCCAGAATCTACGCGGACGCTTCAAGTCCGAAGGCGTCTTCAACCTATCGTCCTGGGTCGACCTCAACGATCCCAAGGCCACCAACGAAACCACCGATGCCTACGACTCGATCGACTGGCTGTTGAAAAATGTTCCGAACAACAATGGCAAGGTCGGCATGTACGGCGTCTCCTACGACGGTCTTACCACCGCCCTCACCCTTCTTCATCCGCACCCCGCGCTGAAAGCCATCAGCGAGCAGGCCTCTCCCGTCGATCAATGGATGAACGACGACGATCACCGCTACGGCGCGCTGCGCGAGAGCTACGACTTTGAATATGCCGTGATGGAGCAAGCCGACAAGAACAAGAACACGCACTTCGATTTCGAGACCTACGACACTTACCAGTGGTATCTCGATCTCGGGCCGCTCTCCAACATCAACGCGAAATATCTCCATGGCTCCATTCCTTATTGGAATTCCACCGTCGAACATCCTGATTACGACGATTTCTGGAAAAAAGAAGCGTGGGTGAACCAGCTTCACGCCTCCACCGTTCCCAATCTGAATGTTGCTGGATTCTGGGACCAGGAAGACCCGTGGGGGCCCTGGCAGATTTTTCGTCACGCGGAAGAAAACGATCCGCAGCACAACAACTTCATGGTCGCCGGGCCTTGGTATCACGGCGAGTGGCAGACGCCCAAGGGCGACAGCATTGGCCTGATCCCTTTTTCAGGACACGAGACCGCCCGCGAGTTCCGCGAGAATATTGAAGCTCCATTCTTTCGTTATCTACCTGCACGGCGAGGGCGATAAGCCGGCGTGGCAGGCCAGCACCTTTCAGAGCGGATCCAATACCTGGCACACGTACGCGGCGTGGCCTCCGAAAGAGAGCAAGCCCACGAATCTTTATTTGCACGCGGACGGCACGCTTTCGTTCACGCGCGCCAGTCGCGGACCACACCGCGAAGGATTACAGCGAATATGTTTCCGACCCCGCGAATCCTGTGCCCTATCGCCAGCGGCCCATTTCCCCGACCTATCCTGCGGGCGATTGGCGCACCTGGGAAGTTGCCGACCAGCGCTTCGTCGATCACCGTCCCGACGTGCTTTCTTTCGTGAGCGATCCGCTCGACCACGATCTCACCATCACCGGGCCGCTCGCCGCCAATCTCTTCGCCTCAACTTCGGGCACCGACAGCGATTTCATTGTGAAGTTGATCGACGTGTATCCACAAAACGCGCAGAAAAATGACTGGAATCCCGAGGAAGGCCCGAAGCCCGGACAGTACGCGCAGTCGCTGAACGGCTACGAGCTACCCATTGCGATGGAGGTGCGCCGCGGCCGCTATCTCGTCAGCTACGAGAAACCGCATCCGCTCGCGCCAAACAAGCCGATCGAATGGACGATCCCGCTGCGCGACCACGATCACGTTTTCCTGAAAGGGCACCGCATCATGGTGCAGATTCAATCCACGTGGTTTCCGGTGATCGACCGCAATCCGCAGAAATTCGTGCCGAGCATCTACCAGGCCACTGCGTCTGACTTTGTTCCCGCGACGCAGCGGATCTATTGCTCGGCCACCATGCCATCACATCTGGTCTTGCCGGTCGTGCCCTAAAAAAGGCGGCCTTGTCTTTGCACATCGCTTGATATAACTTCTGCCGCATCCATTCAACTTTGCGGGTGACTCCTGCGATGGATGTGGGTATTTCTGAGGAAGTGTGGCCCATAGACCGCCTTATTTAGCCGGGAGAGGTGAACCATAACAGAGTCCCCACATAAATGGCATAAACCAGACAAATCCAAAAAAGTGCCCACAAGGACAAAGAGACTATACGATGCTTTCTTAGTCGGCCTAACTGTTCTCGGAGGCCTCGTCTCTTTGTTGACGCTGTACCCACGAATCACCATAGCCACCGACTTTGATGAGAATGACCCATCTCGCTCTTCATTTTTGGTCTCCAATGATGGTTACCTTCCAACGTATACCGTAAGGGTCTTCTGCATTCTTGGAGAGTTGTCGATGTCCAATTCCCCACAGCTGTACGGAATGCCCCCAAACGGAAAAGAAGGGGAACTTGGTCCAGCCTTCGACACGGACAAGTTGCCAATCAGAACTCTGTACCCAGGCGCTAAAGAGACAGTCCCGTGGACCATCTGCTCGCCATTCAGGTTCGACCCACATGCCGTTCTGCAAACAGCCCATATAGCATTGAGTGTCCAGTACAGACCCCTTCTGTGGCCAAGAAAGCGCTACGTAACTCAAGAGTTTTATGCCCAAAGAGAGGAAAACGGCGTTTACGTTTGGTATAGCGTTCCCTATCCCAAATGACACCGGTACCGCCCAATCTGCTTGATACACTGTCGCGCATGAGATTAGCTACTGTTCTACTATTTCTTACCTCGGCGGCTCAGCCGTTGTTCTGTCAAGATAGCGCCAATAAACAATCTGCAGCGAACGTCACTAATCTTCCGGATGTGAATCCCCAACTGTTGCAGCTTGCGATCCAGGATCAGTCGGACCGGGGCAACGATCTATTCTCTGGCAAACAGTTGAAGACGCCGCCAAACCTGAACGTCCCGAAGCGCGATGCGCAACGGCAGGCCAAGGTGCGAGAGCTTCTTGCCGAAGGCAAGGTTAATACAGGCCGGGACTACTATTTTGCGGCACTGATTTTTCAGCATTCCGAGACGTCCGAGAATTTGCTACTAGCGCATATTCTTGCCGTAGCCTCAATTGCGAAGGGGGATAAGAGCGGTGGCTGGCTGTCGGCCGCGACGCTTGACCGTTATCTGTGGTCGATCAAACATCCCCAGGTGTTTGGCACCCAATACCAGATAGGCACGGACAATAAGGAAACGATGGAGCCCTACGACCGAAATGCGATTTCCGACAAAATTCGTGCCGTATGGGGCGTGAACTCACTGGCGGAGCAGGAGAAAGTTGTTAACGATTCCCGGAGGAGCGACGCCTCGGCTCCCTCGACCGAGTTCCGCGACCGTAATGGGCTGGATTTGGCATTTGTGTTTGGGGCATGACGGTAAATGAAGCTGACGACGCTGCAAAAAACCAAGTCAACGATTCGCTTCAGTGCCAAGTTGTTTCGGCCCAAGGCGACCGAAAAGACTGGATCGTGGACCCTCACTCTGCCCAAGAGCGCAAGTGCGAAGCTTCCATCACGAGGCAGGACGATGGTGGAGGGAATGATCAATAGCTTTCCTTTTCGAGCCGCGCTCGAACCAAACGGCAAAGGGAGTCATCAGCTCACGGTTAACCAAGCCATGCACGATGCCTCGGGCGCCGACGCTGAAGACACCGTCGCGGTGGAGATTACGCGGGCCGGAGAAGAACCCGAGATCAGGGTGCCGAGCGATCTGCGCAAAGCGCTCGCAGCCGCCCCGCTGGCGCAAGCAGGTTGGGAAGACATCACACCAATGGCGCGCCGGGACTGGATTTTCTCGATAAGCTCGGCCAAGCAGCCGGAAACGCGCAAGCGCCGGATCGAGAAAGCGTGCGACATGCTTGCCTGCGGAAAGCGGCGATTGTGTTGTTTTCCGGGCGTAAAGTGGCTGATGAAAGAAAACGCAAAATCATGCGGAATGTGGCTTCCGTTGCCGAACTCAAAGAATCGTGTTTCGCCAAGACTGACAAATCCTGGCTAGCGCACTGACCGCACGTGTCCGGTTACAATCGGCCGGTTTACGACCGTCGATGCGTCTAAATCTCAAATTCCGGCTACAATCGTGGTGGACAGAATCTATGGCGGCGCAGACCATGAACAATTGCAATCAGGCATCGGTCGTAACTTTGGGATTGACCTTGAGCTTGCCCCTCGTCGTGATGACTTTGCTTGCGACGCTGCTTCCTCCTGGCGTGTGTGCGCAAGCCAAGCCTGTGGCGGACGCTGACTTCGTCGCGCGCGTGAACGACGACGTGATCACGCTCTCCGATTATCAGAAAGCCGAACAGCAATTGCGCGACGAAGCGGCGCACGATTGTCAGGGCTGTCCGCAGGACCAGATTGACGCGAAGTTCAAGGAGCAGCAGAAGGATTTGCTGCGCAACATGATTGACGAGTCGCTGATGGTGCAGCGCGCCAAAGAAATGAACATCAGCGTCGAATCAGACCTGAACAAGCGCCTCGACGAAGTGCGCCAGCAGAACGGCCTCACCACACTCGACGATCTGAAAAAAGGCGTCGAAGCTTCCGGCCTCAGTTGGGAAGGTTACAAAACCACCATTCGCAACGGGCTGCTCCAGAAGGCGCTCGTGCAGCGCGAAGTCAGTTCGCAGGTGGACATCTCCAGTGACGAAGTGAAGCAATATTATGAAGCGCACCAGCAGGAATTCGCGCTGCCCGAACGCGTAGTGCTGTCTGAAATTTCGCTGAGCACCGAAGGAAAAAGTCCGGAAGAATTTGCCGCCGTGCGCAGCAAACTGGAGGGCCTGCGCACCAGCGTCCTCAACGGCGACGATTTCAGCCAGGTCGCGCGGCTTTATTCCGAGGGCAGCACCGCGAAAGACGGCGGCGATCTCGGCACCTTCAAAAAAGGAGACCTTTCGCCACAGATCGAAGCGATTGTTTTCCAAATGAGCAAAGGCCAGATCAGCGACGTGATCCAGACCCGCACCGGATTCGAGATCCTGAAGGTTGAAGATCACCTGCCGGCGGAAGTGCAGTCCCTGGAGAAAGTGACGCCCGACATCCGCAATACCATCCACGCGCAGAAAATGCAGCCTCGCATGCGCGATTACCTCGCCGAACTCCGCGAACAAAGCTACATCATCGTGAAGCCTGGCTACAGCGACAGCGCCCTGCTATCCGGCGCCAACGTCGCGTCGCAGGACAAGTCTCGTCCGTAAAGCGATTCCGATCCGATAAGCCTCGAATTTTTGATCCGCGGAAAACTACTTCCGCGTCAGCCGCAACTCGATCATCATCCGCTCGTTCCCTTTGTCATCGATCAGATAATGGCGATGGAGGAGAACGCGGCCGCCTTCTTCAAGGTGCGCGCGCGCGACGGTCTTGCGCCCAGGACGATCGGGATCGAGAGGCGTTGCCCACAGGATGATGTTCTGGCCGTCGAACGTGCCGTCGCTCTGGCGAATCGACATCGTCGTCTGCCGCGAGTCGTACCACACGGTGGTGAAGCGATTCGTTTTGGAATCGAAGCCGGAGATTCCGGTGCCGGTGCTCTGTGTTCCGTCAGAATCGAAGAAGATAAAATCCGACTGCAGAAACTTGCCGTCCTGGATCATGTACTGCTTGCACGTGCCTTTCGTCACTTTCGGCGCGCCGTTCTGCGGGAAGAACGTCTTGACGACGTCCCAGTCGCCTACAAATTGCGCGAGCAGCTTTTGACCAGCGCCCGGCGCGTTCGGCGGCTCATATTGCTTGTGGGTTTCTTGCGCGAAGCGACTGCGGCAGTGGCGATAAGCAGCGTTGCGATAATCCATTTCCTCACGTTCGTCATGGCACGCGATGATATGCGAAAGTCGCGAGCGGTGCACGGCTTTTTGGTTAGCTTGGGGAGCCGACCTCCCAGTAGGTTGAGTCGAAAATCCTAGGAAGTGCCACGCGCTCTACTATCAGTGGTAGTAGTTCGCAGCGTACGCTAGCTTTCTAAATCTCATGACTGAATTCCGACGCAGGACAGTCTTCTATTCTGTTTTTGTGGCTGTGAGTCTCCTGGTTGCTAGCGGTGTTCGCGCGCAAACCCCCGATACAGCAACGGTGCGCGGCGAAGTTGAGGATCAGAGCCACGCGCCGGTTGCAGACGCGGAAGTGACGCTGACGAATACGCTCAGCGGACTGCAACGCCAGGTCCACACGGACGGTTCCGGAAGTTTCTCGGTGGCCGGACTGCCGATTGCCGGACACTACGATATTACGGTGCACAAGCAGGGCTTCGCCGATGCAAAACTGACCGACATCACCTTGGCAGGCGGTACGACGGCGAGCCTGCACCTGCAACTCAACGTCGCAGCAGGCAAAGAAGAAATTGTGGTGACCGGCGCGGTGGGCGACGTGCGCACGGACGAACCGCAACTGGGCGATCATCTCAGCGCGACGCAAGCGGAAGAAACGCCGCTGCTCAACCGCCGCATCACCTATCTGCCGCTGCTCGAGGCCGCCAATCGTCCCGCCATCAATCAAGGCGATGTCTTCATGAACGAAGACCTCTTTACCACCAACGGAACGGGACGCCGCCAGACCTGGTTCGAAGTGGATGGAAGCAACGGCGTGGACGCCTGGGGGCGGCAGACGATTTTCTCGAACGTTCCGCTCGACGCCGTGGACGAAATGACGATCCTGACCAACGCATTCTCGGCGGAATATGGATTCACGGCCGGAAGCGTCGTCAACATCGTGACGAAAAGCGGCGGCCAGCGATTTCCACGGCGATGTGCTGGGATTGTGGCGGCCCTAGGATACGTCCGCATCACTTTCGGGATTCACTCCCGGAACGGCTAGCAGCGGCAACGACGTCGCCAGTGATTCGTTAAGTCAGACGGCCGCTTCGCTCTCCGGGCCTATCGGAAGCAATGGCCGCACCCAATTTTTCGCCAGCGGAGAATACAGCTGGGAAAACCGCGGTTCTCCGATTACGTCTCCGCTGGAGCCGGGAATCTTCGTGGGACACTATCGCGAGTGGCTGGCGCTGTTGCGGATCGACCATCAGATCAACAACAGCAACAATCTTTTTTTCCGCAGCGACGTGGACAGCTTCTACGATACCAATCCCAACGGAATCGTCGGAGGCAACAGTCTTCCAAGCGTGGACCGGATTTTCAAGCGGCGCACGTATTCCGAAGAGCTCGGCGAAACGGCGGTGCTGAGCCGGTCCTGGCTGAATGAAGTTCGCGTGCAGTTCCAATTGGCTTCTCCCATCACGCAATTTAGTCCGGTTGCTTTCGGGACGCAATTTTCCGTTCCGATCATCTCGGCCTGCGGGGCGGTCGCTTGCGGCACGTTCACTACGGGCACTTCGCAATCGGCTTTGTTGCTGAACCGCCAATACGAAGTGAACGATACGGTTTCGTCCGTGCACGCGCGGCACAGCATTAAGTTCGGCATGGACGTAATCCATGCCGCACAACGGCGGTGATAGCAAAGAGTTCGGCGGTCCGATCTTTCTCGGCCAGTTCACCTACAACGTATGCTCGGACCCGGCTTCCGTTTGCGAAAGCCCGGCTTTCCTGGACGACATCAGCAATGTGCAGAAATATACGCAGAGCTTCGGCAACGCAAACTACACGGTGGACGACACGCTGTGGTCTTTGTTCGTGCAGGACGATTACCGCGTGCGGCCCGACCTCACGCTTGAATCTGGGATTGCGCTACGAGCGGCAGACCTTTACCGACTCGGATAAGGATTTCGCGCCGCGCGTGGGCTTTGCCTACAACCTGCACGGCAATGCGCGAACCGTGATACGGGGAGGCTTCGGCATCTACTATTCCCAGATCGTGGACAATTCCGAGGCCAACTATGCGCTGACGGGGCCGACCGGAGTTTTCAATTACACGGCCACGCCCGGCCAAGTGGGTTTTCCAGCGAGTGTAGCGGACGCGCCATTGCCGGCCTTCCCGCCCGGAGCCGTGACGCCACTTCGCAGCCTTTACATTCGCCCGGGGAGCAGCGCCTTTCTCGACCAATTTTTCCCGACGTCCGTTTTGATTGGCTACCCCTCAGAATTGCTGAACCCCTACACAGAGCAATGGACAATCGGAGTGCAGCGCGAACTTTGGCAAGGCTGGGTGCTCAGCGCGGATTATGTTGGCGCGCACACCTTGAAAATCAATCGTCCGCTGGATGTGGATCCGCCGGCGCCGTTCGTCCGCACCATGCCGAACCAATTTCGCGGCGCCGCGCCGAACAGCTCGGGCGTCGAGCAATGCATTCCCAATCCCGCGATCGGCAACACCGCGAACACGCCGCTCGCCGCATGCGCCGCGAATGCCGCCAACGCCACGCGCCCCCTTATGGATCTATGACGCGGCGAACGGCATCACTCCCGCTTACAGCACGATTCAAAGCGATGTGAACGACGGATTCGCTTTTTATAACGCGCTGGACTTGGACCTGAGCCATCGCTTCAGCAACGGATTCTCAATGCTCGCGAGCTACACCTGGTCGCACGCAATTGATAATGTGGATCCGGACATTCCCAGCCAAAACCCCAACGATCCCAATTTCACGGGCGCGCAAGAGAAAGGCAACGCGATCTACGACCAGCGCAATCGGTTCGTGCTCAGCGGCTTCTACACCGCTCCCTGGAAAATCAGAGTGGGCGGCATAGCGACTCTGGGATCCGGCCTTCCGTACAACTTCACGACCGGGACCACGAATAGCGGCGACACCGGCGCGACGACGGATCGTCCGGTGATCAATGGAGTTGTGGTGGGACGGAACGCGGGCCATGGGCGCCCGATTTACAGTTTCGATCCGTTCGTCGAGCGTCCGTTCGCCCTCGGCACCGACCGCGTCATACTGAATCTCCGCGCCGAGGCTTTCAACGTTTTCAATCATCCCAACTTCGTGGGCTTCAACGGAACGTTTGGAAATGGCGAGACTCCCGGCACCGGCTTCGGCCTGCCGCTGGCAGGCATCACCAACCAACTTCCGGCACGCTCGCTGCAATTTTCCGCCAAGCTGAGTTTCTGATACCACCGGCCGGCTGTGCACTTTTTTCCTGCTGTGTTTGGTATGATTGCGGCGCAAAACAATGTTCCGCCTCTTGAAAACTCCAGCCGCGAAGAACCAGGCGGAAGCTTCGCCTGCGGCCTTGGGCCACCTGGAATTCAGCGTGATGGAAATTCTCTGGGACCTTGGCGAAAGCAGCGTCCGCGACGTTCGCGAGCGGCTAAATAGGCCGCTGGCCTATACCACGGTGATGACGACCCTCGAACGCTTGTATAAGAAATTTCTCCTGGGCCGGCGCAGGGTTGGCCGAGCCTTTCTCTATTCTCCTCGATTGTCACGGCAGGAGTGGGAACAGGGACGCGCCGGAGATTTGGTGATGGCATTCATGGATGGCTCCGGGTCCTCGCGCGAGTTGTTGTTTTCAACGTTGGTGGACGCGCTGGGCCAGCACGATCAAGCGCTTCTCGACGTGCTCGAAAACAAAATTCAAGCGAGGCGCCAGGAGCTGGCACGGCGAGGGCGCCAATGATCCTGCCTTACGCTTTGAAACTGCTGGCGTGTTCCGCGGCCGCCTTCTTCCTGGTTCATGGCTTCTTGGGATTCGCCACTTCGGGCGCGGCCCCGATGGCCATTCGCTTCGCGGAAAAGATGCCCGCCCGTCAAGGCGCTCGCTTCCTATTGTTTCTCCGTCTTTTGCCTGTCTCTCTCTCGTTGCTGATAGTGGCCGGTCTATGCGCCCCCAGCTATTTGCTTTTTGAGCCTCGCGTGTCCGACGAGCGTATGAATCTGCTGTGCTCGGCAGCCGCGCTCTGTGGCCTCGGGATTTGGGCCGTCTCGATCTCGCGAAGTATTTACGCGCTGATCCGCTCGGCTCAGTTCGCCCGCTCTGCTGAACTCGCAGGCCGTGCGACGGCTCTCGCGGGAGATTCGTCTCTAACGGCGGTGCTTTGCGATGGCGCTCCGATTTTCGGATTGAGCGGAATATTTCGCCCGCGGGTGATTTTCTCGCGAGATGTTCAAATGGCCCTTTCGCCTGAAGAATTTGAGGTGGCGTTACGTCATGAAAAGGCGCATCGAATTTCCGGCGACAACCTGAAGCGGCTTCTAATTTTGCTGGCGCCTGAAGCACTGCCGGTCTCGCGTTGCTTTGCACGCCTGGAACATGCGTGGATGAAACTTTCGGAGTGGTCCGCGGACGACGATGCCACGCGCGGAGACACCCAAGCCCCGCTCCTACTTGCCCAAGCATTGATTCGAGTGGCACGCATGGGTGTGGCGCCGCGTTCGCGCGTTTCCGTCTCGCTCGTCGGAGACAGCAATCTCGAGGAGCGCGTCAATCGCCTATTGCTGATGGAGCCAGACAATGCGGCTCAATTCTCGCTGCATAAATCGTTCCGGTGGATCCGCGCGTGTGGTTCTGCAGCATTGCTCGTGCTCGCTTTGCTGCCGATCGCTCTGAAACTCTGGCCTACAATCTTCTACACAATGCACGTCGTTCTTGAACGAATGATCGGCTGAAGCCAGCGCTACGAGCGCTTCCCGCTTCGGTGGGCCAAATCAAGTTAGCGAGGGAAGGGAAGATGTCGTCACATTTTTCGCGCCGGGAGTTCCTTGATGGAGCGGGCGTGCTCGCGACTTCAGCGGTTCTTGCGCCATCAAGTTTGCGCTTCGGTTCCGTTCCCGCGGGTGAGCAGATGAAACCTGAAGAGCTGCGTAGCAAACTTCGCGGCGTGATCGCATTTCCCATCACACCGTTGCAGCCGGATTTGTCCTTGGATATCCCCGGACTGCGCAAAAATCTGCAACGCCTCATGGAAAATGCACCCGCTGCCATCGTCGCCGCGGGCGGGACGGGCGAAATGTATTCGCTGACTCCCGCAGAGCATTTAGAGGTGATAAAGGCCACAGTGGAGGAAGTGCACGGCCGGATTCCGGTAATCGCAAGCACCGGTTTCAACTGGCCGATCGCGATCGAGTTTGCCCAGCAAGCGGAGCGAGCGGGTGCCGACGCCATCCTGGCGTTGCCGCCCTACTATCCAAACGCAGATGAAGAGGGACTTGCGGAATATTACAAAGCGATCGGTCGGGCGACTCCGCTGGGAATGCTGATTTACAGCCGCGATTGGGTGAACCCTGAACCGGCATGGGTGGAACATTTGGCGGAGGAAATCCCCACGCTCGTCTGCTGGAAGGATGGCCAAGGCGACTTGCGCCGGTACGAGCGGATTATGAACCGCGTCGGAGACAGGCTCTATTGGATTGGCGGAGCCGGCGATGACCTCGTCCCCGGTTACTACAGCATCGGCATTCGCACGTACACTTCAAGTATTGCGACCGTCGCGCCAAAACTTTCTCTGAAACTTGACGAGGTCGCTTCGGCGGGAGATTCCTCGGCTCTCATGCAGCTCATGAATACCTACGTGATCCCGCTCTACGAGCTGCGCGCTCGTCGCAAAGGGTACGAGGTTTCCGTCATGAAGCAGGCGATGAACTTGCTTGGAATGCCGGCAGGTCCCGTGCGCCCGCCGCTTCCAACCATGCGCCCGGAAGAGATTCGCGAATTAGAGGTTATCCTGGACCGCTGGAAGCCTTTCCTCACGTCCTAGATGCAGTTGGCCATTTGCCAACAATCGTCCCTGTAGCTACGTCATTCAAGCATCGGGACGGGTTTCATCGCGAAATCCAACATCCATAGAAACACGCACACCGGAGAAGGGAAGCGTCGCTTCAGATGTCTGGTTACGCGACGCTCCGATGAAACCCAGGACAGATTCCGCGCGTCCTGATAGAGTGAGAGGCAACGTATCGCTAGAGTAATCGACTGACAGGAGGGCCCACGATGAATCCTCTTGCAAGGGCGATGGTCGTGAGTGGATTGCTGATGCTGGCGCACGGCACAGCGATGGCACAAACGCAGCCCCCTGCGTGCCCCCCGGTTGACAAACCTTCTTTGTACTTTCCGATGGTAATCCCTCGTACCGGATGCCCTCTTTCAGCAGTTATCCAAGGCACAACCACTCAGACATTGGCTGACGGCACCCATATTCAGACGAACTTCACGGCGCTTGTCTATCGTGATTCACTGGGAAGAATTCGCCGCGAAACCTATTCTCCAACAGACACCACGCCAAACATGATAGCGATATCAGATCCGGTGGAAGGATTTGCGTACTTCATTTTGCCGCAAAAAGGTGCCGTCGCCTACCGCCACAAACTAAGTCAGTCCACCGCGAATGCGCAGGTCGGCGCGCAAGATCAGCACACGCCCGCTCCAGAGCCAATAATTGCCACAGAGACGCTGGGGTCCCAGCAGTTCGAACTTGTCTTGGCGACCGGAACGAGAACTACGAGGACGACTCCAGCAGGCGCAGAAGGCAACGACCGCGCTTTCACAACGGTACGGGAGACCTGGAGCTCGACAGATATCGGCATTACGCTTCTGGAGAAAACTTCCGATCCCCGAAACGGGGACTCCGAAAGCCGAATGACGAATCTGGAGCAGACGGAGCCGGATCCAACTCTGTTTCAGGTGCCGGCGGATTACACGATCAAGGATCAATAAGCGCACTGCCGTCCCTGGTCCCAATGGCGGCAAGCCCTGACTAAACCTCTCACTGTCCAGTTGGTTTCAAGTTTCCGATTACGCGATCCGGACCTAGGACGATTCTTCGTGCATCTACGACAATGAGAGGATAATCGTTCGGAGAAGCTGGGGGATTTGAGCCGTGTTTGAAAGATATACTGAAGGAGCGCGCCGAACGATATTCTTCGCTCGATATGAGGCCGGTCAATACGGCAGCGGTTCTATCGAACCCGAACACTTGCTCCTGGGTCTGATTAGAGAGGACAAGCGCCTCGCGCGCCGCGTCTTTCGACGACCCGGCGCGGCCGAATCGATCCGAAAAGAAATAGACGCGCAAGTCATACATCGGGACCGCATTTCCACAACTATCGAGATTCCTCTTAGCGCCGAATCCAAGCAAATCTTGCGACTCGCCTCGAACTCGGCCGAAAAGTTTGGGCATCGAGACGTGGATAATGTGCATTTGCTTCTCGCAATCCTGCGAACAGAAGAATGCGCTGCAGCTCAAATTTTGAAGCGTCACTGCGTGGAGGGTAACATCATCGAACAGTTGGGTCAAAACCGTGCACAACGTTCGAATTAGAGGCAGTGCCCGGTTAACGCTGCGGGTTCAACCGGTCGGTGCAACACCATCCAGTGCATTGATTCGAGAATGCTTCCGCGGGAGAACCATCTGTTTGGATGAACTCGGCCAAAACCTAGCCACAGCAGCGTTCCGGTTCTTCTGACCCTAGCGAGCGATTTTAGCTTTTGTTTTCAATACAAGGTGGTCTCGAGCTTAGTGTTGCGTCGATCCTTTGAACCCGCACGACTTATCGGGACTCAGGCCGAGCCCGTGATATAAACTCCTTCGCCCAGCGCGTCTTGATTGTGCAATATAGCTTTTCCGAAATGAAAACTCTCCTCAACACAGGCGACCGCAACGAAGTGCTCGACCGATTGACAGGGGTGCGGCCCGAGAGTCAGCGCCGTTGGGGAACCATGTCCGCCCATCAGATGATTTGTCATCTGAGCAATTCCTTTCGGGCAGCACTAGGGGAAAAACAAGTGAGTCAATCCACTACGCTCTTTAAACGCACCATTTATAAATGGGCGGCGCTATGGCTCCCGTTTCATTGGCCTCACGGAATCAAGACACGGCCCGAGATGGATCAACATCAAGGTGGCACGCCACCTGCCGAGTTTGCAACCGACTTGGAGAAGCTCCGCATTGTTCTTGATCGCTTCTGTAATTCGAACGGCGAGTTCGCTCCTCACGCAACGCTCGGTCAGATGTCGAGGAGCGACCGCATGCGCCACGCCTATCTACACACGGACCATCATCTGCGGCAGTTTGGGGCTTAGCGTGGATTTGCCCCTCCACAATTGCATGGGCAGATGTCCGGTGACGCGACTTGTTAGAAGTTGACCACGCCGAGCTTTTAAATGTGTCGTGTGGCGATACAGAAGCGCGATGCAAGATAGCACCCGGCCGCGTAAACGATGCGGCACGCGATGGAAGCATTCAACGTAAGATGTCCGCGTGAATTTCGAGGGATAAGAACGTGCCAAAACTTTCCGGGCGGATGCTGTGGGCAATCGTGGCGGGGCTGATCGTCGCGCAGATGATTTTGACGCTGGTGATGGTTCACCGCGAATCGCTCACGTTCGACGAAGACGACCACATGTTCGCCGGTTACATGATGTGGCACACCAAAGACTACGGACTGAATCCGGAGCACCCACCGTTCGTAAAGCTGCTGGCGACGGCGCCGCTGCTAGGGCGGGCGCTGTGGGTGCCGGAGCTGCAAGGCCGCAACTTCAAAGACGAGGCATATCTGAGCGGACGGGATTGGCTGGCGCGGAACGACGGCGACCGGAACCAATTGGTTTTCGAAATGCGGGTGGCGGCCGGCCTCCTGGCCGTGGCGCTTTCGCTCGTGGTTTTCCTGGCGGCGCGGGAATCGTTCGGGGATTGGGCGGGGATTTTCGCGCTAACTCTGGCCGCGTTCGATCCGAACATGCTGGCGCATTCGGCACTGGTGACGACGGATATCGGCGTCTCGCTGTTTTTTCTGGCGAGTACGTGGTGTTTCTACCGGTACGTGAAGCACCCGACGGCGAAGCGGCTGGTGGTGGCCGGTGTGGTGGCGGGGCTTCTACTCGCGACGAAGCATTCCGGAGTAATGCTGGCGCCGATCCTCGCGCTATTGATCGCGCGCGAGATCGCGGCGGCGCAGAAAGGAACGCGAGCGCGGGAGGCGCTGCGGCTGACGGGAGCGTTCTGCGGGATTTTTCTGATCGGCGTGCTGGTGCTGTGGAGCATGTACGGGTTCCGTTACGCGGCGCGGCCGGCGGGACTGAAGATGAGCACAACTCTCGCGCGATTACGTGGCGCCGCTCGGGCCGCACGTTTCGTGGCTCATCAATCTTGTGGGCCGGCTGCACCTGCTGCCGGAGTCTTACCTGATCGGTCTAGTGGACGTGGGGCGCATGGCGCTGTTCTATCCGACATTCGTATTCGGCCGAAATATTCCACACGGCGTGTGGTGGTATTTCCCGTCGGTGATCGCGATCAAGACGACGCTCGGGTTGCTGGCGCTAGTGGGCCTGGCGGTATATGCGTTGGCGACGCGGAAACTGAAATGGGGACGCGAAGTGGATTTTCTGTTGATTCCCGCGCTGTTCTATCTGGTCGTGGCGATGGTCTCGGGGATGAACATCGGGGCGCGGCACTTGTTGCCGTTTTACGCGTATTTGTTTGTGCTCGCTGGCGGCGGAGTGGCGGCGCTCTCGGCATCGAGCCGCAAGTGGTTCGCCGTGTGCGGCCTGCTGCTGGTGGCGCACGTGGGTTCGTCGCTCGCGGCATTTCCCAATTCCATGGCCTACGCGAACGAAGCATTCGGCGGCCCGGCGAACGTGCATAAACTGCTGAGCGATTCGAACACGGACTGGGCGCAGCAGCTTTTCCAGGTGAAGGCCTGGCAGGAGCGTCACCCGGGAGAAGAGTGCTGGTTCGCCTATTTTGCGTATCCCGAGGTGTACCCGGAGACCTACGGGATTCGTTGTCACCATTTGCCGACCGTGGATACTTACTGGCAGGGAGGAGCGGACAACGTGCCCGCGGTGATTGAAGGCACGGTGTTGCTGAGCGCGGGGGATCTTTCGGGATGCGAGTGGCCCGCGGCGTCGCTCAATCCGTACGATGCGTTTCGCAGAGCGAAACCAGAAGAAACAATTGACGACGCGGTGATGATCTACCGCGGGCGGTTTGATATGACGCAGGCGGCGGCGCTCAGCCGGGCGCAGAATGCGCTCGAAGCCGCGCATGAGGGCAACGCGGCAGGGGCGTTGGCGCTGGCGGACGAGGCCATAACGATCGATCCATGGTCAATATTGGGGCACGAGGCGCGCGGAGACGCGCTCGCCGCAATGGCGCGAAAGGCAGAGGCGCAGCAGGAGTGGGATACGGCGCTCAAGGAAGCGCGGAAGCTCGAACCGGGCGCGCAGACGATGTTCGTGCCGGATCTTCAAAGCAAGCTCAGCAAGTAGAGTTTTCCCGGCGCGGATTTTTCACGAAGCTTAAGTGAGAATGTCGGCGGATGGAAATTCCAGCGCGAAAACCAAGAAAAGCGAAAGGCGCGCGAATGTGTGGGCGGGAGGAATGGCGCACCCGACGATTTAGAAACTTGTGCTGCCGATTTCGTGTCGTTTCTGCCGCGGCTTCGGCGCCGGATCAAATCAGGCGATAGACAACCAGCGCAATCACCGTTGAATCACATGCTGCTATGGGGCGATTGCCCAAATATGTGTGCGCCGGCGTGATGTTGCTTCTGCTCACCGCCGGACCATCCGCCCACGCGCAAAGCCAAAACGGAAGCTCTTCTCCCGGCCCCGCGAGCAAACAACAAACGAACGATTCTGCGCAGGCTGGAAATCGAATTCGCACCAGCTCGACTGTGGTGCTCGTTCCCGCGTTGGTTAAAACCAAATCCGGCGAGACTGTCTTCTCGCTCACCGCCGGCGATTTCATCCTTACTGATAATGGCGTGCCGCAGACTTTGCGATTGGAGACCGATACCGACTCGCAGCCGCTGGCGCTGGTCGTGATTGTGGAGACGGGCGGGGAGGGCGCGTGGCATCTGCACGACTACGGCAATCTTGGCGCGGAGCTCGACGCCGTTATCGGCGACGTGCGGCATCTTGTCGCCGTGGTCAGCTTTGACAGCAAACCTCGAATCGCACAGGATTTTACCGACGATACCGACGTCGCGGCCAAAACGATTGCCAACCTGAAGGAAGGTGATCAAGGGGCGTCCATTCTTGACGCGCTCAATTTCGGCATCGATCTTTTGCGCGATGTGCCGCCGCGCTACCGTCATGCGGTGCTGCTTGTCACCGAGACGGCCGACCGTGGCAGCGAAACGAGCCTGGACGATGCCGTGCGCTCGGTCAGCGATACGAACACCGCGATTTATAGTTTCGCGTTTTCCACGACGAAAGCCGCAGTAAAGCACGAGGCATCGAAGGTGCCACGGCCCGGAGGAACACCTTATGGGAACGAGCCGTACGGAGCGGACGGCTGTATGAGCCAGGATCCCGGCGCCGATCCGGACGCGCACGGAAATCGCCGCGTCCAGGCGCTGGACTGCGCGAGCGATCTGCTTCCGCCGTTGCGATTAGTGCGGATGGCGTTTATTAGCGCGAAAGACGGACTGAAGCGCAACGTGCCCGAGTCTGTGGCGCAATTGACCGGAGGCGAATACTTCGAGTTTACGAACGCAGCGACGCTGAAGCGGAGCTTGCTCGCCGTCTCAAATGATGTGCCAAATTACTACGTGCTGAGCTTCCGTCCGGTATCACTAAGCGCTGGGCTTCATAGGCTGGAACTGACTCTAAAGGACAGACCGGAACTCCAACTCCGGGCACGCAACACGTACTGGTTCGACGCCGAAGCATCCGCCGCGCCGTGATCCGCACGTAGCGCAGCCCTGACCCGTGCCCGATGAACGCTGCGGTTCTCGGACATGTCCGGTTACGCGACTATACGTCCACTGAGGTTGTTGGGATGACATCTAAACGCGCTTACCGGAGAAGTCGATTTTGCCGTGGCGAGGTGTTCGGTTGCGCGACTTAGCCTGCCGCTGCTGGAGCCGAGTGCTGTGGGAACAGCATTAATCAGCAGTAATCCGCACGAGAACGTCCCACGTACAGAACCGAGTTCCTGGTTATGCGGCTAACAGATGTTGAGCGCACAGGGATACTCAGCTGATTCCCATGATCATGTTCGCGGTCGAATTGTACCGCCAAGATTCGAGATTGCGCCAAGATTGAGCGCGTTTGCGCAGCGATCTAGCTACGTGAAGAAGACACCGTTTTGCTCTTGTCCGAGCACAGAAACCAGGTTCCGCGCCGGGTTGGGCGTCTCTGACTCGAAGTGGAAGCCCGGTTGGTCCGCAGACCAATTAATCGTGGCTCCCGTGCTAAGGAACGAACCCATGAACCCTTGCGAACTGTTGTGAATTGGCGCCATCGAAACGATACCGTTCCATTCCACGTCGAACGAAACGATCGCGCGGACGGGGGCGACAGGCGCGATGGGGGGATAGGGGTAGTCCGGGTCGCCGTTCAGTCCCAGCCCTTGGGTCACCGAGTTGGCAAGGTCATGGTCATCGAAGACCCTCAGCCCATTCACTTGCAGGCGTGCTCGCCCTTGGCTGAAGTCTACCTCGACGGCATCGTCCGCCACTGGAACCATCCAGAAGACGTCGTTCGAGTCGATATGTACGTTGAAATCGTGGATTTGTTCGGGGAGGTTGGCCGATCCAGCCGGACCGGTGTACAAGTCAAGTCAAACAAAAGCGTACGTGCCCTCATGGCGGCGACCGTCCGCACCGATGAACTTGCCTTGAGCGAAGCCCATGTCCGCTTGGAACGCCAGAGGCGTCACCGTGCCGCCGTTAGTTCCGGTCCCGCCGCCGCGAATGTGCGTGAGACCCACGAGCCCGTCGAAGTCACTGATCTGCGACGGATCGCTGATATTGGGTAGAGGGGTGGCAGGATTTAGCGGGTTATGGTGTATGAAGACTCCAAAGGGTTTGAACGGGACGACACCCCCAGGAATTGGATTGACTAAGGCGCAACCGAGGTGATCGGTGCGGTCATGATCATTGTTATCGGCAAAGGCCGGCTGCGGGCGAAAGAGACCGATCCCCGCAACCGCACCCACCGCTCCGCGAATGAGATTGCGCCGGCCCAGCTTTCTGTGTTCAAGTTTTTTTGAAACAGAGTCCAGTTCGTTCATCGTTATACTCCTTCCACATGCTGGCGGCACACACACAACGAATGTGCCGGCGAGTGAGTGACGGTCCGGGGGCCCGAAAACGTCTGTCGAGAAGCCATAAGAGAAAACGCTGAGAAACGGAGATTTTGGGGAATCTGGGGTAACTCTGTGCCTTTCAACTCAAACATGTCAAGCAGAAAATCGGTGAACGGGAGTGGTCATCGCCATTCATGAAAATGGGCGGAAGACACCGCAGGTATGGCCTGCCAGCACGGCCGTACAGTTGGGTACACTCAGTGAGCCCTTCGCGGCTTGATTAGCGGGCGGCTGCATGAGTCAGGATCCCGGCGCCGATCCGGACGCGCACGGAAATCGCCGCGTCCAGGCGCTGGACTGCGCGAGCGATCTGCTTCCGCCTTTGCGACTGGTGCGGATGGCGTTTATTAGCGCGAAAGACGGACTGAAGCGCAACGTGCCCGAGTCTGTGGCGCAATTGACCGGAGGCGAATACTTCGAGTTTACGAACGCAGCGACGCTGAAACGGAGCTTGCTCGCCGTTTCGAATGATGTGCCAAATTATTACGTGCTGAGCTTCCGTCCGGCATCGCCAAGCGCAGGGCTTCATAGGCTGCAATTAACTCTAAAGGATAGACCGGAGCTGCAACCGCAACACGTACTGGCTGGACCCCGAAGCATCCGTCGCGCCGTGATCCGCACGTAGCGCAGGCCTGACCCGTGCCTGATGAACGCTGCGGTTCTCGGACATATCCGGGAACTTACCAGGCACTAGAACGTAGCTGCAACGACCTCAGATCGCCATCGACGGTTGCGGCAATATGATTTATTGCAGCTTGGCGTATTCGGACTTAGCGGCGATGAGAAGAGGAATGTCCGAGTCGGCATCCTTCCACAACGTAAGAAAATCCTGATACACCGCTTTCGCTTTCGCTTTCGCGGCATCGCCGTGCATGGCGTACGCTCTACCGATTTGAAGATGAGCAATCGCCCCGATGGGAGAATTGATCACCACGCCCGGGTGGTCCAGAATCTTCTGGAATTCAGCTGCTGCTTCGCTCCCCTGATGCGCGGCCAAATAAGCTTCACCTCGCACATAAGCGGGAAGCATCTGTCCGTTCACACTCGACTCGTACGGCATGCCAGGTCTGAGGTCCCCAATGGCTTCAAAATAACTCCTTTTGTTGACCGCCAGCCTTGCGCGGATGGCAGGCAGACCAACGAACTGGATCACCGTGTCTTCCGGAAACCTCTTGTTCAAATCATCGGCCAAAGCTTGCGCTCTCTTGTCATCTCCCGCGTAGGCCAAAGCTAGCGCCGCGTCAGATTGCACTTCGCGTTCTGTGGAACGCGCCACGGCCGCAAGCCGCCGCGCTTCATCCAGATTGCCGAACAGGGCTTCCCGTAGAGCGGCGGAGGCGCTGTACGTTGCAGCGCTTCCCGTCTCTTGCTGCCGCTGGGCGGAATCCACGGCCCGGCTGGTAAATTCCCGGGCGGCCCGGAGCCGGCCGAAGTATGCGGCCGTATCGGCTTCCAGGCCCAACAAGCGGTGCTCCGCTCCCGGCTTGCCGGCTGATAGTGTTACTTGACGCGCCATCCCGGCCGTGTCGTTCTGCAAAAAGGCAATTGAATACAGAGCATCCGGGTAAAAGGCGCTGTACAACTTGCGTTGGATGGCTTGGTCATAAGTCACCTTCGCCTCGTCGAGACGATTCAGCGCGATGTAGGCGAATACCCGCGTCGAGTACCCAAAGATAAAGTTTGGATCCAAACGAGTCGCTTCCGTGCCCTGTTCTAGCGCTTTTTCGTACTGGCCTATTGACCGATAAATAAGTCCGGCCAGCAAAGTATGTGCAAGCACCTCGCGGGGGTAGGCCTGTATCCACAGTTCGCAATTTTGTATTGCCTTCTCCAGATCTCCGGTGACCTGTAAGTGAAAATTAGCTGAGATAAAATATCTTTCCCGCTCACTGGTGTGCTCGCGCAGGTCGTAGGCTTTTCGGAGGGACTCGGCCGCCAGGCCCGATTCTGAAAGATCTCCATACATACGCCCTTCCCACGCGTAGGCAACCGCAAAATTCGGGTCGAGTTCGATGGCATTCTTGAAAAATGGAAGCGCTGCAGGCGCCCCAGCATTAGAAAAAACTTTTATGCCCGAACTGAGAGCCTTCAGAGCTTCCAGCGAAGGAGTCGTCGCCTGCGCCAGCGGCGTATCAAATTTCTGCACGCTCCCTAGTGATTCGCCCAGCTTGGCGCGGATTTCCGAAGCCGTCATCCCCAGCGCGTCGAGCACGTGATCTTTGTCATTGGCCTCAGCTTCCGTGCTGGCCAACGTTTCCCCGCTCGCGCAGTTCACCGCTTTGAGTGTCAGCAGATATCGCGAGCCGATCTGCGCGATTGAACCGTCCATAACGGCGGCGCTCGTCGTTCGCTGGCAAAGTTCCCGCGCAATTTCTGGCGTAAGTTTTGCATCCGGCTTTTGATCCATCATTTGAAGCGTCTGCTGGACTTGTTGGTCAGGAATGATGCTGAGAAACGGGGACTGTTCCAATTGCACAGCTAGGCCCTGTCGCAGCGCGCCGTCGAAGATTGCATCACCCGTTGCGTTACTGAAATCCGCCAGAACGATTGTGTCTTTTTCCGTCAACGCATGTACCTTGCGAGAGGAAAGCAGCCAGCCACCCACAGCGACCGCGAACACCAGCGCCACCACTCCGAATATCGCCCCCCAGCGAAATCGCGATGATTTAGCACTAGGCGTTAACCCGGCTTCCGCAGCCGCTACGACTGGCGCGACAACTGTCGACGCCACGCGGCCCGAACTCGAATCCCGCGTCAGCCGCTGTAAATCCGTCCGAATTTCTGCCGCGCTCTGATAGCGCAGCTTCTTATCCTTCTCCAACGCCTTGCTAATGATTTCTTCCAGCTTCGGCGAAAGATCCAGATTCAACCGCACCGGTGGAACTTTAATCCGATTCAAAATCGCATCGGCGATCACCCCGGCAGTGTCGCCGCGAAACGGTAGAACGCCCGTCGTCATCTCGTAGAGCACCGCGCCAAACGAAAACAGATCCGTTCGCGCGTCCAGCTCTTCGCCGCGCACCTGCTCCGGCGACATATACGTAAGCGTGCCCATCGCCACGCCCAGCTGAGTCAATTGTTCGGCCTCGGTCGCCATCTCCGAAAGGTTTAAGGCGGTTCCCACCGGCGCAAGTTTTGCCAAACCAAAATCGAGAAGCTTGGCGTGCCCACGTTCGGTGACAAAAATATTCGCAGGCTTGATGTCGCGGTGCACGATCCCCTTGCTGTGGGCAGCATCCAGCGCGTCCGCAATTTCGATCCCCAGCGGCAGTACGTCCTCCTGCGCCAGCGGCTTGCCGGAAATGGTTTCCTTCAGGGTCCGGCCGCCGAGAAATTCCATCGCGATAAATTCGCGGCCGTCTTGCTCGCCAATATCGTAAATCGTGCAGATGTTCGGATGATTCAGGGCCGACGCGGCCTGCGCTTCGCGCCGAAAGCGTTCCAGCGCAACCGAATCGTGGGACATTTCCGCAGGAAGGAATTTCAAGCCGATTGCGCGATGCAGCCGGGTGTCTTCAGCCTTATAAACGACACCCATACCGCCGCCCCCGAGCTTCGCCAGGATGCGGTAGTGCGAGACAGTGCGGCCGATCAGCGGCTGCGAATCAGGCATGTGGCGGTCATATTAGGTCGCGATGGGAATCAAGTCAACGAAGAGGAGCCCGCGGGGCTAAGTCCTGATTAACGCGCTTATCGGAAAAGTGAAATCTGGTCAAAAGCACTTGTCCGATTGCGCGACTATGCGTCCAAGTGAACGGAGGCAGGCGCTGCGCAACTTCGCATAACGGGGCTTTCGGAGCATCAAGCGGGCCTTTAAGGCGAGCCTGGTGAGCAACCATGTTTCGCGAAGTCGAATCTACGAGTTCGAAGGGATGTAATATTGCCGTGCGGCCCGCCGTGTGACTCGGAGGCTGGTATGAGATCTCTCATCTTTTTCTTGTGCGCTGCCCTCAGTTTGACGTTGCCTTCTGTTGCCACCTACGCCCAGGATCAAAACCCTCAGCGGGAAAATGGTTTTCGCGTTCGCGTGGAAGCTCCCTTTGGCTGGTCCCTATGGGACGACTCACGCAGCGAACTGGTGCTTTCTGCTTCTGAGCCACGCCAGGGGGATCGAACTACTCCGCTTGTGAATATTTACAACGCGGAGTCTGGCGAGAAACGCTCCATCGACGTCTTGAAAGAATTTCCGAACGCTCGGTTCACTTATGTCAACGGTCTGGCAAGCGGTCCCGAGGGCTCGGTCCTTGTAGTCTGCGAAGTGAACGTGGACGACCGCAGTTTCACCGGGGACCATCTCCTTGTGTATGACAGCCATTCCACGCTGATGATGAATTTGACCCCGGCCGATTATGATGTGGGCGCGGTGGCGATGGATAAGCAGGGCAACATTTATCTGGTTGGGACTCATGACGACGAAAACTCATCGGACGAGGCCTATCCTTTGCTTGTGAAATATGACTCTCAGGGGCACATCACGCGAGAGGCGTTGTCCCGCTCACTTTTCGCGAATATGGATGACCCTGTTGGTGATGGACTCGGGGAATTTCACAGCGGGACAACGCGCGTCGCCGCTAGCGAGAAAGCCATTCATGTGTATCTAGCTCCAGCGCGCGAGATGATCGTCTTGAACCAGGCGGGAGAAATCCAAAAGCGCGTCAATGTGGCGAGCAAGCTTTCCGAATTTGCGCAAGCGAAAGGTTACACGGCTTTTTACGTGAACGACGATGAGTTCTCGCCATCCGGGGATTTGTGGCTTGTAGGTCATCTGGAAGGGCCTTCAGCCAGTTCTTCGAATTTGCTGCCTGCTCGTAATTTCGTCGTCCGGCTGACGCCAGAGGGCCTGCTTCAAGTTCCTTACGCGCATGTCGGCGATGAGCCTCCGGGCCACTATCTGCCGCACTTGATCGGTTTCACGCAGTCGAATGAGCCCGTGGCATCCGTGAAGGCACGTGACTCCATCCTTGTGCAAAAAAGTCCCTACTGACATGCAGCGGCCGGTAAACGCCATAACCGAGAAGTGAAGCGCTACTTCAAGTGTCCGGTAACGCGATTTACCGCGAGGTAGGAGATTGTTGAGGCATCGAAAGATTAGTCGCGGGTAAGTTTCAAGCGCGCGAACGGTTTCGCGACGCGGTTCACTATATTATCCATGCGCCACTCCCACGTGCTCCCTTTCGCGTCATAAACGAAATCGTTGTTGAAACTGACCTCGCCCTTTTCATCCTTGAACACAAAAGGCAGCTCATTTTCCTTCGGGCTTGCGACCCCTATCGAAGTTGAATTCAAGCCGCCATAGACATCGAGCCAAACGCACGCGTAATCCTTCGTCGTTTCGTTCCAGGCAACGTAGATCGTGGCCTCGTATTGTGGTTCGCCTTTGGCGTTCTTCTCGCGCGACACTTCATGGATGGCCAGGTAGTGATGTTCCAGCACCCACTCGGCGTTCACATCATGCGTAGTCTCTTTGCCGCCGATCGTGCCCCGCATCACCCATTTCCCAGCGAGATGATCGAGCAGCGGGGAATTGAGCGGCGGCTGTTGGGCAAAAGCCAAAGTGGCTGAACAGAGCAGCAGGAGCGGCAAGAGAAGCTTTTTTACGTGACTGACCACAAGCCACAACCTCCGATGCGAGTACCGCGAAAGCGGCTCACAATACCTCGCGCTACGCACCCTACGCAAACGCTTTGGCTGATTCGGCTGCGTTGCCACGGGGCATCAAGATTCCCAGCACGACCGCCACAAGCACTAATGCAGGCACGTCTCCTAGCAGGTGGCCGTGCTCGGCGGGAGCTCTCATCGCTTGCACGGCCATTATGCCGCCGTGGACAAAGCTGGACCAAACGGTGAACCAAATCAGGCTGCGATTTTGCAGTGGATTCCGGGCGGCAATGATCAGAAATATGCCGAGCGTTGCGTACACCCCAAGAATCATTTGCTCGTAGTCGGGTTGATTCGGTTGCCATCGCCATCCAGCCGGCCACCAAGCCATCATGAGCGGGTAAACACCAACCAGGAAAATCAATCCAAAGACCACCAAGGCTACTCGAAGCAAACGAATCCGCGTAGGCAGACTCACATAAACCTCCGTCAGTCGGGATGTGCGAGCGACTAGGCCGGAATGCTATGCGTCGCGTCGGGAACTGTCAATCCAATACGCGCGTGGAGTGCTGCGACTGCACGCTCATGTGACCGCTGGGAAATGGCGTCCGCGGTTGGCTTATGGGTCGTGAGCGTTGTCGCCGTTTACGTCAGGAGCGCAGTATTGACGCCCGCGATAGCGCAATGCTCGCGACGTAGCAGGCCAAGGAAATGCTGACGCCGATGAGCGGCGAGCTGAAAAAGTAAACCTTGCAGAGCACGACCAAGCCACCAAGCATTGCCAGCCCGACAATAAGCAGGAACGGCGACTGAAAGAGAAGCTGGCCATGAGCCAATGCAAGAAAACCAAAAACCAGGCCGAACAAAAGTAGTCCCATGCTGTGGCTGGCATTAAAGCCCACCCAACATCGCCACATTGTCGTTTCTGTCGTAATCACGGGCGCAATCCGGCTCATCCCGATTTGCAGCGCGGGGTCACGGGGCGTGAGCATTGGCCCCCGGAACGTATAGACGAGGTGGACGACTCCGAGTGTAAAGATAATGCTCGCACTAAGAACCATGAGAATTCTTGCGGCCAAGATGCCCTCCCCATTTTGTGGGCGCATTGCTGATCCGTTCGAGCTTTGCAACGATTTCTCTACGTGCTCGTAGCGCTCCACATTCTAGACTCTATTGCGCTTCATTCCCCTCAACGAAATATAAAGCCCGGCAAGCGTCGGGCCCCAGTCTGCGCTTGCCAGCGGTGCCATGTCTTAGACTTCCGATAGGCGATTCGATTGCTATTGGAAATTCAGCTCCTCATGTGTTACAACCTGTAACGGTACACGCGGTCACGGAACATTTCCGCACGCGCTGGCGTTCATTCATCAGCGGCGGCATTACGCGCAGCGTTGGGTTGGACTAATCCAAATAGCTCCAGTTCGAGGAGCTGAAGGAGCCTGTCATGAACAATCTTTGGCGTGACCTTCGCTTCGGTTTCCGGCTGCTCCGCAAAAATCCTGGTTTTGCCGCGGTCGCCGTGCTGGCGCTGGCGCTAGGCATCGGCGCGAATACCGCGATTTACAGCATCGTGTACGCCACTCTGCTCGAGCCCTTGCCTTATTACCACCCCAACGAAGTCGTGATGGTTTGGTCGAAAATCCAGGGAGACCGCAACGTGGTTGCCGCCGGCGATTACCTCGATTGGAAGCGCGAGAGCACCGTCTTTCAAGGATTGGCGGCATGGAGCGGCGGCAGCGTGAATCTCGCCACTGCCAGCCACCCGGAACAAGTGCAAGCATGGAAAGCCCAGCCGGGATTTTACACCGTGATGGGGCAGTCGATCCTACTGGGCCGCGATTTTCTGCCCGAGGAAGGCGAGGTCGGCAAGGACCACGTCACCATTCTCACTTACCGCTTCTGGTTGGATCGCTTCGGTGGCGATCGCTCGATCGTGGGGACGACTATCCGGCTGGATGGCGAGCCATACACGGTGGTCGGAGTCCTCGGTCCCGGCCCGCTCGATCGCGGCCGAGAGAAGCTCGGCATCGCGCTCTCTTTCAAGCCCGAGCAGATCAACCACGATTTTCACTGGCTGCTCGTCATGGGACGTTTAAAGCCCGGAATCACCATCGCGCAGGCCAACGCGGACATGGACACGGTGACGCAGCACATCGCGCAGGTTTACCCGCGATCGGATAAAGGCTGGGGCGCGATCGTCGCGCCGCTGAAGAACGATTTTCTGGATCGTGACGTCATTCGCGCGCTCTGGCTGCTGCTGGGCGCGGTGGGATTTGTGCTGCTCATAGCCTGCGCCAACGTCGCAAACTTGTTGCTGGCGCGCGCCACCAAGCGCCGCAAGGAAGTTGCCGTGCGCGCATCGGTCGGCGCCAGCCGCTGGCAATTATTTCGCCAGTTTCTCGCCGAGAGCCTTGCGCTGGCTTCGCTCGGAGGGATCCTAGGAATTGCGCTGGCTTGGGTGCTCTTGAAAATTATTTTGCTGATGATGCCGCCTTTCACTCTGCCGTACGAGGCGAATGTCCGCCTGAATCCTCCCGTGCTGCTTTTCACGCTGGCAGCGACAGCCCTCGCGGGCGTGCTTTTCGGTTGCGCTCCAGCCTGGCAATCGTCGCACTTGAATCTGAACGACGTGCTGAAGGAAGGCGGCGGCCGCGGCTCCTTCGGCGTCGGCCGGCACGGGCTGCGTCGCGTGCTCGTGATTGCCGAATTCGCGCTGGCGCTCAGTTTGCTCGCAGGCGGCGGAATGGCCATTCACAGCTTGTGGAACGTCGAGCACGTGGATCTCGGGTTTCGTACCGACCATCTGCTCACCTTTGACCTCCCGGTTCCGCACGATCAGCTTACTTCCGCGGACCAGATTAATTCTTTCTATCGCCAACTTCGCGACAGAGTCGAGGCTCTGCCGGGAGTTTCGGCAATATCCATTTCCACGGGCATGCCGCTTCGTGGCACGGGTTTTGGCATGCCATTTCAAATTGTCGGCAAAACCGTGGACGATCCTTCCAAGCGCCCCGGCGCCGGATTCAACATGGTCACGCCGGAATATTTCCATACGTTCGGCATCCGCATGGACCAGGGCAGGGAATTCACGGATCAGGATTTGGCCGGCGGCGCTCCCGTCGCTATGGTGAACGAAATATTCGTGAAGCGCTTTTTCGCTGGTGTGAATCCCTTGACGCAGCGCATCGCCGTCGAACAATTGATTCCCGGCGTCACCAAGCTGGGGCCTTACATCGAGTGGCAGGTCGTGGGCGTCTACCACGACGTTCATAACGGCGGCGTCGGCGCCGAGGGATTCCCCGAAATTGACGTGCCGTTCTGGCAGAGCCCCTGGCCGGGGACGAGCGTGGCCGTGCGCGCCTCACTCGATCCCGCCACTCTGACCAAAAGCATTTCAGAGATCGTCCTTTCCATGAATCCGAATCTTCCGCTCGCGGAGGTCAAGACCATGGATCAAATCAAGGACGAATCCATGGCTGGCGATCGCTTCAGCGCTTTTCTCTTTGGAAGTTTCGCGGGCGTGGCCCTGCTGCTCGCCGTCCTGGGAATTTACGGCGTGATGTCTTTCGCCGTGGCGCAACGCACGCACGAAATCGGATTGCGCATCGCGCTCGGCGCCGGGCAAAACCGCGTCGTGCGATTGATCGTCCGCGAGGGTATGACGCTCGCCGGAATCGGCCTGCTGCTCGGGTTGGCCGGCGCCTTTTTTGTCGGCCGCCTGATGCACACCCTGTTCATGGGCGTAGGCGCGCTCGACCCAGTAGCATTCGGCGGCGTAGCGGCTCTGCTGCTGGCGTCGGCGTTGCTAGCGTGTTACGTCCCGGCGTTGCGCGCAGCAAAAGTAGACCCAATGCAAGCTCTGCGTGAGGAATAGCACCTCAGCGCTGGGCCTCGTCCCGTCGAGCGATTGAGCCGGAAAAATATTATCGGGCAAATGAACTGTTACTCCACATGTCCAAGCAACGCACCTAATCGGGCAAGTGGTGATAGACTCGCGGTCCTCGTGGCTATCCGCAAACACCTCAGGCATCTACCGTGGGCTTTGCCAGCGATAACATTCCTCTTTGATTTTGCGGACATGCAATGGATGTTCAGTCATGAACCGGGTCTTACCTACGAAGTCGTAAGACGCTTTCACGTGCTGCTTCTCCCCGGAACGCTATTTTTCGCGCCCCTGCCCGCAATTTTGTTCAATTGCGGTGCCGCCGCTCTTGTGGGAACGATCATATTCGTTGTTGCTGCGCGTAGGTCCCGATAAACGCTGCGGGCTCAACCGGTCATGCAACACCGATCGATCGTCGCAGTTGAATTGCGCGCTTGCGTGCCCGTGCTCGGCATCCGTCGCGCCTCCGCTCGCACCAGCGCCAGAGGCGCGGCATAAGTTAGCCCGGTGCGTAAGCGCCGGGAACGCGGCCAAATCGGAATCGAGCGCCGTAGGTGCGACACATCTCGCTGGGAACGCCAATCTCCCGATTGGCGTCTTTGTGGCACAACCGCGCCGTAACCACCCCCGCCGACCGGTTTCCCCGCCTGAAACGAATCGCCCCGCGGCGTCACTATAGGAGTAACATACGTTTCCAATTCGCCAAGCGGCGGTGACCATCACCGGAAAACAAAAATCCCAATTTCGCAAACCGCAAAGAGGAGATTTGTATGAGCGACATTCGACCCAACCAAATGGGCCCCACCCTGGACGGCTACTACCAACAACTGATCAATCACATCCACATCCTTCGCCTGGCCATCAACGCCAACGCCACAGGACAAGGCGGCGACCTGGCCGAGAAAACTCAAATGCTGGTCCACGAACTGGTAGACGAGTTAGACGAACTACAACGCGTAGCAGTCCCATTCATGATCGCGCTGCGCCAATCCCTTCCCAGCCCGGCCGGCATGCGGACGGGGCGGTAAAGCCGAAGGCAGAGACGCAGGAGACAGCGAGGCAAGGAAAAACGAGCCAGTCGGCGCCATCCCAGCGCCGGCTCGCCCTGAGTGCCGTCGCGAAGGGAGGCGCGGCATAAGTTAGCCCGGTGCGTAAGCGCCGGGAACGCGGCCAAATCGGAATCGAGCGCCGTAGGTGCGACACATCTCCCCGGAAGCTGATCGAGCCATTGGCAAGCCGCCGCCCGCGGGTGTGGCACAGCCACTCCTGGCTGTGCTCTTCGCAGTTCACAACTTAAGCGGACATTTGAAGCTTTCATATGGCACTCGTCCGGCAACGTGACTATACGTCCATTTGAGCACACATGGGCGCATCCGAATTTTAATCTCGGGCGCCATCCAGCACACGCAGTCCGTTCGTTGGCGAAACTTGCACGGCAGCACGGGGCTTGCTACATTGGCACGTGTGACGCATCGCAACTTCCTGTGGAATTTCATATTTTGCGTAGTTCTGGCGCTCGCCGGAGCAGAGCTCACATCTTCTAACGCCGCGCGCGGTCCACATGATGATTTTCATCATGCCGTCGCCCGTGCCGCAAACTTGTCGACGCTCGCCGAGCCCGGCGAGCCACCGTTCCATCTGAAACTCATCGCGAAAGACACCACCATGGGGAACCCGGAGTACGACGCCGAGGTCGAAGTCTGGTGGGCAACGCCCGATAAATGGCGGCGTTCCGTAAAGTCCCCGGCCTTCACGCAGATCGCCATTCAAAACGGAACACGTTACTATGAATCTAATTCCGATTCCGACTATCTTCCCTTTTGGCTCGACGAACTCATACGGGGCTCCATCGAACCAATCCCCGTGGCTGCGCTTGCGACCGTATCCGCTGATGAGGATCGGCCCGGGTGCGGAAACTGGGAAGTCACTCATGGTTCCGGCGACGAGATGTTCTCGTCTTATGCGTCGGTTTGTTTCAACTCCGACGGCACGGCGCGGCAAATTCTCGCCGAACCCGTCGCCCTCGAACTCGCAGCTTACCAGCGGTTCGGCAACAAGAAGGTTGCGAGGCAACTCAGCGTCGGGCCCGGAGACCGCTCGGAGATCACCGCGACGGTGACGGAGCTGGAACCACTGGAGAAATGGCAGCCGTCCGGGTCGGGCACGCCGGTGTCCGAGCTTTTCGATGCGCCCAGAGACACCGGTTTAGCCTCGCGCGTCCGCTTCGTTTCAGTTCCGGAATCGGCGCTCACCCCGGCAGATTCGCCCGCACGCCCGCAGCTCACTTGGCCTTCAAGTTACACATTCCCAGTGAACGGTGTCATCGCGATCAGAGTTCAGATCGATCGCGCCGGCAATATACGTGAATTCCCTTCGGCAATTTCCAAGAACCAGGCCATTAATGCTGGCGCCGTAGCGCAAATCAAAAATTGGAAGTTCAAGCCGTACGTGGTGGACGGCTCGCCTGTGGAAGTCGAGACGACGCTTGTCGTTCCGTTCCGACTGAAATACGAACCTCTGGGGGCAAACGGAAAGGAGTTTCCGCCGATTTCATTCGGCGAGCACATAAGGCAGTACCGTGCCCTGAGCGATTTGCGGTCCGAAGGCAGCAAACCTTTTCATCTCCGTGCAAGTTTCGTACTCAGTGGGGGCCGCGCGGGAAGATATGAAGAAACGTGGCAGTCGCCTAATGGATGGACTCTGCGAGTCGAGCTCGGTGGCACCGTTATGCGATTGACGCGCGCTGCTGGAAACACCGTCGCGAAGCTCGATGGCGGTTTCCGGCCGCGGGATGAAATGCTGGCGGTCATATCGGCGATGCAAGACCGTCTACCCGAGTCGCGTACGTTTCAGGAAGCCGATTGGGGCAACTCGGCTGTCCCGGAAAGCAACGTGTATCCGGCAAACGACCCCGATTCGAGCGAGCGCCTCCTGATTCGAGCCGCGCGAGGCGCGGTCGATGCGAAAAATCATCCTATATCTGGCCAAGCCTACTGGTTTGATTCGGACGGGCGGCTCCGCGCAACCTTCGCGGAAGGAGCGACCGTGGTAAATTCTGAGTTCGCTCCTTGGAACCTAAAGCAAGTGCCACGCCGCATCGAAGTCTTCATCGGCACTACACCTGCAGGCGTGATAACTGTCAATTCCATCGAAAGGCCATGAAACTCAAAGCCCGCGCGCCTCGTCGGCAACTGCCCTTGCCGGACAAATAATGTGCTACTCAAAGGTCAAATGGCAATGCTTGACTCCTTTTGCAATGTGATGCTAGAATGAGTCACATCATGAGAAAAGCCACCGTCAGAGACTTGCGCTATCACTTCCACGAGATCGAAGCGCGCCTGAATAAGGGCGAGGAGATCGAGTTGTACAAGCGCCGCAGACTGATTGGCCGCCTATCTCCAGTACGTTCCCACGACGACGTGTATCCGGACTTTTCCAGCTTGCGTCGGCGGATCTTCGGCACAAAGAAGACTCGCAAAACGGGTACCGATCTTGTGTCTGAGGAACGAGGTACCTATTGATTGTCTATGCCGACACCGGATTTTTAGTTTCGCTGTATGGCCAAGACGATCTCTCAGCCGCTGCGGAGGAGTTGGTGAAATCCAAGCCGGTGTTTATGCTGACGGCTCTGGGCGAAGCCGAGTTCATCAACGCTCTGGAGCTTCGAGTGTTCCGCAAGGAATGGACTCGGCGCGAAGCGCGATCCGTTCGCGACCTGTTTCTGCAACACCAAGCTGCCGGTGTGTTTCGCCCCGCGCCGCTCGGAGCGGAAGTTTGGGAAAAGGCGCTGGCGCTCGCTCGCCGGCATACCTCCAAGCTCGGCACTAGAACGCTCGACCTGTTACACATCGCAAGCGCTATTCAGCTTAAGCCGGATGCGTTTTATTCGTTCGATAAACGCCAGCGCAAACTCGCTAAAGCCGAGCGACTCCGAACCCTGCCAACATAACCCGGCAGTGCGCTTTTCTTCTGCCTCTGTTTTTCTCAGCTGCTCTACCTCTCCTCCTTTCCGTGTTCTGCTTCTTTGCCCCCGATTTAGTCCAGCTAGTACTGGTCCCCTCCCTCAACTGTACTTCCGTCCAATACTTTTCAATTCTCCCGTGTGCTAACGTCGTTCGGGAGCAATGTAAATGAAAAAATTTCGCAGATCGCGCGACAACGGAGCTTTCGCACTCAACACGCTGCAAAATCCCAACCTCGAAGTCCGCAGGCTGTCTCATTCGACGAGCCCGCGCATGGCCGTTCACGCGTAAACAGCCAGTAACCGTTTGTGACCACAGTTTGGGGGCGGACCGTCTCCTGCAGGATTCCGCTCGACTACTACCTCAGTAGGCCGCTTCGTTCTAACTGCGTTGGGATCAGTTCCTTAAGCTCGTGCACCTGGACGGAGTCTAGATTGCATATCAATCTCGGGCGCGTCTCTCGCAGAAGCATGTCTATCTACTTGCAGACGGCGCCGGGAACCAAAATGCGCAACGCCGAATGGCAGCACAACAATAACCGCTGGCTATAGACGCGAAAAAAGGAGCATGGCGTGAAGAACAACATCAGACGTTGCACGCGTTGCGGCGTCATCGGCTCGCACGACGTGGAATGGGAGGTCAATTCCGGGCAGTGGGTTTGCCTGATCGTGCTGCTGCTCTGCGGCATCCTTCCGGGAATACTGTACGGTCTGCATCTGGCAACAGGCGGCGGCGAGCACGGTCTTTGGATTTGCGAATCGTGCGGTGCGCGTCGCGCCTCAGTGCCAGCTACTACAACCGCGCGGTTCTTTGTCGGCTGCGAAATTAAACCGGGAGACCGTTTTTAGACCGCGGGTGCACCTGCGTCTACAAGATTCTCGAAAAGCTTGACGCCAGCAGGTGGCCGACCCTTCGCTACTTCCTGCGTTTCCTGTTTTAAGAGTCCAGCTAGTACTGGTCCCCTCCCTCAACTGTACTTCCGTCCAATACTTTTCAATTCTCCCGTGTGCTAACGTCGTTCGGGAGCAATGTAAATGAAAAAATTTCGCAGATCGCGCGACAACGGAGCTTTCGCACTCAACACGCTGCAAAATCCCAACCTCGAAGTCCGCAGCCTCTCGCAATTGATCGCCGCCGCCCAACAAATCGTCGAGGAAGAGGCCCGCGCCGCCGGTGTCCCGCTCTCTGACGCCCCACTATCGAACGACGCCCCGCCGCACGCCGACGCTGCGCTCACCGCAGAAGAGCAATCCAACCCCGCGGAGGATGCCTGCCTGCCGCGGCAGGCCAGCCCGCCGGGGCGGGCCGCAGGCGAGGGTGCGTCTTCCGCCCCGCTCACCGGCGAATTGCCCGAAGCACAAGAACCCCTCCAACTCGCCGCGGAAAAAGCCCCTGAAGCTTCCCTCGCCCCCGCCGACGCGCCAGACCCGCAACCCCGCCGAATCCGCAAAACTCTCGCACGCAAAGCCCCACGGTCATCGCCCAAGAAATCCGCGCACGAACAGCCCCGTCCCCGCGCCCCTCGCGCGCCTCGCCGCGAACTCACCGACCTCGAGCGCCACGAGCGCAAATGCGGCATCTGCCAGCATCCCTTGCGCGACGCGATTGACGACTACTTCATGCAATGGTATCCACCGCGCCGCATCGCCGCGGAATTCCGCATCCCCGAAGTCCGTTATATTTATCGCCACGCTCACGCCACTGGCCTGATGCAACGGCGCCGTCTCGCCGTGCGCGATTCCCTCGAATATATTGTCGAGCGCGCCTACGATGTCGTTCCTTCGGCGGAGGCCGTGATTCAAGCGGTCCAGGCTTGCAGCCGCATCAACGCCCAGGGCGAATGGGTGGACCCGCCCCGGCGCGTGATCTTCACTTCCGAAGTCCAACGGCGCTCAACGAACGGCCCCGCCACTCTCGAACTCCCCGAAAATCTCCCCAAATTGCTTCCCGCAATTGATGTTCAGCCCGCAATTTCTAATCGTCACACCTCGCGATTAGAAAACGCTATAAGTCATTCAAAACAAACAACCGCACCCAGTTCTAATCGTCATTTTTTTGCACATCTGGCGCGCAAAATCCGCGCATTTCGAGACGCCTGATCGCGGTCAGCCGCCGCTGCGTCTGGCGCAGATTTCAGAGTCACGACCTGGGCACTTTGCAGCGATCCGCCGTTTGCCAAATTGATTCGGGGTAGCTAGTTTTGCTAAGGTCGTCGTCATGTCCGAACATTCCACCGAACATTCCACCGACACGAGCAGATACGCGAATTGCTCGACTCCCTGTATCGCGTGGATTCGGGACGAATCCGGGCAACTCTGATCCGCCTGCTCGGTGATTTCGATCTTGCCGAGGAGGCGATGCACGAAGCCTTTGCGGCTGCGCTGAGCCTGTGGCCGACGAGTGGAGTGCCCGGCAACCCCCGCCCATGGTTAATTTCGACAGCCCGATTCAAAGCCATTGATACTCTGCGTCGACGGACAAGATTTGATAAGTCGCAAGACGAGCTCGTGCGCTATCTCGAAGCGCAATCGAGTTCGGCCGAAAGCTCCAATGAAGAGGACAGCCTCGAGGACGATCGGCTGCGCCTGATTTTTACCTGTTGCCATCCATCTCTCGCGCCGGAAGCGCGCGTGGCGCTCACCTTGCGTGAGGTGTGCGGGCTGACCACCGAGGAGATCGCCAAGGCCTTCCTCACCACTCCGCGTACGCTGGCGCAGCGCATTGTGCGCGCCAAGGCAAAGATTCGAGACACGCCGATTCGCTACGAAGTGCCGGCGCCGCAGGAATTGCCGGAGCGACTGGGCGCGGTGCTGCAGGTCGTCTATCTCGTCTTTAATGAGGGCTACTCGGCTGCGGCGGGAACGGAGGTAACGCGCGCCGAGCTAACCGGTGAGGCGATCCGACTGGGCCGGTTGCTGGCCGAACTTCGCCCAGAACCGGAAGTTGAGCCGGAAGTTGAACCGGAAGTCATTGGGCTGCTGGCCCTGATGTTGCTGCAGGACTCCCGTCGCGCCGCGAGAAGATCGCCCACCGGAGAGATGATCTTGTTGGAGCACCAGGACCGCTCGCTCTGGAACCGGGAGCAGATCGCGGAGGGAGTGGGATTACTTGAGAAAGCCCTGAAGTCCCACCGCTTCGGCTCCTACACTTTGCAGGCTGCGATTGCGGCCGTTCATGCGCAGGCGGAATCGGTCGCTGCCACCGACTGGCGGCAGATTGTCGCGCTTTACGATCAACTGGCACGAATTCAGCCTTCGCCGGTCGTAGAGCTCAATCGTGCCGTGGCCATTGCAATGCGCGATGGTCCAGAGGCCGGTCTAACGCACATAGACGCGGTGCTGGAACATGGCGAACTGGCAAATTATTATCTGGCGCATTCCGCCCGCGCCGATATGTACCGCAGGCTCGGCAGGAAAGCTGAGGCTCGCTCCGCGTATGAGAAAGCTCTGGCGCTGACCCAACAGGAACCCGAGCGTCAATTTCTGCAGGACCGCATTCGCCAGTTGAAATAAAAAAGTTGTGGAGCGGGAACATGTTCACTGCCGAAGAGTTGGGACAAGCAAAAATCTTTGCCTGTCTTGATGAAGCCGAATGCGCTCGACTGACGCATGCTGTCGCCGATGTGCGGCTCAAGCCAGGAGAATGGCTCTTTCGAGAGGGAGCGCCGCCCTCGTTCTATGTGCTGCTGGAAGGCCGTCTGCGGATATTTCTCGATGTTCACGGAAAGCAGACCGAGTTTGCGGCGCAAGAATTCAAGCAGGGCGATTTCTTGGGTGAAGTGCCTCTGCTGATGGGCACTCCAACCTTCGGCTCATTGCGAGCCCAAACCCCGTGCCGCGTAGCTCGCCTGGATAAGCAGCAGTTTCATCGCTTGATTCGAGACTCAAAAGAGGCCCGCGCCATCATTCTGGAGACCCTGGGTGAACGGCTTTTGCTGATCCAGCAACGTTCGCTTTCTTTACCAACGTCGCGGGTGCTTATCTTCGGCCGCAACAGCGATGAGGACTGCCATAACATCCGCACCTTTCTTTCCGCGAACCGTATTCCTTACGAGTGGGTCGATCGCGATCGCTATCCGGAGCGGGTTCCTGCCGGCATCTCCGACGACCCGGATTGCCCGGCCGTAAGTGTTGACGGACAAATTTTCGCTGAGCCGCCGACAACGAGGGAAGTTGCCGAGGCCCTGCAACTGCAAACCAAGCCCCATCGCGACAGCTATGACGTGGTGATCGTGGGGGCCGGACCGGCCGGCATGGCCGCCGGCGTTTATGGGAGTTCGGAAGGGCTAAGGGTGCTGATCGTCGAGCGCTGTGCAGCAGGCGGGCAAGCCGGTACATCATCGCGGATCGAAAATTATCTGGGCTTCCCGGAGGGGATTTCAGGGGAAGACCTGACCGGGCGTGGATTCAAGCAGGCGACTTATTTCGGCGCGGAAGTTGCGCTGACCCGTTCGGTTGAAAAGCTTACTCCCTCGAGTGAAGGCTATGTGTGCGAGTTTGACGGAGGCCAGTCGGTATCCGCGCGAGCCGTGGTGTTAGCCACCGGCGTGGACTGGCGCCGGCTGCAGGCAAAGGGCGAAGACCGCCTGCTGGGACGCGGCATATTTTATGGAGCGGCCCGTCAGGAGGCGACCAATGTAGTCGGCAAGAAGATCTTCATCGTGGGAGGCGGCAATTCAGCGGGACAAGCTGCCGTGTTCTTGTCGAGCTATGCGGCCGAAGTAAGAGTATTGCTGCGCGGCGAAGGACTGAAAATTAGCATGTCGCGATACCTGATTGATCAAATTGCATCGAAGGCGAACATTCAGGTGCTCCCCTTTACCCAGGTCGTTTCGGCGGACGGCGAAGATCGCCTGGAACGAATTGAGGTTCGTGTACGAGCGCCTGATGAGATGGAGAAGATAGTTGGCTATGAAGCCGATGCCTTGTTTGTGATGATCGGCGCTGATGCCAGCACGTCCTGGCTACCAGACGAATTGGAGCGGGATTCACACGGCTATATTTGCACAGGGCGCGACCTCACCACCTGGAAACTCGATCGCCACCCATTTCCGTTGGAGACCAGCCTGCCGGGCGTGTTCTGCGCCGGAGATGTGCGCCATAACTCCATCAAGCGAGTATCGAGTGGAGTGGGCGAAGGCAGCATGGCCGTCGCCTTCATCCATCAATACCTGGCCCTGTAGCAGCAATCGGACGATCCTGCGACCGCTGCCAGGACAAGTGAGGCACGTTCCTCTTATTAGAAAGCTCTGGCGCTGATCCAACAGGAACCAGAGCGCCAATTCCTGCAAGAGCGGATTCGGCAGTTGAAATGAAAAGACTCGTCAGAAGCCGATGGGGGATATTGGGTAGTGGGTCAGTTTCCGATTACGCGACAAATCGGGCGTTATGCAACTAAGGCGATTGCGGTCGCGGCCGTGTGATTCGCGAAATCGTCAGCAGGACCAAGAAACTTCCCGCACAGACTTCCAATAGCTTGACATTACTCGGCGTTCGCGGCCCACCGCGCGGCATGTCGTTCGCCACCAGCACTACTTTCTTGTGGTTGGCGGGATCGTAGCGCACGACGATTGGCGTTCCTTGAGGGTGCGCATCCACCCACTCTTCGAACGGCGCAATCTGGTTGGGCGGGTATTGCCAAATTTCGGGGGAAGGAACATTGCTCGAATAGACGTTCGTCGCATTCTGCTCTGCGCCTACCGCGTAGCTCAAGCGGCATTGGATGTAGAACTTTCTTCTCCCATTGCTGCTCGTCCGATTGAGGCCACATCTGTCAACGCGCGCTGTCACCTCCGGCCATCGTGCCTGGGCGTGCTCCTGCCAAGCTTGCGCCGCGGTCCCCACCGACACGAAGATCGTGCACAGCCCTGAAAAGGCAACCAGGACCATCAATCCCAGCCACATCAATTGCCCTTTTGGCCCCATTCCCGTCGTCATCTCTGGCCCCTACGAGACCTCCATCCACGGTACATGTGCATTTTAGCGCGGGGCAAAACTTCTGGATTTGACGAGGCCGATTGATTACCTACAATTCCGCGCGGATACTGCGCGTTTCGGTAGGTCCCGATTGGTCGGCTACACTGAGGTTATCCAGAAATGCGTTCTGAGAGCTAACTCCTCCGCGCATCAGCAAAGTCGCGATATTCGAGTCAAGTCCCGATAAACGCCGTTATCGGAAACTGACCCACTACCAGATATTGAGCTTACCCGGCGCAGGGTATAGATCTAAGGCGCGGAAGAAGTAAGATTTCTAGGACGACTTGTCGAATTCCGATGGGACCGTTCGACCATATGGTGAAGGCCGGGCAACGGGCCTGCCAGAAAGTGTTTTCGGGGCGACACGCTACGCGAAAAATCTGCAAATCGCGTGTCGATTGTCCATCACCCCGTTCGACTAGTTAGTGGAGCCGCACCGCGCGACAGGGCACCCGAAACGAACGCCTCGCAACTTTCCAGGCCCAGCCCGGTTCAAGCTCGTATATAAAAGTAGCGGCCCTGATACGGTGTCCGCACAACACTCAAGGAGAACACCATGCGTTTCATGATGATTCAGTTTCCGAAAGTCTACGAAACCGCGAAACCTGGCTGGGTACCCGACTTCAAAGAAATGGAGGAAATGGGCAAGTACAACGAGGAACTAGGGAAAGCGGGCGTGCTGCTCGCGCTCGACGGGCTGACCCCGCCCGCGACGATGAGCGCGCGCGTGACCTTCAAAGACGGAAAGTCGAAAGTCACCGACGGCCCGTTTCCCGAAACGAAAGAAGTGGTCGGCGGATTCTGGATCATTCAGGTGAAGTCGCGCGAAGAGGCGCTCGAATGGGCCTCGCGCATCCCCGGAAAGGATAACGAAATGGTGATCGAAGTCCGCCGGCTGTTTGACTTAACCGACTTCGATCCCGAGACCCAAACGGAGATCCGAAAGAAGTTCGGCGACGACGTCGCCGATGAGATGAAGCAATAAAAAAACTCTCCGCGCGTTGTCGATTTCGCGTTGCCTGAGTGCGCACGACGCCTATGTAGCCGCCACCGGAGAATGGAGAAATCATGAGCCAGTATTTGGTTGCGATTCTCCACCCCGACAACTTCGACTCGTCCACGGAGAGCGCAGCGACGGTCCGCGATATTCGACGTGCTCAACGAAGAGATGGCGGCTGCGGGTGTCGTGATCTTCGTTGGGGGCCTCAACCCCGTCCGCAACGCGAAGTCGCTGCGGGCGCAGCCCGATGGGAAGGTGCTCACCACCGACGGCCCGTACCTGGAGACCAAGGAGCACATCGGCGGTTTTTGGGTGCTGGAATGTCGCGGACCTGGACGAGGCGCTGGCGTGGGGGCGCAAAGCGGTGGTCGCCTGCCGGGCGCCGGTGGAAGTGCGCGCGTTCCTCGGGCGATACCCAGGACGATAACCCTCAGTTCCCGCGCTCGGATCAGGACTGAATAAAAAACGAAGGCGAGTGACCCATTCCGGTCCGGCCGTGGACTATGTAAATTGAAGCAAAGCAGGACTCGAGGGAGCTCGGTCATGAGAAAAATTAATGTGCTTGAATTTGTGTCCCTTGATGGAGTCATACAATCGCCAGGCGGGCCCAAGGAAGACACCAGCGGCGGTTTCGCCTACGGCGGGTGGCAGAGTCCACACCGGGACGCCGTGAGTGGAGCGGCCATGCAGAAGCAGATGAACACGCCGTCTGACTTGCTGCTCGGGCGGAAAACTTTTGAGATCTGGGAAAAATTCTGGCCGCAGCACGGCGACATTTGGCCCGGCGTCAACACTGCGACCAAGTACGTCGCCTCGAATACCATCACTTCCAGCGAATGGAAGCCGTCCGTGTTTTTAAACGGAAATATTGCGGAAAAAATCACCAAAATTAAGCAACAGGAAGGCCCGGATTTGCACGTCTACGGCAGCGGAAATCTGGTTCAGACGCTCATGAAGCATGATTTGGTGGATGCACTCTGGCTGAAGATATTTCCGGTTACGTTGGGCGCTGGGAAAACGATTGTTTGCCAATGGCACGATCCCGGCGGCTTTCAAAGTGACGGAAAGCACAGTCACCCCGAAGGGCGTCATTATCATTAATTACGAACGCGCCGGCGCCGTCCCGATCGGAAGCATGTAAACATTCGCGCCGTGATGGCACATCCTTGACGACTATAAGGCGCACGACCCAGTGTGCAAGGCCTTGCAGTCACCGATACATAAACGGAGGCGTAACCAAATGAGAAAGGTAGTCTACGCAATCAACCTTACCCTCGATGGCTGCTTCGACCACACCCACGGAGCTCCCGATGAAGAAGTGGGGCAATATTCCATGGACCTGGTGCGAGATGCTGGCCTGCTCGTCTTTGGGCGTAAAACCTATGAAATTATGGTTCCCTATTGGCCGGATATCGCCAAAAGCGATACGGAAGACAAAATGGATAAGGATTTTGCCGAGACGTTTGTCTCCAAAAAGAAGGTTGTTTTCTCGCGATCATTAGCGAGCGCTGAAGGAGAAGATACGAGAATTGTTCGCACGAACCTGCGGGACGAAATACTCAAATTGAAACAGGAGCCAGGCAAAGATATTTTAGTCGGCGGCGTGGATATTCCTTCACAACTGATCGCGCTCGGTCTGGTTGATGAATTTCATTTTGTCATTCAGCCGATACTTGTAGGAAAAGGGAAACGGTTGTTCGAAGGGATTAGCCTGGAGAAGTTGCAACTAAAACTGGTTGAGACCAGGACTTTTAAGGCAGGAAGCGTTTTGCTTCATTACCTGAAGCAGTGACCGAAAAGAGACGCTTCAATTTCAGGAACGGGAGTCAACGATGAATAGGTTCACCAGGCGTGATTTTGTTCGCGGCGGTTTGACTGCGGGAATTGGGATCGGCCTCGCGCCCGAATTGCTGCGCTCCGCCGTCGCCCCGCAGGCAGGCCCAAGCGCATACGCCTGCTCCTGCAGCGGGAGCCGACCCGTATGCCCTGGTCGATCCGGAGTTGCTGGCCGCCATCAAGCAATTCCCATACCCCACGCAGTCCTTCACCAGCGAAAATCTCGCTGAGGGACGCAAATGGCCGCCGGTTCCTCCGCTACCTGCGCCGGCGCCGCAGCCGTTCGAACGCCACATCCCCGGCCCAACCGGCGCGCCGGACGTGCGCCTGGTGATTGTCGATCCGGCCCCGGGCACCAAAGGCCGCCCGGCATTTCTAAACATTCATGGCGGCGGGTTTGTCTCCGGCACCGCCGGACAATTCAATCCGGTTCTGCAGGCCGTGGCCCAGGGTTGCGGATGCCTGGTCGTTTCGGTTGACTATCGCCTCGCGCCGGAAACTCATTTCCCGGGATCGCTCGAAGATAATTACACCGCGCTGCGCTGGCTCTACAAAAATGCCGAGGAGCTGGGCGTGGATCGCAAACGCATCGCCATAGGCGGAGAAAGCGCCGGCGGCAGCCATTCTGCGCTACTCGCCATCGCCGCGCGCGATCGCCGCGAAATTCCCATCCTGTTTCAGTTGCTGATTTATCCGGCGCTCGACGATCGCACCGGCAGCACTCGCCAACCTCCGCCATATATCGGACAGCTCGTTTGGAACGCGGGCTCGAATCGTTTCGGCTGGACTTCTTTCCTCGGCGTCCCCGCCGGCTCGCCCTCGGTTCCGGCAGGCGCGGTTCCTGCGCGCGTCGAAAATCTCGCCGGACTTCCTCCGGCATTCATCGGCGTCGGCGCTATCGATCTGTTTGTGGATGAAGATGTGGAATACGCCCGCCGCCTGATCAATGCCGGAGTTCCGACGGAACTCCACGTAATTCCCGGCGCGTATCACGGCTTCGATGTGTTCGTCCCCGACGCCGCAGTTTCGAAGCGATTCACGGAATCGTGGATAGTTGCCCTTCGGCGAGCATTTGCCGCCGGCTAGCCCGCGAAGTCTGATTTTGCTAGCGGCAAGCAACTGCATCAATCGATGTGTTACACGGTCTCCGACGGAGGACCCAATGAAATACATCTGTTTGGGCTATCTCGAGCCCGGCAAGTTCGAAAATATGTCAGTGAGCGAGCGCAACACCGTGCTGGACGAGTGTTTTAGCTACAACGACGAACTGCGCAAGAACGGACATTTGCTCGCTGAGGAACCTCTTCAGCCCGCCAACACGGCGGTGACCGTGGGTTGGAAGGACGGAAAGGTTGCAGTGACAGACGGTCCGTACGCGGAAACGAAAGAGCAATTGGGTGGAATTCAGGTGCTGGAAGCGCGAGATCTGAATCACGCAATTCAGCTCATTTCCCAATCTCCAGGAGTGAAGTTGAACTGTGGAACAATCGAGATACGTCCAGCGGAGGATATTAGGAATTCATGAGGGAGAGCGAGCGGCGACGGCGAAAGGCTCCCTCGCGATGAGGGCGGCCACGAGGCAAAGAATGGTCTTGCGGCGATCTATTGAGACCACCCGGCTGCTCCGGAGTCAGTCCTCGCGATCGGACGGAAAAAGTGGCGACCCTGAACGGCGCCACAATACCTCGCGTCTTCAGGAAACTTTCCACTGGGCCGTCAACACGCCCGGATCGCTCGATAGTTCTCTTAAGAACGGCGGCACATCCAGTTTTTGCGCCGACACCCTCCATTGCAGTAGGAATTCAAATTGGCGCTGCCGCGATTGATTGATGTACGCAACCGAAGAGACTTTGATCTTGTATCCGGCTTTCCGGACCGTGCCGCATATTTCTTCTTGGGTCGGCTTGTCGCGATCTGTTGTCAGGCTCAGGGTGGCGTGCTGGTCTTGGGTCATGCGCGAATCCACCCAACGCAGGCCCGACAACACGATCAGACCGAGGAAGAGTCCGGCGATGCCGAGTGAAATCTGTCCGCCCCCGAAACAAAGACCGATGACCGTGACAAACCACAACGTCGCGGCCGTGGTAACGCCCACGATGAGGCCGTCACGCCTGAGGACTGCGCCTGCTCCAATGAATCCCATCCCCGTCAAAATGCCAAGCGGCAGGCGCATCAGATCGAGGGTGATGAAGGAATCCGCGGTTTTTCCCGTGGTCGCAAGCAACAGATTCGCTTGAATCATCGCGACGGCCGCCGCCAAACACACCAATAAAGTGGTGCGGAGCCCAGCCGGGCGGCCATGCTCACCGCGGTCCAAGCCGATCAACGTTCCGGCTACAACCGAAAGAGCCAGCCGAAGCGCGATTTCATGCCATGTCAACGTAAGCGGCATCCGTCCCTCCTCTCTTTCGCGAGATCATTCGTGCGATGGTGTCGCAGCCGATCGCGGAGCACTCACAGCCAAGCGGCGCGGTGCAGTATAACAAAGGTGTCGCAATCCCATTCGGACCACCAAGCGTGGGAGGCATCGATGCGAGTTTAAAAAAATATGCTCCAACCGCGCTACTAATATGGACGTTCACGATCTAATCCAAGTGAGCTGCGCTATCCTGGAGGCTAGGAGCTACAGTGAACGAAATAAAACATCGCACGGTGGAAACAAACGGCATCCACATGCATTTCGCCGAGAGCGGAGCAGGGCCACTGGTGGTGCTGTGCCACGGTTTTCCCGAATCATGGTATTCGTGGCGCCATCAGTTGCATGCGCTCGCGGAAGCTGGATTCCATGCGGTCGCGCCAGATATGCGAGGCTACGGGCAGACCGATCGCCCGGAAGAAGTCGAGCGCTACACGCTGCTCCATTCCGTTGGCGATGTAGTCGGCCTGCTCGATGCTTTAGGCACGGAGACAGCGGTGATCGTCGGACACGATTGGGGCGCCCCCGTCGCGTGGTACGCCGCGCTTTTGCGGCCCGATCGCTTTCGCGGCGTGGTCGGTTTGAGCGTGCCGTTCAGGCCGCGATCACGCGTTCGTCCGACCAGCGTTATGCCCCAGACCGACGACGCGCAGTTCTTTCAGCTGTACTTCCAATCCCCGGGCGTCGCCGAGGCGGAGTTTGAGCGCGATGTTCGTCTCACCATTCGCAGCTTCCTCTACGCGGCTTCAGGAGAAGGTCGCGATGACGCTGCAACGGAAGGCCGCGCAATCGATATGGTGCCGCGCCAAGGTGGCTTTCTCTCGCGCTTGAAGAATCCGGCGTCGTTGCCTCATTGGCTCACCGAAGCGGACGTGGATTTCTACGCCAGCGAATTTGCGCGCACGGGCTTTCGTGGGGCGCTGAACTGGTACCGCAACATCGATCGCAATTGGGAACTCTTAGCGCCTTTTTCTGGAGCGCAGGTAAAAGTCCCGGCGCTTTACATCGCCGGAGACCGCGATCTGGTTTTGGCCTTTCGTGGGACGGACCAAGTCATCGCCAACCTGGCGAAGTTTGTACCGCAGCTTCGGGGAAAACTTCTGTTTTCAGGTTGCGGTCACTGGACCCAGCAGGAGCGAGCTCAGGAGGTCAACCAGGCTGTAATTGAGTTTGTCCACGGCCTGTAGGCCATCGACACGATGAACGAACTCTTACGCAGCGACATCCTATTCGAGGATTTTACTTGCGTCGTCAGGTACAATTTGCGTCGTCAGGTGCAATTCACGGGGCAGTTCAAGGTCTGCGGGCTGCGACTAGCGGTCTTCAACTCAAGACCGTGCTATCTATAAAAAGGCTGCGGCAATTTCTGCGCTTTCAGGCAGAATGATCCGCGGAACCGTAGGATTTTGTGCGAGAGGAGCAAATCAAAATGGACATAACGCGCCGAGAATTCACTCTGGCTCTTGCGGCCGCCACCTACCTGCGGCCTTCCTCGTTCGAGCCGCTTTCCCCAATGGGAGTTCCTCGCGGCGTCGTTCCCGGCCGAGTCACTTGGGCGCACGACCCGGCGGCTGTGACTTGGGATGGCACAGGTTCGTGGTGGACCGATGCACACAATGACCAAGCTGTGATTGACCGCATGGTTTCCCGGTCCATTTGCGGCCTTACAGATCAAAAAAGCGACGCGCAGGCATGGCACTCCATCTTTGTGTACTTCAATTGCACGCATGGGCGCGGCAAAGCCGGATACACTGCTGGGGAAAAGATCGCCATCAAGGCGAACCTGAACAACACCACGGACCATGGCACGATCGAACGCCTGAACTCCTCGCCCCAAATGATCCTTTCGCTCGTCCGGCAGTTGACCGGCCCGGGACGAGTGCCGCAATCGTCCGTCATCATCTTCGATTCCAGCCGGTTCATCCCGGGCAATCTCTACGACAAGATTCACCATGAATTTCCCGGCGTCACGTTTGTGGACCACATCGGCGGGGATGGACGAGTACGGGCCGAGTTCAAACCCAACGCGATTCCTTTCTCAGTGGAAAGTAACAACGCTAAGGGACTCGATACCACGGTGGTTGAAGCCGCCTACTTGATTGATGCCGCCGTGCTGCGAGCGCATGTGAGTTCAGGCGTGACGCTTTGCGCGAAGAATCTCTTCGGCGCTACCAGCATCAATCCCGACTGGCGCAAGAACGCGCACGACGGTTTCCATCACAACAGTGATGGCTCGCCAAGTTACTCCGCGTTTACGGACTATTTGGGCCATAAAGACCTCGGCGAAAAAACCGCCCTTTTTATTGTTGATGGGCTTTATGGCAACGACAACGTGGACGGACCGCCTCATCGCAAGTGGAAGATGGCGCCATTTAACGACGCTTGGCCGAACAGTATTTTTATGTCGCTTGACGGCGTCGCGATCGATTCCGTCGGCTTCGATTTCCTCACTTCGGAATGGCCCGATCTTCCGGACATCAAGAATGCCGATAACTACCTGCGCGAATCCGCGCTGGCGAATGACCCGCCTTCGAAGACTGTCTATGATCCTGAACGCGACGGCGTCCGCTGCCGCAGCCTGGGCGTCCACGAACATTGGAACAATGGGACGGACAAGAAGTACTCGCGCAATCTCGGAAAAGCGCAGGGGATCGAACTTTTCGAAGTCTGACGCGCGGAACTGGGAGGCAGGATGAACCGGAGAGCGTTTTCCTTATGCCTGGTAGCGGCATCGTTGCTACCGGCAATGGCTTTTTCCCAATCCTTCTTGAGCCAGTATAAAGGTTCGCCGTATCACGACAGCCGCTATCAGGACGGCGCACAAAAAATACCGGGACAAGTGTTGTGCGCTTACTATGACCTGGGCGGGGAAGGGGTCGCGTATCACGACAGCGATCCACAGAATCACGGCAGCGGGGAATTGAACCTCGCCGATGGGACTTACCTCAACGAATTCCGTATCCACGAGGGAGTGGATACTTCCTACACGAAGTTCAACCGCAAGCCGGATCCGGTTGACGACAACCCCTTCGACAAGGTTGTTCCTCCCGCAGACCTGCTCTATGTTGGCTGGACCGAACCCGGAGAGTGGTTCAACATCACTGTGGATGTGACACATGCGGGAACATACGCGGCCGATTTCCTGTACACATCGAATCGTGGCGGAACAATATCCGTGGACGTAAATGGAAAGGATGCGACAGGGCCCCTGGAGATCGCTTCGACGAATGATCCTGCAGACCCGGTGGCCTGGCGTCAGTGGCACCACTGGAATCTGGCGCCGCAACTCTTCAAGGTTCGCCTCGACAAAGGGAAAAACGTTCTCACCGTACGCATATTGACGAAGGGCAATATGAATCTGGCTTATTTGGACTTCAAGAAGGCCCCAGATGATCCCAGATGAATGGAATGTGCGCGCGTCTTAAGACAGCGTCAGGCGTAATCCTGTTGCGTGGGGAACGGTGACGGAGCACTTGCCCTGCTTCAGCGAGTCGGTCTTCGTTGCGGTTGTGATGTGCGCTTCGCGGCTGTCTAGTGCAGGCGCGTGCAATATTTCGGTTTGGACCGCTCCGCTGGCGCCGCTACCGAAATCGAGTTCCAGCTCAAGGTCCGTCGCCGCGTCCTTATTAAGGATGATCACCGAGGTCTTGCCGCTGGGCAGCTTCGCGGCGTAGGCCGTTGCATTCACTCCCGCAGCCTGCAACTTCTCCGAGAACTCTGTCTTCAACAGTGTTCCGCCGCCAAACGAGCCTGCAAACTTCAGCCCGTACGCGACCGGCTCCAGCCAATAGTCCGCACCAAACGTCGCAATCGGCGTATAGAAAGGATGCGGATGCGAGGCAATCTGTTCGGGAGTTTTCCCATCCGCTTGCAGCAGCGCGTCGCCGGGCAAGAGATCCGCCAACGGAATTCGCTACGGATTTGCCGGTGCCACCGTGCAGATTGACGCCGGAATAATTGTTGCTGGCAAGCAGCAGCGAATAGTCGGCTGACCAAAGCGCAGCCGCAAACACGTCGGAGACGCCGGGCTTGCCTCCGCGATAGCACGTGTTGCCTTCCGTCATGCGTACGCGCGCACCGATCTTGCCGGCTGCGGCCGCTGCAATATTTGCCGTGTTCTGCACCTTCTCCATCGTCGCAGGTTTCAGCAGGTTCGGAATGTTGACGTCCGGGTTCGTCGCCGGCCCGCCGAAGTAATAATGATGAGTGAGCGTCGTCACGTGGGGCGGAGACTGGACGGACGGCCACTGATCGGCAATTTCGGTCAACCATGACGGTTTGCTCGTAACGTCGGGCAACCCGAACTTTGCCGCGGGCACCCGAGCTGCGACCGCGCGCGCGAGTGTGAGCCATTCTTCCAGGTACGTCTTGGCCGACCACGTCTTCGGATCGCGCAGGTGCCGGCTCAAACAGATCCGGCTCGTTTCCGATCTGGAAGTACTGCAGGCGGTCGCCGAGCGTCTGGGCGACAAAGGCCGCTTCCTCCGCGGCGCGTGCCGGTGTATTCGTCCCCATGCCGATGCCATACAAGCAGGTCCAACCAGTGGCTTGGAGAAACTCTGCCAGGTTCTTGACTGCCTCGGCCGTCACCGCGTAGTAGTGGGCCTTCGGCTCACCCTCAGCCTCGCGGACTTGCGGATGCTCTGGCTCGGGAGAATCAGGGTAGGTTTCCAGTAAGCGAACTCGCTGGTGTTGCCCCCAAGGCGCAGAACGCCGGTTGACGAAAGTGCTTTGAACTGGCGAATCAAGCCGCTGTTCTGCGCCGAAAAGAAAGTCGGGTCCGTGAGTTGCTGCACCTCATAAGACAGGCCGACAAAGTCGATAGGCATATGAGGACCAGTCGCTTCGTTGGGGATGCTGAGGGTAACTTGGGTCTTGCTGGGGCCTTGCGCGTGAAGACGCGCTGCAATCACCGTGCCGGCTGCGGTGGCAAGAAATTTCCGTCGTGTGAGCATCGTGATGTTGCTATATTGCGTTGGGAGCGGGCCCAGTCGACTGTCGAACGATCAGTTCTGGCTCGATCGCGATTTCCGCGACATATTCGCTTCGATTCTCGATTCGATCCAGAAGAGTCCGCGCCGCAATCTCGCCCATTTTCTGCAGCGGCTGTCGAACCGTGGTCAGCGTCGGATTCGAATAAGACGCCAGCGGGATATCGTCGAAACCAATTACCGAAACATTTTCGGGAACTCTCAGTCCCGCATCCTGAAACGCGCTGATCGCCGCGATGGCCGAGTTATCGTTGTACGCAAAAAGAGCGGTGAACGCGCGGTTTCGGCTCAACAGCTCCTTCGCGAACGGATACGCATACTCGGGCGCGCGCGCAGCGCATTGCTCCGGCTGATTGAGTTCGACCACCAGATCCGGATGAATCCGGATTCCCAGTTCACGCGAGGCTTCCACAATGCTTTGCCAGCGGCCTTCTGTATCCGAACTGATTACCGGCCCCTTCATGAAAGCGAACTCTGCGATGACCATTCTCAAGCAGATGTCGCAGCGCTGAAAACGCCGCAGCCTTGTGGTCAAGCACAATGTTCGTAACGCCGGCAAAGGGTCGGTGACCTGCGACCGCTACGGTGGGAAGAGCTGGTTCCCGCACAATGGATGTATCAACCGTGATAAACCCTTCCACGCCGCGCTCCAGCAACAATTGCGAATAGCTTTCGAGAAGCTCTTTGTCGTGGCGGTGAACCGCGGTCAAATAGAAGAAACCATTCGCGCGGAGGTGCCGTTCGATTCCACTGATGATCAATTGTCCATACGGGTCCCCAACTTCTGGTGCGATCACGCCAATCGTAGATGAGCGCTTCACGCGGAGCGCTCGCGCCAAATAGTTCGGCTTGCTTTCCAGCTCACGGGCTGCAGCGAAGATCCGCCTTTTCGTGCGCCCGGGCACAGACCGGCATGCCAGTGAATTGTTCATTACCGCTGATATGGTCCCAGGCGTCAGACCTACGTGCTTGGAGACGGCCTTTAGTGTTACAGCGGTGGCATGGTTCGACTGGCTCTGATTCTTTTTTCTGCCCTGCTCTTTTCGCGCCATCGGAACCTTCCCAAGTGTCGAACTCGACCGCTGAATTGTACATCGCACGCGCCCACGTCGTCACTTCGTAAACGCCGATTCGAAGCGCTTCCGAGTACAGGGTTCCCTGGACGTTGAGGAGGGGCGGGGCACTGGCAGTTCCCGCAAACGCCAATCTCCCGGCGTGCGCTGACGGAAAAATTAAATCCCTCCCAGCGGCCATCCGCGTTGCCTTGCGGGTTAGATTCCCATAAGTCCCTTCGTATCTGCACAAAGTTTCTGCGTCGCGCATGAAACGTTCTGGTACCCGAATTGCACTATTTCACGATGTCCTGTTGCTTGTGTTCGTGAATTCAGAGGTCAGGAGGCCAAAAAAATGGCAGCATCGACTCCAATGATGGAAGATTCTTTTGAAAAAGCGCGCGCGGCGTTCTTCGGGACTGCGACTACGACCCCGCGAGCGACCAAACCTCTAACAGAATTCCCCAAAGCGCAAAAAGTTCCCTCGCGAGAAAACGGTCAGTCCAAACCGTAACCACCATCATTATCACGCAGACATGCGCTAGCAGCATTTAGCGTGTAACGAAAAGTCTCCTAGTTTCACTACTTTGTAGGGTAAACAACGTAGACCGCTCGGTGGTCTAAGCTGACCGAGAAGGTAATTGCACATAATTGGCAGGAATTTCGACCGTCAACCCACCTCCACGAAGATAACCCAATATTTTTCAGTAGCTTTCGGCCTCGTTTTCTACCATTTTGCTCATTGATCCGAGCTACCATTTTATCTCTGCACTTAACGCCAGTCGTCGATCACGTACGCATCGGCCCGGTTGAATCTGGCTTCATGAGAACGCTGCATGGCGAGTACTCGAAGGGCTACTCGGTATCCCCGGGGGCACATGCGACGGTAAGCATCTTCGCGAACCATGTTCACGCCAGCCTCTACCGTCAGGTCGCGCGAGCATGCAAATGTCTCGCAAGCATCCAGCAATTTGTCGAAGCGTTCACCCGCATCACCACGGGCCGCGCCGAACTTGACGTAACAGGTCTTTTCACCGCCTTCAGATCCGAGTCCAGTCATGCACATCGCGAACGCATCGAGAACACCGCGCGTCTAGGTCAATACGACATCGCCGGTGCGTTGCGCAAGCACGGCGCGGATCTCGCCGGCTAGATCAAGTCCCCGAGCGATCTTGTGGATAAGTTGACCTCAAGCCCGGATGGCCCGTTCACGCTCGCTTCTCGTGATAGCGGACAGCCGTACCGGCGCATTCTCGCGTTTGGTAGTGTTACCTGGTCAGGCTGCCGCACCAGAGACGGCCACTTTGCCGCCATGGTGTAACCTGGCCTTCCCGCACAAGATATCCGGGAATTCTGCCGTCCAATGCGCTAGGCTCGCGTAACGCCCAAACCAATGACCTTTGAACCGATCGAAAACTACGGAGTGATCGGCAATATGCGCTCCATCGCTCTGGTGGGCGTCAACGGTTCAATTGATTTTCTCTGCTATCCAAATTTTGATTCTCCCACCGTGTTTGCCGCGCTTCTCGATGATGAAAAAGGCGGCCGCTTTCAGATTCAGCCGCAGCTTAAAGAAAAGCGCGTCCGCCAGCTGTATTTGCCCGATACCAACATCCTGCTCACGCGATTTCTTGCGGACGAAGGCGTGGCCGAGCTGACGGATTACATGCCCATCGGATCCGACGGGCAGCAGCCGAATGAGATCGTCCGCACGGTGGCTGTTATCAGAGGCGAGGTTGAATTCAAGGTTCTGTGCCAACCACGATTTAATTATGCGATGTCGGGGCACACTGTAAACGTCCAGGATCGTTACGCGATTTTTTCGCCCGCAACCGATGCCTGTCCGCCGCTGTCGCTGCACTCCACCGTCGCTCTCCGGCAACAATCCCAGGATGTAACCGCCGAGTTCAGCCTCCGAGCCGGCGAAAACGCGACCTTCATATTTCGTGGAGTCCGCGCGCAAGGAGAGCAACCCGAGATCGAGTTCATAGACCGGCGCTTCCACGAGACAGCCCGTTACTGGAAGCAATGGATCGCGAAATCAAAATACAAGGGCCGCTGGCGCGAGATGGTCAACCGTTCCGCCCTGATGTTGAAGTTGCTGACTAGCTCCGAGCATGGATCGCTGATTGCCGCGCCTACATTTTCCCTGCCGGAACAAATTGGCGGAGTGCGCAATTGGGATTATCGCTTCACCTGGCTCCGTGATGCGACTTTCACACTTTACGCGCTGATCAGATTGGGATTTATCGAAGAAGCCGAGGCGTTCATCGGCTGGCTGAAGGGGAGGCTCGGTGACGATGCGCAACGAGGACCGTTGCAGGTGATGTATGGCATTGACGGCAGGCAGCAGCTTGATGAGCTGACGCTCGATCACCTGAAGGGATACGAAAATTCGCGGCCCGTGCGTATAGGAAACGCGGCCTATCAACAGCTGCAACTGGATATTTATGGCGAAATGATGGATTCCGTCTATCTGGCAAATAAATACGGCGATCCAATTACGAATGCCGGATGGCAGGACGTTCAGCGAATCCTGGAGTGGTTGGGCAAGAACTGGCAACGCCCTGATGAAGGTATATGGGAGGTCCGCGGCGGGGCGCGAGAATTCCTGCATTCTCGCCTGATGTGCTGGGTGGCTTTCGATCGGGCTTTGCGGCTCGCACAGAAACGCTCGCTTTCGGCTCCCTTCGATGCATGGCTGCAGACGCGCGACGCGATTCGAGACGACATCTTTAAGAACTTCTGGAATGACGAGTTGCAGTCGTTCGTTCAGTCGAAAGGAACGAAGGATCTGGACGCATCCGTCCTGCTGATGCCGCTCATGCGCTTCATCAGCCCGGTCGATCCGCTGTGGCGCTCGACGATGAAAGCCATCGAAGCTCGCTTGGTCGAAGATACCCTTGTCCGTCGTTACGAGACGCAGCCAAATCCTGTGGACGGGCTTCCAGGCCGCGAAGGCAGCTTCACGGCGTGCTCGTTTTGGTATATCGAATGCCTGGCGCGCGGTGGGGAATTGGAAAAAGCTCAATTGTTGTTCGAGAAGCTCTTGGGATACGCCAACCACCTCGGACTCTACTCGGAGGAAATTGGTCCAAGCGGCCAACATCTAGGAAACTTCCCGCAAGCATTCACGCATCTAGCGCTGATCAGCGCCGCAACATACCTGGACAGAGCCCTCTCAGGCAAAGATGACGCAGTCTGGCGCTAGGAGCCGAAATAATAATGAAGACAGCAAGACGTACGAAATCCGGACGGGCACACTCCGCGGGCACGGTTTACGACGGACTCAAACCCATAGGCGTTTTCGTGATCGGAGATTTGTTCCCGCGTGGTAAAGCCGATATGGACTACTTCCGTGAACGCTCGACACTACAAAGTGAATTAGATGAGTGCAGGGCGTTCTATACTGCGTGCTTCGGTTTCTCACCAATCCAGGAAAACTGTGCATCCCGCCCGGCGATATAAATAAACGCATTCCAATCAGCCATGAAGAATCGATAACACCAAGTGCCAGAGGGGGATTTTTCGATTAAATCCGGCAGTGAAGGCAAGTGATCGGGTTTCGCGGGATCGCCACTTAGCCAAATCGGTTTGCCATCGGGAAGGAAGGGGTGGTTCGAATGCGGAGCTTCGATGGAGCAGAAACACAAACCGGTGACTGTCAGGATCGCTTCTTGGTAAGCGTCCCTCTCTCCCTCCGGGTCTTCAGGCCACCCAACCAGCAGGTTCAAATGGAGCTTCGCGCTGCCAGCTGCATAGTTCAGCTCAAGTGAAAAAAGTTGCGCGTCGTGAAATCCATTAGGCAGGGTGTGATCTAACTCATCCAGAGTCACGGTGTTCCTCCGACAGGACAATAATTTCGCACGCCGCTGCCGGCTAAGTGTTTAGGGCGTCGTGAGACGCGCCAGACCCTTTGTAGGTAGCAAATGGCCCACGTTGCGCGGGTCTTACTTCGCGCCGAGGCGGCTGATTAGCATGTCAATGAACCGCCGGTCTTCCACTGTCACGGCTACGTGGACGTTCGGTTGAATCTTGGTTAGGCCGACTGTATCCATATGATCGCCGCTCGGAACGTTTCTTTCGATTGACCCGGTGCGGTTGGCCACGGTTTCCCCGCGCGCGAATGCTCCGCCGGTTTCGACATCTACGCGCAGAAATTTTGTCCCCAGAAGCGTGGGATCAATTACGGCGCCGACGGCCAGCGCGTCGTGCACAGCGCCACCGCCGGCGGCTTCGCCCACCGATATTTGATAACGCGCCACAACAGCGGCGAAGTGCGCGATCGGTCCCGGCTGCGCTTCCAGTTTTTGCGCGTCGGCGACGAGCATCGCGGCTTTCTCGGTGACGTCCAAGCCAACCATGGTGAGCGGCCACCCCGCATTGAACACGATCGAAGCAGCTTCCGGATCCTGATAAATATTGTATTCGGCAGCGCCGTTGACGTTCCCCCCAGAAATCGAGCCGCCCATCAGCACAATTCCCTTGACGAGAGCAACGATGGAAGGATCTTTGCGCACGGCAAGCGCGATGTTGGTGAGCGGACCGATCGGTATAATCACAATCTCGTGCGGATATTTGTGTACGAGATCTATGATCAGGTCGGGACCGAAGCGTTTATCGCCCTGGCACTTGCTCGGAGGAGCTTCCGCGCCGCCCAGGCCGTTCGCGCCATTCCAATAAGTGCCGGTGACGAGTGGCTGCAATAAAGGATGGTCCGCGCCTTTGGCTACCGGGATATCACAACGTCCCGCGAGCGAGAGCACTTTCAGCGCGTCGTCGAATCCCATATCGGCTGTGACGTTTCCCGCGACGATGCTGATGCCTTTCACGTCAAGCTCGGGCGAATTCAGCGCCAGCAGTATGGCCAAGGCGTCGTCCGTGCCAGGATCGGAGTCGATCACAACTTTTTGCGGAGTGGATGCAGCAAGCGGCGCCGCGACGGAACCACGAGCGCCGATGGAAACAATCAGGAGACCAGCACACAGCACGGAAAATATTCCACGAGATACGATCGAGCGTAAGTGCATTTCATCTCCTCTTCCAGCCGCAGTCGTTTCCTGCGCCGATCGCGCGCCAGGCACGGACTCGAATGTCCGCGGGAAGAAGTGCATTTACAGGAAAAGAGGGAAGTCCGCAAGCCGAAAAAGCTAGCGACCCAAAGGCTGCAGCTGTTTGGCTTGAAGGGGGCGCGTTTGCCCAGTTAATAAACCCAGTACTATTGCTCGGGACCCTCGCCCGCCCTTACCTTCGAATTACGTCCATTGGCCAATTCCTGAAGCTTCGCGAGGAGATCCGTATGGTTGAACGCCGCCGTTGCAAGCGCTTTCCGTTTACGATTCCCGTCAAGGTTTACGGGCGGAGTCCTCGGAACCACCCCTTCCGAGATGTAACAGCCACAATGGCAGTCAGCTTATATGGTGGTCTGCTCGATATGAAGCCGCGCGTAGCACTCGGCCAAAAGATCCTCGTCGTCAATACCTTCACCCAGGAAGAGCGCGAATGCCGCGTAGTGTACGTCGATTCAAAACAGCGCGGCAGAAGGAAGGTCGCAGTCGAATTCGCAAATACGGACGGGGACTTCTGGCACGTCTACAGCGGTTCTGTACGACTCGAACCGGCTGCCACACGATCCAATGCGGCAATGGAAAGATTGGTTCCGACATCCAACCGGGCGTAGTTTTCAATTTCGGCTACTGCGGACCGCGATATATTGAGAGGCCAACCTGTCCGACCAAGAAGAACTCGTCGTTTTCATGACTTTGCCCCTCGGCGTCGATGAATCCATTATTCCGGGTGTTCTTGCCAGCAGGGGCATTCCAGTCCATTTGTCGGAGCGATATCTGGCGCGTCAAGGACGATATGTCGAGATTCAAGTTCCCGCTTCGCGCCTGGAAGATGCTCGGCGAGCGCTCGAAGACGCAAAACGGGTTGGAGAACAGCTGAAGGCTGGAGACGAAGATTGATGCGGTCCCCTGCGCGGGTTGCCGCAGCCATTACCGACTGGCAGGCGGCACAATGTTGTTCATCCGCAGGTATTCCACCATCTGGCCGTAGTGGTCGAAGCAATGTCCCACGATCAGAGTGGCCATCCCCAGTCGCGTAACCATTCCTTCGCCAAAGGGACTCTTGATGGGGCTCAGCAGATTGCCATCATTAATAGTACGCACAGCTTTGTGGACGTATGCGAACGAGTCCTTAAGAAATTTCACGATATCGGCCTTGGTTTTTATTGCATCCGGGCCGTTCTCGCTGCCCAGTTCGACGGGTGGTTTTTCCTCCAGGATCGCTGCTCCCACCAGGTAGTTGACTGCGGCGACGTGCTTGGCCTGCTGAGCGAAGGTCCGCACACCCTTGAACTCGCCGCTCGTGGGTGCAAATGAGTATTTGTCCTCCGGCATGGCTTCGGCTGCCGGCACAAACTCGCCTTCCACGCCGGCGACGCTGTGATCCAGTACTTGAGCGATGGAGTGATGTTCCGCTGGCTTTGCATCTTGTGCTTGCGCAAAACCGCCAGCCGTCAGCAGAAGCAGTAATGCAAGCAGTCCCCTTGTCTTCGTCATGAGAAGGTCTCCTTAAACCTTGGGTCGCAATTGTAGGCCGGAATCTCCTTTTCGACCGTAGCGTTATTTCTGCGGAGACGGCTCAGGAATTGCCTCGCCGTCCTTTCGCGGATCGGAACCTCCGTAGTTCACTCCAGTAGAAATATCGCGTTGCACAGCCTGTCCACCGCCCATGGTAGCCGAGTATGCACCGTGAAGTATAATTTGATGGCCGCGCTTGGTAAGGCTCTTCGCGAACAGCGGCCGGAATGCGATCCTCCAGATCCACATCGCAGCCCGCAAAAGTTCGCTTGCTGAACCGCGCGGCCTCCAAAGCCTCCTGAATATTCATTCCGAAATCCACGACGTTCGAAACGAATTGCGCGTGCGCTTGCGCCTGGTTAAAACCGCCCATGATTCCGAACGCGATCCGTTCCTGCCCGTTGCTCATGAAACCAGGAATGATCGTATGCAACGGCCGCTTGTGACCGGCGAGCTTATTCGGGGAATTCGGGTCCAAGCTGAAAAGCCCTCCGCGGTCTTGCAGCGCAAAACCAGTTCCATCCGCCACCAGGCCCGACCCGAACTCCGCATAGTTGCTCTGAATAAGCGACACCATGTTCCCGTCGCTGTCGGTGACGCTCAGATAGGTCGTGTCGCCGCTCGTCGGAAGCTCCGGCTCCCCGGGCAGCACATCGCAATTCGCCTTGGCCATATCAATTAGCTTCGCGCGCCGCTCGGCGTATTCCTTCGAAAGCATTCCCTGCACGGGAACCTGGCTGAACTTTGGATCCGCGACGTAACGGTACATATCGGCGTAAGCCAGCTTCTTCGCTTCGATCATCGCGTGCAGTGCGTCGGTGGAGTTATGTCCGAAATGCGCGAGCGGAAAGTTTTCCATTATGTTCAGCATTTCCAGCGCCGCGATTCCCTGGCCGTTCGGCGGGATCTCATAGACCGTCCAGCCGTGATACGTAGTCGAAATCGGCTCCACCCATTCGCTGGAATAATCGGCCAAGTCCTCCGCAGTCATCGCCCCACCCAGCCTGCTGGAGAACGCCACGATACTCTTCGCAATTTCGCCGCTGTAATAACGCCTCTCTGCCGCCGGAAGCGATCGGCTTCAAGCGAATGCGCGAGATCGGGATTGCGGAAAATCTCGCCCACTCGCGGCGAATGACCATCGTGCAGGTAGGTCGCCGCGGCATTCTTGTCCTGCTTCAGAAGATCCACCGCGTCCGCCCAGTATGCGGCATCCCATTCGGGCACAGGAAAACCTTCGCGCGCATAGTAAATCGCAGGCGCAAGAACTTCGGAGAATTTCTTCGTGCCGAAGCGCGCGAGCAACTTTGACCAGCCATCCACGGTGCCAGGAACGGTCACCGACTGGATGCCTTGTTGCGGCATTCTCGCAATGCCCTTGGACTTGAGAAATTCGATGGAAAGTCCCGCGGGAGCCCAACCGCTTGCATTCAGCCCATAAAGTTTCCCCGTCTTCGCGTCGTAAACGATCGCAAAAAGATCGCCGCCGATTCCATTCATCATGGGTTCAACCACGCCCATCACCGCATTGGTCGCCACGGCCGCGTCAATAGCGTTGCCACCGTGGGCTAGCACGCTCGCTCCGGCCTGGGCAGCCAATGGATTTTCCGCGGCCACAACTCCTCGTCGTGAAATAACCATCGAACGGCCTTGCGTCCGGTCCTGCCCACAAGCTTGCAACGCACACACCATCACCGCAAACGAAAGAAAAATGACGCAAAGCGTCTCGCGCACCAGCTCTCTCATGTTTCTCCTAAGTGAATCGCTCGCTGCCGCAGAAGCTCCGTCGCGGTAACCGAACGGCACGCCCTTCGATCAACACACTCCCTGCATATCCGACGGAAGCCTAGTGTGCGCACGTAACGATGTCAAACGCGGAAAAATAAATGAAGAGTTCAAGCCAAAGCGGATTTACCATTCCTCTTCGCCGAGGGCCTGATTAACGCGACGCTTCCGGGGTCAATGGGCGATTGGCGCGCCCTTCACTCACCGCTGCGCATGCCGTTGAATTTGCGCGGAGCAATCGGAGCACACTTGTAGTTGAATGCCGGAATGCCCGTCCGGCGCGCCGTCTTCTGTCGATGCGTAACGACCGCTCTTAGGAACAGTCGTTATGCAGCACGCTGGGTGCGGGCGGACCTTCGACGCACGGAACCGCGCTCAAGTATTCGTAGATGGCCCGAAGCTGATGTTCGGTCATGCCTTGGTAAATCGGCCACGGCATAATCTGGAGCAGATTACCGTCGCCGTCCATAGCGGGAAGGCACGTCCCGTCGGGAGCGCCCGTGCACGGTGGATGCAGGAGATCGAAATCTTTCCCAGTCCTCATGATCGTCAGAAACTGTGAAAACGGGCGGCCACCTTCCGGTAGCCCAGTTTTGTCGAGAGTCAGGTTGCGGGAAATGATGTCCGGTGATCCGGGCCCGACCGGACCGAAGTTGTCTCCTCCACTCAAGTAGACGGCCGCATTGATGATCTTCTTCTGGCCGTAGTAGGGGTTGTTCCCCGGCACATATTCTTCCGGACCCATGGCACCCGTCGGGCTGTGGCAGTCGTTGCAGGCGGCTACCGCATTAACCAGGTAGCTTCCCAAACCGACGAGGTCACGGTCTTTGTTTTCAAGATTGAGATGAACGGGCGCTATTGTGAAACCGATCTCAACAAGCTTGCCTTCATCGTCCTTGTCCTGGTCCCATGCGGAGACGGCGACGGAGATTGCGCCCGCTAGAAGAATCACACCTACGACACCGACGACGGTCTTGGCTGTTTTGGCCGTGAACATTTGCGTTCCTCCTTGTGAGTGGATTCGATTCGGAAACGGCAACGACTAGAGGTTGATCTTGTTGTTCAGATGGATTTCGAGTTCGAGGTTAGACGTTCCGAGGCTCAGCCAGAGCTTTCGCCCAATGTTGCGAAGGATGCTGCAAATCTTCAGCAAACTGGCGGCGGGCGCCAGTCGCTCGGAAGGAGCGATATCGCAGCTAGTACACCCGCCCACGACGGAAGTCAACTCGAAATGCGATCGGAAGCAGGCGGGTGGCCCACCCTTGCAGTACAGGCAAGCGACCGCCTTTAGGTTTTCCGGGTGCCGCACCCTTTGCGCAGTTCGCAAAGGGTGCGTGGCAAAACCTTAATCCCTATCCGTCGGGCTACAGATCCGGCGGACTCAAAGTCCAACGCGCGCGCGACATTGGGGCAACCGACCAGCGCCGTTAGGCGCGACAGAAATTAGCCCAGCGCGTGAGCGCTGGGAAAAGACGGCGCGCAGCGCCATTCCTTTCGCGGCGCCTTTACCGCGAAGTTTTCGAGTTTTCGCGTCCCGCCACAAGTCCCCAGCGCTAAGCCGCCGGGCTAATTTCTGCCGCTCCTCCGGCGCTTGTTGTATATATGAGCTCCGAAGGAGCGCAAGATTGAAAGCACGAATCTTGATTGCTTGCTTTTCATTGTGCATATGCTTTGGTTCAGCATTCGCGGTCTCACAGACGTCCTCATTTCAATTCCTGCAAAAGCCTGGACCGTATCCGGTAGGGTTGAAGGTCGTCGATCAGTATGACCACTCCCGCGCCTACGCGGCGTCCTCCAAGAACTTGTCCAAGTCCTCCGTGGACGATGCTGCCCGTCCCCTGCAAACACTGATCTGGTATCCATCGCTGAAAAGCACAGGCAAGCCGATGACGGTTGGCGACTATACCCAGCTCGCCGACACGGAGATCCACTTCGACGCGCCCCATCCTGAACAGAATCGCTGGCGTTCGCTGTTGAAGACTTCGTTCGAGATTCCGTTGTGGGCAGTGCAGGATGCGCAGCCGACAGAAGGGAATTATCCGGTTCTGATTTACGCACCGAGTGACTCTTCCGTTTCGTGGGAGAACGCCGATCTGTGTGAGTATCTCGCCAGTCATGGCTACGTGATTCTAGCGAGCCCGTCAATCGGGGTATCCGCACGCGACATGACGGACGATCTCGACGGGATCAACGCGCAGGCTCGCGACATCTCGTTTCTCATCACGTATGCCAAATCACTTCCCGATACGGATTCATCTCAGGTTGCTGTGGTCAGCTGGAGCTGGGGAGGAATCTCGAGCCTGTTTGCCTCAGCACGAGACCCGCGCATCGATGCCCTGGTCGAGATGGACGGCAGCTTACCCGCGCCCCACCCCCGCAGCAGTTCCATTTTAGGACTGGTAATCAGACGGTAAACATGATATGGTAAGTCGGGGCACGTTTCCCGCCCCACCGAGGACGCGACATGCACTCCGCCACACCGGCGACGGGCAGACCAACCCAACCCCCAGGGAAAACTGTCGCCAAAAACCGCCCCGCGCCCCTCACCACTCGCCCAACCCACACTCCACGCGCGCCGCACAGCCAACAAAACCGCATGTCACAAAGTCACATTCACGCTTCACCCGCCACGAATCGCGCCGTTTGCGTCCCGGAGCGCGTTTCGCGGGACACGCCCATTTCTAATCGTCACACCTCGCGATTAGAAAACGCTATATCTCTTAGAAAACAAACACTCGGCACACTTTCTAATCGTCACTTTTTTACGTTTCTGGCGCGCAACTTCGCGCCCACTCACCGCGCACCGCGCAAGCCCCTCACAATTTCTAATCGACAATCACAGATATTAGAAATCGCCGTAACCAACACAAAACAAACACTCGCCGCACGTTCTAATCGACAATATTTCGCAAGTCTGGCGCGCGCAGAATCAACCAACAGCAAAGGCATGCCCGCTTCGTCCCCCGGGAACCCGTACAACACTCGACAAGGTCGCGGGTTTCCGAGATATTCAATCTATGGCGAAGAATCGGGCTGCGAGGGCCGCAAATCTCGCGCGGGTCCTTGGCATCCTGCGGTCCCAAAGAGAATCCCGCGAAATCTCCGAACCCCAACTCCCAGCCAATCCAATTCAGCGACCCCGTCCTTTACGCGATGATTTTCTGCGCGACTCTTGCCGCCTACTTTCCCGCCCTGCGCGGGGGCCTGCTCTGGGACGACAACAGTCACCTGACCAAGCCCGCCTTGCAGTCGTTCCACGGTTTGTGGCGAATCTGGTTCGAGCTGGGCGCCACGCAGCAATACTACCCTTTGCTGCACAGCGCGTTCTGGCTCGAACACCGGATGTGGGGAGACGCGCTCACGGGCTACCATCTGACCAACGTCGCGCTGCACGCACTGTCCGCTTGCCTGGTAGTGATGATCATGAAGCGGCTTTCGCTTCCGGGCGCGTGGCTTGCCGGTTTTGTTTTTGCGCTACACCCCGTCAACGTGGAATCCGTGGCCTGGATCTCGGAGCAAAAGAGCACGCTATCCGGAGTCTTTTATCTGGCCGCTCTGCTCGTGTATCTGCAGTTCGACCAGGACCGTCACAAGTCAAAATACCTGCTGGCAACCGGGCTGTTTGTGCTGGCACTGTTGAGTAAAACCGTCACCGCGACGCTCCCCGCGGTGCTGCTGGTGATTTTTTGGTGGCGGCGCGGCCGGCTCGAATGGAAGCGTGATGTACGGCCGTTGCTTCCATGGTTCGCGCTGGGCATATCCGCTGGACTCTTTACCTCTTGGGTGGAGCGGACGCTCATCGGCGCGCGTGGCGCGGATTTTCTGCTGACGCCGGCACAGCGTGTTTTGATTGCCGGCCGCGCGATCTGTTTTTATGCCGGCAAACTTTTGTGGCCAACGAACCTGACGTTCTTCTACCCGCACTGGAAGATCGATCCGGCCGTGTGGTGGCAATGGCTGTTTCCAGCCGGAGTATTGGCCCTCGCGATCGGCCTCGTGTTCGCCGCTCGCCGCTACCGCGGGCCGTTGGCCGGCTTTCTGATTTTCTCTGGCACGCTTTTCCCCGTGCTCGGTTTTCTCAATGTTTATCCTTTTCGCTACTCCTATGTCGCCGACCACTTTCAGTATCTCGCAAGCCTGGGAATCATCGTTCCGGTAGCGTCAGTGCTTGTACCAGCAATCGAGCGGATTTCACCGCGCAGGGCTGTTGCCATCGCCTGCTGCGGGATGCTGATCCTGGTTCTTGGCGTACTGACCTGGCGGCAAAGCCGTATGTATCGCGATATCGAGACCCTTTACCGCGAATCCCTTGCGCGCAATCCGGGCAGTTGGCTGGCACACTATAACCTCGGAGTGCTGTTTGCCGAGAAGCCGGGCCGGCAACCGGACGCGATCGCGGAATACCAGGCGGCGCTGCGGATCAGACCGGATTTTGCGGAGGCGCACGTTAACCTCGGAAATTCGCTGTCGCAGATACCTGGCCGGCTTCCGAATGCGATCGCGGAGTACCGAGCGGCGCTGCGAATTAATCCGGATTACGCGGAGGCGCACAACAATCTGGGAATCGCGTTAACGTTCACTCCCGGGCGGCTTCAGGACGCCATTGCCGAATACCAGGCGTCGCTACGCATTGATCCGGATTATGCCGACGCGCACCTTAATCTGGGAAACGCGCTGTCGCAAATACCTGGTCGCGAACCGGACGCCATCGCGGAATACGATGCGGCTCTACGGATCAATCCGGATTATGCGGAGGCGCACTTTAACCTGGGAAATGTACTGGCGCGCACTCCCGGCCGACTGCAGGATGCGATCGCGGAGTACCAAGCGGCGCTACGAATCAGGCCGGAGTATGCGAAAGCGCACTATAACCTGGGAATCGTGCTTGCCGCGATACCTGGCCGGCTTCCAGACGCGATCGCGGAGTATCAAGCGGCGCTGCGGATCAATCCGGATGATGCGGAAGCACACGTTAACCTGGGAGACTCCCTGTCGCAGATCCCTGGCAGGGAAGCGGAGGCCATCGCAGAGTACCAAGCGGCGATCCGGATTAATCCGGACTACGCGAATCTCGTGAATGAGCGGATAAAGACTCTGCGCGCATCCAGACCGCCCTCACAAAAATGAGACCGGCGCGTGGAGGAGCCTCTATTGGATCGCATACTGCGGGCCCGTCATCTTGTTACTTACTAGCCTCCACAAATTTCGCAGGAGCCGCGTCGAATTGAGCTTTGTGATCCGCCGAACAGAAGTAATAGGTCTTACCTTTATAAACAGACTTCGGACCGTTCACCGCGTCAACGTCCATTCCGCATACCGCACAGAGCGGATGGTTGTCAGTTGAGGTGCGTATCTTTGCATAGACGGCGTTCGAATCCGGATTCGTCCAGCCGCGTCCCTGATATTCCATGTCGTAAGCGGCTTGTTCCGCGCCCTTCGATCCGAAGTAGCGCTCGACTACCCGGAACGCCAGATCGATTCCGCAGGAAAGTCCTCCGGAAGACGCGAGATTGCCATCTTCCACGAATCTGACGCCGCGCTCGACTCGGATGTCGGGAAACTTCGTGGCGAAGTCCACATAAGAGGCGTGGTGCGTCGTAGCGGCTTTGCCATTCAATAAGCCAGTCTGCGCCAGCACGTATGCTCCGGTGCAAACCGACATGGTTACATCTGCCGTCTTTGACGACTTGCGAATCCAATTAAGCGCCGGTTCGCTCGCATCGTTCTGCGCCGGAATCACGATGACCTTAGGCTCGGGAGCAGATTCAAGAGTGTAGTCAGGCACGATTCGCAGTCCGCCACTGGCGCGAATCGGAGCGAGCGTCTCTGCAACCGTGTAGACCCGGAACAAATCCATCCGGCCACCCAGCATGACACCGCTGAAAACCTCCCAAGGTCCCGCGAAGTCAATGACCACCGCGCCTTCGGAAATCAGAAAGGCCACGGGAATGCTCCCCTCGGCGGGAGGCTTCAGGGGATTAGGTTTTTCCGACGGTCTCTGATCGCCTTCGGCTGGGGCGGGGAAGCCAGAAGCCGAAGCAAACCTGCCAAGACCCGGAACCGCAGCCATCAGACCAAACGTCGCCGATCTTTGAAGCAATTCTCTTCGATTCATTTCGTTCGTCCTTTTTCGTCACTCTGCCTGCACATTGTGCGGTCAAGGACCTTCCCAGGCGAGACCGCTCACTGCACGGCGCCGGCGATTCACGGCATTTTTTACCCCTGAGCAGGACAATGGAATACGATCCTGATATGAAGCAGCCGGAAGGATTCACGCGGAGACGTTGGTTCTGGATTGGATCTGTTTGGCTGACCGTGGCGCTATTCACCGCGAGCCAAAATGTTCTGGTGATGCGAGCCGAGGGCATGCACCACGCCTGGACTCGGTTGTTCGTGACGTTGCTGCTTTCCTGGTTGGTTTGGGCGTTGGCCACGCCGCTGGTCCTGCGCCTGGCGCATCAATATCCGCCGGTACGATTGACGCCAATATCCACGTGGCTCATTCACATTGCTGCGTGCGCGGCCATCACCCTGCTGTCGAGCGCTTGGGAGACATGGCTCCAGGAGTTGATGAATCCATTGGCCCTCAGTCCTGGCCCGCCGCCGTTCTTAGTTTTGTGGCGTGACACTTTCTACGGCGAACTCTTCCAGTCCGTCTGTCTGTATGCCGCTCTCGTCGCCATTAGTTACATTCTTGATTCGCGGGAGCGATTGGTTCGCCAACAAATCGAAACGGCCCATCTCAACGAACAGTTTTCGCAGGCACAGTTGGACGTGCTCAGGCGGCAGATCGAGCCGCACTTTCTATTTAATGCTCTGAATGCAATCGCGGGTCTGGTGCGCGAGAACCGCAATGCCTCGGCGCTGACCATGATCGTGGGACTGAGTGACTTTCTGCGCAAAGTAGTTGAGGGCGCCGGCCGGCAACAGGTTGCGCTCGGAGAGGAAGTACAGTTCTTGCGGCAGTATTTGGACATTCAGAAAGCGCGGTTTCCGGATCGCCTTCAGGTCAGCTTTGACATTCCGCAAGAGCTTCTTCCGATGCAAGTTCCCAGCTTGATTCTCCAACCGATCGTTGAGAATGCCGTCAAACACGGAATCGCGAAACAGGCTCGCGGAGGTTGGCTTAGGGTGACCGCCTCTCGATCGGACGGACAACTCACTCTCTGCGTGTATAACGACGGGCCCGCTTTAGCCGCGGACTGGGAGAAGACCAATTCCGGCATTGGAATCTCTAACGTGCGAGCGCGCCTGCGGACGATGTACGGAGATGGATTCGGGCTAAGCCTTCGGAACCAAGGGGAGGGCGTTGAAGCATCAATGTCGTTTCCTGTGAGGGAATCCGATTCTTGAACGAGCGAGAACACACTAAAAAAATACGCACGCTTGTTGTGGACGACGAGCCTCTCGCTCGCAGCAACCTCACCGTGCTGTTGCGTCGCGACCCTCACATCGAAATTGCAGGTGAATGCGGTTCCGGCACGGAAGCCCTCGCGGACATTCGGCGGGTGAAACCAGACTTGATCTTCCTCGATGTGCAGATGCCGGAATGCGATGGCTTTGACGTGCTCGAGCAATTGGGGATGGCTTCGCCTCCCGTCATCATCTTTGTGACGGCTTATGACCAATACGCATTGCGGGCCTTCGAGGCCGGCGCCCTCGATTATTTGCTAAAGCCGTTTGATGACGATCGCTTTGATCTGGCGCTTGCCCGCGCCAAGGAAAGAATCGCGCAGAGCAAGGAATTTCCGAAGAAGCCTGAAATTCTGCTCATCAAGGGCACTGGCCAGGTATCGCTTGTAAGGATCAGCGAGATTGACTGGATCGAAGCCGCCGACTACTACGCATGCCTTCATGTTGGATCGAAAACACATCTGTTGCGCCGTCGTATGTCGGAACTCGAGCAAGACCTCGATCCCAGCGCGTTTTGTCGCGTCCACCGCTCGACCATCGTCAATCTCCATCGAGTCGAGCGCCTGGAACTCAATCGAGATGGAGAATATGGAATACTACTCAAAGATGGAACCGAACTCCGATTGAGCCGGCGTTATCGGAAACAATTGCAATCTCGATTGGGAATTCGAAGCCCTAAGCACCTCTGAGCGGCGCCGCGTCACTTTAGCCGTGACTCATCACGGCGTCGGAATCGTCTGGTTCGATTTCGTCATTTCAAACATCGCATGGCCGAAGCTCTCATGTGGAAACTCGCGGTGAACCTTCCAGCCCTGGCTTTGATAAAACTGAACGGCCCGAAGATTCGACTTCACCACTCGCAAGCGAAACGTGTCCTGTCCGCGACTGCTTATTTCAAGTTCGGCATGCGAGAGCAACTTTGCGCCGATGCCAAGCCTGCGCCAGTCCTGTCGGACCCACAAATCGCTGACCCATTCGCCCTGCGTCATGGTCACGCCGACAATCTCTTCGTTTGAAATTGCCAGCCAAGCTGCGAACCAATTCGCCGCACCGATGGGCACTTGAGACGACGCAAATAAGTACGCAAATGTCTCATCCGCGATGGCCTGTACCAGCGCGTGCACCGCATTGTTCTCGTCCGGCCTCGCTTGCCGGATAACTATTTCTGGCAGCATGCCAGCAAGCATATACCGTCTAAGAACCTTCTTCAGTGCCAACACGAATTCGATCGCGAGCCGGGCGAGTGCCCGCACGCTTCGGGGGTTCGAGGTTGGGCCTGGCAGGCTCGCTTGACAGACTCCCATTCCTGCCGTATATAGGTAGTATGCCTACTGTAGATGGTCTATCTGACGATAGGCTCGGACTGCTTCAAGGAACGCTCGAAGTGCTAATCCTCCGTAGCCTCAAGCGAGAGCCCAACCATGCCTATGGAATCTCGCAGTTCCTGCAACAACAATCCGACAGCGAGTTCCTCGTCGACAACGGCTCCCTGTATCCTGCAATTCAACGTCTTCTTCAGCGCCAATGGATTTCCGCACAGTGGAAGACTTCGCCCAACGGGCGCCGCGCCCGTTATTACGGCCTGACGCCGGCCGGGCGCAAGCAACTGGTCAAGGCAACTTCGAAGTGGCAGCGATTTGCGGTAGCCATGGCAAGGATTCTGGCACCGGAGGGTTGATCTCATGCGCCAGTGGTGGTCGAAGGTGGCACGCGCACTTGGAAGAAGGCGGAAGCTCGCGAGCGAACTGCAGCAGGAGATGGAGGCCCATCTTCAGTTCCTGATCGATGAGAATCTGGAGCGGGGCATGACGCCGGAAGAGGCGCGTGCGGCGGCGCGGCGCCACTTCGGTAATGCGACCGGCGTGGGCGAGCGAAGCTATGAAACGTGGCAATTCCCTACGTTTGAATCGCTCCTGCAAGACCTTCGCTACGCAGTGCGAGGTATCTGGAGAGCGCGCGTCTTCTCGCTCATCGTGATTCTGACGCTGGCTGTCGGAATCGGAGCAAACACCGCCATCTTCAGCGCGGTGTATGCCGTTCTTCTCAAGCCGCTGCCTTTCCCTTCGGGCGAGCGTTTGGTGTGGCTCGGCGAGTCCTCCGCGAAGGCCAGCGGCATCAGCGTAACCTGGATCAATTTCCAACACTGGCGGAGCGAGAATCACACCTTCGAGTCGATGGCCGGCTACCAGAAGGCCGATCTGACGCTCACAGGCCACGGTGAGGCAGTGCTCACACACGCTGGTGTCGTCACGAACGAATTCTTTCGGCTCACCGGCTCCAGTCCGATAATGGGCCGGCTGTTTGCCGCCCGCGATGATGCATCGCAGTCCGCTGCGACAGTCGTGATTACCAGGGCGTTCTGGGCCGCAACACTTTCATCCGATCCGCAGATCATCGGTAAGACAATCACCCTGAACGGAACTGCATACATCGTGATCGGCGTACTGGCCCGCGATCCTGGCTTCTTCCTCCCGCCGGTTGATTACTATCTTCCATTCCGCCCTTCCGTTGCGGAAGCTTCCAAGCGTGCCACACACGAATCGATGCGTGTGCTCGCGCTGCTCAAGCCTGGATTCACGTTGTCCCAGGCGCGCTCTGACTTGGATACGATCATGCAGCGGCTCGCGAAGGCAGATCCGGGCCCCGAAGACGATCATCGCGCGTTTGCTGAGTTCCTAACGGAGCAACGAACGGGCGACCTAACGCACGTGTTCGTGCTCTTGATGGCTTCGGTTTGTCTGGTGCTGGTCCTGGCGTGTGCGAACATCGGCGGCCTGCTGCTGATGCGCATGACCACCCGCGCGCGAGAGATGGCAATTCGGACTGCAATTGGCGCGGGGCGCAGACGTCTTGCACGGCAACTGCTGACGGAAACCGTGCTGATTACATTGATAGGCGGTGCCTTCGGAATCTATCTCGCGGGCTTTGGATTACAGGCCTTGCAGGTGCTCGGGCCACGCGATATTCCGCGGCTTTCAGAAGCCAGCCTGAACCTCCCGGTGTTGATCTTCGCTGCGGCGCTGACGCTGGCAGTGGCACTGGTGTGCTCCGTGGTTCCCTTGGTCAGTTCAGACAAGGTGAATCTGACGATTCTGCTGAAAGAGAGCAGCGCCGGCGCGGGCACCAGCCGGATGGGGCACACGCTGCGTGGAGGCCTCGTCATCGCGGAGATCGCGGTGGCTGTCATCTTGCTTTTTACTGCGGGGATTCTGCTACGGAGCTTATGGGCCGCCGAGACCCTGAATCCCGGATTCGAGCCCGGGCACTTGCTTGCGCTTGAGCTGCAATTGCCTCCTTTACCCTACAAAAGTGACGGAGCCATTCTTGACTTCTATGGGCGCCTGGAAGCAGCGCTTCGCGCGCAGCCGGGAGTCGAATCGGTCGGCGGAGTGAACTGTCCTCCGGCGGCCGGCGACTGCGGGGACTGGTGGTATTCCGTTGTCGAGAAACCCACGCCCAGCCCGCAGGATGTGCCGGTCACGCTGGTCAATATGGCTGACACCGCGTACTTCCGGACCATGCGCATTCCGCTCATAGCCGGACGCGCTTTCTCCGATGAGGACGGGGCGGACGGGCCGGCTACTGCGGTGATCAATGAAGAGATCGCACGTGCGTGGTGGAAGGACCCGCGTTCCGCTCTTGGCCAACACATCAAAATCGGCGGACCGCATATGGCAGGTCCCGTCGTTGAAATCGTCGGCGTTGCGACTGACGTGCCCCAAATAGGATTGGACAGCCCGCCCTTGCCGGAGATCTATCTCCCGGCCACTCAGCGGGTCGATGCCGCTATGGTCGTGATGATTCGCACCAAGGGTAACCCGGAGAGCATGATTGCAACTGTGCGGCAAACATTGGCTTCCATCGACGGCAACGTTCCGATTCAGTCGTTGAAAACCGCCGATACGTGGCTCGGCGCCACTCTTGTGCAGAGGCGCTTCACCACGCTTCTGCTGGTTCTCTTCGCCGGGATTGCGGTGATCCTGGCCGGCATCGGTTGCTATGGTGTTTTCAACTACTGGATTAGCTGCCGAAGGCATGAGATCGCCATTCGTATGGCAATGGGGGCGGGGACCATCGCCATCTTACGTCGTACTGGAAGGCAAGCCGCGAGGTTAGGCGTGATTGGGTTAGTTCTCGGGCTCGCAGGAAGCTGGGGCGCATCGCGATGGCTGAACAGCCTCGTCTTCGGAGTCTCTTCCCACGATCCATTCGTTTTCTGCTCTGCTGCATTGGCCGCATTCCTGATCGTATCGCTCTCAGCGGCGGTTCCACTTTGGCGCGCCACGCAAATTGATCCCATCGAGGCGCTTCACCAAGCCTGATGAAGAGGAGCGTGACGCGCTGTTATTTGAAACATGCATGTTCCACCAACGATAGAGCGGACCTGTCTCGCAATACGGCGCGATTCGTCTTGCGGCCGGAGGTACACTGTTGCAGCTCCACTAGCCAAGATGCACAAAGCGCGCCGCCCGCCGTTTCGTAGTGCCGTTCGCGGCGCGCTCCGCTTGCGCTGCCCTTACTGCCAGCAGGGAAGCGTCCTCGCTCGCTGGCCGAATAAAATCTTTCCGGAGTGCTCGCGTTGCGGCCTTTCCTTCTTCCGCGAGCCGGGTTACTACATCGGTGGCATGATCGTCACGTACGGCCTCACGCTCCTGGTCGTCGTTCCCGTTTTTCTTCTATCCCTTCTTCTGCCAGACATAAAAATTATCTCCGACGACGGTCGCGTGGCCCTCTGGCTCCTCTTTGCCGTCACGCTTTCGTTGCTCCTGATGCCCTACTCCTACGGCCTATGGCTTCAGTTAGATTTTTGGTTCGAACCCTGGACGCCTCAAGAACCGCCCTAGACTTACAGGCGTCAAAAAATGGCGCGTGGGTCGCCGCGCATATCCCCTTTCGCGACAACTATGTAGTGGGCCCTACAGTTTTAACCGCATTGTCTTGATACAGGGGTTTGCCTAGAATACTGCTCCCAGCCCAGAGGAACACGTATGACCGGGGTGTTTTCCAGCTTTTTTGGTTTGCAGGATAATCCGTTCCGGGTCAATCCCGATCCACGCTATCTATTCCTTACGCGGCAAACGCAAGACTCCTTGGACCAGCTGATCGAGGGCATCCGCGCGCGCAAAGGGCTGATGCTGCTCACCGGCGAAGTGGGCACGGGCAAGACGGTTTTGCTCAATCGCCTGATGGAATGGCTGGACCAGGAGCGCATCCCCAAGGCATTCATTTTCAATTCGCACCTGAAGGTCGGCGAGCTCTTCGACATGATCCTGAAGGATTTTGGTGTCCCCTTCGTGGCGCAGCGCGGAACACCACTCGCCGCTTTTACGAATTGGCTGGAGGACCGCTATCGCGCGGGCGAGACCGCCGTCCTGATCGTTGACGAAGCGCAGGGGCTCGCGCTGAACGTGATCGAAGAGCTGTGCATGCTGCTGAATCTGCAGACGCCGGATGGGAACCTCCTGCAGATCGTCCTGTGCGGCCAGCCGGAATTCGACGGAATGCTCCAGCGTCCTGAGCTTCGGCAGATGCGCCAGCGCGCGGCGCTGCGCTGCAGAACTCTGCCGCTGACGATCGAGGAAACCCACGGCTACATTGGCAATCGCCTCCGCATCGCGGGCGCGTACGATTCGGAGACCACGATTTTCCATCCGGAAGCACTGCAGGCTTTGTGCCTGTATTCAGGCGGCATAGCGCGCATCCTGAATCTGCTGTGCGAGCAAGCCCTGATGCGTGCTTCGCGCGAAAAGCTTCGCCCGGTGCCGGGGCGCATCATCGGTGAAGTCGCTCATGAATTTCAACTCGACAGTGCGAGGCCGCTCACGCCGCTTTTCACCCCGGACGGCGCGAACGTTTGGGAGTTGTTCGCTCCCCGGCCAGTTGTCGGCGAGACCCTAGGACGATTCGCGGCGTCTGCAATGCTCCGCAATGACGGCCGAGTTGAAGCCAATTCGCCAAATATCTCGTCGAGTGCCCACGCAAACCAGTCAGCAGCGCCCGCCGCTCCCAGTGAATCCATCGCGCAAAGCGGCGCTCATCCTTCAGAACGCTCTTCGCCTGGTGACGTTGCTGCCGGAACGCCCCGTGTTTCGAAACCGCCGATCAAGTTTCCTGCTCACGTTCGCCCGCAACCGCCGGCCGCTCTGGAACTGAAAGAAATAGTCGCGCCCTTTAGTCTGGGTTCCCCCACAGTCGCGCCGACGGATGCCCTGATCGCGGATATCGTGGCCGCGTCAAAAGTGGTGACGCGTGCTACCAACGCGGCGCCGCCAGTTCCGCACAGAGAATTTGATCTCGGCAAGCGCTGGAAACACCAGTTTCTCTCTATCGCGAAAAAAGCAAAACGAGGAATCGCGGCGATGTTCTCGCAGGGCCGAATCCTTCAGGCGCGCCTTGAAACGCGGATGCTGTTGTCGTTCCGAGCTGCCGGCCGGCGATTGGCGCTGTGGCGAAACAAGTATCGGCATGTGAGAATCGCGTTCGAGTGGCCGGATCTTGCAGGATCGTGGCGACAGTGGCTGCGAGCGGCAACAAAGCGTCGCGCCGAACATAAAGTAGCGACTGCGGTTCCGCAGCCGAGCGTGCCGCTTTCGGCGCCGACCGCGCGCGTGCTCGCCGCATCGCAAATTTCCCGGCGGCGACCACGGAGCAGCGCTACCCGCGTGTTGCCTGGCCGCAATCTCGAAAATACTCGGAGCCTCACCACATCGGTGCTGCATTGGTTGCAGCAACCGAGCCGTTCGCCGAGCAGCCAGTCATCGGCGCATTCGTCCAGCAAGCGCATCGCCTAGCCGCGACGCTGCACTTCACCAGTTCAAATCTGGCTCACAAAAGGGGTCCTCCTCCCTACGATCGGGCCAGATGAGCACCCTTCGGTGAACCCAGCAATTTGGACTGAGTGAGGACGTCGCTCAAGAAAGAGTGACGCCTTATTTCCCGGCCACGCATCCATATCCCGTACGAACCCTTCCCATAGCCGGTATAACCACTGGGGGAGAGGACGAGCGCTCTGCGTGAAGCTAAATCAAGAGGGAAGCAGCAGCCGGCCGGGAATTTCGATGATCGGGAGCTGAACAAGAAAATCAAAGCGGCGGAGGGATAACCTCGCCGCGATCCCGCCGATTCCTCATGGCCGAGTTAATCGGCATGCTTAACGCACAGCGGGATGCACGCGTAGCAGTTTCAGCGTTCTACTTAGCTCCCGAGGGTCGCCAACCTGGGAGCCGATGGTCACGGCCCTAATATCCAAATTTGGAGGATTCATATGGCACGAAATGTTGCGGACGTGTTGTGGGAAATGCTGCAGAAGGCTGGCGTGAAACGCTGTTATGGAATTGTGGGCGACGCTCTCAATCCCGTCATAGACGCGCTCCACCGGAACGGACAAGTTGAGTTCATTCATGTTCGGAATGAAGAATACGGCGTCTTCGCCGCGGTTGCAGAGGCCTACTTCACCGGGAATCCCGTTGCCGTCTGCGGCACGGCCGGTCCCGGCGTCACTCACTTATTTAACGGCCTGATGGACGCGAGGAAAGAAGGCGCCTCGGTCATCGCCATTTGTGGAGACGTCGAAACGAGTCTGATCGATACGGCTGCCCTTGAGGAGCTGAATCCTTACAAGTTTTTCGACGCTGCCGCGCTCTATATCGGGCGCCTCGTCAATCCGGAGCAGGCGCGCGCAGTGATCAACACTGCCATCACCACCGCCATCGGCGATCGCGGTCCCACGGTGATTTCGCTTCCAGGCGATGTGGCAGCATCCGAGGCGCCGGAGAAATTCCATGCCGTCGCGATTCCCGCCAAGCCGGTCTTGCGTCCGGCTGACGCGGAATTGGATAAGCTCGCACGCTTGATCAATGATGCCAAGACGGTCGCCATCTTCGGCGGCGACGGCTGCCGGGAAGCGCGCAAGGAAGTCCTGGCTCTCGCCGAAAAGTTGAAAGCTCCCGTCGGCTACTCCTTTCGCGGCAAGCAGTGGCTCGAGCACGATAATCCTTACGCCACGGGCATGACCGGTCTCCTCGGCTACGGCGGAACGTACGACGCGATTCAGAACGCCGATGTTCTCCTGCTGCTCGGGACAGATTTTCCGTTTTCCGAGTTTTTGCCGAACGGCAACGTAAAAAAGGTCCAAATTGATGTGAACCCGAAGCACCTCGGCCGCAGGACCACGCTGGATCTGGGTCTCATCGGAGATGTGCAGGCGACACTCTCGGCCTTGCTGCCCAAAGTGCGGGAGAAAAATGACAAGGGTTTCCTCGACAAGCACCTTGCAAAAACGCGCTCGTTCGACGAGCTGCTGAACCATTACGTGGACAAAGGCCCGGGCATCAAGCCGATTCGCCCCGAGTACCTCGCCGCCACATTAAGCGCGCTGGCTTCCGACGACGCCATGTTCTTCGCCGACACTGGAACGGCCTGCATCTGGCTGGCGCGGCACATCAAGGGCGGCGCCAATCGCCGGCTTTTCGGTTCCTTTTCCTGGGCGTCGATGGCCAACGCCGTGCCTAACGCCTTCGGCGCGCAATTGGCCTACCCCGGCCGCCAGACGATCGGGCTGTGCGGGGATGGCGGTTTTACGATGCTCGCGCTCGGCGATCTGCCCACTCTCGTGCAACGAAAGTCGCGCGTCGTGCACCTCATTCTCAATAACGAGTCACTCGATTTCGTGAAAATCGAGCAGCAGGAAGCCGGCTTCGTTCCCTTTGGAGTGGATTTCAAAAATCCGAATTTCGCGCGCGTGGCCGAAGCGATGGGCGCCAAAGGCATCCGTCTCGAGGAACCGGGCGACGTCAAAGAGGCTCTCGCGGAAGCTCTGGCCTACCAGGACGGACCGGTTGTCGTTGATGCCGTCGTTGATCCCTTCGCGCTTTCATTGCCGTCGCACGTCCCGTTCCACACGGCAAAGAATTACACACTGAGTCTCGCTAAGCAGGTGCTGGCAGGCCGCTTCGACGACGTTATCAAAACAATGGAGCGCAACGTTCGTCTGGTTTGAGCACTGATCCTCTATGTGCTAGTTACAGCGTGGACGAAGTTTCCGCGAGTACTTCACGACTAGTACGCGGAAGGGGATCCTTGGATATGACGAAACCCGGTCTGGTGATAACCAGCCGTTACACGAAGGAGATTGAAGATCGTATCGATCGTGATTACAACGCCCGGCGAAATCCGAACCGGGTTCCTTTCAGCCAGTTGCAGTTGCTCTCCGCAGCTGAAGGAGCCGACGCGCTGTTCATCACGCCGGCAGACCGGTTGGATTCTGGATTTTTCCAGAAAGTCTCGCCAACGATAAAAGTCATCGCCACGTATTCGGTGGGTTTTGAGCATGTCGATCTGGAAGCCGCCGCTCGCAGGAAAATTGCAGTCGCCTACACCCCTGGCGTCAACCATGACGCCACGGCCGACATCGCCATGCTGCTTTTACTTGGTGCTTCGCGCCGTGCTTACGAGGCCCAGGAACTGGTTCGCACAGGAACTTGGAGGCCGCTGAGTCCCGACATGCTTTTGGGATGGCAAGTTGGCGGCAAGGTCCTCGGAATTTTCGGGATGGGGCGCGTGGGACAAGCTCTGGCGCGTCGAGCGCGAGGATTCGGAATGAAGATTCACTATTGCAACACTTCTGAGTTACCCGCGGAAATCGCCGGAGACGCCGTCTACCACAAGGATCCGTCGGATCTGCTTCGCGTAAGTCAGTTCTTGAGCCTGCACGCCCCGGACACTCCCCAGACCCACCATTTCTTGAACTCCAAAGCCATAAGCCTTCTGCCTCCGGGCGCCATCGTGGTGAACACCGCTCGCGGCGGATTGGTGCTCGACGACGACCTCATCGCTGCTCTCAAAAGCGGGCGGATCGCCGCGGCCGGACTCGACGTATTTGAAGCCGAGCCAAAACTCAACCCGGAATATGTTTCGCTGAAAAATACATTTCTATTGCCGCATATCGGCAGCGCCACAATCGAAACCCGCACAGCAATGGGCATGCTAGCCCTGGACAACATAGACGCGGTGCTGAATGGCCGACCCGCGCCGTCCCTCGTGAAACCCTAGTCCCATCTCGACCACGCACTTCCTGCTCCACACGGCAATATAAACGGGCCAGACGTCGCTACTCAAAAGCCTGCTCTGCCCGCTCCACGGCTTTACTGCGCCACAATACTCGAAGCACGGCAACGAGGGGCACGGAGAGGTAGATGCCCACGATCCCGCCGACCGCACCGCCTACCATCACCGCAAAGATGGCCATCAGCGGATGGATTTCGAGTTCGAGGCCCATGATGCGAGGCGAAATCCAATAGTCCATGAGCATCCGCCAAAGACCGATGAGGGCGGCCATCCAAATCCAGTGCGCGTGCGTCATCGCGCCGATGCTGAGTATCACTACGGCCGAAGTCATCCAGCCGGCGACGGGGATAAACTCCAGAACCCCCGCGACGAGGCCGAGCGCCAGAAAATGAGGGAAACGCAGCAGCAGAGTAGCGAAGGAGAAGAACACTAGCGAGAGGATCGCCAGAGTCACTTTGGCCCGGATGTAGTGTCGCAGCGTAGAGTTCAATTCGCCGGCGAGAGACTGGAAGTCTTCGAGATCATCTTTGGGGGCGACCATGCGAATAAACGCATCGGCCATATTTGCGCCATCGCTGAGGAAGAAGATGGCGAGTATGGGTATCACGATCAAGCTGCCAAGGGCGGACAAAGCAGACCGCTCCCAGCCTCTAGCCGCACTCTGGATGTTTGCCTGGTGCTCAACGAGAAGCGATTTAAGGCGTTGCTGCTGAGCGTCGCTCCATCCATATTTGCCGCCGATTTGCGTGGCGATTTCGCCGGTCGAAATGCTGGCAACGAATGCGGGCATTTGCTTCGCGAGCCTCGTCGTCGTCCCCAGCGAGCCAGGCGCCACGAAATGGATGGTGAGCGGAATGAGGATCAGAAGGACGAGATAGGCCTCCGCCACGTGAGGGCCCCTGAGGTTTTTGAAAATGAGTGAGTGGCGCTGCAAAAAGCGGACGACGGGATCGATCAGATATGCGAAGAGGATCGCGAAAATGAAGATCACGAACACGCCGCGCGCGAAATAGATGATCGCGAGCACGACGGCAAAGAGCAGAATCGTGCAGAGTACGTTGACTGTGCGGCGATCAGGGAATGCCATGTTTTCTCCCGAACGAAGCGGCGGCGCCAAGTTTACTGCGTTTGGCTTTCCAGTTTCTCCTTGATTGACGCCAGCGCCCGCTCGAGAGAGGAGCGGGTCCTATCGACGGCGACCTTGCGCACGATGCCGCCTTTAAACCCCGTTAACCCGGCCTGCTGCGAGCCTTTGAGCGTGATCAGATAGAAGCCATTCTGACCCGGAGCGGTGCTCCGGACGCAAACCGTGAGATCCAGCGCGGTTTCAAAATAATGGCTCGCGTAGAGCTGCTTGACGGCGACCGCGTAGGCAGGCTGCGTGGAACCCGCGCCACGAAAAACGATAGCTTGCACGATGCGCAGCGTGGGCTTCAGGCCGAACTTGATCTTCTCCCAATAAAATTGTGACTGAATTTGGCTCGAGGGCGCGGCAGGGTAATCGAGCAGGTAACGATCCAGTTCCGGCAGATACACCGGAAGCGCCTTGGACCGGCTGAGCAACGACGCGAATGTATCGGCGACAGCCGCGGGATGTTTTTTATCGCGATAAGTGCCGAGGGCTTCGTTTCCACCGTGTATATATTGCTGCAGAGCTTCGAGCGCCATTTTCTGGCCGAGATGGTTTACCTGGTCCGCGACATCGGGAGCGGACCAATTCACCTGTTTCTGGAATTCCTCCATCGACTCGGCGGGAAGCTGGACCTTGCAGTCGTCCGGCTTGCAGTTCTTCAGTTCCTTGATGTCGTCGTCATCGAGCGTGAAGCCCTCCAGATCGGACAGCTGCGGCGGATCGCTGAATTTGCGGATCGCGAGATAATCGGGCAGCTTGCGGAGCTGATCGATATCCGAAGCGAACTTAAGGTAGCTGTCCGGGGTGGAATTGATGTACACGGACCCGAAGACGAAGACTTCATCCGGGGTGGGCGATTCAATTATTTTCGCGATGGCCTTGCCGCTGTGGATTGAGGCGATCTCACCGTCGCTGAGCCCGGCATATTCGCGATAGAACTTGTCTGGCTCGGCGCTTTGGTCCTTCGCAGGCGCTTGCCCGCCGAGGACCGAAATCCAGGGCAACTGGAGCAGAAGAACCATCGCGGCGAGCCGCAGGCCGATTCGCATGCGGCGGCCGCTCGCCGCCTTGACCATCCGGTTGCTTTCCGTCATGTTGCCGCTCCTTTCTCCCCCACAGTTGGACGCCATACTCCCACAATTCAGCCCTCACGAGAACGTGTTGGCCGAATAGTTTGTGGCCGAGTCGGCCTCTCACGTCACGATCAATGAACTTCAATCAAGACCAGAGACGTATCGTCGGTAGCGGGTCCTTCGCGCCAGGCCGCCACGCGGTCAACGATCGCTTGTGTCATTTCGCTGAATGGAAGGCGAGAAGCCTCACCGACTACGGCTTGCAAGCCTTCTACGCCCAGCATTTCTCCGTGCTGATTAAAGACGTCCGTCAGGCCGTCGGTGTACAGGACGATGCGGTCCTTCGGTCGAAGCTCTACTTCCAGGGTGGGTTCCGCGGTCACGGCATCGCGGAGGCTCCCAAGGATCATGCTGCGGGATTCCAGTAGCAACGGCTGCTGTCCGGGCCGTGTCAGCATAACGGGTGGATGCCCGGCACCAGCGAGAATCATCCGGCGAGCACGATGGTCTATCTGCGCCACTGCCAGCGTGAGGAAGAAATCCGAACTGCCGATGTCTTCGATCGCAAAGCGATTCAGGCGGTGGAGGATGCAAGGAAGCGCTACGCCATTCTTCAAGTGCGACGTAATCTCGCAGTAGATCCGATTGGCCACGAGCGCCGAGCCGATACCGTGGCCGGAAATATCGCAGACTGCTAAGTTGAGCTGGTCGGGCTCGAGCGGCATTACCAGTCCGAAATCGCCCCCAATCGTGCCGGCGGGATGATAAGAGGCTTCCACACGCATGTTGCCCCACGCGAGGGGTTGCGGCGTCAGGCTTCTCTGCACGCGAGCTGCGAGAGCCAGATCCTCCTCCATCTCTTTCAAGTGATTTTGCAGGCGGTGGTTGGCCTCTCGTAACTCGGAAACATCAGTGAGCGTCGCGATTCTCAGCTTCTGGCCGTCGGGATCTTCCCACGCTCGCACCCCGATCAAGACCGGCAACCGGCCTCCGTCTTTTTGCGGCAGGACAAAGTCGTATCGATTGCGGCCAAAACGGGAGGCAACGCCGACCTGCATCAGAACAAATGTCCATTCCTTGGCGGAATAGAAGTCCGACACCAGCCTGCCGATCACATCTTCCTGTGTCATGCCGGTCATCTCTACAAAACCGGAATTGACAAAGAGAATTCGGTGGCAATCGTCGAGGATTATTACACCTTCGTTGAGGGTTTCTAGAATTCCCTCCATTTGGCTTAGCCACTTTGGCTTTTCGACTTCAATCTCGATCATATTCCTTCCTACCTTGGCTCTTTATGGAGTGCAATCAACGTGCCGAAGTGTGCTCGCCCATGCCGGCTCGACAAGTTGTTTGCTCGCAACGGCTTCGGGAAACAGCAAAGCGGTCAAATTCATACGACGCTGCGCGCCTGTCAGCAGGCTGCCAGAATTGGTAGCCTGCAACCAATCCATCACGCTCGCAGAGTCAAGAGCACAGACGAGAGCAAGCGAGACAAAGCGAGCTGTAGTAGCCGCAAGAAACATCTTGCCATGCGCTACATGCTCACCGGAGATCACTGGAGCGCCGAGGAAGCATACCGTATAGGAGAAGTGCAGCAGGTAGCTCCGGACGCGCAGGAAGCGCTAGAGGCTGGCATTCGCATCGCGAACAAGATTGCCGATTGCGCCCCGCTCGGCATCAAGACCACACTCGCGTCTGCTCACCTGGCGATCGATCAAACGCAAGAAGAGGCGCTGTCAAAACTCGACGCGCAATTCGCAGCCCTCTTCCACACGCAAGACTTCCTGGAAGGCGTGAAGGCCGAGGCGGAACATCGAAAGCCGGTCTACCAGGGAAAATAAGCACGAATCAAAAAAGCATGCGACCGATTGATCCTTCTTTGCAATCAAACAAGGTGACGGAGGGATGGCAATATGCGAATTCTAGTCGTCGGTGCTGGCGCAGTTGGTGGTTATTTTGGAGGCCGTCTAATACAGGCGGGTCGCGATGTAACATTTCTAGTCCTGCCAAAACGAGCCGAGCAAATGCAGGCGCAAGGGCTGCGAATTGTCAGCCCAAGTCATGGCGATTTCACCGTACGGCCCGAAACAATAACCGCAGCCCAGATTGCGTCTCCGTATGACGTTATCTTTTTGAGCGTAAAAAGCTACAGCCTCGCCGGCGCGATCAATGATTTCGCGCCCGCAGTAGGGCCGCAGACCGTCATCATCCCGGTGCTGAACGGCATGCATCACATGGACGTGCTGACGCAGAAGTTCGGCGAACACGCTGTATTAGGTGGCGTTTGCTACGTTGCCACCGAAGTGGATTCGCAAGGCCGCATACTCCAGCTTGCCGATTTCCAGATCCTAGCCTACGGCGAACTGGACGGGAAGAAGACCTCGCGAATCGAAGCAGTGCATCAGGCGTTTAGCGGCGCCGGATTCGACGCGGCCATTTCCACGGACATTTTGCGGGACATGTGGCAGAAGTGGGTGTGGTTGGCCAGTTTGGGAGCCATCACCTGTTTGCTTCGCGCAAATATCGGCGAAATCGCGGCGGTTCCCGGTGGCGCCGACTTATCTCTCGCTGCACTTCGTGAATGCGCCGCAATCGCGGGCGCTTGCGGCTACCCGATGTCGGAGAAGTTCCTGGGAGAAAAGGCCCTTCTACTTAATACGCCGGGTTCCACACTGACCTCGTCCATGTATCGCGACCTCACAGACCATGCGGCCGTCGAAGCGGACACGATTCTTGGAGATCTCATAGAACGCGGGAAGAAACGCGGAGTCAACGCGCCACTAGTCCAAGCGGCATTCATCAGCCTAAGCATCTATCAGCAAGGACGCGCCCGCGCGAAAGCCGCCGCTCGTTAACGGGCAATTGACGCGTAAAAAACTGACGATCCTCCGACTGAAAAGCGCGTGAGCACTGTTCGGGAGACGTCGTGCCTCGACGTGGATAGGCCGGTCGGGCCAACGGTGGCCGTTGCTGCTGGACCACATGGCCAAGTTTTCGTCAGCGCTGCCCTCGCGCATTTTGTTGTTGAAGACCCTGCTCGCGATGGAGCCTTCCAGAACGCGGAAGTTACGAATTATCGGTAGGCCTATTTTGCGCGCTGCCTCGTTTGGGGTTCCACAAAACCGCGCAAAGGCTGTCGGTGGTTGCGACGTGATTGACGCGTGGAAAACTGTGAAACCTGGTGGCGTACAACCTCCGCTATTAGGCCGGGGCCTTCGCGCTTTCGAGCTTCCTCGCAAGCGCCTTGACGAACATCTTGGCTGTCAGCATCCGTTTCACGGAAGCCGGCACCAATGCGTTCATGATGCGATTCATCCGTCCCGGAACGATCCTGGACCGGTTTTCCCGCAGCGCGTTCAGGCCCTCGGATACGCACCGCTCCACGCTCATCGGCTTCATCGGCATGGTCCGCAGGTCGAACCCAAACTTGGCCAGCACCGGCGTCTCTGTCAGCGCGGGCGGCACGACGGTAACGTAGACGCCCCGAGGTTTGAGCTCATAGTGGAGCGCTTCCCCAAGGCTGTGGACATACGCCTTGGCGCCACCGTCATTCGCCATGAACGGAACCCCATCTTCCGCGCCCATCGCTCCTATGAGGATCAGGCCGCCCCGGCGCCGCTCGGCGAGCTTCGCGCCGAAATGGTGTGTGATGTCCAGATGCGCCATCGTATTCAGTCGCAAAGTCGCGTGAAGCAACTGGCGATCGAGCTTCAGGAACTCGCCCGGATTTCCGGTGCCGGCATTGGAGACGACCAGCCCGACGTCAATGTCGCGCGTAGCGTCCGCAAGTCCCGCTATGAATCCCTCTTCTGAGAGGTCCACAGCTACCGCGCGGTGCTGCACATCGAACTCCTGTGAGATCGCGCGTCCCAGTTCCGCAAGCAACGCCTCTCGCCTGGCCACCAGTACGACGTTGATTCCCGACGCTGCGATTTGCCGCGCGAATTCCTTGCCGATTCCCGACGAAGCGCCCGTGACGAGCGCCCACGGTCCGAACTGTCCCTTATCCAGCGTTGCTTTTATCATCCCGTTCCTTTGCGCCTGTGGCGCGGCGATCGGTCTCACAGCGTGCCGATCCAATCTTTCAGGCGCTTTACTTCCATCACCACCAAGTCAGGATCATTAGCGGCGTGTGCCACTGCAGCCACGCCCTGAAAAGCACAGAAGAGACGCACGGAAAATTCTCGTGCATCCTTTTTATGTCCGGCCTCTCGGAATTGCTCTTCGAGCCAACTCATTGGCTCGCTGAAGAGTGCCGCGGATTTCTTTGCGAGAGCGCCGCCCTGCTTGTGCAACTCGGAACACAAGCCGCCCACCGGACATCCCCCGCGCGCAAGCTGCTCTCGGTTCCCGTGAATGCTTTCCACAAAAGCAAGCAGCCGCTTCTTCGGAGACTTCAACCGGTCCATCTCTTCCCGCGATTCCCGAAATTCCGCCAGGCGCCGCTCCACAACGGCCTCGCCAAGCTCTTCCTTGGTTTTAAAGTAGTAGTAAACGTTCCCGACCGGAACATGCGCCGCTTCGGCGATGTCCGCCAGGCTCGTCTCTCTGAAACCATTCCGATAAGCCAGTTTCATGGCGGTCTCGATCAACCGTGTCCGCTTGTCTGGGTGCGCTTTTCTCATGCTCACTCTAAGTTAGTTGACTAACTCTTACCATAGGCCAGTTTCCCGGTGTTGTCAACCCCACCGCGCGCCATCGCTCACAGCAAGCGGGAGCGAATGTCGATTTCGGAGACGAGGGTGCGGTGGACTGGGCATTTCTCGGCAATCTCAAGCAGCTTCGAGCGTTGCTCTTGAGTTAGCTGCCCTGCGAATTCGAGGTCGCTCTCTATATGGTCAAGCATTCCCTCTTTGGTTTCGCAATCTGTACAGTCGGCTGCGTGAATCCTGCTGTGGCGCAGCCTGACGGTAACCGCTTCCAGCGGCCAGTTCTTGCGTCGCGCATACAGCGCAACCGTCAGCGAAGTTCAAGCGCCCAAGGCAGCAAGCAGTAAGTCGTAGGGAGTTGGGCCCGTGTCGGTTCCACCGCCAGCCACGGGCTCATCTGCCGTCAAACGATGTGGGCCCGCGAGAATCTCCTGCGCAAACCCTGCCGCGCTCCCTCGCACAACCACCTCATGTATGTCAGCCATCGTCAGCACTCCTGTGGGGAAAAAGGATCGTTACCAATGATCCTTTACTACGGATGGGAATGTAACTCCACCGGCCAATACTCGGCTCCCCTTATTCGAACAAAGGGAATTACCAAGCCCACCCTGTCGCCGCGCGTGGATCTAGTTCTTCAAAGCCATGCCGCGAAGAAGGCTTTGGAAACGGGGATCAGGACGGAGGTCATCGAGGAGCAAGTCAGATTTCAGGAACAAGGGAATGTCTAAAGACTTCTCCGAGCAGGCTTTCTCGAGGAACTCGAAAGCTTTGTCATTTTCGCCGAGGCCAGCGTAGATGGTGGCCATCGTGTACGGCGGAACAGAAGTCCCTTCTGATTTGCGCTGCAAGTCGCGAAGAATCTTGTTGGCTTCCGCTTTTCTGCCGGCAGCGGAATAGGCATGTGCGAGCGCAACGGCGGCGTTCGGACCATCCCACATCTTCATGACTTTCTGGTACTCCGAAATCGCTTCCGGAAGTGTACCGCTAGCTTCGTAACCGACGCCGAGCAGGTAGTGTAGGAACGCATCCTCCGGGTCCAAAAGCAAACCTCTTTTGCTTGCTTCTATCAACTCGGGGTAATCCTTCAACTCATAATACGTAACCGATTCGGCCATCGCCGAGCTCAAGCCGTAGTCCAGTTGGTTGATTTTGGCGATCTCTGCAAGAGCTTCGCCGCGCCGGCCGGCAAATGCGAGAAAGATGGCGCGATCCTCATGTGCGCAGCTATAGCTCGGCGCCAGAGCAATAGCGCGGTTGAACTCTCGTTCGGCGGCGTCCCAGTCCCAGTCAAACCGCCAGCTCAGCACGCCCAGGGTGTCATGAGCTTCGCCGATGCTGTCGTCCAGTTGCAGCGCCTTGGCTAGCGCCTCCTTGGCAGACCGGTAGGCCGTGTCCTTTTGAAGAGCTCCGGTGAAGGCTAGATAGACGTAAGTGTCAGCGAGGCCGGCGTAAGCAAGAGCAAAGTTTGGATCTTTTTGGATGGATTCCTCGAAGTCCTGCCGCGCCTTCTTCAGTGAATCAGGATTGGTGAACTCGTTGGTGAAGTAAAGACGCCCCTTGAGATAGGCATCGTATGCCGCAGGGTCCACCACGTGAGTTGAATGAAGCTGAGCCTGCTGCTGCGGAGTCAGTTGTGCGCGGACTTGCTGTGCGATGGAGTCCGCCACCTCACCCTGTAACTTGAGCACATCGCCGCGATCGCGGTCATACGTCTCCGCCCAGAGGTGCTGGTCCGTGGATGCCTGAAGCAGTTGGGCGGTGACTCGCACTCGCTCACCCGAACGAATCACCGACCCTTCAACGATGGCGTCCACATTCAATTCTCGCGCAATTTCAGGCAAGGGCTTCTTGGCGCCTTTGTATTGCATCACGGAAGTTCGCGAGATGACCCGCAGCGACTGAACCTTTGCAAGGTCCGTAATCAACTGGTCCGTCATGCCATCCGCGAAGAATTCCTCGGACGGATCGCCGGACAAATTTTCCAGGGGTAGAACGGCTATGGAATTCAAAGGACGAGCGGCGCTTATAGAAGGGGAGCCCGTGCGCGTCAGCCATACCGCCAAAGATACGACGAGGAAGGTCAGGAATCCTGCGGCCAGGAAAGCGCGAGGAGTGCGACGAGCTGAGGCGACGGGGACCTCGCGGGGCGGCGCTGACTGTACGGAATGAGGTGGATCCAGCGGGACTTCGCTTACCGCTGGGCTTTCCACCGAGCTTTCCACCGGCGCGATAAACCTGTATCCGCGGCGCGGAAGCGTTTCAATGTACCGCGGCGTTTCGGCGGAGTCGCCGAGCGTCTCGCGAAGGCGCGCAATCGCGTTGTGCAGACTGTGGTCGAAATCTACGAACGTGTCGGCTGTCCAAATCTGCGCTCGCAGTTCCTCGCGAGTGACCACATCGCCGGCGCGGCTCAACAAAGCGGCCAGCACTTGCAGCGGTTGCCCGTGCAGACGCAGCCTTACACCCCGTTTACGCAGTTCGTCCGCTCGAACATCCAGTTCAAAATTGTCGAAGCGCAATGGACGCGCGCGTGGTGCGGAGGTAGGCATATCAACGCCTGCAAGTGTAGCGAAGTCTATCACAACTCCCTGGTTGCGGGAGGACGGGATGGTCGGGGCAGGAACGCCTTGGTCTTTAACAGCTTAACGATGGAGAAAACTTTGGGGACGTATGGAGGCCGCGAGGATTGCACTCCACGCAGAAAAAAGCGAAAGTGCGCTGGTTTTGCGGGAGTTCACGAATCGAGAGTGCCATGTATCGGCAAGCCGCTTGTGAGCAATTTCCCGCCAGAACTATAAGGAGAGGAAACATGAAAAAGCTATCGCATCTGTCAGTGCTGTTGGCCGGGCTTCTGGCACTTTCCCCTTGTGTCTTGGCTCAACAGACAGACGCAGCGGAACAGGGAGAGCAGGACAAGCTCGTAGAAATCGTTCGCAACGCCACCCAGCAGTATCAGGATGTCAACAAAGCCACCGCGGCTGGATACACTCCTGTCCTCGGCTGCGTAAGCGGCTCCGACCATGGAGCCATGGGCATCCACTACGTCAATACCACCCTGCTGAACGGACCCCTTGACGCCAAACATCCGCAGGCTCTGATCTATGAGCCGACCTCGAACGGTCAATACAAGCTAGTTGGCGTCGAGTTCATTATTCTCGCGAGCGCTCTCCCGCCCGACGCCGCTCCGGAGGTGGAGGGTCACCTGATGCTGTACGTCGATGGGCCTTCCACGGCGAGGCCAAAGGCTCCCCAGAACCGTTACGGCCTACCGGCGTTCTTCGAACTCCACGTTTGGGCGTGGCGTGACAACCCCCAAGGCTCTTTCGTGGACTGGAACAACCATGTGACCTGCGCAGGAGATACACAGTAGGCCTGGTCCGGCGGCGCAATTGCAATTGGAGAAGGGCGGGGAACTGGCGTTTTCCGCCAACGCCAATCTCCCGCTTGGCGCCGCTCAGCGCCGGAGGCGCGGCATAAGTTAGCCCCGGGCGTAAGCCCGGGGAAACGCGCAAAAAGAATTACGAGCGCCGTAGGCGCGACACACGCCGTGCGACGCACCATGGCTTCGGGCTAACCCATCCGATGTTATGATGTCGTCATGTCCTCATCGCATGACTCTCTTCTCTACGCACGCGTCGAAGCCGTCCTCACTGGCGAAATTACCGACGGCGACCTGAAGATCGGCGACCAGCTGCCGACCGAAGACAGCCTCATTGCGCGATTCGGGGTCAGCCGCATCACCGTCCGTCGCGCGATTCAGAATCTTGTGAGCCGCGGCCTTGTCGAGATTCGTCGCGGCAAGGGCACATTCGTCGCTGCCCCAAAGATCACGGACGACCTTAAAGAGCTGACCGGATTTGTAGAAAATATGCACGCGCTTGGCCACAAGCCCACGGCCCGCGTGATCGGCAAGGAAATTGTCGCCGCCAACGCGACCGTCGCGCGCCAGCTCGCGCTGACAAGAGGCGAGCGCGTCGTCAGAATTCGTCGCGTGCGCCTCGCAAACGGCGTTCCGCTCTCCTTCGACGAGACCTACCTGCCCTTGGAAATCGGCAAGAAGATCATCACCAACAATCTGAAGGTCGAGCCTATCTTTTTGCTCCTCGAACGCAAATACGACGTCCCGCTGATCGAGGCGGAGTACAAATTGGACGCAGTGGCCGCGGAGAAAGCGGTTGCTCGCGCGCTGAAAGTAAAACCACGCAGCCCGATTTTTCGCATTGAACGAACTTCTTACTCGACCGGTGGCCGCCCAGTCGATTACGAAACGCTGCACTACCGCGGAGATCTCGCCCGATTCGTCACACGCCTTGTCCGAAAGCCTTCACGCTGAAAATCTTCCGATGCCTGGGCGCCGCATGAGAGCAGCTGTTATTTCTTCCTGAAATACCGGTCGATGGCCATCGGTCCGGAACCACCGATCACGAGCGCCGCAAGGCACGCAAGATAAAGCAGATCAAGCTCGTAGCCCGGCGGCCCGAATTGCGCCCGGCCGGCCGTCACACTCAGCAGCTTGATCGTGCTGAACCCATAGGGGAGATGCACAGTTAGCATCGCTACGACGAGAACCGCAGCCATCGGCAGGCTCACAATGGGAATGAAAGCTCCGAGCAGCACGGCGAGGCCGCCAATGAGCTCGGTCAAAATCGTAAGCCATGCCATGAAATGAGGTGCAGGCACGCCCATCGTATGCAGGATGCCGGCGAAAACTTCAGGCCCACGCGACAGCTTGGCGAAGCCATGCTCCATGAAACCGTAGCCAACAATCAGACGCAGCGGAACAGGCGCCCAACGAGCCACCGAAGCTCGTTTTAAGAGCGCAAACCTAGTGCTGCCTTCCCGTTCCAATGATTGGAGAAGTGTGTCCATATTCGCAAACCTCCTTCTCGATGCAAAACGAACGCTCCGCATGCATTCGATTCTCCCATCTATTATGATGTTATAATGTCCTAATGGTTTCACGTTCGCGCAATTCTTTTGTCCCATGTACAGCCGCGCACTTCAGTGCGCCATCGCTGTCCCGGCTTTGACCCAAGGCGCTCTCGTGCCAACACACCGCGCGCCGAGTCAGCGATTCGACGTCTTTGAATTTTGTAGCAGCAGGTCTGGCGAAGCCAGACCGGGCAGGTGCAATGCGCGCACGATTCGCCATCGCAGCGCGCGTGCATTTCCTGGGAACGCCAATCTCCCGATTGGCGTCCGCAGCATCATAGCCATCCAGAGCCGACTAGCCCTGAGAGCCACCCGTGGCGGGGTCGAAGGGAGGCGCAACACTCCGCGGCAACAAGCTCGACCGATAGGAACTTCTTCGAGCTCGTCGCGATTCGCCCCTGATGGTCATTTTGGCCTGACTTCTTGGGCCACTGCTCGGCGAGTTTGCTTCTGCCTCCACTCTCTTCGCGTTAGAATTTTCTGGCACCCGAGTATCATGTGCCATGCAGCCGAGCATTCATATCCGGCATGCCGTCCTCGCGGATATTCCCTCCCTGCGTGTGTTGATTGACGCCTCTGTACGTCAATTGCAGGCGCAAGACTACACTCCCACCCAAATCGACAGCGCGCTCGAGAGCGTCTTCGGCGTTGACAGTCAGCTCATCTCGGACCAAACGTACTTCGTCGCGGAAGCGGAAGCCACCCCGCCAGAATCCCATCCAATCGCCGTCGGCTGCGGCGGCTGGAGCAAGCGCAAGACGCTCTACGGCAGCGACCATTGGACGGGACGCGAGGACGCTCTTCTCGATCCCCGCCACGATGCCGCCAAAATTCGCGCCTTCTTCATCCTTGCAGTGGGCACGCCGCGGAATCGGCAGCCTGATCCTGGAAACGTCCGAGCGCGCCGCAAAAGCAGCAGGTTTCCAGCGCTTCGAAATGGGCGCCACCCTAACCGGCGTGCGACTCTTCCGCGCCAGAGGCTACGTAGCGCTGGAAAATCTCAAAGTCCCCCTTCCCAATGGCGAATTCCTTCCCGTAGTCCGCATGTCCAAACAAGCCTGACCAGAAATAAACTCTGCGCCTCGGAAAATCCACCTCGCGACTCGGACGTTCAACACCCATTACATCTCGAAAAGCTATGCTGCTTCCGCGGTGGGTCAGTTTCCGATCAGCGCCGATTACCAGGA